>CAVREL010000082.1:0-60655 GCA_963720105.1 uncultured Acidobacteriota bacterium | reverse complement strand
CCCGCAAACATAGTCTAGCAAGGGCCTGCGCCAGGGTCAAACCCGGATGCGCGTGCGATTCGGCCTCCGCAATTCTTCCCGATGGGCGCCGCCTGACGTTCATGATCGTTGCGCCGGCATGTCCGGTCCCGCGCCGGCAACGGTAATGTCCTCTCTAAGGACACTACCGCCGGCAACCACGCAGCGCACCCATTCCGGTACACTGCTCCAGAACCACGGAAATGTTGCTCGAGGTACACCGGATGTCACAACTCTACGTCGTGGTGCTGGCGATCATTGTCGCCGTGTTGCTGGGGGTCGCCATCTACCGCACCTCGCGGGTAAAGACTAAGGCCGACTACCTCGTCGCCGGCCGATCACTGCCGGCGCTGGTGCTGGTTCTGACGCTGCTCACGTCGTGGATCGGGGCCGGGTCGCTGTTTGCCGGGGCTGAAAACGCCTACAAAAACGGATTTGCCGCGCTCTGGCAACCGGCAGGCGGGTGGCTGGGGCTGCTGCTGATCTATTTCATCGCTCCCCGGGCCCGGAAATTCGCTCAGTTCACGCTTCCGGACCTGCTGGAGGCGCGCTACAACCAGACCGCCCGGGTGCTGGGCACGATCGCCATTCTGTTCGCCTACATCGGGATCACCAGCTATCAGTTCAAGGGCGGCGGCGATGTGCTGCACCTCATCTTCCCCAACGAGGTAACTTCAGAATTGGGCACCTTCATCATTGCGGCGTTCGTGATCTTGACCACGGCGCTGGCCGGCATGTCGTCGGTCGCCTACATGGACGTGGCGATCGGCAGCCTGGTCACGGTCATCTGCATCGTCGCCGCGCCGTACCTGCTGGCCAAAGCGGGCGGCTGGTCGGGGATCCACCAAGCCCTTCCCCCGGCCTACTTCACTCTCTTCGGCAACTTTGGCTCCACAAACGGCCTGGCGGGGCGCTCGGCATCGGCCGGCTTTCTCCGCGCGCTCGAATTCCTCGTTCCTACCATGCTGCTGATGCTCGGCAACCAGGTGATGTACCAGAAGTTCTTCTCCGCCAGGAGCGAAAAGGATGCGCGGATCTCGGTGGTGGGATGGATTGCGGGCACGCTGGTGCTGGAGACGCTCATCGTAGCCATCGCGGTCTTCGGCCGGGCGCTCTATCCAACCGGCGAAGTGGCGCTCCATCCGCGCGAGATCATTCCCTACACCGCGCGGAATGGTCTTCCGGCGCTGATGGGAGCGATTCTGCTGGGGGCGGTATTTGCCAAGGTCATCTCCACCGCCTCGAATTATCTGTTCTCGCCGGCGACCAACCTGGTCAACGACGTGTTCGTACGCTACATCATGCCGGGCGCCTCGAACAAGCGGGTGCTGATGGTGTCGAGGCTGGCGGTGGTGCTGCTGGGCTGCTGGGCGCTTTACCAGGCGGTGTACGCCGAGAGCATTCTCCAGAAGATGCTATGGGCGTACACCATCTACTCGGCGGCGCTGACGCCAGTGGTGCTGGCGGCGTTCTATTCCAAGCGCGTGACAGCCTGGGGAGCGGTGGCGGCCATTGCGGCGGGAACCGTGGTAACCCTGAGCTGGGACGCACCGTGGGTGAAGCGCCACGTCCCGGATATGCTGGCGAACCGGGATGCGATTCTTCCTGCGCTGGCGGCGGCCCTGGTCGCAATGGTGGCGGTCAGCGTGTTCACGCGGCAGCCGGCCGCCGAACAGGTCGCGCAGTTCACAGATTGAACGCCCGCTGGCGCGGGGTTCCTCCATAAAGAAAGCTTTCGGCTGGCCATCGATGGGGCTTACACTGGGCGTGCATTCAGTTTGCAAATCATGCCGGTCGCGCAACTTACCCTCGAAGTCCGCATCGAGCACGCGCAGTCCCTGAAGGACCGCCGCCAGGTGGTGCGCTCGCTGAAGGATCAACTGCGGCAGGGCTATAACATCTCGGTGGCCGAGCTGGACGAGGCGGTAGCGTGGAACTCCGCCACCATCGGCGTGGTCGCGCTGTCGCGGTCGCGCGACTACCTGCACGGACTGGTGGAAGAGGTGGAGCGCGCGGCGCGGCGCATCCTGAACGAACATGGCGCCGAGCTGGCAGATTCCTTTTGGGAGTACATCGAGAGCTGACACGTTGTGTTCTCCCGGCCATTCGTCACAAATGTATTCGCTTACCTAGGCTCCCTAGGGTAGGCTGCCTATGGAATGACATCGAAGGCGGAACTGTTACCCGGAACGCTCGACCTTCTGCTGTTGAAAGCATTGTCGCTGGAACCGATGCACGGATATGGCATCGCGCAGCGGCTGCGGCAGATTTCGGGCGATGTGTTCCAGATCGAAGAAGGCACGCTCTACCCTGGCCTGCAGAGGTTGCTCGCGAAGGGTTGGGTTGCGGGCGAATGGAAACAGACGGAAAACAATCGCCGCGCGCGCTATTACAAGCTGACCGCCGCGGGGCGCAAGCAGTTGAAGACGGAGCAGGCCGAATTTGAACGGATGCTGAGCGCAATCGTGCGTGTGATGGAGACAGCGTCATGATCTGTCCGACAATTCAATGCGGCTGCGGATGGTCGCGCGTCAGCGTCATGCGCCGAAACACAATGTTATCGGGCATGGTAAGCGTGCCGTCAATCCGATCGCCTTTTACGGTCAGCAGCCAGACCTGCTGGTTCCATTGAAAGGAGAGTGTTTGCCGCTCTGGATCGTAAGTCCACGGCCCCACACCCATCACGATCACCTTGCCCTCGACGATTTTGTCGGCCCGAACCTTCAACTGGCCGGTGATGTCGGGTATGGCTTCGATTGATCACGGTACCGGCGCAATGGCACGCGCACCTTACGCTCAAAGACAACACCACCTTCGCCCTGTTCGGACGACTGGACGGGGGCGTGGATCGAAAAGAGGCGGAAGCTGATCTGAACCTGACATATCACCAGTGGCTGATGCCGGAAGCCAAGAAGGTGAACGACCCGCAGGAGCAGCGGGCACTGCTGCGGCGCACAATCGTAGTCTCTCCGGCAAGGCAGGGGGAGCTGGAGTTCGACCGGCGCTTCGTGGTTCAACTGCGGCTGGTGGAGGCAGTGGTCGCATTGGTGTTGCTTATGGTGTGCGTGAACCTGGCGAATCTTCTGCTGGAGCGCGGTATGTCGCGCGGCCGGGAGATGGCTGTGCGCCTCGCGCTGGGCGCGCGGCGCGGCCGGATCGTCCGCCAACTGCTTACGGAAAATCTTTTGCTGGCGGCGTGCGGAGGCGCGCTGGGCCTTGCAATGTCGGTGCCGCTAGTACGCGTGTTCGCGCTGATTCTGCGGGGCAATGCGGATGCCTCCGCGCTGGGGATCGGAGTGGACCGCACAGTCCTGGTCTTCACCGCCGTTCTTTCCATCGCGGCTGGAGTTCTGTTCGGCCTGGTTCCGGCGCTGCGCTCGTCTGGGGGCAAGATCTCGGCCGGCTTGCATGGCCAGTCGCCGACCGCGACCGGTAGGCAGTTGCGATCGAGGCGCGTCCTCATCGTGCCGCAGGTGGCGATTTCGCTGGGCGTGCTGATCGTGACCGGACTGCTGCTGCGCAGCCTGCATCAGCTCGAGCAGGTGGACCTTGGTTTCGAGCGCAGCCATCTGTTGTCGTTCTGGCTCTTTCCGACGCTGTCGGGCTACGAGGACCAACGGGAGCTCGATCTCTACGACCGCGTGTTGACAGGAATCAACCGGTTGCCGGGGGTGCGCGTGGCAAGCCTGTCGCGGAAAGTGCTCTACCATCGCGGCAGGGCGCACGGCCTGGTGATCGACGGGGCGGTCAACGCCGATGCGCCCTTTGTGTTCAACACCACCGCGCCGCGTTTTTTCGACACGCTGCGGCTGCCGATGCTCACCGGACGCGACTTCACGCCGCAGGATGGACCCACTGCACAGCCGGTAGCCATCGTCAACCAGTCGATGGCGCGGAAGTACTTTCCCAACCAGAATCCCATAGGGCGCCGCATTGGCATGGAACGCGATGAGCCGGGCGTGGAAAGAACGATTGTGGGCGTAGTGAAAGACATGAAGTTTTCGTTCCGCGACGAAATCACGCCGCCGGCGGTTTACCTGCCCTACGCCCAATCGCTGGAGGAGTTTCGCGGCCAGGCCGAAATCAAAGTGAGCACGTGGCTCGATCCAGCGGTGATGATTCCCGCGATTCGCAACGAGGTGGGCGCAGTAGCGAAGGACCTGCCGGCTCCGAAGATCGAGAGCGTGGACGAGGAACTTCAGGACGCAGAAAACAGCGAAGAGCGCTCGCTGGCGCGGTTGCTGGGCGTCTTTGGCGCGCTGGCAGTTGGCTTGACGGAATTGGGGCTGTACGGGACCGTCGCCTATTCGGTATCGCAGCGCATGCGGGAGCTGGCGATCCGTTTCGCACTGGGCGCGAAGCCGCGCGGCGTGCTGTGGATGATCGTGGGCGAGGCGCTGCGCTATGTGGCGGCGGGCGTGGTGCTGGGCACTGCGGTGGCGATCGGCGCATCGCGCACCGTGGAGAGCTTCCTGTTCGAGGTGCGCGGGCTTGATCCGGCGACATATGGGGCGGTGATCGCCACCATGCTTCTTACGGCGATGGGTGCAGCGTATCTGCCGGCGCGGCGCGCGAAGAGAATCGAGCCCATGACGGTGCTGGGCTACGAGTAGGCCACGGATCAATCCTCGATCGAGATAACATTGCTCTCGTCCGCCGCGGATGGGCTCGGGAGTGGGGGTCGGCGCGCTCGCCTCCGCCATGCATACCCGGCGGCCAGGGCCAGCGCGGCACAACATGCCAGCAGGCCTGCCGTCGATGCCAAGGCATGCAGGCGAGCCTTTGCCACGGTGAAGAAAATTCCCAAAACTATCTCGAAGACAGTCCTCATTGAATGGCCCTTTGCGCTATTTCTATGCTCTTGCGCGGCGCCCGATCCGCTCATATTCAGTAGAGCTCATATGCCGGCCGACCGCAGAGAGAAACCATGAGCCGGATGGAGGCGATATCGATATTGTAGTCCTTGCGCAGGCGCCGGGCCGGCCCAGGCTGGCGCTCTGATATCCTGAGGGGTTTACCTGAGGGGGAAGGCAGGGCCATGCCGGAGCACAGGGGGCGTAAACATCATCAGGACCGGGTGGCGGAGACGCTGCGGGAGGAGATCGGCGCCATGATCGAGGGCGAGCTCTCCGACCCGCGAATTGGGTTCTGCCATGTCAGCGAGGTGGTGCTCAATCCGGGGGGCAAATCGGCGCGGGTGTACGTGGCGGTGGACAGCACGGTGCCGGACATCGAGAAGACCGAGGAGGAGACTCTGGCGGCGCTGGAGGCGGCCAAGGGGTTTATCCGCTTCGAATTGAAAGAGCGGATGGGCGTGCGGCACGTTCCCGAATTGTCGTTTTTGGCCGACCGCTCGGGACGTTTTCAGGTACGCATCGAAGAATTGATGGACCGGGCGCGCAAGTTCGCCGCGGGGAAACAGCGGCAAAAAGCCGCGGTGGAGTAAGCGCGCATGGATGATCATGGCGACCGGGCACGCGACCCTGTGGACAGGCCGGGCAACGGCAGCGCGGCGGAAAACGATCCGGTAGCGGCCATCCTTGACGTGATTCGCCAGGGAGAGAAGTTCCTTGTGTGCTCCCATTCGCGGCCCGATGGCGATGCGGTGGGCTCAATGCTGGCCGCGGGCATGCTGCTGGACCAAATGGGCAAGCGCGCCGATCTGGTCACCGCCGACCGGATTCCGTCCATTTACCGGGCTTTGCCGGGAGCAGACGCGATCCGCACAGTGATGCGGGTGCACGGCCCGTACGACGCCATCATCCTGTTGGAATGCGATGGGCTTGAGCGCACCAGGCTGCGTGGACTGGAACCCTTTTTCCACATCAACATCGACCATCACGCAACCGGGCGGCGGTTCGCCCACCTCAATTGGATCGATCGTCACGCGGCCAGCGTGGGAGAAATGGTCTACCGGCTGGTGAAGGCAGCGGGCGGGACCGTGACCTCCGACATGGCGAGTTGCCTCTACACCACGATTCTCACCGACACAGGCGGATTCTGCTACGGGGCGACGCGCGCCTCCACATTTGCACTGGCGCAGGAGCTGACCTCGGCCGGGGCCGACCCGGTGCGCATCGCGCAGGAAGTGTACTTCTCCACCGCCACGGCGAAGCTGTTGCTGCTGGGCGCAGCTTTAAGCAATCTGAAGCGCGAGGGCAGGCTGGCGTGGCTGTGGGTCACGCACCAGGACATGGTGCGGACCTGCGCCGCCGAGGAGGATTGCGAAGGCATCGTCAACTATGCGATCTGCATTTCCGGTGTGGAGGCAGCGGTGTTTTTGCGCGAATTGCCCGATGGGCACATTCGCCTGAGCTTGCGCAGCAAGGGCCGCGTAAATGTGTCGGCAATCGCGGCCAGGCTGGGCGGAGGCGGGCACGAGAACGCCGCGGGCGTGACGCTGGCTGGGCCGATCAGCCACGCGCTGGATGAAATCCTGGCCGAGCTTCGCCCGGCGGTGGAAGATCAGGCCCTGGGACAAGAAGGACAAGGCGAAAGCGAAGACTCCTTTGCCTGGGAAAACCGGGAACCGGGAACGGGGCTGGAGATTTCGGACGAGTGAGCGGAATGCAAGACATTGACGAAGAGAAGGCAGCATTCAATGCCCGTGCCAAAGCCTCGATGCTGCTCTTTCTGAAGTCGAAGAGCTGGCCCGAAAAGATCCGGTCCATCGAACGGATGAATGCTGCGGCGAAAACAGCACGTGAGGCGATGAAGAGGGCGCGAGCCAGGGAAATCAGCTCCACGCCCGAGCTTTGAGCTCGCCACCCTGCTTCGCGACGCCATCTGTTAGCCTTGTCCCTGTCGCCCGTTGGAGAGGCTCTGGAATTGGAGACTTCGCTGGAACCGACCGGACCCGTCGCGCCTGAAACGCTGCGCAGTCGGCTGCCCAGCTGGGCCACCGTCGCCGAGGCCACCGTCTTTCTGGTCTTTGCGATCTTTTTCCTTCTTTACGGGGAGACGCCTATCCTGGGCGGGGATGGGCTGGGCCTCGTGGGCGCCGACGAACCCCGCTACGCTCAGATTGCCCACGAAATGCTGGACCGGTTCGACTCGGCGCACACCGTCAAAGGACGTCTGGAGGCCTGCGTCACGCCTTACCTGTACGGACGGCCATGGCTGGAGAAACCGGCGCTCTACTACTGGCGGGCCATGTTCCTGTTCCAGGAGTTTGGCGTGCACGACTGGAGCGCGAGGCTGCCCTCGGCCAGTTTCGCCTTCATCATGGCGGCCCTTATCTATCTGCACATGCGACGATTCCGGCCCGGGGGACACCTGGATGCCGCCCTTATCACCGTGGCGTGCGCCGGAATCATCGGGTTCGCCCGCGGGGCCTCGACCGACATGCAGATGGCGGCTCCCTTTTCTATCGGGCTGCTGGGCTGGTACGCCTGGTACGAGACCGATTCGAAGTTCTGGCTCTTCGACATTTATTTCTTTACCGGCGTGGCGACGCTGGCCAAAGGGCCGGTCGCGCCGTTCCTGGCCATCGTCATCATCGTCGCTTTTGCCGCCTTGCGGCGCGAGTGGTCGATCGTGAAGCGCTCGCTATGGTGGCCGGGCGTGGCGCTTTACCTGGCCATCGTGCTGCCCTGGTTCATCGCCGTGCAGAATGATAATCCGACCTTCTTCCGGGAGTTCTTCTGGGAACACAACCTGGAGCGGTTTGCCACCAATCGGTACCAGCACGAGCAGCCCTTCTGGTACTACTTCGTGGTCGTCCTGCTGGCGCTGATGCCATGGACGGTGGTTGCGGTGCGGGCGCTCATCGATGGCATCCAGACTTCGGTGGCGGAATGGCGCCTTCGTCACGCCGCCATGGCAAAACGAAAGCCCAACCGTCCCGGCGACGCGTTCCCGGAATTCCTGGTGATCTGGGCTTTCATTCCCATTATTTTCTTCTCCTTCTCGCAATCCAAACTGCCCGGTTATGTCCTCCCTTCCATTCCTCCGATCACGATTCTCATCGGCGACTACCTGTACCGCAAACGCGCCACCGGCCTGAACCGGTGGGAACTGGCCGGGCACGCGGCGCTGCTGGGAATCATGACCATGTTCACCCTTCTGCTGCCCTGGTTCGTGGTCCACGGGCCGGTACTGCCGCCGGTCCGGCCGCTGGGGATTGCCTTTTTGTCCGCGGCCGGGGCAGCGCTGCTTATCGTCATCGTGGCAAAGGGTTTCGGGCTGGCGCGCCTGCGGCTGGCCACCTCCGGGGTGTTGGTCGTCCTGGTACTTTTCATCTATGGGGTGGGTCCGTTCTTCGGCATTCCGGAGATCCCTTCCACCAAGAGGGTGATCCATCTTCTTGACCGGTCCTATTCCGCCCGCCCGCTGGCCCAACGGCTGGTGGATTTCGCGCCCGGGAACGAAACCGTCGCGGTCTTCCGGGTGCGTCGCGACATGGAATACGGGCTTGCTTTCTATCGCAATCACGAGGTCGTCAATTACCAGGAGAGCGGCGTGCCGGATGAACAGCATCTGCTGGTTGCCCGCGTGACCGGCCGGAACGGAGTGGACTTGCATACCCCAGCGGCTCTGGAGGAGTACCTGGAGGGCCGGCATTACGAAATGCTCTTCACCTGGCCGGAACAGGGGCTGGAAGTCTACCTGGTCGGAAGCCGGTGAGAGACAGCGAACAGCCATCGGCTTTCAGTCGTAAGGTGGCCGGCAAGATCAGCTGAAAGTTGACCGCTGAGAGCTGAAAGCTGACAAACATTTGCAGTTGGCCGCCAGTCATGGCAAAGTGAGCGAATGGCCCTGCGCGGCGCGGGAAGCGACGGGGAGTGATAGCGGTTATTCTCTCCCGGGGTCAGTGTACTTGGATACAGCTATTCTGGATGGTATATGGCATCGGGCGTCTCCATCGAGGTTCTGGACCTTCGGCACTTTGCGGCGCCGCTGCTGCGGCCGCTCCTGGAGGCCGAAGGCGATATCTGGCGCCGGCGCCTGCACTGGGATTACCGGACCTCGGCCAAGTTGCTGATGCAGTACCTCGACAGCCACATGCTCCCCGGTTACGTGGCCATGGAAGCGGGCCAGGTGACCGGTTATGCCTTCTGCGTCTACGAGGACACGAAGGCGGTCATCGGAGATGTGTTTGCGCTTTCCGGCCGGCACGTAGATCCGGGATCCGGGCAACGCTCAACCAACGAAGATGCTCCGTTCGAAACCGATGCGCAGCCGGCGCGCGAGGTCGAGGAGACGCTGCTCAGGCACCTGTTTGAGACCCTGCAAAACTCGCCCCAGGTGGAGCGCATAGAATCGCAACTCCTTCTCCATCCGTCCGGCTCGCATGCAGCGAGCTTTCGCCGGGCGGGATTTGACCTGTACCGCCGGCTTTTCATGGTGCAGCAACTCGCGGGAGTGTGGAACATGCCGCGTCCCGATCTGCCCCACGAACTGGAACTACGCGCATGGCGCGACGAAGACCTGAACGCTGCCGGCCGCCTGATTGCCGATGCCTATGCCGGCCATCCCGACAGCTTCATC
Source organism: uncultured Acidobacteriota bacterium (assembly GCA_963720105.1). Classification (GTDB taxonomy): domain Bacteria; phylum Acidobacteriota; class Terriglobia; order Terriglobales; family Acidobacteriaceae; genus Telmatobacter. The sequence goes on along the minus strand of CAVREL010000082.1, from coordinate 51,148 downwards.
AACGATCAGTACCGCTCGGCCAATGGCTCGCTGCGCTTCCTGCATAACATCGTGCGCTACTCGGGATGCGGGACGTTTTCTCCCCAGGTGTCGCACGTGATCTGCAACCGCGCAAACCGCGAACTGGTGGCCCTGGTGCTGGGCTCGCGGGTAAGCACCCAGAGCGGCCATATCACCCAGCTCTGCGTGCGCCCGGAGTATCGCCGGCGTGGGCTGGCACGCCTGCTGCTGGCCATTGCGGCTACCTGCTTCTTTCGCCAGGGGGTGAGCGAGATTTCGCTCACTGTGACCGAAGCCAACCTGAACGCTATTGAACTGTACCGTGAGGAAGGCTACGCTTGCCTGCACACGTTTGATGCGGCCGTGTGGCAGCGGCCGGCTTAACGAGAGGAACATTCAGGAGCCTTTAACGCACCCCGGTCTTCCTGTAACAAAGGGTAACGGCTCCCAGCCGCCCCCGGTAACTTGCAACCTGTTCCCCCGCAAAGAAAACCATCCTCCCCCCGGAGAAAATGGGTCCATCCTCTGCTGTTCCTCCCCCGACATTGATTGAACGTTTGGCCGCGTTACGCCGATAAGGGTCGGTAGGGTCGCACGCAGAGCCCTGGCGAACGAAACAAATTGGGGCTTGCGATCAGATCACAGTAGGAAGCAGCGAGGGAAACAACAGCGCCGCACAGACGGCCGAGGCCCAACTTAGTGAAGACCAGATCAGCTGCGATCATGTTGATGGCATTCGGCCTTGCCAGGGCGTTGAGCTATGCTGCAACCGCCAACACTGCGTTCTCCGTTAGCGTCACCGTGCAGGCGACTTGTCTTGTATCACCCTCACCGCTGACTTTCGAATCGTATTTCTCGGGGAAGTGGAACGTTGAATCAAACGTCCACGTCAACTGCAGCAGCCCCACTGGGTATACCCTCAGGATTGCCCAATCGCCACCTGGCGCAGTCGTGGCGTCGCTTCCAGCCGGGACGGCGGGTCAGGGGGGCATCGAGACCTCCGCTTTCGGATCAAGCTTGCGTGGGGACCCAAACTTTGATCACGTGACTATTGACACGAATCCGAGCCATCTGAAACCGCGGCATTTCCCGGCGCCATCCAGCGATTCAGTCATCATTGCCGTAACTTATTGATCGCATTACATATCAAGCATGCCGCAGGTAATCGGGTGCGGGGTTACCCTTGGAAGAAAATTGGGTGTCCTTTTAGTGAGTAATCAGCTACCAAAGAGCTATTTCTATCCCTTTCTACTCCAGATATTGTTCTGAATGAGACCTGCCTAACATGTGTGCTATTCACCACCGGGTGGGGCGTGCGTGTGAAAGCAGTCGTAATGAATGGCACAACCTCCGCTCATGTGATGTAAGTCACATTAGATAAAGGTGTATTGAAGGATGATCTGGACAAGGTTCCCCTCGAAACAATTTCGCCAATGCAATGGGCATTCAGAGTGCAACTCAGAATCGCCAATTGCCGAGAAACCGTGTGTCTTTTCTCATTACAGACCTGATCTCGAGTCCACCATTGCAAGGAGTTTTCTTAAGATGAATTTCGCAAACGTTTTTAAATCCACGCTTGGCACTACAGCTGTTGCTTGCCTGGCACTTGTTCTAGCCCCCAAACCCGCAGCTCCGGCTACGGCTACCACCAGCATCGCTGTCTCGGCTACTGTCCAGGCCACCTGCCTGGTTTCTGCAACGGCATTGAGTTTTGGAACTTATACAGGTGTGGCAGCGGATGCAACGTCCACGATCACTGTCACCTGCACAAACACGACACCGTATCATGTCGAGCTGAATCCGGGGCTCGCAACCGGCGCCACCGTGACGGCCCGCAAGATGCAGGGACCCAGCGGTGCTTTGCTGAACTATGTTCTAACCCAGGACTCCGCCCATGCTACCAACTGGGGCCAGACCGACGGCACCGATGACGTAGCCGGGACCGGTAACGGCTCGGCGCAGGCGCTCACCGTGTACGGCCAAGTTGCGGCGAGTCAGTATGTCGCCCCGGGAAGCTACACGGATACGATCACCGCGACCGTTACGTATTAGAGCGGTTCCTGAGTCGATGTATCCCGGCAGGGGCTAAACCTCGGGCCCCTTGATTGCGAACTTACGGCACGACTCAAAGCTACCCCCGCGACCAAGACCTATCGCTGGGGAAGGTCATGCCAAGTTGCAAAGCCCGGCCGGGATAGTATCGGGGATTCTACTTCACTCGTTTGCTCCCGCCAGGAGCGGCGAAATTGTCCCCAGATATTGAGCATTCCCTGCCTGGTCCAGTCCATGCAGGAGTTTTGCGTCTTTTCAGGCCTATGATCTCGCGCAACTCAAATCGGCGAACGGCGGCGGTGAAAGCGGCTGCCGCTCTCTCACTCGTTGTGGCCGGCCTGACCGCCGGAGCGCAGTCCCTGTCCGTACTGCCCGTCAATGTTTTCCTGGCGCCGGGACAGAATGCTGCCACTCTGACGGTCACCAACCACGGCGATCATGAAACAGCCATTCAGATCCGTCCCTATGCCTGGAATCAGCCGGATGGCAACGATCAGCTGGATGCGACTCACGCACTCGTCGTGAGCCCGCCGATCGCTACGATCGCTCCGGGGGCCACCCAGGTGGTGCGCCTGATCCTGCGCCAGCCGGCACAGGATCGAGAATCCACCTATCGCATCATCGTTGACCAGATTCCACCTGCGGCCGAACCCGGGATTGTCCATGTTGTGCTGCGTCTGTCGATCCCCATCTTTGCCCAGCCCGCAACTCGTGCCGCTCCTCATATTCAGTTTCACATTGAGTCCGAGGGCGGGCAGGTCTATCTGGTGGGCATCAATGACGGATTGCGTCATGACGCCATACGCAACCTCGAGCTTTCGACCAGCGATGGCCGCAAGCTGAAGGCAGATTCGGGCTCATCACCATACATTCTTGCCGGTGCTACCCGCCGTTGGCACTTTGCCGTACAGGGTTCTTCGCCTCAGCCAGGCGACACCCTGCGATTGTCAGCGCACGCGGATTCCGGACCGATCGAGGAGCAAGTCCGCGTTGTCGCCAAACCGTGATCATCCTGGTCTGCTGGCCAGCCGATATGTTTGCCGCGCGGCGATATTGCTCGTCGCGCTGATCGCCGCACCGTCTGTGGCCTCAGCCACGGCCGGCCACAGCGACGCATCGGCTATGACAGCTTCGGGCCCGAATATCGCGGCAAATCCCGGCGCAAACACGGGCGCCAACTCCAAGTCCAGCGCGGATAGCGATCCTAATGCCGACCCGAGCAGCGATGAGACGTTGCTGCTGGACGTCGAGGTGAATGGCCAACCTGTCGGCAAGATCGGCGAATTCGTCCTGCGGCGTGGCAGGTTGATGGCCCGGGTAAGTGAATTACGCGATCTTGGTTTCAGGGTTCCGGGTGTTGGGGGATCCAATCCCGAGCGGCTGATTCCCTTGTCAAATGTGCCCGGTCTGACGTGGACCCTCGATCTGCAAAACCAGGTGGTGCACATCACCGTAAGCGAGAGTCAACTGCTTGCCACGCAGCTGATGACCGGTGGAAGACAGCAGCCTCAAGACCATCGCGAGGTAGAGAGCGGTACCGGTATGACGCTCAACTACGACATAGTCGACACCATCAGCGGCAGTCAAAACGGCGCCACCGCGGCAATGGACATGCGGGCATTCTCGCCCATGGGTCTCGTAAGCTCGGGATGGCTTGGTTACGCCGGCGCGCCTTCGGGGTCATCCGGAACCAACAAGATCATTCGCCTTGATTCCGCCTACACTTTCGCCGACATCAATAGCCTGCGCCGGTATAGTGTTGGAGACTTCATCACCAACGGGCTGGCGTGGACTCGTCCAATTCGTGTGATGGGTATCCAGATCCGCTCGGACTTCAGCACCAGGCCCGATCTGATCACTTTTCCTCTGCCGACCCTGGCTGGTTCGGCGGCCGTCCCTTCCAGCGTAGACGTGCTGGCAGACGGCAATCTTGTGGCATCGAGCCAGATCGCCGCGGGCCCATTTGAGGTCCCGCAGATCCCGGTCATATCGGGAGCGGGAACCATTTCGATGACGGTGACCAATGCGCTCGGCCAACAGGTAACGTTGACGCAACCCTTTTACGCCAGTTCTGCTTTGCTGGCCAAGGGCCTGCAAACTTTCGCCGGACAGGCTGGCGTGGTGAGGCGCAATTGGGGCGTGTCCAGCTACGACTACGGCAAGATTGCCGCCCTGGGAAGTTACCGCCGCGGCCTGACTCCGAAGTTCACCCTGGAAGGCGGCATTGAGAGTACTCCGGGCACGCTCATGGCCGGCGCAGGCGGCGTGAAACAGATTGGCACGTTGGGGGTGCTCAATGTCTCCGCCGGAGGCAGCATCGGTTCCGGGGGGCCCGGCATGCAGGTGTCTGCCGGCGCCCAGCACATCGGCCGGAAGTTCAGCATGGGAGCCTCGGCGATGCTGGCCAATCGCAATTTCCGCGACGTCGCATCCATCAACGGCGCCGGGATCCTCCGCAAGCAGCTCAGTGGTTTCACATCGGTATCGTTCCGGCGGTTTGGCACCGCAGGCGTGGCCTACGCCGGCTCCGATCAGGATGCTTCTCCTCTTCCCATCAAGCTGGCGGAAGTATCAGCCATCCACTCCCACGTCGTCTCCGCCAGCTATTCATTCCAGATGCATCATGTAGCGATCTACGCCTCGGAGTTCAAGAGCTTCGACCGCACCGGCACCAGCGGTCTGCAGGTCGGCGTGACGGTTCCATTTGGAAAGCGGAGCTCGGTGGACGTGGGCGCGTCGTCGGATGGCTATGCACAAGTCCAGATACAACAATCGGCGTCTCAAATCCACGATTGGGGTTATCAGACCTATGTCTCCGCCGGCAGTTCGCAGCACCAGTTCGGCTTGGCCGAGTACAAGTCGCCCGTGGGTCTGTTCAGCGGCGGAGTTGACTCCAGCGGCGGTCAGACAACGTTCCGCCTGGAATCGCAGGGAGCTCTATCGCTGGTGGATCGAAATCTCTTCCCGTCGAACACCATCTTCGATAGTTTCGCGATTGTCGATACCAGCCCCTTTCCCCATATTCGCGTACTGCAGGAGAACCGGGACGTGGGAAGCACCGGTTCCTCAGGACGCCTGCTGGTGCCCGATATGCGTTCGTTCGAACTGAACCATATTACGATCGAGTCCACCGAGCTTCCCGCCGACGTCACGATTCACGACCCCTCGCGGGCGACGCGGCCCCAGGATCGCTCCGGCGTAGTGGTCAAGTTTCCCATGAAGCTAAGTCACGGCGCATTGCTCGACCTTGTGGACGAATCCGGAGCCCCGGTGCCGCTGGGAAGTTCCGCCACGCTGAAGGCCACCGGAGTTGCCGCCGCAGTCGGCTACGATGGCGAAGCGTATGTCGAAGACCTCAGTTCCCACAATGAGCTGACCATCGAACGTCCCGATGGCCACCATTGCACCGTCAAATTCGACTACAGCCCCACACCGGGAGACATTCCCACCATTGGACCGCTGCGCTGCGTGGAACCAAGGCCATGATGCGAAGATGTGCATTGGCAACGCTGATCCTTTTTTCGGGCTGCACTCCCCTGGCGTTTGCGGTCCAATGCACAGTGTCCTCCACGAATATCCAGTTCGGTACGTTCTCTGGCACCACGATCGATATCACCGGCACCATAACGGTGAAATGCCCCACGGGCGATGTTTATCAAGTCGGCATCGATGCGGGAACGGGAACCGGTGCGACGGTGACCAGCCGCGCCATGACGGGCCCGTCCTCGGCCCAGCTGGGCTATGAGTTATTTAGCGACGCGGCGCAGACGTCCAACTGGGGCAACACCAGCGGCACCGGCTGGGTAACCGGGACTGGAACGAACGCAAATCAGAATCTCACGGTTTATGCCCAGCTCCCCTCAAACGAGTATGCTCCCACGGGCGCATACACCGACGCCACCGTCAACGTTGCGGTGTCCGGCACCGGGCTGACCACAGTCACTTCTCACTTCAACGTCAAGACGACCGTCTCCAAGGCCTGCAACATTGCCGCCAGTTCCTTGAACTTCGGCGCTTACTCCAAAACTCTCATCAACGCCACATCGACGATCTCGGTTACGTGTACAAGCACCACAACCTACAATGTCGGCCTGAATGCGGGCACGGCGAGTGGCGCCACCGTGACCAACCGAAGCATGACCGGTCCGAGTTCCACTCTATTGAGCTATAAGCTGTTCCGGGACTCCGGCCGCACTCTGAACTGGGGCAATACCGTAGGTACGGATACGGTAGCCGGCACCGGCAGCGGCGCGGTCCAGACCCTCACCGTTTACGGCCAGGTTCCGGCCAACCAAAATGTCGCGCCGGGGAGTTATACCGACACCATCACCGCCACCATCACCTATTGAGAAGCGCAGCAGTGCGCACACGCATTGGATACGGCGGTGTGGGATCCGCGCCGTCAACAAATCGCCGGCCTCACGCCCAAAAGCCGATTGGCCGAAAACCCCTCAGGCCGGGTTTTCAGTGGACATTGCCAGGCGCAGCCTGAGTCGAGAGGGTGAGAATCAGTTCGGCCCCGGTGGCCAATTGCACGCTGCGGGTGGAACTGGTGATTCTGGCGCTGCAGCCGGGCCCTCCAAGCGGCTCCAGCTTCATTCCCTGCATTCCGATCACGAGCCCGGGATGCACGGCAGCGGGCTGGCCACCGCTGCTCAGCAGCGCATCGTACTCCGAGGTAACGGCCACGGTATCGCTGATGCGTCTGCCTCCGCCAGAAACTTCGGTGGGAACAGAATCGTGCAGCGTGCCGGCACCCTGGTCCGGCGGGGGCAACAGTGCGATCAGATGGAGCAATAGCGGCTTCCTGGATTGGCCGTTGCAATCGCCATGGTCAAAGACCAGCGCCAACTCCGCGTTGTCGGGATTTCTGGTCGATGAAACCCCCGTGATGTGCCCATACACGGTGGCATTTCGATCCAGAGTGCAGCCCGGGTAAATGAGCCCGTGCACAACCTGGCCGTAGATCTCCTTACCGGGCTTGAGGTGTGCTGAATCCAGCGTGCCTGTCACTTTCAGTTCCAGGGTCTGGTTCAGTGGAACATCGGCTGTCTCAAACGCCGGACACTCCGCAGCCGGAGCCGCGCTGGCTTCAGCCCCCTTTTGCCTGGTATCGGCGCCCGCATCCTCCGGCCGTTCCAGTTTCACCAGGCCATCGCGATAATCCAGGTGCATGGTGAGCTGGCCGAGGATGTCAAAGCCCAGCATCCCCGCAACGTCGAAACCGGTATTGTGATCGATGGCGCTCGGTTCGAAAGCGAGAACGCTTCCCGTCTTGAGATTCATCGACAGGTTGGCAAATTGGAAACCGAAATTGTCGCGGTATACCTGTGCCGGTGGACCCGATTTCGTCTGCAAAGGATTGGTGAAATTAACCCTGATGTCGGATACCGTGTGCGCAGTATCCGAATTCATGGCGCTCATCCGCATTCCGGTGTCGAGGGCGAACAGCTTCTGAACCTTGTTGTCGATTGTGACCGGCACCAGCAGGTACTGCCGCCGGTGATACACCGGCTCGTAACCGGCCAGTTCACCTGATTGCGTTCTGTCGCCCGGCAACGCTCCGGGTTGAGGCGGCAGGGGATCCAGCCTCAGCTTTTGTTCGCGGCCATCCAGCGTGATCAGGAAAGAAGCCAGGATGTCCGTGCCGATGAAACCATCGGTATTCCCGGCGAAAGGGCTGTCGCTCACTCCTACCATGCAATCGTGAAACTCCAGAGGTCCGATCTGCACCGTGTCCGCCTGGACCGTTCCCGCGGGTGCATCCGGTCCCCGCTGGAGACCATTCTGGGCAGCAAGCGCTTGCGAGATGTACAGGCCCGATGCCGCCGTGTCGAGTTGCAGCCTGGCTGTGGTTTTCGGAAACTTCACTTCGATTCGGAAGCCATCGATGTGTTTGCCGTCGGTTCTGGACGGCAAGAGCGGGATCGACGCCGATGAGATGGCCGGCACGGCCTTGCAGTTCTGTGAATCTTCGTGGAGCAGCGGCATCATCGAGTGGATGGTGTTTTCAGCTTTTTGGCGTGTGGGCGCGTCGAGATCTTTCATGCTGCCAAGCGCCTGGGCAGTGCCTTCGACTTCCTTTGCAGCCGGCATGATGCGGCTCCAGGCCGTCAGGATGTCAGGATCGGCTGCCCCAAGGTCATACGCTTTCTGAAGCTCCGATCGCTCCGAGGCATACATCGAGTCGATACGGAGTATCCGGCTGCGAACAAGGTGGATGCGGGGGTAGCATGGGTCGGCGGTGGCGGCGGCGTCCAGCGACTTCGTAGCCAGCCATGGCTGGCCCTGTCGAACCTGAACCTCGGCGCGAGCGGTAAGAACCGCGGCGGAGTTGGGATTGGCCGCAATGGCTGCATCCAGCCGCTCAGCAGCCTGCGCTAATTTGTCTTCGTGCAGAAGTGTCTCGATGAGCCTGGCCGCAAGCGCAGGATCTTGGGGCGTCTGTGCGAGCGCCTGCGAATACAGTTGCTCGGCTTGCGCATAAAAGCCGTCGCTGTAGGCCTTTTCTGCCGGACTCAGCTGGTGTGGCGCTATTGGGTGGCAGGGAGCATCCTGCCCCGGAAGATGTATCGATGCGACCAGGATTGCGGCGGAAACCACCCAGGAATAAACACTGCGAAGACGCATTTGACCCATAGAAACCCGCTTCGGAACTGATTCTAGCCGCTGTGCAGCTAGCGCTTCATGTTTTCTATCGCCGCCTGAATGCTTTTGGGCGCCTCGCGGCAGGCGCAGTGCTTCCGATGTTCTCGATGCCACGCAATTCTCTGTTGAAGCATGGCTTTGGGTGGCATCCGGTTCTGCTCGTGCCAGAGACGGTTCGGCTTGTTCATGGCGACACCTGATCCGGGGCTCTCTCGTACTCGGTCCAGGCAAACTTCTTCGAATCCGGCGCCCAGCCGCCCGTATTGCCTGACCCCTGGCCGCCGAAAAAGGTCCGCACCGTCGTCAGTTCCGCGCCCTTCGCGCCCACGCCGTCTTCCAGGCGCAGCAGCTTGATCTTCATGCCGTCGCCGATGTACGTGTGGTCCGGGTGATCCATCGGGTAGGAGATGGTGTAGAGCCACTGGCCATCCGGAGAAACGTGGGGGAACCAGTCCTGCGTGTCGCCGTTGGTGATCTTCTCGGCCAGCTTGTCATCCGGCCCGGAGCCGCCGGCGGGCATGCGCCACCCATCCCATTTGCCTGACCGGTTTGAGCAGAAGTAGACCCACTTGCCGTCGGCGGAGTACTCAGGTCCATCATCCGCAGCCTTGTTCGTGGTCATCAGCTGCTCGCCGCTTCCGTCTTCGTTGATCCGGTAGATGTCGTAGTTGTCTCCGTGGTACTGGGTGTAAACAACGTATTTGCCGTCGGGCGACCATCCATGCAGCCAGCCCAGGTGAACCTCATGCGCCTCGCTGCCGTCGATATTCATGATGAAAAGCGCGTTGTGAATATCCGCCGGGGTTCGAATCTTCGCAGGCATCGGCGGCGTGATGCCAGTGATGGCGATCTGCTTGCCGTCCCATGACAGCGCATGATCGTTGGTGGCATTCATCTTCTGACTCATGGCGATCTTGTCAGGCTTACCCGCGTGGGCGCCGCTCAAGGGAATGCGATAAAGCTCGCCGCCCATATCTGAGATCACGAACTTCCCGTCCGGGGTCCAGTTGGGAGCATGCCACTCTCCCTCGATCGTGAAGAGGGTCCTGGTAGTCTTGGCCTCGACGTCATAGATCAAAAAGTGCGTGCGGTATTTGGGCCGCGGGGCAGAAGCGCCGGGCTGGGCGGCATTCTGCGCGGCCAGCGCGGTCATGGCGAAAACCAGCCCCAGGCACGAGCCCGAAAACAGCATCAAAGTCCAGCGGAGTGACTTCACGGTGAATCCTCCGGGTCGCGGCGAATCAAGCACCAATCATCATCTTACGGCGGCGTGGCCCGTCCGTTTCGAATCAGTGGGAGTGAGGAAGCCTTTGCCTGGAGACCGCGGCGGCTTGAATTCATCGCGCGATGAGGAACATCACCCAGCTGAGCACGATGGCCGAGCCGCAGAACATCACGAAACAGTAGAGCCCGTAGCGAAACATGCGCCGGGGCGTATCGCGCATGGTGATGCCGAAGACCGTCGACACGAAAATGGCGAAGAGGACAACCGCGGTGAAGTGGGAAGGACTGATCATGCGTGCTTCCTTCCCGTGCGCAGGTTGTGGGCATCGACCGCCGCGATGATGTTGAGCATGCCGGCGACGACGATAAAGCGCGTGCCCCAATCGGCGACCGTCACCTGGACGGAGTCGGCGCCCAGACCGGCGGCGCGGCTGACGATGTAAAGCAGACCGTTGCCCAGATCGCCGGCCAGCCCGAGCAGGTCGAGAATGTCGTGAGCGTTGGCGTAGAGCTTGCCTTGCATGGCGATGCCGAGCGCAAACATGCCGATGATGGAGGCAGCCAGCAGCAAGCCGCGGTACCACTTGCCGAGGAGAAAGTGGCCGGCGCCGGGAACCAGCCACCCGGCGATCAAGGGTAAATAGACGAATCCAGACTGCGAGCCGGCCCGCTGCCCGGCCGCCGCGTTCCTGTTGGGCGTTGTTGCCATTCCTTCTTGACTATAACGCACGGAACAGGGGTCAGGGATCGGAGGTCGGAGTCCGGATCAGTTACCGGTGGGGATGATGCCGGCGTTCTCGACCATCAGCACCACGGCGCGCTGCGGCGCTCGCGTGCGATGCACGACTTTGCGCGGAACCACAAAGCCCTGGCCGGCCTTCAACTCGATGGTGCGGTCCTCCAGGTCGATGAGGAACGCGCCTTCCAGGGTGAGGAAGAATTCGTCGTCGTCCTCGTGCTTGTGCCAGTGGTACTCGCCCTCGAAGACGCCCATGCGCACCACGGAGCCGTTGACCTGGCAGAGCGTCTGGTTGAACCACTTGAACTGGCAGGCATCCGCCATGGCTTTCACGTCGATGAGTTCGAGCGGGCCATGCAGAATATCGAGGCGGGTTTCGTAGGGATATGCGGCGGTATCAGCCATGATCGGAGGATAGCCTCCCGGTGCCACCCAGGCAAAGCCAATGCGACGGACCGCTGAAGCCTTTCCAGAGGCTCAGGCGGAAACCCCGTTACCGATAAAGCTCGGATCAAACCAGAATGAGTGCTATGCTGTTCCCACCATCCATAAGCGGCAATGCGATGCAGAGCCTTTCAAGGGTGCTTGGCGCCTTGTGGCCTATCTATAGGCAGGTGAAGGATGAAGGCAATCGGAATGATCCTGGTCGCTTTCGGGACTGTATTGGCTGCGGCCCAGACCCCGGCCGGCGAGAAAGTCATCAAGGATCCGGCGGAATACAACTCCTATATGCTGGCGCTGAATGACGCGAATCCGGCCGAAAAAGCCACGCTGATGGAGGCATTCGTCCAGAAGTATCCCGACAGCATCGTGAAGATCGATGCGCTGGAACAGGCGATGGCCGCATATCAGCAGGTGGGAAACACGGCGAAGCTCAGGGAGACGAGCGCCAGGCTGCTCGACCTCGAACCGGGGAACGTGCGCGTAATTGCGGTCCAGACAGCGTTGACCCGCGTGGATGCCAACCAGGGAAATGGCGAAGCGGCCCGCAAGCTGGCGGGCCTGGCGGAGCGCGGCCTGAAGGCTTTGCCCGAATGGCCTAAGCCGGATGGCATGTCCGACGGTGATTTTGCAAACCTGACGCGCCAGATCGGATCGATTTTCAATGGCGCCGCGGGATTTGCGGCCCTGCAAGAGAAGAACTTTGCCGCCGCGCGCGACTTCTACCTTAAGTCCGTTGCCGTGGATTCGACAAATCTCCAGGACGTTTACCAATTGTCCGTCGCAGAACTGGAAATGACGCCTCTGGACCCGAATGGCTTCTGGTACGCCGCGAAGGCCATCAATCTGGCCAAGGGGAACGCTGCCGCCGAAGACTCGATCCGGAAGTATGCGAGCGCAAAATACAAGCGTTATCACGGAGCGACGGACGGATGGGACGAGATTGTCTCGAAAGCCGCCACCCAAACCTCTTTGCCGGACAATTACGCCGCATCGATCAAACGCGCCCCCACCCCGGCGGAATTGGCCGTGCAGGCCGTTCAGGAAAATGATCCCGCAACACTAAGCTTCAGCGATTGGGAGTACGTGCTGGACCATCGCGACGCGTCCCCAGAAAACAAGCAGGCCGCTGACAAGGTTTGGCAGTCACTGCGGGATAAAGAGAAAAACGGAGAAACCAGGCTGAAGCTTCCCGTCAAGATCATCTCCGCCACCCAGAACACGATTCAGGCAGCTATTTCCGATGAGAACCGGGATGCCAACAAACCGGATCTCGAGGTAACGCTTACCAAGCCGTTGCAAAAAATTCCCGCGGTTGGTTCCGAAGTGGATGTGATTGGCGTGATCGAAGATTACCGGATAAATCCCGTGGTTTTCATTATGGTCAAGGGCGAGCTAGCTCCCAAAAACTGATCGCCCGTCATTTCGCGGCCGGGTGGTGGTCGAAGCTGATCACGCGCGCCACCCGCCATACCCCATCCTTGAGCTGCCAGACATGGATGAACTTCGCCTCGCCCAGATTGCTGGGGTCGCCGGGATGCGTGAAGCGGTGCACGCCGATCTCGACGGCCCCGTAGCCTTTCAGCGGGTAAACCTCGAGCGATCCAGGCACCAGTTCCCGGTGGACTTTACCGCAGAGGTTGTTCTTCACGGCGTCGACAAAGACCTGCCGGCCCACGGCGAGGCCGGTCTGGTCGTGGTAGAACTCGAGATCCTCGGTGACCATGGAGCCGAGCTTCTCAAGGTCGCAGTGGTTGGCGGCATCGAAAAGCCCGGTGTCGAGGCCGGCGACGGTCTTGTACAACTCGTCGGCGGGAGGCAAGCCTTGCTCAGACTGGGCCAGGGATACCGCCGCGCAAAAGACAAATGCGGCCCCATAGAGAAGAATCGTGCGGATGATTTTCATGGGAATATCGTCTCCCGAGGAGAATGACGTTCCCTCGCAGGTACGCACATGGGGAGGCGCAGGTTCCCTTCCCTATTCCGTCTCCTCGTTGTCGCGCGCCTTGGCGAGTTTGCTGATGAGCCACGGAGAGATCCAGAAGCAAAGGGTAACTACGAGGCGGCTGATAGGACCCGGGATCAGCCTGGCGCCTAAAGGCGTGAACTCGACAACGATGCCGGCGCTTACCAGGATGATGGCAGGAGCGAATTCACGCAGGGAGCGCAGGTCGGGCAGGTACCACGGCGCGGGCGGGGGCTGCCTCAACCCGGTCTTGCGGATGATGACCGCCAGATACATGTCCTCGTCCACCAGGGCGTCCAGGGACTGCTCCCAGATCTCCACTCTTTCCAGGGATTTGTCCATTTCATACACCTCCTGAAACAGCCGCGAGATCTTGGCTTCGTACTCTTCTTTGTTGTAATCGCGATCGAAAACAGCGGCAGCATCGAGTTCGGCGGGATTGGCGGAGGCGCTGGAGAAGCCGAGCATGCGCGACTCGATCTCGGTGAGCGCCACGTTTTCGCGCTTGGCCTGATCGACAATCCGGTTGATGAGAAATCGTTTCGCCTTGACCACGGCGGGAGTGCTCATTCCGACCTCTCTATATCCTCACTAATTCTCGCTGAATCTTGCCCGTGACCCAAGCCTTTCCGTGCGCGGTCATCATGTCCACTTCGCTGCGCACGCCGAACTCGGGAAGATAGATGCCGGGCTCGACGGAGAAACAGGTATTCGGCAGCAGCAGGCGTTCGTCATGGGTCTCGAGATTGTCGAGATGCGCGCCTGGACCGTGAATATCTTCAGCGATGTTATGACCGGTGCGATGGGTAAAGTAGGGGCCGAACCCCGCATTGCGAATCACCGCGCGAGCGGCATCGTCGGCCTGGAACCCGCGGATGGGGCGCCCGGCGGCGAAGGCCGTCTCCACCGCGTTGATGGCGGCGTCGCGCGCATCGCGCACGGTTTCAAACACCAGCTGCTCGCGTTCGGTGGGCTCGCGGCCCACGACGCCGGTCCAGGTGATGTCGTAGAAGATGCTGCCCGGCTTGTCGACCTTGCCCCAGATATCGATGAGCACAAAATCGCCTTGACGGATGGGCGCGGTGCGCTCGGCGGTCGGCTCATAGTGCGAGTCGGAGCAGTTGGCGTTGACGCTGACGTTGGGGCCGTTCTCCCATACCAGGCCTTCGGAACGCAGGGCGGCGCTCAGGAATTGAACCATTTCGAACTCGGTGAGCCGGCCGGGCGGGCCGCTGGCGGGGTGGAGGGTGCGCCCTATCTTGTGCCAGGCTTCTTCGAGGATCACGTCAATGGCGCTCTGCGCGACCTTGTGGCTGGCGATCTGATCCTGGTTCAGAACCGCTTCGAACTGGCTCACCAGGTCGGCGGAACTGACGATTTCCTTGCCAATGCCGCGCAGGAACTCGACCGTGCCGGCGTCGGTCATCGAGACATACATAATGGCGTTGTTGGGCGAGTACTGCATCGCCAGGCGACGGGCATCGCCGAGCATCGATTTGAGGCCCGCTGCCAGTTCCTGCCAGCTTGAATAAAGGCCCTTGCTGCCGGGCAGCGAGTCAAGCCGCCCCTGTTCAATGCGGTGCACCAGCTTGCGCGGCTCCCCAGCGGCGGGGACGAAATAGTACCACCGGCGAGTGATGTGCGCCTTGGGGTCGAGACCGAGAATGCGCTCGCCGATAGGATCGCGATGATGATGGTCGTAGAAAAGCCAGCCGTCATGGCCGGCCTCGCCGAGCGCGGCCTGGATTGCCTCGAGGTTCATAGCGGCATTCTACGGCGTTCGGTCCAAATCGGTCCGGATCGTTGCCGCTGGGCGCCAAAATGCCATTTCAACCGAGCCGAACCCGGGGTATGATTCCCCTACAGATGGGATCAAAACTGGATGTTTCACAAGGCTTGACCTGACCAAGGTCCGGCGGCGGATTTTGCGGTTACGAAGATCACTTGCGCATTTGTTTGCTCTGCCAGGTTTGGCGTGCGCCCTGCTGTGTGCGCAGGAATACAGTTTCCGGTTCTTTGGAACTGAGGACGGCCTGGGCAACCTGGCCGTCCGGAACATCTACCAGGACCAGATCGGCTTCATCTGGGTCAGCACCGAAAACGGCGTCTACCGCTACGACGGAGACCGTTTCGAGGCCTTTGGACCCGACCAGGGAATCCCTCAGAATTCCGGCGCGGCCTTCGGCATGGCGCCCGACGGCGGGCTGCTGGTGGGAGGGAGTTTTGGCCTCTACCACCTGGCCGGCAACCGCTTTGAAAAAGTTCCCGGCCCCTTCAAGACCATCAGCTGGCCGCAGGGTATCGCGTCCGACGATGCCGGCCACAGCTTTCTGGGAACCGATTCCGGCCTGATGCAAATGTCCACCGTTGCGGGTCAGGAGCAATTCGCGATCAGCCAAATACCTGCCCCCAACGGGGTGGCCGGGCCGGAAGCCTACGGCATCATGGTGGAAGGCAAAAACATCTGGTATGGGTGCGGGCAAGAACTGTGTCTCATGCAGCCCGGCAAAACCAGGGTATTCGCCCGCGACAGCGGGCTTCCCGTGACTGCTGTAATCGCCATCCAGAGGGATGAACAAGGCGATCTCTGGGTTCGGGCGAGGAATGCCACGGTCTTCGTCCAGGCAGCGGGACAATCGGCATTCCGGCCGGCGAGTGCCCCCCGCGGAACTGTGTTCAGCGGCGGCCCCGCCGTCGACAGCGAAAAACGAATCCTGCTGGCGTCCCCGGACGGGTTGCTGATCCATGACAGGCATGGGTGGCAGAAAATCGACCGCCGGGTTGGCCTTCGAGGCACGGTTTACTCCATATTCGACGACAAGCAGCATATCCTCTGGATCGGTCTGGCCGGCAGGGGGCTGGCCCAGTGGCGAGGTTACCAGGAGTGGGAAAGCTACTCGACGGCAAGCGGGCTCAGCAGCGACATCGTGTATGCCATTGTGCCGCGCACGAATGGAGAACTTTGGGTTGCCACGGAAGGGGGACTGCTTCGGGGTGAACCGCGGGATGGCGGCTTCCGGTGGAGGGGAGTTCCCGGGTTGAACAGTCTTCCGGTTCACAGTCTCCAGTTGTCGCGGGACGGAAACCTGTTGATCGGAACCGAGACCAGGGGCGCTGCACGACTTGACGTCCGGACCGGAAGAGTGGACTGGTTCGGCGAACGGCAGGGGCTGACCGCCAAAGCGCCGTACACCCTGCGCATCGATCGCCAACAGAGGCTGTGGGCGGCAACCGACGCAGGTCTCTTTGTCTCCAGCGCTCCCTACCGGAAATTTTCGCGGGTGATGGATCTTCCATCGACGCGGATGTGGACGGTGGTGGAAGGAACCGACGGCACCATCTGGGCCGGAGGCCGGGATGGCCTGTTTTCCAATGCAACGGGAACCTGGCGGAACTGGACCCGTACCCAGGGACTCAGCAACCAGGAAGTGTTGTCTCTGGGCGCCGGCCCCAACGGAATGGTGTGGGTTGGCTATCGCTTCGGCGGCGGCATCGATCGCGTTCATCTCCAAAAAGATGGCCTTGCGGTTGAAAGAGGAGTCCAGCGGCGAGGCAGTGACGGCCTGGTCTATTTTCTGGAATTCGATTCCAAGGGCCGGCTTTGGGCGGGCACCGAACACGGCCTGGATATGTGGGACGGCTGGCGCTGGAGCCACTACGATATGACCGATGGCCTGGCGTGGGACGACTGCGATCTGGGCGGCTTTGCGGAAGGACCGGATGGGTCCTTGTGGATCGGGACCAGCGGCGGACTCTCGCGGTTCAAGCCCCGGGCGCAAGGTGCGTACGATGTGCCCATCGAAGTGGTATTTACCCGGATCCTGATGGGGAAATCCGATATCTCCAATCGGCGCGATCCGGCGTTCGGAAGCGAATCGGGTTCTTTTGACGTTCGCTACTCGGCTTTGAACGCTCTGCGGCAGAACGGAGTGGTGTTTCGCTACCGGCTCGAGGGTGGCTACCCGGGATGGACCGAAACCATCGAGAGAGAAACTGCAGTTTGCCAGGCTGGCGCCGGGGAAGTATCGGCTCGAAGTCCAGGCCCAGGATGGCGAAGGCCGGCAGAGTCGCGGGACCGCGGAGTTCGCATTCAGCATTCTCAGTCCCTGGTATCTGCGCTGGTGGTTTCTTGGCATCTGCGGGCTGGTTCCTCTCATTGTGGTTCTGATCGTCCTCAGGCTCAGGGTTCTCGGAGCTCAGAAGCGGGAACGCGAGTTGCTGCGCATTGTGGACGAGAAGACCCGGGAACTTCGCGACGCCAACGAAGAGCTGTTTCGGCTCTCGACGCTGGATCCGCTCACCGGGGTCGCCAACCGCCGGGTGTTTGACGAAAAACTCTCCGAGGAGTGCGCGCGCCTGACGAGGAGCACTTCCACGTCTTCACTGGTGATTCTCGATGCTGACCATTTCAAGGCGCTGAACGACTCCGAGGGCCACCGCCGCGGCGATGAATACCTGATTTTGCTGGGAAACGAATTGACGCGCATCGCCCGGCGGCAGATCGACACCGTCGCCCGCTTTGGCGGCGAGGAGTTTGCCCTGATCCTTCCGGAAACCACTGCAGCCGACGCTCTCCGCATCGCCGAAGCGGCGCGAACGGCAGTGGCCGGCCTTCGCTTGCCCCACCGTGCATCGCCGGTTGCCCCCTTCCTTACCATCAGCGCAGGAGTGGCCACGGCATCCCACGATCGCTGGAGCACTCCCGGCGAGCTGGTGGCAGCCGCGGATCAGGCTCTTTACCGCGCCAAGGCCAGGGGAAGGAATAACGTGCAGGTGGCGCAGGAAGAGATGCTGGCTTCCTCCGGCTCATGAGAGCCGGTCTGTTCTGTCAGCCATGTGCCCGGTCCGGACCTCCGCCCCCTCCCCCTCCCCGGACTCTGTAAGGAAGTTTCCCAGATTCAGCAGGTTACGGCAGGAATTTGGCTGCAACTTTCTCTTGGCAAATGACTTACCCACAGAGTGTCTGGATAGAAGGATTTAGGAGCAGCTTATCGAAGCAGTGCACCAAAAACGGTGCATTGGGGGGAGGGGGGTTGGGTGCTCACGGTACCTTCGGGGGTGACTTTGGTTCCCCGCAGCGAACACATTCACGAAGCCCGCTACATATCTTTCCTTGGCATTGTGGTCATTATGCTCCAAAGAACCATAATTATCTGCAAAAGAGACCTGCCGATAACATCTTTCAATTCAGCGCGATCAAGAAAAGGCCCTCTTGCTTTTTGGTGGGGTGAACCCTTCTGGTGAGACCGTTTAGAAGCCTGCCTTGTTTAGAGAGCGATCGTGCGGACACATCAACTCAGCATTTGGCCTAGAGCAGATAGATCAAAGTTCAGGCTCGTTTGAACAGAACATCCGTCCATGCCCACTGGCTCGATAGATCATATCTATCAGACATTTCTGTATTGACAGAAAGTTCTGATATAATAAGCACATGGCTACACTCGGCGATTCCGCCCGGCAGTTCATCCTGCATTGGGGCGAAATGGGCACACGGTGGGGCGTCAATCGCACCGTCGCCCAGGTGCATGCGCTGCTCTACCTGTCTCCCGAAGCGCTCACCGCCGAAGAAATCGCGGATATTCTCTCGGTCGCCCGATCCAACGTCAGCACCAGCCTCAAGGAACTCCAGAATTGGAACCTGGTGCAGGTCGAAAGCCGGATGGGCGATCGCCGCGACTTCTTCCGAACCTCCTCGGACGTGTGGACGCTCTTCCTCACGGTGGTGGAGCAGCGGGTAGAAAGAGAGATCGTTCCGACCATGAACATGCTTCGGCGCTGCATCAGTGAAGCCCGGGCCGAGCGCCCAGCCCAGCCCGTGGTCATCGCCCGCATCACTTCCATGCAGGTTTTCCTGGAGGAACTTCACGCATGGTATGCGCAGATCAAGAAACTGCCCCCCGCGGCCCTGCACTCCCTTATCAGCATCGGAAGCGGCATCACCCGCGTTCTGCCCAAATCGCGCCGGCGCAGGCTGGACTGATGTCCGGCGCTCTGGCAGTGCCCGCCGCGCCTGCGGCAGACGCCTGCGACCGCTTTCAGCGCTATTACGAGGAGGCAGGCCCGGACTACGCCGCCTGGAGTCCGGCGTTTAACATGCATTTCGGCTTCTACCGCCGGGGCATAAACCCTCTGGATCGCGAATCCCTGCTGGAGCAGATGAACGCGGAGGTGCTACACCGGCTGCAACTCAACGACAGCCCGTCTGCGCGCGTTTTGGACATGGGCTGCGGTCTGGGCGCGACCCTGCGCAGTATCGCGCGTCGTCATCCGTCAGCCGACCTGCATGGAATCACCCTGGTTCCATGGCAACGTGAGCGCGCCCAAGAGCTAAACCATGCCAGCCCGGATGCTGCCGGAATCAGGATTGGGTTGGGAGATTATGAACACACCGCCTATCCGGCGGAATCATTCGACGCGGTTTACGCCATTGAAAGCAGTTGTTATGCGATGGGCGCCAATAAGCCGGCGTTTCTTCGGGAGTGCCACCGCCTGTTGCGCCCGGGAGGCCGCCTAGTGGTCGCCGATGGTTTTCTCGGCCCGGGTAAACTTCGCGGACCGCAGAAGGCCATCTTTCGCAAGCTGTGCGAATGCTGGGTGATCGATACGCTGGGCGAAATCTGCCCGTTCACGGGGGAACTCGAGCGCGTCGGCTTCCGCGATATCGTCGTGGAGCGAATGCAGGCGCGCGTTGCGCCTTCAGTCCTTCACGTGCCCTGGGTGACGCTCAAGTTCCTGATCACGGATGTTCTGTTTGGACGCCGCAAGATGACGCGCGCCCGCTGGAACAATGTCCTGGCGCCGATCCTGCTGCCGTTGGTGGGTTATCCGGTAGGTCCGCTGGGTTACTACATCGTGAGCGCGACGCGCGGATAGAGTGTCGGCGTCACATGATTCCTTAGCGGCGATAGAGGGGACATGGCTGACCCAGGCGAAACTCTGGCAAAGGGAAGAGTTATGCATGGGTCTTCGACCCACCTATATGGATGAAAATCGGCTAGAGCCGAAGCGTTACCATCGAACGGGCGCTGGACGGCAAAGGCCGAGCCGACTCTGGATTAGTTGAGGCCGTGGAAGAGTTTGGTCTGGGTTGCGTGTTATGGACCAATTTGTGTGACGCCGGCCATCTCGGAATGGACTGGTAGCACGTGAGGGTGTGTCATGTCTTCGTTCACGCTTCCTGCCGCTCCACGCCCGGAGGAAGCGATGTCAGACAAGATTGCAGGGATCGACGTTCACAAGAAGGTTTTGATGGTAGTGGTGCTGGATGGAGCCGCACCTGGGCAGAAGCCAGAGCGGCGGCGATTTTCCACCATGCCCACGGAGTTGCACCATCTGGCGACATGGCTGCGGGAACGCGGTGTGGTGGAGGCGGTAATGGAATCGACCGCGCAATACTGGCGATCGGTGTGGCTGGAACTAGAGCCGCACATGAGTTTGCACCTGGCGCAAGCATTTTCGAACCGCGCTCCGCGAGGGCGAAAGCATGACTTCAAGGATGCGGAGCGGTTGGCGCGACGGTTCATCGCCGAGGAGTTGATCCTGAGTTTCGTGCCCGGAGGAGAACAGCGCATGTGGCGCAACCTGGCCCGAATGAAACTGCAGTTGATACGGGACCGGGTGCGCCTGCATAGCCAGATCGAGTGCCTCTTGGAAGAGATGCGCATCAAGCTGTCGGTCGTGGTGGCCGATCTTTTCGGGGCGAGCGGCCTTCGCATTCTGCATGCCCTGGCGTTAAACGAGACCGATCCGAAGAACCTTGCGTCGTTGGGTGACGAACGGCTGAAGTGCAGCGAGGAACAACTGATCGAAGCTCTGACGGGTGAATCTCATCCTGTGCATCGGCAAATGCTCGGCTTGCAGCTTGAACGGCTACGCCAGATCAATGATCAGATCGCCGTACTCAACACGATGATCGCCCAAGCCATGAGACCACATCAGGATGCGGTCGTCCGCCTGGCCGAAGTACCCGGTTTCGGCATCGACTCCGCACAGCAAATCATCGCTGAGGTAGGGGTAACAGCCGAAACCTTTCCATCTGCGGCGGAATTTACTTCCTGGGTTGGAACCTGTCCCGGGAAAGAAGAGAGCGCCGGGGAGAACCGCAGCAGTCGCTCCGCGAAAGGCAACAAGTACATGCGGCGAATACTCAATCAAGTCGCCCACGCCGCAGCCCGAAGCAAGGGCACCCATTTTCAGGCGGTTTTCCGGCGTTTGTTGCCCCGGCTGGGGTATCAATCTGCAATCTGGGCCATCGCCCATCGACTCTGTCGCCTCGTCTGGAAGATCCTCCACGAAGGAGTCCGTTACATCGAGCAGGGCATCTCGTACCAACCGAAGCTACTCATCTATCGGGCTCAATCCCTGGCCAAGCAACTTCGCAAGTTTGGTTATGACCTCCGTGTCACGACCACGAATCCGCTCATGCATGAATCGGCATCCTGAGTGATTTTCGAGGGAGTCGGCGGTCATTCGCTCGGAATCCGCTGACGTGCCGCTTCAACTATCTCGATGGAGCGCCGTGGATCCCGAAGAGCAATACACAAACCAGCGCAAGAAACACAATCGCAGTCAGGCTGATAGAGGCAAGGAGTGCTTTCGCATGGAAGCCTTGCGGGTAAAGAGTTCTGTACTCCTTGAACACGCGAACCGGAGAGGCACTAGGCGACATTTGGGAGCGTACGTCACGCTTTCGGTTTACCTCGCTCACCATTACCCACGTGAGCAGGGTAGATGTCACAGAACTCAATGAACCTAGTGCAAGGAGCGAAATCCAAACAATCACGGCAGAACTCACCCCACATCTCCATCCGATCCGAATCTCCGGTTGGGCTTCTCGAAGATTCGATAGTACACCCCTTCACAACTCAAGCTCCCGAGTCGTGGCCGATTCGGAAGTAATCACGCTCCCAGATTTCGAAAGGCAACCGCAGATCCTTCGACTGCGTTGATCGCATGCGCGATCAACTCCGCTCAGGATGACAGCGCGGACGGGGAATACCGGAAGTAGCTCGGCATCCAGATCATCGCGCTCGCGGATGGCCTCGCCATTCGCTGAAGTTGCTTACGTTAGCCTCTAGCAGCCGTCTCTAAAAACAGACATCGCATAGTATCAAGCGCCTTACACGCGTGGCGCTTACACGCGTGAGGTCTGTTTACTGTTTCACGGTTGAGTAACAAGGAAGGCTAGAGATGCGTGTTCTGATTCGCGGGGGACTGTTCCTGGCTAGCGCATGCATGGCGGCTGGCGTCACCTGTTGGGGCCAGCCGAACCAGAAGCCGTTTCAACTGCCAAAGGTTTCAGTGGACCTGGGCGTAACATTTGCCGGTGAGCGATCGAAGCCGGATCCCAGCCTGTGCTGCTTCTGGTTGAAGGGCGGGGGACTGGACGTGGCGGCAACTTTCT
Source organism: uncultured Acidobacteriota bacterium (assembly GCA_963720105.1). Taxonomy (GTDB): domain Bacteria; phylum Acidobacteriota; class Terriglobia; order Terriglobales; family Acidobacteriaceae; genus Telmatobacter. The sequence continues at coordinate 28,675 of CAVREL010000082.1, read as the reverse complement.
GGAGGGGCTTCGGCATTGCGGCCAGCGTGACCGGCGATCATTCTGCCGACTATCTCCCCTCAACTGACGAAAACAGGATATCTTGGGTGGTTGGCCCGCGCTACACCTTCCAGGCCTGGAAGAGACATGCCAGGGCCGAGGATCAGCGGCGTCTTCAACTCTTCGGCCAGGGTCTGGTCGGCGTTGCCTACGGATTTAACACCAGGTTTTCAAATGGTGCGACAAGCGCCAGCGAACTTGCCGTCCAGGCCGGCGGGGGCCTCAACTTTTACCTCACCAAGCGATTTGGCATTCGCCCGATTGACATCGAGTTCGTGCGCACCCAGATTGGAACCACCGGCTTCAGCACCCAGAACGATCTGCGCCTCGCCACCGGATTGACCTGGCACTTCTAGCCATACGCCCATCCCCAGGAGCAACCGCAGATCCTTCGACTGCGTTGATCGCGTGACCACCCCAGCGACGAAGACCTGTCGCCGGGGCCCCGGTGTGCGATCAACTCCGCTCAGGATGACAGAGGTTTGGGTAATTCCCCGAGCAGCGACCGGTTTGGCTTCGGCCATTCGTTTACAGCGCCGCCAGCGCCTCCTGCTGTCCCGGGAACAGGCCGGCGTACTTGGTAATCCCCACCATGGTAAACACCTTGGTGAAGTGCGGCGACAGTCCGTAGGCGAACACCTTCTGGCCGGCGTTGGCGGCCTCAATGAGCAACTGGATCACCAGGGCGATGCCGCTGGAGTTGATGTAATCAACCTTGGAAAAGTCCAGAAGAATGAGTTTCGTCGATTGCTTAGGCAGCGCCTGGTAGGTTCCCAGCACGGCCTCCTTCGATGTGCTGGCGATGTCGCCCTCAAAGCGCAGGACACTGACCGGGTGGCCGGCCGGGGAAGTTAGCTGGTCTACACGCGACTTGGTTTCGCTCTGCACGATCAATCGTCTCCGTAGAAATTTCTACTGTGATGGGGGATCCAGCCGGATCACCAGCCTGACGTAACTGGCTTTCCCATTTGCACCTGCGACCCACTCGGCTTCGTCCACCAGGGCCTGGATGAGAAACATGCCCATGCCGCGGGGGTCTTCTTCGCCGTGAATCTTGCGGTCGATGTCGACCTTGGGAGGCGGGCCCTTCATCCCCTTGCCGTCATCGATGACTTTGACCTCCAGCGACCCGGCGCCCGCTGAAAGTACTACGCCGACCGACAGCCCTTCGTTCAATCGATTGCCATGTTCCATGGCATTGATACAGGCCTCCGCCACGGCAGTCTTCAGGTCTTCGACCCGGTCTTCGCGGAAGCCCATCAGTTTGGCCACCGCGGCGGCGGTGCTCATGGCCACCTTCTCGTAGCCCAGACGGGAGGGCAGGCGCACCTCGACGGTCGTCGGTTTGGCCCCCGCCGCCTTGGCGTCGCTCATGCCGGCATCTCCGCTGCGCGGCAAAGCGCCAATGCTGTCATGTCGTCCCCCTGCGGGCCGCCTTCAACAAAATCGCCGATAGCTGTCCACAATGCATCGAGAATATCATCGGCCTGGGTGGATTGGGATTGAGAAAAATTGGCCATAAGTCGTTCCGCACCAAATTCTTCATCCCCGCGGAAGGCTTCCGTCAGGCCATCCGTGTAGAACAGCAGCCGCGACCCGGGGGCGAAGGGACAGCGCTCGATGGTATAGCGCATGCCGGGGATAAGACCCAGCGGGGTTCCCACGGCGTCAAACAGGCAGACACTGCCATCCGGGTGGATCACGATTCCCGGATTATGACCCGCATTCACCACCTCGATTTCGCCTTTCTGGGGATAGAGACGCATGAAGATAGCGGTTACGTAGCGGCGCCGGGCTTCCTCGCCTTCCTGCCAGTGGTGCAGGTTCATGCGCGTCACCAGCTCGTCCAGCGGCGGGCCGCTCACAGCCATGGCGCGGAAGGCGGAGCGGAAGATGGTGGACATGAGGGCCGAGGCCATGCCTTTGCCGGCCACGTCGGCGACGACCATCAGCACGCTGCCGTCGGGCTGGGAAACGATGTCGAGATAATCGCCCCCCACCTCGTAGCAGGTGATGGTACGGAACCCCACCGAGTAGCCCTCGATCCGGGGAAGTTCGTGCGGCAGCAGCGAGCGCTGGATGGCGCGGGCCGCGTCCAGGTCCTGCTGCACGCGGGCAAACTCCACATTGCGCTTGTGGTTGCGCGCATTTTCAAGCGCCACGGCGGCCTGCAGGGCCAGGCCTTCGAGGAAGTCAGCCTCGTAGATGGTGAGCGGACGGCCCTCGGGTGTGGCCACCACCAGCTCGGTCATGCGCTTTCCTTCCCGATCGGTAAGCGGGAACACGGGCAGCATCGCGGACTCGTCCGACTGGCCGTTTTTGATCTGGTCTGACGGAGCCGGATTCACGGGAATAGACTCGATCGCGGCGCCATAGGCGAGGCCGTTGCCGGGAAACGCCGCCCCGGCCATCTCCAGTTCGCGCACCACGATGCGCAGCACCGACTCCAGAACCTCCTCTTCCTTGATGGTTGAGTGCACCTGGCGCGATGCCTCGAGCAGCGCCTGTAAACGGAAGACCTGCTGCTGCAGATCGATAGTTTCGTTGTTTCCGGGTAGCTGAATTCCAGCCGCCATGGTCACCCCCGTGGAGATTTTCACTCTAACACGGGCGCGGCGGGATCGGCTTGGGCTCGCGTGGCGTAGAGGCAGCGTCCTGTCTATAATCGAGGGCAACCTTCAGCTGACCGATTTGGAGCCAATATGCTGCCGCATTTTCGTCCGAATGTGTCTGTGGGCGCATACAAGTTCATTGCCCTTGCGCTGCTTCTCCCGATCGCGTCTGTTTCAGCGGCGCAGCCTCCAAAGAAATCCCCGGACACCCCGCACCAAATGATCCCGACGGCCGCGGGGATGCTTGCCGTCGACACACCGGCCGGTTGGGAACAGAACGAAGGACCCGGCTTGGCGTTTTTCCTGCCCAAGGGAGTAAAGGCGGGAAACGCCGTCGTCTGGATGTATATCAGCGCCGCTCTGATTGGCGCCGGGCAGGAGGACAAGGATGTCGATTCCTACATAAAGTCCGATATTGCCGGGTTCAAAGAGCATTTCAAGAACGGAATTGCCCGGCGCGAAGATCCGCTGACCACCCAAAACAAAGAGACGGCGAGCGTCTATTCGTTCCAGAGCGGCGAGGATCATAATGCGTTCGAACGGGTGGCCTATATTCCCGACGTGGGGCGCGTGTGGACCATCACATTGAGCGCCAAAAACGACTCGGACTTCCGGCAATCGTTGCCGGCTTTCAAACAGCTTGTGGAATCCTACGGCGGGAGCATCCAATTCGGCTCATCCCAATAGGCCGGCACAGAACCAGGTTAGCTACGGTGTGGGCTTAAGGCTCGATAGCAGCAGGTCGACCTCCTTGCGCACCGCTTCCCCACTCATGTCGTCAGGAGGGCCCCAAATGCTCAACTGAATGATCTCCGCCTTTTCGCCCGGCTTGATGGAGATTGTGAACACCACCAGTTTCTGCCCTTCTGAGACCGCAGTTCCGTCGATGCGGCGTGCAGGCCAGCCAGCCTGGGTGGTCATTTGGTCCGATGTGCTCTTGAATTGACTCAGGTCGATGTGGTGGACAACCACCTCGGCGGCCAAAGGTGTACCCGCATCCAGAGTGCTGACGCAGGCTCCCATATCCTCGTTACCCTTTTTATCGAAGTAGCTCTCGACGGCAGTGGTTGCGGGGCTGGGCTGCCAGCCATCAGGCACCTTGATGGAGAATTTCAAGTTCTGCGAGGTATAAACCCGGGTGGCTGGATCGAAAGTGCCTTTGTCGGCTTGCGCCAATGCGGCAGGGGCAAGCAGGGCGAGTGCCGCGAGAGCAAAACTCCTCTGGGATAGTGTCATGATGCCTCCGGTGAGTTATCTGAAACCAATACGGCCAGGATCCGGGTGGACACGACTGTGAGGCCGGAATTTCAGACACAGAATCAGAACACCGCGCCGGGAAACCCCTGACGCCATATTGCTGCATTCCCCCTGCAGGCTGGCGCGACAATCATATCCCCACGCAATCCCGTATTCAAGCGCCTGGCGTCAGCAACCGGGGCTGACCACTGATCCCCGAACCCTGACCCCTGTCGTGTGGTTTATCCTGCGGACAAATGTGCAAAACCTTATCTGTGGCCATGATCGCGATGAACGAGGAGGCCAATCTGCCGCGTACGCTGGAAAGTGTCAAGTGGGCCGACGAAATCGTGGTGGTCGATTCGGGCTCGCACGACCGCACCCTGGAGATCGCGCGATTGTTCGGGGCCAAGACCATGTATCACGCGTTCGGCGGCCACGGCGAGCAGAAGAACGTGGCGCTCGACCAGTGCACCTCGGACTGGATTCTTCTTCTCGACGCCGATGAAGTGCTCACGCCGGAACTGCAAAAGGAGATTCAGGGGATGCTGGACGGCGAGCCGAAGTACGGCGCCTACTGGATACCGCGGCTGAATCTGATCTTCGGAAAATGGATCCGGCATGGCGGATTCTACCCCGATCTCAAGCTGCGGCTGTTCAAGCGTGGCGCGGCGCGGCTGAGCGAAGGCGCGGGGCCGCACTCGACACCGCAGTTCGAGGGGAAGCGGGGCAGGCTGAAGCACGACATGCTGCATTACGCATATCCCACCATGGGCGTGTATCTCGAGCACATGAACCGCTACAGTACCGAGATTGCGCACCTCCTGCACGCCAAAGGGCGACACAGCCGATCGCTTCCGGCGTTCGTCTGGAACGCAGTGCTGAACCCCGCGGCGACCTTTATCTACAACTACTTTTTCCGGCTCGGATTTCTGGACGGCCGCGAAGGACTGCTGCTGCACGTGAACCACTCCGTGTACATTCACTGGAAATACACCAAGGCGTGGTGGCTGGGACAGGGCAGGGAGATCAAGTAGAAGCAGGTAGTGGTCAGTGATCAGCGGTGGTGCCTGTTGCCATGGAAAACTGGCTGCTCAAGCTAGCCGAATCCGATCTCCTGCGCGCAATTTCCTGCACAAGATGGGATTCACACTGTAACCGTGGATGAAAATGCCCGGAAAACCGCGCTCTCAATCTCAATTGCCGGCACGCGCGCGCTGTACGGACGACTTCCCCGGCGCAAGAAAACCCTTCACCGGGCGATCGCCATCCCGGAACACGATGTATTGATGGCTGGTCAGCTCGGTATTTTGCGCTTTGACGGTGCTGAGAGCATCGTTCCCGGCCAGAACGACCACCATGCGGGCAGGATCGAGCGGGTTCTCGGCGGCGAAAATGAGCGCTTCGCGTTCTGATGCATGCGCGTCGCCATCGATCTTGAAGCTCGCCCCTTCATAATCGAGGCCCAGGCGCGCCGACCACAGTGCGAGGGCCGAATTGGCTTCTGGCCTCCCTACAAACACCACGTCGCGGTGCCGCAACAGATCGTCAGAGACTTCGAAATCCTTGTAGACCGGAACCTCGCTCTCGTAGCCATTCAGAAACTTGTTCTGCAGTTGTTCCGCCGCGAAGCGGTTGGCGCCCGCATCGCGCAGTGTTCCATAAACAATGGCGGCCGACGGCAAGCGGCGCCAGATGTCGTTGACGAGGTACATCGGACCTTCCGGCGGCTCGATTGCCTCCAGATGCGCCGCCGCCCGCGTCAGCCCTGTCTTTTCGAGGAAAGACTCGGCGGTCACGGTTTTCGTCGTATTGGCCGCGAAATAGTCGCGCATCACTTTCAGAAACTCGTCGTCGCCCATCCTCAGGCGGAGAGAGTCCAGAAAAAGGACGCCGCGCGACCGCTCCCGCCGATATCGGTCGAGCGGAGTCGCTGCGCTTGCCTGCAGGCTGCGCCAGATCGCTCGCTGGGCATTCATTGCCTCGTCGACGTCGCTTGACTGAAGCACATGGTGGTATTCAGCTGCGCCGGCCACGAACCAGGTGTCGCTGTCTGAAGCCGGTAAAACCCATCCTTGCCAAAGACGCTCTTCATAGTGCGGCTTGTTTGAGGCCGGTATTTTCTTCGCTATTTCCGCTCGAGGCGAATCAGTCATTCTCAGCTTCTCGTTTTGCTCGATCGAGCTGCGCAACGTTGCGCTGGGCTGAGCGCCGAACAGGTAATAACCCGACGGATACAGACCGTCGTCGCCGGCGAAATCGTACTTCTTGTTGGGCAGCCATTCCCGCTGGTTGGGACGCCCGATTGCTGCCCAGACCATCATGTGCGAGGCCATGTCCGCGGTGACCACTTTCGCATCCATGGTGGCCGCCGCCACCAGCGGCGCGGTGCGAAACGCAAGGAACCCGAACTGCTCGTCGATCTGGCCCCGGTGCTTTTGATAGAGTTGCTGCCAGGCTGTATCCCGTACTCCGGGCACGTACGGGATAAAATTCGGATCGCCCTTGGGGTCAGGGTATTCTTCCAGCCGGACGCTGAGGTCCTTGGCGTTGTTGTTGCCCCAGTAGAAACCCGGCGTATCGCCGAACCACTCGTTCTTTGAGCTGCGCCACAGCTTGGTGTGGTTGGTACCCAGGTCGAAGATGGCGATCTCGTTTGTCTTGGCGTCGCCCATGATCCATTCATTGGTGTACAGGCCGTTATTCTGCGTGCTGAGAATGCGAACCACGTCGTCGATATTGTCGCTGTATTGAATCGCCATGCGGGCGCGGAACGCAACCGGAGTGCCGGCGGGATTGAACGGCGTCTGATCGATGGTGGTCTCGGTCAACACCACGCCTGCATCGTTCTGATACCAGTCGGTGCCGCTTTCAATGCCTCCGGGATAGCTCTGCATCAGCATGCGGCGCCCCGATGCCGGCTTGATGTCGAGCATGACGTTGGTTTGTTCGGCCAGGGTCAAAGGCCACCATGTGACGTGACCGATCACCATCTTGCCGTCGCGGGTGGCTGGCCCGGTGGCGGCAAAGGCGCTGCAATGATCCTTCACCGAATCGCGCTTGCGATCGGAATAGGGTGGCGCATCGAAGCTCATTCCTTCCAGGCCCGTGGGTGTGGCGGACACGGCCATCGCAAGTTCGCCCATCTCCACCGTTGTGTTGGCCACGGCTATATCCAGAAGGTCGACCCGGCGGTCTTTCCATCGCGCACCCGCGTCGGAGGCCCCGTCGGCTATACCCCGCATCTCCTCCAGGATCTCCCGGTCGAATCCGCGCAGGAACAGCGCATTCGCCGTGGTGCGGTAGTCATCCCAATGATCTTTCGAACCCAGAAGAGCGGCACACCTTCCCAGATATTCGGGAATCTCCCGCGCCATCAAGTGGCCGTGTTGATATCCGCGCTCGTAGGGCTGGCCCTCGATGTGGAGATAAATCCACCCCGCCGCAGGATAGCGGTACGCCGGGCCGAACGTCTGCACGGCGTCCCGTGCCGGCCATTCATCGCCGGAAGACGGAATCTCGTCCAGATGTACCCCTTCAAACCACGCCTTGCCATGAAACGACCCGCCGTTGCCCACCATCAGCAAAACCTGGTCCTGGCTGCGGCTGGCGACAAACTTGAGCGAGACGCGGGTCCATGGCTGCGTTCCTCCCAGGGACGCGGAATGGACGTCAAACGGCATCGATGCCATGCCCAACGCCGCACCGACGGCGATGGGGGTGCGGTCCACGTCGCGCACCTCCAGGTCTTCGGTGCGAATCCATCCGCTCAACTCGTAGCGCTTGCCGGTAGTGAGGGACACCGGGCCCAGGCGGACACATGCATTTTGTGAATCGGGTCCCCTTTCCACGCGGATGGACTTGTGCCCCTCGTACAGAACGCTGGAATCGAGCACCGCAGAACCGCGGTCCACAGTCCAGCTCTCCTGGGGGTTGTCAAACGATGCCTTGAAAACGGGCGTTGCGGCCTGGGCGGCCGCGACCACCAAAAGCAGAAAAGGAATACGAAGCATGTTTGTCCCTCCCAGGTTCCGACCACACGACGGTAATGAGTGTGAATCATACTCGCCCAGGGTCGCTCTGGAAACTCTCAATGCGTGCGAACAACTTTTGCTGGTCGCATATCTGCGTTATGTTGTTCATGAGAGATTGGCTGTATTCCGACAGGCCGCCAGGAGTAACCCGAAAGGACGCCGGCGAAGATGCAATTCATTGTGCTTGGCGGCGGTATCTGCGGCTTGACCACCGCCATCGCGGTCATCCGATCGGGTTACGAAGTGCGCGTTTTTGAGGCTGCGCCAGAGTTTCGCGAAGCGGGCGCGGGAGTGGTACTGGGAGCCAATGCCATGCGGGCTCTCCATGCGCTGGGGATCCATGATGCGGTCAAAGCCGCAGGCAGCGAAATCTCACGCACGATCGTGTGCGAGGCAAACGGCGCGCCCCTCTCAGAGATGGACACCCTGAAGTTCACCCAGCCGTCGGGGTTCAGCAACATTGCCATTCATCGGGCTGACCTGCAGCGGATTCTGTTGGAGCATTTGCCGGACGGTACGGTGCAGTTGAGCTCGGTCTTTGAGCGCTTTGAGCAGCACGGCGAGCAGGTAACGGCATGCTTTGCAGGCAACGTCACGGCGACTGCGGACGGATTGCTGGCTGCCGATGGCATTCGTTCCCGCGCGCGTCTGCAGGTATTTCCCGGAAGCCTTCCACGCTTCGCGGGATACACGTGCTGGCGAGGAATCGCGGAGGCTTCCGCACTCAACCTCCCGGCGGGGCGTTCTTTCGAGTTCTGGGGAGGAGCTGATCGCTTCGGATATGTTCCCCTGGCTGCCGGCCAGGTGTACTGGTATGCCTGCACCAACAGCCCGGTCCCGGCTAATCAGGCGTTTAGCAGTTGGAGGATCGCCGATCTGCAGCGTCAATTCTCCGCTTTCTCGTCGCCAGTTCCGGAATTGCTCGCTCGAACGCCTGAGGATCGATTGCTTTGGAATGACATCCTGGACATCAAACCGGTGAAGACCTTTGCTCACGGTCGCGTGCTTCTCCTCGGCGATGCTGCCCACGCAACCACGCCGAACCTCGGGCAAGGAGCAGGACAGGCAGTAGAGGACGCCGCAATGTTATCGCGATGCCTACAGGAGACTGCTTCTTTGCCACGATCCTTTCTTGAATTCGACCGGCGCCGCCGGCCGCGGACAACGAAGATCGTGAATATGTCGTGGCAACTGGGAAAGATGGCCCATCTCACCTCTCCCTGGCTGGCGAATCTGCGCAACGCGGCATTGCGCCGGATGCCCAGGCGGATCAGTGAGCGGCAGATGGCCTTCTTGTATCGGGGCTAGCCATGTGCAACTGGCGAAGTGCCAGGCTACGACGAAGGATGAACCCTCTGCGGAAGCGCTTCGGATGTGGCGATGTCGGTCACCGCTTTCCATGCGCCGTCTGCCTCGCGCCGGTAGGTGGTCACATAGCTGCCATAATCATGGACCACTCTCTTCGTGTTTGGATCGGTCATGGTCATCAGGTAGGATCCCTGCGAATAGCCGAGATCGCCGGATGCCGAGACGTTGATGCGGGCTGCGCTGAACTTCAGCGAAAGGGCGGGATCCCCGATCATCCCGGTAAGGGTTTTGCGAATGTCTTTTCTGCCCACAGACGGAGGCATCCCAGGCACCATCAGAACGGCGTCATCGGTATAGTGATCGACCAGGGTCTCCACATCACGGGCCGTGAAGTCCTGGTTCCATTTTGCTTCTGTATCGCGAATAGCCTGAACTTCGGCCACGGTGTTGACCGTCCGCCCGCATCCACCCGCCAATGGAACCAGCAGCGCAAAACAGATCGTGCTTCTTAGCCGTTTCATGGGACCCTCATCTTGGAGTTGAGTTGAACGGGACTGGGGGAGAGATGGTACCTCTCTCTCCCGTTCGGTGATCCGACGCTCAATCGGGGATGATCCGGGTGGCCTTCAGTTCGCCGGGAAATTCCTCGACAAAGGCGCCGGACGTGTCGTAGATGTCGTAGGTATACGAACCGGCATAGCTGTTGCCGTCGGCGCTGAGCGTCACGGTTGCGTGAATCATCGCCGTGCCGAGCAATGCTCCCGTCCCGTCGAACAGCCAGGCGGGATGCTTCAGCTTGTAGGTCCGTGGTCCCGTCTGCTTCCACACCCCCAGGCAAACATTGCCCTCGATGGGATTTGTGTAGTCGTTGAGGATTTCGGTTCCGTCCGAGTGCCACACATCAAAACCGACGTCTACGACCTGCCCGCCGGAAATAAAGGTCGCCTTCCACAAGCCCACGATCGACGCCGAAGCGGCGGGAGCGCTGGATGCGGCAATGGCGTCGAGAGAAGGAATGACGGCCCGCGACGAAGCGGGGGTAGCCAGAGACGGTCGCAGATCCTGGAAACACTTCGCGAAGGCAGGCGTCACCACGCCGGCGCAGACAAGCAGGGTTAAAGTCAGGATCCGGGTAAACGGGAGCCGCTGGGTGGAAGCAGGGTGGTTGCTGAGCGTGATCATGATGCATTCTCCTTTGGGAACGGGCTGATTGAAATTGCGGGGAAGCGAGAACCGCAGAGGCCCGACGACCGGGAGCATCGACCAGGGCTTGGGCAAATGTCTTGTAGCGGTGGTTAGGATTTGTTAGGATGTTTTGAATTCCCCCCGGGGCGCCAGCTTACCGCGTGCCTATATCAATGAATACCAATGAGTTATATGAGTTTGACGGGATTCGTCTGGACGCAACGCGGCGCGTGGTCAGCCGCGGCGGCGAACCGCTGCGCCTGAACTCGAAGGCCTTTGAGACGCTGGTAGTGCTGGTCCGTAACCGCGCTCGAGTGATGTCCAAGGACGAGTTGATGAAAGCCTTGTGGCCGGACACGTTCGTCGAGGAGGTAAACCTGGCCCAGAACATCTCGGCCCTCCGCAAGGTTCTGGGAGAGACTCCCGGGGAGAACCAGTTTATTGCTACCCTTCCCGGTAAGGGCTATCAGTTTGTTTGCGGGGTCCGCGAAGTTGGGCCTCCTGAGCCGGCGCCGGCGACAGATGCGGCCCCCCGCGAGCTGCAAGAAGAGTCGGGGCCAGCCGTAAGAACGAACGCCGGCCTGCGCACGTCCACATGGGTCCTGGTGGGAATCGCACTGGTGGTCGTATTGAGCGCCGGCGCATTGGGTTATCTTCTGAAGACGCGAGCCGGCGCCGGCCATGGCGGACACTCTCTCGCTGTATTGCCGTTTCAGCCTCTCGCCGGGACCGACGACCCCGACCACCTGGGACTCGGAATGGCGGATGCGGTGATCACCAAGCTGAGTAACATCCGCCAGCTTCCGGTGCGGCCCACCGACGTGGCGATTCGCTATTCCGACCCCAAACAGGACCCCTTGCAGGCGGCGCGCGCCATGGGCGTGGACACCGTTCTCACCGGCAAGATACAAAAGAGCGCCGACCGCGTGCGCGTCACCGTACAACTTGTGCAGGTGGACGGCGGGCGCACGCTGTGGGCGCAGACCTTCGACGAGAGCGCCACCAATGTTTTTTCGGTGGAGGACTCGATTTCGGAAAAAGTGGCCCAGGCGCTGGCTGTCCACCTGGGCAGCGAGGACAAACTTCGCCTCGAGCGCCATTACACGGAGAATATTGAGGCTTATCGCGACTATCTCGAAGGCCGCTACGAGGAATTCACTTTTACGCCGGACGGAATGCACAAGGCGATCGAGCATTTCAACCGCGCCATCGCCGCCGATCCCGGATATGCCCTCGCCTATGCAGGTTTGGCAGACGCCTACACGACGGAATCAGACTGGCTGCTGCCCCCGCGGGAAGCGCTGCCCAAAGCCGAGGCGGCAGCCCGAAAGGCGCTGGTTTTCGACGACAATCTGGCCGAGGCGCATGGCGCCCTGGCGCACGCCCTGCTCCATGAGTGGAGGCTGGACGAATCGGCGCGCGAGTTCCAGAATGCGCTGGCGCTCAATCCCGGCAACGTTTCCACCTATTTCGCATACTCGGAGTACCTGGTTTCGGTGGGACGGTTCGACGACGCGATCGGAGCCATGCAAAAAGCCTTGACCATTGATCCCCTGTCGCCGGAAATCAACTCCTTTCTCGCCTGGGATTACTATATGATGCGCGATTACGACAAGTGCCTGCTCACCTCCCACAATGCCATGCAGATGTTTCCCGATTTCTGGATTCCGCATATGGGGTTGGGCATGTGCCATTACGCGCTGGCGCAGTATCCCGAGGCGATTCAGGCATTCAGAAAAGCGCTGGAAATGAACCCGCTGAGTACGTATGCCCAGGCAGGCCTGGCTGAGAGCCTGGCCAGGGCGGGGCAGCGGGCAGAAGCTCTTGAGGCGCTCCAAGCCCTGAAAGCAATGCAAAAGGACACCTATGTATCGCCGGGCTACGTGGCTCTCGTCTACCGTGCGCTCAACGACCCGCAGCAGGAGTTCCAGTGGCTGGAAAAAGGTTACGAAGACCGGGCGGAATGGCTCCTGTGGCTCAAGTTTGAACCGACGTTCGACGATCAGCGCAACGATCCGCGGTTCCAGGAGTTGGTCAAGAAGGTCGGGGTATGAAAACCATCCGGCCTTCCTTCATCCCTTCGCCCTTACGTATTCAAAGCGGCCAGCACATAAGCGGGTTTCAACGGGAGCCTCCGAAGCACTTTCCCGGTTGCGTCATGCAATGCCGCCGCTATTGCCGGCGCGGCTAGAGCGTTGGCTGCCTCTGAGCCGCCGCCATACTTACCGACCTTCGGATTGGGAATCAACTCCACCTTGATTTCCGGAATGTCGGCCATGGTGAGGATCGGATAACTGAGCCAGTCGTCCTGGGTAACGCCGCTCTCGTTGATCATCACCTCTTCAAAGAGTGCAATGCTGATTCCCATCATCGCGCCGCCTTCCACCTGGCGCTTGAGGTGCGTTGGATTGATGATTACTCCCGGATCGACCGCCAGGGCGCACTTCTCCACCTTGATAACGCCGGTCTCAGGAATAACGGCGATGTGGCACACGCAGGCCCAGTACGTTCCATCGCGCAGCATCAGCGAGACGCCGCGCCCGCGGACTGCCTCTTTTCCCGTCGTCGCAGCGCCCGGGCACGGCGAGGGCCGTGTATCCCAGCCCGACGCATCGCGCACGGCTTTGAGCACGCCGATGGCGCGCTCTTCCTTCAGATTGCCGATGCGGAATTGAATCGCATCCACACCCGCAAGCGCTGCGGCCTCGCTGATCGCCAGTTCGCGCGGAAAGTTCTGCTGGAACTGCACCGGGGTACGCATGCTGTGATCGCGCAGGCCTACCGCAATCGGCGACGCCTTCTGGCCCACCTGGAACGTGCCATGGCCGCGCTCGATCACGTTTGCAGCCTCTGCATAGAGCCACTCGTCCGATATGTTGTTCATCGTTGAAGTGACGAAGTCACCGTGGACGTCAGGTGCGGACATGGCAGGCAGCCCGGCGAGCACGGCGCCCACGGGCCGGTCGTCCTGCATGGGCGGCATATAGTGGTCCACCTGGTAAACGGCAAGCTTGCCTTGGTCGTCGACCGCCAGTTCGACGTCTGAGAATGCCGCCGGCGATTGCGTCGACCATTGCATATCATCGGCACGCATCCACTGCACCCGCACCGGCTTACCCACAGCCTGCGACAGGATCACGGCCTCGTCCTCGGCTCCGGCGTTTCCGCCGTTCGACCGTCCGTAGTGTCCTGGCCCCGGATAGACGTGCACGATCACCTTGTCGATGGCCGTGCCGAGCATCTTCGCAATTTCGGCGCGCAGTGCCTGCGGGTTCTGATTGTGCGTGTGGATATGCACCATGCCGTCGGCTCTGACATCACCGACTGCCATGGTTGGCCCAATGGGCGCATGTTTCATGTATGCCAGCTGGTACGTGGCGGAGAGCTTCTTCTTCGCCGACGCCAGCGCGGCGGCCGCATCGCCCTTGGCCGCGCCGCTCTTCATCACCGGGGTCGATGTCCAGTCGGAGTCTTTCCGCAGGCACTCGTACAGCTTTGCGCTGCCCGGCAGTCCCTTCCAATCCGTCCACTTGGTATCGCCGGCCACTTGCTGCGCGGCCTGGATCGCTTCCCACTCGGTGGGCGCGACCACGCCAACGAGGTTTTGCTTCACGATGACCTGCGCATTGGGATATTTGGTTTTGTCGAGCTTGCCGGCCGAGACCAGAGTGGAGCCAAGCGTTTTGGGATGCACCACCCGTCCATGCAGCATCCCCGGCAAGCGCACATCGGTCGCCCAATCCGCCTTGGCAGACACCTTCGCCTGAATGGCGGAGCTGGGAAACGACTTGCCGATGACCGTGTACTCGCTCACCGGTTTCAAGGGTGGGTTGCCGTCGACCATCAGGCCCATGATGTTGGTGAGATCTCCGCGGACGGGGATGGTCAGGTTCAACTGCTGCCCTTTGATGAGATCGCCGTAGGAGATACTCTTGCCGCTGCCGGACACAACACCTTCCTTGACGGTGAGCTTGTCTTTGGGCACGCCCAGTTTGGTCGCCGCGAGATCGACGAGCGCCTGGTAGGTATACGCCGCCACCTTTCGAAGATTTGGCGTACCGTCGTTCAGGAAGCCGAACGAGCCACCCCCGTCGGGAGTCTGGTCAGTCGATCCGGTTACAACCGTGCAGATCGCCTCGAAGGGCATCGACAGCTCTTCGGCCACGATCTGCCGGTAGGCCGTGTACACCGAGCCTTGGCCGAAGTCGTTTTTGCCGGTGCGGATCGTCACCGTGTTGTCGGGGTGGATTTCGAGCCAGGAACTAGCCAGGGAGGGGTCGAGAGAATTCCTGGCGACTGCGATCTTGGGCGTGTCGCCCCTGAGACGCGCCGTGCCAACCATGCCGATGCCCACGGCAAGCACGCCGCCCGTCTTTACGAACTGACGGCGGGTAAGAGTCGCGCCAAAAACATCGATCGAATTTGTGCTCTTGCTCGCCATTGCTCACCTCCCCTTCGCCATGATCGCGGCAGCGTGCTGCACGGACTCAATGATCGCTTTATACGTTCCGCAGCGGCACAGAATCGGGGATATGCCGGACGTGGTGTAAGCCGCTTTGATCTGCTCCAGAGTCGGATTCGGATTGCTCTCCAGCAACTCCGTCGCCTTGATCATCATTCCGTTCTGGCAGAACCCGCACTGAGGCGTCTGTTCCTCGATCCAGGCTTGCTGGACGGGATGAAGTGTGTTCTTCGCTTGATCCGCAGGGAGGCCCTTTTGCTTCGCCCACCGGGCAGGGAGGCCTTCGAGCGTGGTGATCTCCTGGCCGGGACCGACATCCGAGAGAGCCGTAATGCAGGAACGCACTTCCTTGCCGTCGATCAGGACCGAACAAGCTCCACACTGCGCCAGTCCACAGCCGAACTGCGGACCGGTCAGGAGAAGGTCGTTGCGCAGAACGTAGAGAAGCGGCGTATCGCCCGGCGCCTGGACCTCCCTCCGGGCGCCATTCACGGAAATCGTGGCCATGTGACCTCCCTCCAAGCTTCCATTCCGAAACGAACCGGCTGCCGGAAGTCACATAACTTTAGCCGCTGTCCCCAGGATCGCGATAGTCCTTTCTCATGAAAAAGGCATAATCCATCGCGCATGGCGCGCGGAACTTCGGCCAGGAAGACGGCATCACTGTGCTAACCTTGTCCCTCGTTCCGATCGGGGTTGCCCGTGTGTAGGAGACTTCTCTTTATTCTTGCCATCCTGGCTCCCATCGCCGTGCCTGCCGCGTCACCTCCGCCGGCGATCGAGGAGTCGCAGTGGCGCTCCGGCCTCTCCGAGATCAACGAAGCCTGGACAAGCCACGCGGGCGACGACCTCCGCTGGGCGCAGCCGCAATTCGACGACAGCCACTGGCCGCAGGTAGACATCGAAGATGTAGGCCCCGCCCAGCCCGGCTGGCGATGGTTTCGCAAACGCATCAACGCCGGCCCCGATCATCCCAACGTGCGCCTTCTCATCTCGGCAGGCGACGGAACCTATGAGTTGTACGTGAACGGTGCGAAGGTCGAAGGGCCTCGGTTGCGCTCTGCCTTTGATGTGACGCGGCCCGCAGAGCGCGTCTTCGATCTAACCAGCGAGAACGGTGACTTCGCGATTGCTCTGCGCACGCGCGCGCCCGCCAATTACGCGGCGTACGGCCTACCCCTGTTCCTGAGCATCACCATCGGTGGGCGCGCGGCCATCACCTATGAGCGGCAGGCACTCGAGAGCGAGCGAATGTATAGTCTGATGTCAACCGTCGCCATCAATCTGCTGCTCGTGCTTGCGGGAATTGCCGCGCTGGCCCTTTACAACAGCCAGCGGTCGCACCGTGACTATCTCTTTCTCGGTCTCTATCTGTTCCTCCTCGGTATCTCGAACGGCTTGTGGATTCCCCAGCAAAGCGGGTATTTGCCCACCTCGGTGAACTATTTCGTAGCCGACCCTCTGATCTATCTCTTCACGATCGCGCAGATTGAATTCACCTTCAGCTTTGTGGGGCGGCGAGTCGGTCCACGTTTACGTGCATACGAGGCCGCCGTGCTGGCCGCGGCGCCGCTCGTCATCTTGGTGTGGTCGGGGCGTCTGACGCTCGCCGCCTACGTCCTTGTGCAGACCATCGTCACTGCACCCGTAGCCCTCCTGCTGCCCTTCGTCTTGCTTGCGTGGTACAGGCAGGGCAACCGCGAAGCCGGCTGGTTGATCATCCCCAGCCTGCTCCCCGCCCTCGATGTCGGACTCTACAACGTCGGATCCGCCTCCATTCTGTTCGGTTGGCAGAGGCTTGACTTTCTTGATGAACCGATACCGCTGGGCCCCGTTCCATTGCACACCACCGATCTGGCCAACCTCCTGTTCCTTCTGGCCATCGCCTTCGTCATGTTCTTCCGCTTTACCCACGTCAGTCGGGAGCAGGCCCGCGCCGCTGCTGAGCTCAACGCCGCGCGCGAGATCCAGCAGCGCCTCGTGCCATCTTCGCTGCCCGCCGTTCCGGGCTTCATCATCGAGACCGCTTACTTCCCCGCGAACGAGGTCGGCGGCGATTTCTACCAGGTCCTCACCCAGCCCGACTGCTCCGCGCTTATCGTCATCGGCGACGTAAGCGGCAAGGGTCTCAAGGCCGCCATGACTGGCGCTCTCGCCATCGGCGCCATCCGCACGCTCAGCTCCGACTGCCTCTCGCCCGCGGTCTTCCTCGCTCGGCTCAACCGGCAGTTGATCCAGTCGCACGAGTCCGGCTTTGTCACCTGCCTTTGCGCGCGCATCCTTGCCGGCGGCCAAATCACCTTCGCCAATGCCGGCCACCTCGCGCCCTATCGCAATGGCGAAGAAGTGAAGATCGATTTCGGCCTGCCACTCGGCATCGCGGCCGACGCGGCTTATGGAGAATCCGCATTCCAGCTCGTTCCGGGCGACATGCTGACGCTTCTCTCCGACGGAGTCGCGGAAGCCCGCAACAAAACCGGCGAGTTGTTTGGATTTGACCGCGCCGCCGCCATCGCCACCCAGTCCGCCGGATCCATCGCGCAGGCCGCCCAGGACTTCGGACAGGAAGACGACATCACCGTGCTCACTCTCAGCTTCTCCCCCGCGTAGGCGCTGCATGCGTAGATTGCTCAGGCGCCAGAGGGTTCACTGTATTTCGGAAGATTCCAAAAATCACCCAAAAGTATGAACGTCGCTCCGACCTTCAGCGGTTCCCAAGCCGTTGCCAGTACCTTACCCTCCGAAGGGAGGTTGATTTGCAACGACTCTTCTCCACGTTCGCCGGCGGCTGGCCGGGCTTCGGCCTTCTCATTCAGCGGCTGGCCACAGGTATCGCTCTTCTTCATAATGCGATAACTTTGCTCAACGAGACCGCTGCAACTGGGCTGATTGTCACTGAAACGGCCGGAGCTGTGCTGGGAATCTTCATCATGGCAGGCTTATGGACACCGGTAGCCGGAGCTCTGGTCGCGGCCGTCGAGCTGCGGATCGCCCTGGCGGATAGCGGTAATCCGTGGATTTCAATCATGCTGGCGGTCTTTGGCGGAACGTTGGCCATGATTGGACCTGGTGCCTGGTCGATCGATGCGCAACTTTTCGGACGGAAGCACATCGCGGGTTGAAGAAACCGAGACTAAAACGACGTCGTGAGCCGCAACATGAAACTGCGCGAAGGCCCGAGGGCGTTTCCCGAGAACAGCCCATTGAAATCGAGCACGTCGAGCAGGTTGGTAAGGTTCTCGCCATCGGCCTGCAATTCCATGTTGATGCGATCGGATTTGTGCAGCGTTGCGCCCGCGGAGGCATTTACCAGAAAGCTGGGATCGATTCGGCCGCGCTGAAAGTTGATGCGGCCCAATACACGCGGGCCGTATTCGGCGAGCGCTGTGGCGGGATCGCCGTCGAACTGGAAAGGCAAGCCGCTGTCGAATTGTATTCCTCCCGCGGCCCACAGCCTCGGCCGGAACTGGTACCGGAGCCGCCCGCGCAGCGTGTTGCGCTGATCCTGGGTGATGGGGAAGTGGCCGGTGAGCTGCATCTGAGCGGCGCTGGCATTCGCCCCCAGAAAGAGGCCGCCGGTTACAGGGTTCCACGCCGTGCCCACCTGGTACGAGTAGCTGAGGAATCCTGAGAAGCGATTCCAGTCCGGCATATCGAGCTTGGCTTCCGCCCCGTAGATGCTCGCTTTGCGAAACGAGATGGGGAAACTGATGGAGGTGTTCTCGATCTGGTCGTCGTCGGCAAAATTGCCCACATTGCGCCGGAAGGAGTTGACGTCCAGCTTGACCTTATTCCGCCATCCCTTCGTGAAGCCCGCTTCGTAGTAATTCCCCTGCGAGGGCTGAACCGGCAGGCGAAGGAACAGCGAGGGGTTCAGCGACTCAACCTGCGCCGAACTGGAAAGCAGAATGTTCTCGGAAGATGGCGTCTGGAAAACGCGATCGTATGAAAAGTGCAAGACCAGTTCCAACCAGGGCAGATAGTGCGACGCCGAGAAGCGCGGCTCGACAGCCTGCCGGGACACCAGCAACTGGAAATGATCCCAGCGCAGGGCGGCGCTGATTGTCCAGTTGCCGATGCGCATCAGGTCTTGCAGGAACGCCGCCTGCTCAAGGTCCGGCCGGCTCCCGGTGAAGGCGAAGGCCGTCCGTGTGCCGGGCTCGAATTGCGACGGATCGGTAATCGCGTAGCTGGTGGTTTCACGCAGAGGCAGGTTGTCCGTCTCCACGCCGAACTTCCATTCGCTGCGCCCGCGGTCGGCGGTGAGCATGGCTTTGAAGTAGCCCTCGCGGAATCCGTTGTGCTGAAAAACTTCGATGGGCGTGGATTGAGGATTCGATTGGAAATCGTTGGCGTTGTCGCGGATCATCCCGCGCAGTTCGCCCAGGGTGCGCGGCGAGTAGATGTGTTCGTACCACGCAATCCCCATGGTCTCCACGTTGGCGGCGGTCTGCCGCTGGCCCGCCGCCTGTTGCACCTGCTCGTTGGGGATGTCGTAGTGCGATAATGCATGGCGCACGCTCAGGCCCAGCCGGTTGTTCGCGTCCGCATCGCGCTCGTAGAACAGCGAAAAGTCGCCCAGCGTGCCCGTATTGGAATAGTTCTGAGGAACCACCGGATTAAGATAGTGATCCGTCCGGCTTCCGTTTGCGCTGCCGCCGGCGGTGTTCTTTCCCTGCGTGTATTGCGCTTTGGCAAAGGCTCCGGCGCTGTCGAAGCTTCCTCCGGAAAGCACCATTTCGCCGTGGAACCCGGGCTGCGCGTCGCGTACGGTGTTTACCTCCACGATGCCGCCCATCTTGCGCCCGTACTCGGCGGGAATGCCGGCAGTGTACACGCTCACCGATTGCACGTCGTCGGCTTCGATCTCCGGTCCGAAGCCGGGCGAGCGATTATCGGTCAGCGGTATGCCGTCCACCACGAACTGCGTCTGGTATTCCGACCCGCGCGGATGCAGCACCGCGTTGCCCTCATAGAGCCACCCGGGCTGCGAATTCACCAGGTCCTGCAATGAGCGCCCGGGAATGGAGCCGAGGCGGTGTGCTATGCGCTCGGTGCCGATCTGGCTCACCGAGCCCGGCTGCTCGGGGTCGATCAGCGTGGGGGCAGCGGTCACGGTGAGCGTCTGGTGGACCGCGGCCAGGCTTAGCGGAATGCGAACCGTTGTTGGAAGCGAACTGCGAATGGTCACCGATTGCGAAACCGGGCTGAAGCCTTCCTGCTGAATTTCAAGCGTATAAGTGCCATAGGGGAGCTGGCGAACGTCGAGCAGGCCCTGGCTGTCGGTCTCCAGCACCGAGCGATACTGATTGGCCTGGCTGGCGATTTGCACCTGTGTCCGAATGCCGTGCCCGGCTGCATCCGTTACCCGAAGATGCAGCGAGCCGTGATTGGCCTGACCCGCCAGCTCGAGCACGCAGGCAAGGAACAGGAATGCCAGCCTTCGTTTCACTTCGATCAGCCTCAACGGATACCGGACCGGTGCGATGGCCGCCCGAGGACGGCTCTCGATTCCAGTATTCCATTTCAGCACTTAGACGGTTTACCGCCCGCAAAAGTATTTCCGGCCTGGGCGGCGATAAGAACTCATGGGTTGGCGCGCATGACTTCGAGAACCTCGACCGTGGAGCCCTGCGCAAACCGAACCGGAACCCCGCGCGCCCAATCAGCCTGTCGGAACGCGCCGAGTTCTTTTCCTGTCATGACTGAGCGCAGCTTGTACCGGCCCGGCGCGATGAGCGGCAACTGAACCAGCGCCTCGATAGCCTTTGACTGGTTGCGGAACAGGCAAATCACGCCGCTGCCATCGCGGGCCAGGCGGGCGAAGCCGTCCCATGCGGAAGCCGTGGTCTGTTGCCAGCTTCCGAGCGGAAAGAAGCTTTCGCTGATCTTAGTCGTCTTGCGCAGGTTTTTGAACCAGGTGATCTTCTCGCGCCACCAGCGCCGGTCGGCATCGCTCAACCGGCGCAGATCGCCGAGCAGCACCGGCGCCGACCCGATGGCGGTCGCGAATCGCTCCTCGATCGGAACCATGTCGGCATGCAGGTTGCCGATCAGCATGCTTTCCACGGCCATCGACATCGCACGTTGATACAGCAATTGCCGCGCCTGGATCGGTCCCGCCGCTCCCACCCGGCTGTCGTCCACGTTGCTCATCCAGTCCAGATCGCCCGTGGCCAGCAGGCCTGCATCGATGATATGCTTCTGTCCCCATAACTCGAAGGTCAGGTCGAGCAGCACATCCGGATGCTTCTCGTAGACGCGCCGCGTTACGTACGCGATGCCCTCATAAATGCGGTTCAGCGATTCGGCCCACGTGCCATGATCGTGCCCTTTCGCCCAGCACCCCGGCGCTTCGCCATAGGCGTTGAAGATGGTGGTCAGGTCGAGTTTCACGTACGCCAGGCGGAAGCGCTCGATGGCATCAAGCACGCGTGCCGCGACCGTTTCGCGATAGGCCGAGGCCATGCACGTCACCGCTTTTTGCCCGGCGGCGGTGCCGGTGAATTTCGGTTTGCCCTCCAGGTCGAGCGCTGCCCACTCCGGATGCTCGCGATAAACCGCGGTGGACGTTCCGATGGCCGCCATCGGAATCCACAGCCCCAGCCGCATCTTGCGCTGTTCGAGCGCCGCCAGAATGGGCTCCAGCCCGCCGGGAAATGCCGTGATGTTGACGGCATTCTCTCCATAGTCAAGCTGCCAGCCGTCGTCGATGGTGAAAACATCCATGCCCATCGTTGCGGCGGCGTCAATCAGTTCGAGCGTGGTCTCGCGATTGATGCGGCGCTCGAACGGCTCCCAGGTGTTGTAAATCCACGGCGGTCCATTGCGATCGACGCGCCGCTCCAGCACCTGCGCGGTGTACGACGGCAATCGCCACTGAGGATCGCGAAACCCGTCGCCTCTGCGAAACGGCACCAGCGAAGCGCTCGCCGTGGTGAACTCTTCGCCCGGCGCCAGCGTACGTTCGAAGGGCATCAGGTCGGTGTCGTACATAACGCCGATGCGCGTGTAGTCGGGCGAGTCCCAGCCGGCGATCTCGGTGCGTTTCATGTAGCCGGGCACCTCATTGATCACCGCGAGGCCGTGCCCGGTCAGGCCGTTGGCCAGCATCAGGCATGCGTCCTCCGAGCGCCCGGTGTAGAAGATTTCGCGGGGCACGGCGCCGTATTGAGTAAGCAGAGTGACCTCGTTGGCGTGGCCGACCGCAATGGAGATCGCTTCGATGTTCATGTGGGAAAGATGAAGCGGAGCCGAGCCGGTGTTGCGCAGGACGAGGTGTTTGCGCAGAGCCGCGTGGCCGTCGTAGACGCGATAGATGACGGTGACTTCGAGAGTCAGCTCTTTGTGGCGGAGGCGGACGGCGAGGGATTTGCCGTTGGGGATGGCGGACTCGCCGGCGCCTAGTAGCTCGAACGCATTGCCGGCGCCGGTGCACTTCCGCCCATCACATAGGAATGAAAACTCCTCGGTCCGGCCGGAGTTGATCTGTCCGCGGAGGATAAAGTCGAGGTTGGTGGAGACGTCGGAGAGCTGTTGCGTAAAAAGCCCGCTAAGGAGCGGCTCTGCGAGGCGGAAAGTCACAATCCGCTTGACCAGGTCATTGCCGATGGTCCAGGTCTGCTCGAATGGAGCCGCAGCCCGCGCAAGATTTGAGACCCAGGACGCGCATATCGATCCCGATGCCATCACCGCACCATTGCGAAGCAATCGTCTCCTGGTGAGCGCTGTTGTTTTGGAGTTCTTCATACGAAATTCGCAGCGATTCTAGTGCGTTGTGGCCGGAGTACGCAATGCAGCACTCGACGAAATGCAGATCCTTCGACTGCGTTGATCGCGCGCCGCGCGATCAACTCCGCTCAGGATGACAATCTTAAAAAGGTCACAACCGTTCATGGTGACGGCATCAAAGGCATCGCCAAAAAAGCCGGAACCCGGCGCCGAAGCGCCGGGTTCCGCATTGGTTCCTCTGTTTGAGGCGAGCTTACGGGTAGATGCCGCGGATCTGCACCGCTTCCGCCACGCGCCCGATACCCAGCACGTTGGCCGCGATCCGGGTCGGCAGCTTGCGGGTGAGGTGAATCTGCAGCACGTCGGCGAATGCCGTCTTCATCACGCGCTCCAGCTTGTCGTAGACATCCTGCGCCTCCCAGAACAGGTGCGACTCATCCTGCACCCACTCGAAGTAGGAGACGGTGACGCCGCCGGCGTTGCAGAGAATGTCGGGAATAATGAACCCGCCCTTGCCCTCGATGATGCGGTCGGCAGCCGGCGTCAGCGGACCGTTGGCGGCCTCTGCCACGATCTTTGCCCGCACCCTGGGCGCGTTCTCAGCGGTGATGGCATTTTCCAGCGCCGCGGGAACCAGGATGTCGCACGGGAGCGCCAGCAACTCGGCCGGCGTGATCGGCTCGGCTTCCGGGAATCCCTGCACCTTGCCGGTGAGCGCTTTCAGGTGCATCAGTTCCTTGATGTTCAGGCCGTTGCGGTTGTAGATGCAGCTGGTGGAATCGCTCACCGCGATGACCTTCGCTCCGGCTTCTTCCAACAATTGCGCGGCGATGGAGCCCGCGTTCCCGAAGCCCTGCACGACCACGGTTGCGTTTTTCAACGTCAGCTTCAGGTGTTCGCAGGCGCACTGGATGGTATAGAACACGCCGCGGCCGGTGGCTTCGTTGCGGCCCAATGAACCGCCCAGGCTGAGCGGCTTGCCGGTTACCACGCCGGGGACCGCATAGCCCTTGGTCATGCTGTAGGTGTCCATGATCCAGGCCATGGTCTGAGAATTGGTATACACGTCGGGCGCCGGGATGTCCTGGTCGGGGCCGATCAGCGGCAGAATGGCGCTGGTGTAGCGGCGGGTCATGCGCTCCAGTTCATGCTGCGACATGCGCTTAGGATCGCAGGTGACTCCGCCCTTGCCGCCGCCGAAAGGAATGTTCACCACCGCGCATTTCCACGTCATCCAGGTGGCCAGCGCCTTCACCTCGTCCAGCGTGACCTGGGGGTGATAGCGGATGCCGCCCTTGGCCGGGCCGCGCGCCGTGTTGTGCTGCACGCGATAGGCTTCAAAGCGGCGAATGTGCCCGTCATCCATGCGTACCGGCACGCTCACCGTGAGCACGCGCTCCGGATACTTGATCATCATCCGGACGTCGTTGTCGAGGCCCATGGCATCGGCTGCCGCGTCAAAGTTCTGCAGCGCGAGTTCATAGGCATTTTCAGTCGTTGTTGCAATTGGCATCGTCATTCCTCCTCGGCTGCGGACGGGGCAGATGCGAGCTTACCCTGGGACCGTTCGCTCACACCGCGTGAGCTTCTGCGTGCAACGGCTGGTCCTGGGTTGCCTGCGCCTGGTAGACCGGCGTCAGCCACTTTCGGTAAACCTCGAGATGCCCGCGGGTGGCGTCGAAGTACAACTGCCGCAGCCTGCGGGTAATGGCGCCGACGGATCCGTTCCCCACCGGACGATGGTCCACGCGCACAACAGGCGCCAGCCCCACGGCTGTGCCGGTGAAAAACAGTTCGTCGCATATGTAGAGTTCGCTGCGGTTGATGGGCCGCTCCACGGTGTCCACGTTCAGCTCCCACCCGGCCATGCGCATGACGCAGTCGCGCGTAATGCCCTCAAGAATGTTTTCCGTGACCGAGGGGGTGATGAGCCTGCCTTTGCGGACCATAAATATATTGCAGGTGGTGCCTTCGGCGACGTGGCCGTTTTCATTCAGGAGTATGGCCTCATCGAATCCGCTGCGGCGCGCGTCGGCGCTGGCCACGGCGCTGTTTACATAGGCCCCGCAGATTTTGGCGCGCGGCGGAATGGCGTTGTCCTGAATGCGCCGCCATGAGCTTACACCGGCATGCACCCCGTTGTCTGCGGGCAAATATTCGCCGAAGGGCAGGGCTACGATCGCGAAGGCATCCTGATCGTCGGTGCTGACCCCCACCCGCTCCGCCGATTTGTACGCCAGCGGACGGATGTAGACATTGGTGCGGAACGCATTGCGGCGCAGGATTTCCAAAGTGACGGCGGTCAGCTCTTCGGGCGAGAAGGGAACCTCGATCCCCAGGATCCCGCAGTTCTGTTTCCAGCGCTCGTAATGCTCGTTGCAACGCAGGATAAACAGCTCTTGCTGCGCCTCGTCCCAATGCGCGCGGATGCCTTCGAACACGCCGGTTCCGTAGTGCAGGGCGTGGGTCAGAATGCCGACGTGCGCATCGCGCATGGGCATGTACCGGCCGTTGAAACAGACGATCAGGTTCGGATCCGCCTCGACGTTCATGTCATCCTCCTTCATCGGGTGCCCCACCCTCGCGACGTTTTGTTTTTGTCGCCAGGGTGGAACCAAGACCTCTATGACGAACGGTACAATTCCCGCCCGCGCGCCAGTGCGCGTTCGTCCACTTCCAGCCACTTGCCATGCTTGACCAGCCGATGCAGCGCCGAATCGACGCTGGCCTGCGGCAACGCGCCGGTGATCTCGAGTAATGTGCCCAGGATGACCATGTTGGCGACGCGCGGCTCGCCCAGTTGGTCGGCAATCTGCGTGAACGGAAATGCCAGCGCGTGAACATCATCGCGTTTGCAATCCTCGGGAATGGCATCACCGTTGTAGAGAATCCACCCCCCGGGCTGTACCGTGGCGACGAATTTCTTCAGCGACGGTTCGTTCATCGCCAGCAGCATGTTGGGCGATGTGACCAGCGGCGAATCAATGGCTTGGTGTGACAGGCGGATGTGGCAGTTCGAGGTGCCGGAACGCATCTCCGGCCCGTACGACGGCAGCCACGAGACTTCCAGCCCGGCATCCAGGCCGGCTTCGGCCAGAACTTCACCCGCCAGCAGAACGCCCTGCCCGCCGAAGCCCGCCACGCGAATCCGCAGGTCCACTGCCTTGGTTTCATGACCGGCGGGTTCGGGAGGATGTTTTCCATTGTTCCCCGGCCGGCCTTCTACCTCGATACTGTCTCCTCCGCAGGTGATGGGAAGCTGTGGAGTGATCCCCAGTATCTCGGGAAAGCGGTCGAGAGAAGGCGCTGGTTCGGGCGCGGTGCGCGGCTGCCGTTCCGCGGTACGATCGCACAGCACGCCCAGGGGATACGTCTTTTCCATTACGTCGCGCACCCACTTCTGGGCTTCAACCGGCGTCATCTTCCAGATGGTCGGACAGGGCGAGAGCACTTCAACGAGAGAGAAGCCGAGGCCCTTCACCTGGTTCTCGACCGCGCGGCGGATGGCTTTGTCAGCTTGTGCTATCTGCTTGTTGTCGCCCAGTCCCACCCGCGCGATGTAGACCGGCGCTTCCAGCGTGGCCAGCAATTCGCTCACGCGCAGCGGATAGCCTTCGGTGAGCGGGTTGCGCCCGTTGGGAGTGGTGGTGCTTTTCTGGCCGATCAGCGTGGTGGGAGCGGCTTGCCCGCCGGTCATGCTGTAGATGGCGTTGTTCACAAAAATCGCGGTGATGTTTTCGCCGCGGTTGGCCGCGTGCAGAATCTCCGACGAGCCGATCGCCGAAAGATCGCCGTCGCCCTGGTAGCTGATAAGAATGCTGTCGGGGCGGCTCCGCTTGATGGCCGTGCCCACCGCAGGCGCGCGTCCATGCGCTGCCTGCACATTGCCCACGTCGAAGTAGTAATAAGCAAATACGGAGCATCCGACCGGGCTGATGAGAATGGTGCGGTCCTGGATGCCGAGCTCGTCGATGGCCCGCGCCAGCATCTTGTGGATGATCCCGTGCCCGCATCCGGGGCAATAATGCGTCTGGTGTTGCAGCTCTTCTTTGCGCTCGTAGCGCGAGTAGAAGGACTTTGCCTTGCTGTGAACGACCGTGTATTCGGCGGTTGGGCTAGACATAAGCCATGTCCTCCTTGCGCGTGATCCCCATTTGCGAAGCGCGCGCGCGGACAAACTGCATCAGTTCTTCGTGGGAGGGGACGCAGCCTCCGGTGCGGCCCAGGAATTCGACCGGACGGATGCCGTTCAGGGCCAGCCGCACGTCTTCCACCATCTGGCCGGTGCTCATTTCGACGACCACGAACATGCGCGCTCTGCAGGCCGTTCGCTGGAACGCATTTTTGGGGAACGGAAAAAGCGTGATGGGCCGAAGCACCCCCACCCGAATGCCTTCGGCGCGGGCCTCGGCGGTAACTGCCTTGAGGATGCGGCCGGCGATTCCATAGCCCACCAGCACCATGTCGGCATCGGCGGTGCGCCATTCCTCGGCGCGTGCTTCGCGGCTTTCGGCCTCGCGGTACTTGGCTTCCAGCGCGTTCACATGCGCCTCAAGATCGTGCGGCTCCATGTGCAACGAGGTGATCATGTTGCCGCGCGTGGCGGCGTCGCCCTGAACCGACCAGCCCGGAGACGGCGGCAGAATGGCGCGCTCCGGGAATTCGACCGGCTCCATCATCTGCCCCACAAACCCGTCGGCGAGCACCACCACCGGAGTGCGATAGCGGTCCGCAAGCTCGAATGCCAGGGCCGTCAGGTCCACCATCTCCTGCGCGGAATAGGGGGCCAGCACCAGCGTGCGGTAATTGCCGTTGCCGCCGCCCTTCACCACCTGGTGATAATCGCTCTGCTCGGCGGCGATGTTGCCCAGGCCGGGTCCGCCGCGGGTGATGTCGGCGATAACGCAGGGCAGCTCCGCGCCCGCCATATAGCTGATCCCTTCCTGCATCAGGCTGATCCCCGGGCCGCTGGAAGCCGTCATGCAGCGGATCCCGGCCGAGGAGGCGCCATACATCATATTGATAGCCGCCACTTCGCTTTCGGCCTGCAGGAACACGCCGCCCACCCGCGGCATATAGAGCGCCGCCGCTTCGGTAATCTCGCTGGCCGGCGTGATCGGGTATCCGTAGAACGCGCGGCATCCGGCCAGGATCGCGCTTCGGGTAAGCGCTTCGTTGCCCTTCATCAACCGTTTGCTCATGCCGCCGCCTCCTTTCTGCCGATCTCCACAGCCTCGGCTCGGCTCAGCGCACCGGGATCGAGGCGCGACCCGCCCGCATTCAGGCGCATCACCGTGATCGCTCCGGGTTCGGGGCAGGCGAGGAAGCAGATGCCGCATCCCGTGCAACCCGCTCCGGCGTAGGTCGCGGTGCGATAGCCGTAGGTTCCGGTTACGACATTCGGTACCTGGACCTCCCTGCCTTGTGCCGTGTAATTGGCCCAAGCATTGTTTCTCTCCCAAGCTTGATTAGCCGGCGTTGGTGCAAGGCGATAGCTTGACGCTGCTCGCAATCCGCCGGGGTTCCCGGCCGAGAAGTAACCGCCTGCGAAAGCGCTATCTGCGCCAAACATCAAAAGGCAAATCGAGACCAGACCCGCAAGTAAAACACTGTCTAATTTCATGACTAAACTATGGTCTCAGGCACCTTTTAAGGGGTAATCGGATGTTCTGATTTCATATCAGCCAGCGCGATAGATGGCCGGAATCGTTCTGGAGGACAATTGCCATCTCTTACTCAGGATCCCCCGTTTCGGTTCTCAGGCAGACCAGCAGACCAACAAAGAATCACACGCGTCCCATAGGGCTTTCAGTTAAAGCACAAAAAAAAGTGGTTGGAATGGTTCTTTAACTCTGCCACTCAGCAGAGGTGAAAAAAAAGAAATACCAAACCAACCGCGTCCAAACTCAGTGTTCTCCGACAGCTTTGCAATCTGATTCCGCCGCATCTGGTTCCGAAACTTGCGCGCGATACCGGTGTGGCTTCCATGGCGCGATCCTTCAGTCCATGGAGTCACGTGGTGAGCATGCTTTTTGCGCAACTGACCCACGCCATTGCTTCCGCGCGTT
>CAVREL010000081.1:0-10067 GCA_963720105.1 uncultured Acidobacteriota bacterium | reverse complement strand
CCGGTGTCCTCGATCCCGCTGCCGGCCTGGTCACGCAACGGCCGTTCCGCTCCCCCCACCACACCATCTCCGATGCCGGCCTCATCGGCGGCGGCGCCATTCCCCGCCCCGGCGAGGTCTCCCTCGCCCACAACGGCCTCCTGTTTCTCGACGAGCTGCCCGAGTTCCCCCGCAACGTGCTCGAAGTCATGCGCCAGCCCCTCGAAGATCACACCGTCACCATCGCCCGCGCCAGCATGTCGCTGAGTTTTCCCGCTCGCTTCATGCTGGCCGCGGCCATGAACCCATGCCCCTGCGGCTACTTCAACGACAAGTCCCGCAAATGCATGTGCACCCCGCCCATGATCCAGCGTTATGTGGCCAAGATCTCCGGGCCGCTGCTCGATCGCATCGACATTCATATCGAAGTCCCCGCGGTGCAGTACAAGGAGCTGCGCGGCGGCGCCGCTGCCGAAGGATCGACCGAAATCCGCAACCGCGTGATGGCGGCCCGGGCGCGTCAACGCGAGCGCTTCACCAAGGCCAAGGAAAAAATCTATTCCAACGCGCAGATGACCACTCGCCAGATTCGCGCCTACTGCGAGCTCGGTCCGGACGCCGAACGCCTGCTGGAACGCGCTATGCAGCAACAGGGATTGACCGCCCGCGCCCACGATCGCATCCTAAAGGTGGCGCGCACCATTGCCGATCTGGAGGGTGTGGGGAGCCTCACCGTCGCGCATCTCGCGGAGGCCATCCAATACAGAACGCTTGATCGGAGTTATTGGAGTTGAACAAACCGGGGTTGCCATCGCGCCGCTCTTTTGCCGCAGTGGGGTGGAGCTCCCCACCATCCCAGCTACTGGCCCTGATATCTTTCCGGGTGGGCATCGCGGCCGGATATGGAAGCACACCAACCCTCATACTCTTTTGAGCACGCCTCGTAGGTGTGCCCGCTGAACCGTGTGTATCCCCTTTGGGCCAGCTCCAGGAGTCGCAAGATGATCGATAGCGGTATATCTCGGGGCGGTTGGGACATCGCACTACTGGGGATTCCCCTCATCGCCCTGCTGGTATTCGGGGTCTTTCGCCTCGACGAAGTGTCCACTTCGCGCAAACATCAAAGCGCCATTCCCGGAAGTCCCCCGCAGGGGAACGAGCCTCGCCGCAAGTCGATGCAAAGCGATCCGGACGGGCGCCCGTGGGACGATAACTAGCCAGGCTCCGGAACGTTCTCTCCGCTACCCACGCATGATCCTGCCGTAAGGGGTCTGCCCGGAAAGATTGAATCTCGATCCGCACCCCACCTTCCAGCGTGGATCGAATCGATGCCCAAACGCTCTATTCGACAGATATTAAGGCAGTTAACTGAGGATCGAACGGGGCCCACCGAACCGGTCTCGCCGATGAAAAAACTGGGAAAAAACTGTTGACCCCAGACGCGTCTGGGTATACATTCAGGAGTGCCATCCACGAGGGTTGATCGCACAGTCAGGTTGGGTTGCTGCCCTTCTGTCATTTTTTCCCGCATCAATCTGTTTGAGCCTCCGCTCAACTTGTTGATATAGCAGTGTGTTTGTATGTTCAGCGGGAACGAAAATGAGCGCGAACATCTCTCATTTTGTGTGATGTGCATCACCAAAACTGAACGGTGCGATTCCATAGTATGAGGAATTGCATCAAAGATTTTTGAACTGGGCGTGCGTTCCGCGCGTCTATAACCACAGGAATTGAAGAATCGGCAACCGGGGTTTTGGTGGTTGCCAGCTGCACTGGCGGCGCCAGGTAGTTCCGTTCAGGCGGCCCTTTTTTGAAGGAGAAATCACTGTAATGCGTTCTGATTTGGTTTTTGGGGCACTGTCTCACGTCTCCAATCGCTACCAGCTCTGCCAGCTCGCGAGCAAGGCGACTCGCAAGCTGCACAAGCCGAACTCACGGCTGCAGGACACCACCAATGAGGTTCTGACCCGTTTTCAGAGCACTAACCCCGGCACGCCCGCACCCGCCCCGGCCATCCAACCCATCCAAGAGCGTCGAGCAGCGTAGTCCAGGTTTTCCCTTTGGGTTCGTTACCTAAGTCACGGTTTCAAGCGGCTCTCCCCTGAATGGGAGCCGCTCTTTCCGGCTTTCCACTCTACACTGCCTGAACCGGGAGCCGCTTCTGCGGCGTGTTTCGCACCCGCGTCCTCCCGCCCGTATTTCGGAGCACGCTCCCCCCTCCGGCCTCCCCCACTTCCATCCCGCCTTTCGCAGGTGAACATGACCATCGCAGAACTGAAAGAAAAGAACATCACGGAGCTGAGCCGCATCGCGCGCACCCTCGAAATTCCCGGCGCCAGCGGCCTCCGAAAGCAGGATCTTATCTTCAAGATCCTCCAGGCCCAGAGCGAGAAGGAGGGCCACATCTTTGCCGACGGCGTCCTGGAGATCCTCCCTGACGGCTACGGCTTTTTGCGCTCGCCCGATTACAACTATTTGCCTGGTCCAGACGATATCTACGTCTCCCCGTCGCAAATCCGCAAATTCGACCTCAAGACCGGCGACTCTATCAGCGGCAACGTCCGCCCGCCTCATGAAGGCGAGAAGTATTTCGCCCTGGTCAAGATTGAGGCCATCAATTTCGAGTCTCCCGAAGAAACGCGCAACAAGATCCTCTTCGACAACCTGACCCCGCTCTATCCCCAGGAGCGCATCAAGATGGAGACCGTGCGCGAAGCTACCAGCGGCCGCGTCATGGATCTGCTCACCCCTGTCGGCAAGGGTCAGCGCGGCCTCATCGTCGCGCCGCCGCGCACCGGCAAGACCATGCTGCTGCAGTCCATCGCCAACTCCATCACCACCAACCATCCCGAAGTCGTGTTGATCGTGCTGCTCATCGACGAGCGCCCCGAAGAAGTCACCGACATGCAGCGCTCCGTCAAGGGCGAAGTCATCAGTTCCACCTTCGACGAGCCCGCGGCGCGCCACGTCCAGGTGGCCGAAATGGTGATCGAGAAGGCCAAGCGCCTGGTCGAGCACAAGCGCGACGTCGTCATCCTCCTCGACTCCATCACCCGTCTCGCGCGCGCCTACAACACCATCGTGCCTCCATCGGGTAAGGTGCTCTCGGGCGGCGTCGATTCCAACGCCCTGCAGCGGCCCAAGCGCTTCTTCGGCGCGGCGCGCAACATCGAAGAAGGCGGCTCACTCACCATTATCGCGACGGCCCTCGTGGATACCGGCTCCCGCATGGACGAAGTCATCTTCGAGGAGTTCAAGGGCACCGGCAACATGGAAATCATCCTCGACCGCAAGCTGGTCGACAAGCGCGTCTTCCCGGCCATCGACATCCAGCGCTCCGGCACCCGCAAGGAAGAGCTGCTGATTCCCAAGGAAGACCTGCAGCGCATCTTCGTGCTGCGCCGCGTGCTGAACCCGCTTTCGCCGGTGGAAGCCATGGAACTGCTGATTACGCGCCTGGAAAAGGTGCGCAACAATAACGAGTTCCTCACCAACATGAACCAGTTATAGGGCCGGTGCATAAACCATGTTTTGAAAGGGCACGACTTCACAGGCTGCAGAAAAACGCCGTGTGTTGGGCTGTTTTGAAAGGGCACGACTTCAGTCGTGCCGAATAGGGCCGACAAAATCGCGGGCTTTAGCCCCTGAGGGAAGTTTTTCTGTTGGCGCAGAGGGTTGATGCAACCGGCTGTAGGGCCGGTGCCGCCCCCTCGGCCCCTGATTCCGCTTCGGTCCGCGTCCTCTTCTATTCGCACCCTTGATTTCTTCTCCTTCGCGGTGCATTGTTGTACTACCAACCGTGCGGCAATGCAATGCATTCTGGGGTAATGTCTCGTTCGCTCTTGCGGCGCTCATCTTCGCGCTGAGCCTGCGCTCCGATGCGCTTCCTCATCCGCAATCGCGCCTGGCTCCCCTGCCGCGCGTCACCTTATGGGCATGGGAGCGCCGTGAAGACCTGCGCGCCATCGACCCGCGCCGGTTCGCGGTTGCCTACCTCGACCAGACGCTCAACATCGGGCCCGGCCTCACGTGTCAGCCGCGCCGCGATGCCCTTGTGCTTCCCGCCAACGCCGCGCGCATCCCAGTGGTCCGTATCGACGCGGGGCGAAATGCGCGTCTCGACGACCAGCTGCGTGTCGACACACTGCGCGCCATTCTCTTGAGCGCCGGCCAGTCCGGTATCGCCGCCCTGCAAATCGACTTCGATGCCACGCGCTCCCAGCGCGCGTTCTATCGCGACCTGCTCCTCGATCTGCGCCGCCAGATGCCGGCCCACCTGCCCCTGTCCATCACCGCTCTGGCCTCCTGGTGCAGCCACGATGACTGGCTCCGCGATCTACCCATCGATGAAGCTGTGCCGATGATGTTTCGCATGGAACCGGATCGCCGCCGCGCGCCGCCCGGCCTCGATGATTTTCTTATCCGCGAACCGCTGTGCCAGGACTCCGTTGGCGTCTCGACCTCCGAGCCATGGCCCGGCAATCTTGAGGGCAAGCGCATCTACGTCTTCGCCGACCATGGCTGGAGCACAGATTCCCCCTCTGAACTGCAACGGAGACTTCCATGAGGCGCCGCCGAATCGCCGCTCTTATTTTCGTTGCCACCTTTCTGTTATCGCCGCACTTCGGCGTGGACGCATGCGGACCATGGTTTGAAAACGACGTCTTTGTGCGCAACAAGTATCCAGACGATATGGCGGCGTTTGCCAGGGGTCAGCTCGGCATCCTGCAGGCCGGCTTTGATTCCGACGAATATGCGGTGGCCTGGCGCTATCTCAACGGTGGAAAGCTCTCCGCAAGCGAACAGGCAGCACTGGCGCCGCCGCGTAATCCCAACCCGGATGAGCAGTGGGAAGGCAATGAGTCGGCACTATGGCTGACGATGCGCGGCAACTATGCTCCAGGCAGCGCACCGGCAGGCCCGGCGAATTCCAATCAGGCGGCTCCATCGATTGATGTGAAGGGCAACTATGTGTATGCCGGAGACTATCTGAACTGCCCCGGTCCCGCGTTCGCAAATGCCGCGGTGACCCTGCGCAAGCGCGCTGACGCATGGGGCAAGAACAGCCCCTGGCTAGCAGACTGGATTCTGGCCCAGGATGCGGTCTTTTCCAACTGCGAAGGCAAAACACCGCTGATGCCCAGACCCGCGCCGGCCGGCAGTCCCGCGCTGCTTGCAGCCGACAGGGCCTACCAGACTGCCGCGGCAACCTTCTACGCCAGGAAGTTCGACGAAGCTGCGCAGCAGTTCGCAGCCATCTCCGCCGACAAGACTTCTCCGTGGAAAGATTGGGGCGCCTACCTGGCGGCGCGCGCCACGGTGCGCAAAGCATTCGCCATGGGCAACGCCACTGATCCTTACAGCGGCGATCTGGCCAGTTATGACGTGGACACGATGCGCCGCGCACAGCAGAACCTCGAAGCCTTGCTCGACGAGCCTCATCCTGCGCCCTCGCGCGACGCCATCGCCAGCGAGCTCAATTTCATTCGCATTCGTACCGAGCCCGCCAGGCGCGTTGCGGAAATCTGCGCCGCCCTCGCTGGTCCGGCGCCCGACCCGCGCTTCAAACAGGACCTCGCCGACCTGAACTGGGTTCTCTACAAGGGCGGTTTGAAGGCGCCGGAAGGTGCCTCCGCGAACGCACTCCAGATCGATCTCAAAGATTTGCCGCCTCTGCTCGAATGGATCGCCGCGTGGCGCGGCAACGGAACGGCAACAGCCGCCTTCGACAAATGGAAGCAGAACCACCTTCTCGCATGGCTCGTCGTGGCGCTGGCCAAGGCCGCTGCCGACGATCCGCTGGTTCCGCAACTGCTCTCGGTTGCCGAAAGCATCAAGCCGGGCACGCCGGCCTATGACACGGTCTTTTTTCATCGCGTACGCCTGCTGATCGGCGTGCATCGCAACGATGAGGCGCGCGCCCTCCTCGATCCGGCCATCGCCTCAACCATCGGCCGACCGCCCGATTCATATCGCAACGCATTGCTAGGCGAGCGCATGCAGATTGCGCGCGACGTCAAGGAGTTTCTGGCCGACGCGCCGCGGACCATTCTGGAAGGATCGTCTCAGGGCGCCGAGGATCTTCATGGCCAGTGCAATGAGCGCGCCCACGCCGTCAATGAGCCGGCGCCTTGCCCCGAAGCCGAGCATCCGCCCGCATTCGACGACGATGCGGCACGGATTCTCAACCAGCGTCTTCCCCTCAGCCGGCTGATCGAAGCTGCGCACTCGCCGGCACTTCCCCAAAACCTGCGTCAGGAAGTTGCCGTGATTGCCTGGACGCGCGCCGTACTGATGGAAGACGAGAAGAGCGCCGCCGTGCTTGCGCCGCTTCTGCCCAAACCGCTGGGACTGAGCGCCGCCTCGGGCACCGGCTTCGCCGCCAGTCTAGCCATCCTGCGCAATCCCGGCATCCGCCCGTACCTCGAATCGGGCGTTGCGCGCGTAGCCAGTTACAGCTACTTCGATGAGTTACGGGATAACTGGTGGTGCAAACCTTCGGTTCCGGCGCCGGATGGGAGTTCTCAAAAGGCGCCAGCTCTGCCTCCCGCGCCGGCCTTCGAAACCAGCGAGGAATTGGCTCGGGCCGATGCCGAATCCAAGCGGCTCGAGGAGTTGCCGGACTCGGCTGCGATCATCGGCCAGCGCGTAATCGATTACGCTCGCACCCATCCAGACGATCCCCAGGTTCCCGAGGCCCTGCACCTCACGGTACGTGCCGGCCACTATGCGTGCCAGACTTACACCTACGACGCCGCCAACCCCAGCCCGAAAAGCGAATACACGGCGGTGAGCAAGGCCGCGTTTCAATTGCTTCACCGCAAGTATCCCAACTCGCCGTGGACCACGAAGACGCCTTATTACTACTAGGTTCCCGTATGGCTTTTGCCCACCGGCCCTCAGGCTCGAATGGAGGCAGACACGAACAATATCGGAACTTAAGAAATGCTGGTAAGATAATGAGGTCGCCCGGTGTGGGGCTGTAGCTCAGCTGGGAGAGCGCCTCGTTCGCAACGAGGAGGCCAGCGGTTCGATCCCGCTCAGCTCCACCAAATCTTTTCTAAAACTCACCCATTCTTTCGCCCGAATGTGCGACGCCGGGGTTATTGCTCCGTGCCCATCTTCGCGACTTCTTTCTGGCGCGAAGGTGTGAGACCACGAACCTTTCCACGCGAAAGCCGTTGCGCCATCATGCCGCCGCCATGGCGCCGGCCGGCCCGCCGCCGATCGCCAGGTTCTCGCGCAGCGGCTCTGCGTGGATCATCGTGGCTTCCTCCGCGCCACGCACAACCTCGCCGGCCTATAGGCGAGGATCTGGATTTCATCGCGCCTCAACCCGGCCGCCGCGCACAGCCGCCGCCAGTCTTCGGGCACAAACGCGCGCAGGAACGACACCGGCCCATCGTGCTGCACAAACGGATGCAGCCGCGCAGCCTTCGCGAACCAGCGGAACAGGTGATAGGGAACCGGTGCGCGCGACAGGTCATTAATGAACCAGCCAAGCTCCGCATGGTTCTCCATCCATTCGACAAATCGCACCACGTCATCATCCGCCAGATGATGCGTGAACAGCGAGCTTACGACCAGGTGAGACGGACGGAGCATTTCGTATGCAAATATATCTGCCGAAATCCACTCAATCGCGCTGTCCGGCCCGCTGGCCTCGGAAGCAATCGCGATAGTGTCCGGATTCAGATCGATCCCGGTCAGCTCAACCGCAACTCTACGTTCACGCGCCCAGACCTCGATCCGCCGCAGGCCGTCGCCGTACCCACAGCCCACATCCAGAATGCGCCAGGGTTCGCCCAGCGCCGCACCGTTGAACTCCTCCAGCCACCTGAGAACCGGCCGGTAGCCCAGGAACCAGCGATTCACGCCCGCCAGGTCGCGCAGGCAGGCCCGCATCACCTCGCGAGTGCACGGCCCCTCCATCAGCTCTGAAAGCTGCGCCCGCCGCGTGAAATCCAGACCGTTCGCCGGCATCTGCGCCCTAAGCGGCATGGAACAGCATGGTCTCCGCGGTAATTCCAGGCCCGAACGACATCGCGCAACCCGTCTGTCCCTTTTGCACACTCTTGAGCATCTGCTCCAGCACAAACATCACCGTGGCCGAGGACATGTTCCCAAACCGCGCCAGCACATCCCGCGAAGCCCCAAGCGCATCCTCGCGCAATTCCAGCGCCTGCTCGACCGCGTCAAGGATCGTCCGCCCTCCCGGATGCACCGCCCAAAGATCGATCGCCGCTGCTTCGCGCCCGCGCAACACATCCGCGCGCCCTTCCCCCAGGTTGCGCCTGATCTCCGCCGGCACCTTGCCTGAAAGCTGCATGTCGAATCCCATTTCTCCGATCCGCCAGGTGATCAGATCGCCGGTGCCCGGCAGATGGACGGCCAGAAAGCTGTCCATCGCCAGGCCTTCCGGTTCAGCGCCTACCAGGCAGGCCGCACAGCCGTCTGCGAACAGCAGGAACGAAAGTATTTGTTCCAGGTCCTGGGTTTCCTTCAGGTGCAGCGTGCATAATTCGAGGTTCAGGATCAGCACCTTGGCATCGGGCTCGGAACGCACGATATGGTGCGCCGACTTAAGTGCGTTGATAGCCGCATAGCAACCCATAAATCCGATCATGGTGCGTTCCACCGAAGGATTCAGGCCCAGGTGCTGCACCACCTCGATATCCAGCCCCGGTGCGTACAAGCCCGTGCAGCAGGTGACGATTACGTGGCTGATACTTTGGCGCTCCGCCCGGCTCAGCCCCAGCTTGTCCAGCGCGCAGCCTGCCAGCCGCGGAGCAAACCGCTCGAACGCCCGCATGCGCCGGGTCGTCGTGGGAAAGTTCCCCACTACGTACAGGTCCTCGGCATCGCGCCAATATTCCTTGCCGTTGCCGATCGGCTCCAGGAAGGAGTACCGGTGGTCGATGGCCGACATCCGCACCATCCGCCGGAAGAGATTTCTGGCCGTTCCTTCGGGAAGCATGCTTTCGGCAAAGGCCACAAAGGCCCGGTGCACGTCGTGCGGCGGAACTGCCGTGCCAATGCGATGAATGTGTGCGGTGGTCATGGCCGGTCCTCGGAACATCGACTATCCATATAAAGATATATCGCCCTGCACCCCGACGATTGTCAGATCAAAGCAAAGGATTTGTCACCCTGGTCCCGCGGCTGCTGATGCTTTGGATGCGCAGTGACTTGGAAGGACTCACGGGAATCCTACCGGCCTCCGCAGCTACTTGCTCCTTCTATCTGACCAGTTTCTTAAACCATTTGTTGCACACCCGGCATAACCTGCGGTGAATCACGCATCACAACAGTCTTGAAAAGCGCAGGACGGCATCGACCGGAAAAAGCCACGTCGATTCAAGCCGGGATGGCGATCGGGGTGGGATTGCAGCCGGTGCCCTCCTGGAGCTGGTCGGCAGGTCGGAGACCACAAGGAATGAGACTGTCCGGGCTCCCAAACGTTGCTTCGCCCGAATCCGGGGCTCCCTCGGCGGAAGCCTTCAGGATCGTGGGCAAAGGGGAGATGACGCAACTCATCCGCGATTATGACTGGGCTGCTACCCCGCTTGGCCCCCTCCGTCTTTGGTCGAGGGAAATGCTCGCGATCGTAAACCTGATCCTCTCCTCTCCCACACCCGCACGCCTGCTCTGGGGACCCGATCTCGTCCTGATTTACAACGACACCTACCGCTCCGTTCCGGGCAGGCTCCATCCCGATGCCCTGGGCAAGCTGGCACGAGAAGTATTCCAGGAGGTCTGGAGTCGGGTCGGCCCGGTCCTCGAAACCGCCTATGCCACCGGCGAGCCCTTCGTCCTCGACAAGCGCCGCGTTCCCATCGAGACCGGCGAAGGGACCCAGGACTTCTACGTTGATTGCACTTACAGTCCCGTTTTCGAAAACGGCAAAGTCGCCGGGCTGCTCGGGTTGTTTCACGATGTTACGGGCGAGGTCAACACGTCGCGCAATCTCCGCCAACTCGAGGACCGGCTCAATGCGTTCGCCAACACCAGCCTCGAATGCATGGGTTTGATGACTGCCGACGGAACCCTGATCGATTGCAACCGCGCCTTGCTCAAGTTCGCTCGCG
>CAVREL010000080.1:0-109308 GCA_963720105.1 uncultured Acidobacteriota bacterium | reverse complement strand
GCAGCTTTGGAGCCGCTCCAAGAAGCTCCGTCCCTCGCCCCGAGGCTGACTCGCCCAGCCGACGCCTTAAACTGCGGATCTGGCTAAAGGAAGCAACCGGGCGAAAGAATTGCGCGGGTCATTTTTGTTTCGATTGCCTGCATCGTCATCGGTACGATCCTTACGACGCCCTTCATGTTCTGAAGGAAGAGGGGGAGAAATAAATGGAGCCTTTGTAAATTGTGAGCCCCGGATTTGTGGGAGTGCGAGGCGACTTTTCTGCTTCGATTTCAAGCCGGGCTTAAGAAACCTCGGTTCCCGGAGTCCATAAGAGAGTGTGGTAAATCTGCGTGATTTCGAAATTGCACGTTCATAAGTGCCTAAAGATAAATCTATTATGAAAATCGCTCTATGGCCGTTTAAGCCGCAGACGGTCTCTTGCGCCGGAGCCGCGCCGTGGGACAAGACGACATCCGCCGTAGGCGGACCGAGCTCCGAAAGCCTTCGGGGCGAGCATCAAAGAATGGGTACTCGTAATGGGTGCAGAAGCGAGCGAGTCTCGCTC
Organism: uncultured Acidobacteriota bacterium; assembly: GCA_963720105.1. Classification (GTDB taxonomy): domain Bacteria; phylum Acidobacteriota; class Terriglobia; order Terriglobales; family Acidobacteriaceae; genus Telmatobacter. The sequence continues at coordinate 108,764 of CAVREL010000080.1, read as the reverse complement.
TCTTGGTGTGCCGCCTTTCGGCGGAAGAGGCCGGAGGAAGAGGAGTGGTTTTAGGCGAAGCCTCGAGTTTGCGCGAGGAGAAAGAGGAAGGCGAGACTTGGGCTGACGGGAAGAAAACTTTTTCCTGAGTCATCTCCCGCGAATCTTGGAACATTCCGGCGAAATCTCCTGGATCCGTTGAGCCTACCGGACGCGAATCGCCAGAGCGATCACCCGATCCTCACTCGGCGCCAGGCTGACCGTGCGTACCCAATCAAAATCCGCCCCCGAAGCGGCCTGCAGCCCGGGCAATTCCTTCCCGGTCGTCATCAGAATCAGCCATCCCCCGGGGGCAACCAGCCTCGATCCAGCCGCGACCGCCTTTTCCATCTGATCCACGGCGCGCATCACAACGCAATCAAACTCCGTCTGCAGCGTCTCCGCGCGTTTCCCATACACCATCGCGCACAGAGCGAGAGTGCGCAGGGTCTCCTGGAGGAACGCAGCCTTTTTCGACTGGGCTTCGGCAAGGGTGACGGATATCTCCGGCCGGCACAGCGCGATTGGAATGCCCGGAAATCCCGCCCCCGAGCCTAAATCGAGCAGGGTGGCGACTCCAGACGGTATCGCGCGGGCGCAGGCGATCGACTCGACAAAATGCCTTGACAGAATCCCTTCCTGGTTTCGAATTGCCGTCAGGTTCACCCGTGCATTCCAACGCACCAGCAGCCCCATATACGCCTCGAAACGGGCAACCAGCCCTGGGTCGAGAGGAGGCTCGGCGGCTTGACCCAGCAGTTCGTTAAGCCGGCGGGCAAAGTCTCCCTGTTTGGCCGTTAATGTTCGGTCGGTTCTCGGCATGGATCGTGAAGGAAACGACGCTGAAAGTTCAGGTCCTCGAAACGGCCGATTCGGCCGCCTGCAGTTGCCATTCCGCTGCGGCATGAATAAAGGCTGAGAAGATGCCCCGCGAAAGCGGGCTCACCGTGTAGGTACGCTCCGGATGCCACTGAACGCCCACGACAAAGTGATCCGGAGAATCCAGCTCCACACCCTCGATCACTCCGTCCGCCGGGCATACAGCCGTTACGCGGAGGTTGTCGCCTGGAACCAGCAGCGCCTGGTGATGACTGGAGTTGACGGGAATCTCGCCCGCCTGCCCAGCAATGTTTGCCAGCCGCGATCCCGGGGCTACGCGCACCGGGTGGGCTTCGACCACCTCTCGCCCCGGCCGGTGGTTGACCTCAGCCTTTCCCGCAGCCTCCAGGTCCTGGATCAACGATCCGTTCCGCCACACATTCAGCGCCTGCACGCCATAGCAAATGGCCAGGATCGGCTTGCGCAAGTTGAAGGCATCCTGCAGCAGCAACTCGTCTACGGCCGCCCGGCCGGGGTCCGGATCGTTGCACGCCGGAATGCGCGTCTCGCCGTAAGCCTGCGGATCGAGATCGTAGCCGCTCCCCGGAAGGAGCACGCCCTTTGCGCCCGCCAGGAGCCGGGCCACGCGATCCTGGCGCTCGTGCAGTGGAACTACCACCGCAATCGCCCCCGCCGAGTGGATCGCAGAGAGATATTGCGGCAGCGCACGCTGGTTGTAGGCGGTGTCTCCGCTGGTGGGCTCGGGAATGGCGATTTGGATGGTCATCGAAACACAGTGTACAGGGGTCAGGGGTCAGGATTTGCGTGCCAGGATATCGGCCGTTCTCTCCTCTGAGTTTGGCAGCGGGCGGCCGAGCATTTTTGCTATCTCAGACCGAACGCGGGCGGTGAGCTGGTCTGCCTGACGAATGGTCATTCCGGAAGTGTCGATGGGTGTACCGACCGTCATCACCAGCTCGCCGGGATAGAAATGGCGCGTATGGATCGGCAGCAGATCGTAAACACCGCTTAGTGCCACGGGGATCAGCGGCACCTGTGCCCGGATTGCCAGGAACGCCGCGCCGGAAAGAAAAGCCTGGAGATCGCTGTTCGGGGTGCGCGAGCCCTCGGGAAAAACGAACAGCGGCATTCCCGAACGAAGGGCCTTTACGCCGGCGCTCAGGCTCGAGAGAGCCGCGTGCGAATTTGACGTGTCGATGGGAATCTGGCCCGACCGGCTCAGGTACGAACCAATGAAGGGCAATGTCCAGAGCTCTTTCTTGGCCAGGATGCGGAACTGGAACGGAAGGGCCGCAAAGACTACCGGTGTATCCATGTACGACGTATGGTTGGCCGCATAGACTGCGACCCGATGCTGGCGCAGATTGTCAGCGCCTCTGACTGTCAGGCGGGAACCTGAAATCCGCACGCAGATGCGCGCCCAGACACGCGCGATGCGGTGCTGTGTTCGCCCGGTCTTCGCTACCAGGGATGCAAGGAGTGCCAGCGTTCCGAAGAACCCGGTTGCCAGGAAGAAGAGCGGCCCCTGAAACAGATTGCTTCGCCATCTGTACAAGCGCGGCAGCGGGTTCGGGCGGCTCATGACAGGACTGTTTCCTTGTATTCAATATGCGACATAAGGAGACCCCGCGCTTCACCGACCAGATAAACGGAACCGGAGACGACGATGAGGGAGGCTTGCCTGTTTGGATCCTTGGCGGCTCCGCGCGCCAGCTCAAGCGCCTCGCTTACCGATCCCGCGACAGAGGCGGGCGTCCCCGTGGTTCGCGCTGCCGCCAAAAGATCCTCGACCGGGGTTGCGCGCAGGCTGTGGATGGGCGCAAAAATTACTTGTTTAAACAGGGGAAACAGGATTTGCGCCAGTTCCAGCGCCGGCTTATCGCGCAGGCAGCTGAAAACCAGGACCCCTGGACGGTCATCGTTCTCGCCCACCGGGATCCCCGGCGACGCGTCCTTGTCGCTGGGGTGGTCGCCCGCTATGTCGTGCAATCCGGCGCGCAGAGACCACGCCCCCGCGGGGTTGTGAGCGACGTCGAGGATCCAGTCCACTCCGTCCCGGGAGATGCGTTCCAGGCGTCCCGGCCAACTGGTGCGGCGAACGCCGGCGGCGATCGCTTGCGGGATTATGGGAAAGCCGTGCTGTTGGCGCAGTTCTACGGCGGCAGCCACGGCCAGGGCGGTGTTGCGATGCTGGTGCGCGCCCAGCAGGGGCGAGGCTAGCTCGACTGCTTCACCCATAACCTCGACGGGATACGTTTGCGCACCGCCTACGCCGATAGGAGGCATGTATGGCGTCGCGCTCACCGCTCGCACACCCATTTCCTCGGCGACCTCGCCCAGTACCTGGCTGGCTTCGGGATGCTGAGGCAGGGTCACAAGGGTGCCGTTGGGGCGCAGGATTCCCGCTTTCTCGCGCGTGATCTCACCAATGGTCGAGCCCAGCCACTCCATGTGGTCGAGGGAAATATCCGCGATGATCGAGAGAAGTGGGTCCACCACGTTGGTGGCGTCGAGCCGGCCGCCCATTCCCACCTCGAGCACCGCGATATCGATCCTCGCGTCTCCAAAATAGCTGAAGGCCAACGCGGTCAGGTATTCGAAGAAGCTGGGCAATTGCGGGAGCCTGCCGTCCCGCACCAGCTTCTGCGCGGCGTCGTGGACGCGGAAGAAATTCCGGGCGAAATCGTCATCCCCGATGAGAGTACGGTCAATGCGGATTCTCTCATTCACGCGCTCCAGATGCGGAGACGTATACATCCCGGTTTTCAGGCCCGACTCGGTCAGAATGGACGCCAGAGTTGACGCCGTCGAGCCTTTGCCGTTGGTCCCGGCAATGAGAACGGATCGAAAACGCTTGTGGGGATCGCCCAGGGCTGCGAGCAGGGTTCGAACCTGGTCCAGGGAGAACTTTCGCCGCGGTTCACCGGGCTTGGAAAAAAGCTCGGGCGCCATGGCATTCAATTGTTCGAGCGCTGCCGCGTAAGACATGGGCTGGTTTTGAGTATAGAAGAATCTAGAGGTGTCAGGATTCAGCGGTGAGGGATCCAGATTGTGCATCGTACGGCTCACGTATCTCCTTGATTCCTGAGCGCACCGGCCACCTTTTCACAAAACAGATTTGCGATTCACAGGCCATTTTGGGGTCTCTGTGCAAGACGTGGGAAACGCCGGCCGGCAGCCAGCTTCTCCGGCGGTCTTTTCCAGTGATCCTGATTTGCACCAACATGTTTTAGAAAACCCGGCAGCCAACCAACTTGATCCCAACGAAGGAGTTGTGCAATTTATCCACTTTTCCAGCCTGATCTACGGAGACTACTGTCTTTGTTTTTATCTAATCCTTCCTTTTCCTCAAACCCGCCGCATGCCTTCGGGCCGCATTTCCGATCCTGTTCTCTTGGCGGTCTCCTTTGTCTGCATCGCGACGAGCATCCGGAGAATCCAGAAAAGAAGACCGGATTTCCACGCAGACGATTGTTGCCAAGGTGAATACAATCAAGACGAATCCCGGCCAAACGTTTTCGTGAGGCCGTAAGCTGTTGTAGAGTGTGGCCAGCACGATTCGGGGCTCCCAAGGAGCCGTTGTTGCTTTTGGGGCGGGAAAAATGGCTAGATTCCCGGGAATAAGCACTTAGTTGGCGGGGGTGGGTCTGTGTCGATCGTGGGAACTGTAGAGCAAGCAATCGCGCAGGGGGCAGCGATGGAGATTACCGTAAGCCGCCAGGAACTGGTGAAAGAACTCACAGCAACGCAAAGTGTTGTGGAACGTAAGACCACCATTCCGATTCTGTCCAATTTTTTGATTGAGGCTGAGGGCGACCGGCTGAATATTACCGCTACCGACCTGGACCAGGCGATCCGTACCAGCGCCGAGGTGAAGGTGAAGAAGCCCGGCGCCTGCACCATCCCCGCGCGCAAGCTCTACGACTACATCAAGCTGCTGCCCGACGGCGACATCTCCATCAAGCTGCTCGACAACCACTGGGTGCAGATTCGCTCCGGCCGGTCCAACACCAAGATGGTGGGCATGGCGCGCGCCAATTACCCCCAGGTGCCCGAATTCCCGGCCGTGGCGACCACGAAGATCTCGTCGATGGCGCTGAAGACCCTGATCGCCCGGACCATCTTCGCCATCTCCAACGAGGAGTCGCGTTACACGCTGAACGGCGCGCTCATGGTACTCAAAGCCGAGTCAATCGCCATGGTGGCCACTGATGGGCATAGGCTTTCATGGGTCGAAAAGCCCGGCGAGACGCTGGAGGGGATTAGCGGCGAAAAACGAATTCTGGTACCGCGCAAGGCGCTTGAGGAACTGCGCCAGTTACTGGCCGTCTCCGAGGTGGAAGCGGTTGAATTTGCCGACGACGAGCACACGCTTTTCTTCCGCGTGGGCCATCGCACGCTCAGTACCCGGCGCCTTTCCGGCCAGTTCCCCAACTTTGAAGCGGTGATGCCGCGCGACAATTCGAAGTTCGCGGTGGTGCGCGCGGCCGAATTGTCGTCCGCCATCCAGCGCGTGGCACAGTTTGCCGACGAGCGGTCCGGCGCCATCCGCCTGCGTCTCGAGGGCAACGAGTTGAAGATCAGCTCCAGTTCAACCGAATCGGGTGAGAGCGAGGATATCATCGACACGCCCTATGCCGGCGATCCCATCGCCGTGGGCTTCAATTCGAATTACATCCTCGACTTCCTTAAGGCTCTGGGCAACGAGGGCGAAGTGCGGCTGGAGTTCAAGGACTCACAATCGGCCGGCCAACTCCGCCCCGAAGATCCTGACGCCGAGTACCGTTCGAAGTATGTGCTGATGCCGATGCGGATCTGAGAAGATTCCTTCTTAATTGTTCTGAATTCAGCAGCAGGGCTGTCACTAACCAATCCTTTCCGCGCGCTCGGCAATGAAACCAATTTCGACGCGGAGCGTGATAGATTGGGGTGCCTTTTTTTCAATTTGAACAGAGAGCGCGCTGTTATCGAGCCCTTTAATCGAATCCCAAAGAGACAACTGAACAGCGGTCGGCTGTTTTTCCCGAGGCGTCGGAACAGCGGATTCGAGATCGCGAATTTTGGGCCCTCTATTGGTTCTCCAGTAGCGTCGGAAATAGCACACAAGTCGGATGTAGGACCACCGCAGGCATTCATGTCCTATGCCTGGGAAAGCGAACACCACAAGATCTGGGTCCGAAGGTTAGCTGAGAAATAGCGAGGGAACGGCGTATGGACAATCTTGGACGATTGGGATCTGGTTGCAGGCAGTGATCGGCTCGCTTTTATGGAGCGAAGCATTCGGAACTGCGACTTTGTAATCGTCGTCTGCACCCCAACGTATGCAGAGAAGGCGAATAGCCGCGAGGGCGGAGTCGGATATGAATCGATGGTTATCACCGGCGCGCTCGCTTCCCAGATCGAATCCCGCAAGTACATCCCGGTCCTTCGTGGTGGGGATTGGAATTCGTCTCTTCCTAGCTACCTAAAATCGAAACACGGCGTAGACCTTCGAGGCGATCCGTACGCCGACACAGAATATGAAAAGCTCCTCCGGGCATTGTACCGCGCACCACCCCAACCTCCTCCCGTTGGGCCGAAACCTGAATTTGTCACCCAACCCTCGGCAACTACGACCATTCGCACGCCTATTCAGTTGCCCGTCTGTAAACAGGCCGAGGCAAGATCCAATCTAGTGAAATGGGCCGGGAGTTACCCGGGTCCATGCATTGACGTTACCGTGACGAACTCTCGTGAAGTCATCAAAGTGGGGCGAGCCATCGGTCTAGAGTATCCAGAGCCTCGAACTATGAAGGCACTTTTGGACACGGGCGCTGCCGTAACCGTAATCAGTAGAACCTTCGCCAAGCACTGCAAGCTCTATCAAACGGGCGAAACTGAGATAAGGACTTTGGGGAAGCTTCAGATGTGCGGCGAACACGCCGGGAGCAATCAGTTTTCCGGGTACGAATCTTCGCCCCATTGACCCGATCCGAATTGTTTCTGGGGACTTTATAAAAGAGCAGTACTTTGCTTGCCTGATTGGTTGGGACATCATGCGAAATTGGAAAATCACCTTCGACGGTTGTTCCAACTGCGTTACGATCACAGATCGATCGGGATGATAAGCCTCTTGACTGTTTGCAATCGGCCGCCGGATCGGGACGTGCCTAGGCAATAAGGGCTGTTGTTGGTTTTGTTGCCGCGAGCCAAATTCTTGGACGCTTTTCTCGAAAACGTCGCTCAGGGCGTCGAGAAACGCATTGAAATTGACTATGTGGAAGTCAGTGGGTCCGCCTTCGAAGGATGGGACCAGCGCGAGATCCTGGCCCGGTCGTTAAGCGCAGGTCTTGCTGAGGCCGTCTATCTTCCATCCAATGGGTCGCCTGCGCCGCCTATCGAAGTTCTCCACAAAAAAGCTGTCGTTCTCGCGCCGGGATCCTCGCCACCACGAGCGCGTGGCCCGAATCGGCTGATTACGCATTGAACTGGATAGGAGACGCCGATCGTGGTTGCATGCCGGTCGGGGTTTTGCTCATCACCTATCTCCCCTGGCTGACCACAGCACTACCCACTCTGCTCCGGCATTCGTTCTGGAAATGGATATAGTCAATCCAAGCGGAGCATGTATGCTCAAATAGAGCGGTTCATTGGAGATCCAGCCATGGCCAGGAAGGCGCTTGCTGCAGCAACACTCGCGATTACAGTTTCCTTTGGGTTCCTTGCCTGCGCGCAGAACAACGGGCCGTATAAGGTGCTCAAGATTCAGCTGACCGGAGGCGATGGAGGATTCGACTACGTCACTGCGGACCCCGACGGTCGCAACCTGTATGTTGCGCGGTCCGGGCCGGCCGGGCACATTGGAGTGTTCAACCTGGACACGCTGGCCCAGGTCGGAGATATCCCGGGCACGAGTGCGCACGGCGCCGCGGTCGACACTGCGACAGGGCATGGCTTCGCCACCTCAAATCCGGTGGTCATGTTCGACGCCAAGACTTTTGCCATCCTGAAGAAAATTGACGTGCAGGGGCGTCCGGACGGTTACCTTAACGACGCGTACAATCACCATTTTTACGTTCTCAGCCACGCGACGCCAAATATCACGGTGCTCGACGACAAGGATGGATCAATCCTCGGCACGATCGATATCGGTGGGGCGCCGGAACAGGCCGCGACCGACGGCCGCGGCAAGATCTATGTCGATATCGAAGACAAATCGGCAATCGCCGTCATTGACGTCAACACCATGAAGATGGCCGGCAAATACGACCTTTCCAGCAAAGGCGGCGGATGCGCCGGCCTGGCGCTGGATGCGAAGAACAACATCCTGTTCGCCGCATGCCGCGACAAGAAGAACATGATCATACTCTCTGCAACCGACGGGCATATCATCACCGATCTGCCCATCGGCAACGGCTGTGACGGGGCCGCGTTCAACCCGGCGACGATGGAAGTCTTCAGTTCGCAGGGCGATGGGACGCTTACGGTAATCAAGGAAGATTCGCCCAGCAGCTTCGCGGTTGAGCAGACAATAGCCACGCCCGCGCGCGCCAAGACGCTGACGCTGGATACGCAAACCAACCAGATCATTACCATCACTGCCGAGTTTGGCCCTGTGCCTCAAGAACCCGCCGCCGATACCACCCCGCCGGCAGGTACGCCGCCCTCCGGCCCTCCGGCATGGATGCGTGGGGCTCGCGCGCCCATGATCCCCGGTTCTTTCCAGATATTGGTAATTGGAAAATAGCAGTTTGACAATCTGAACGTGCGGAAATGATGCAAGTCGCGGGAGCGATTTCGCACCGTGGTGCCGCTTGTCCCTCATCACCTTACGTGTCGAGTTCGTAGTGCCCTTGCCCGGGCCGGTTAACACTTCCATGCCAAGTCCGTCTTGGCCCCTGGAGGTCAAATATGACAATGCGTTGCTCAGCGAAATTTCTGTTGCCGTGCCTGCTCGGAATCACCGCTTCTTACGCAGCCCCAAGCGGCCCGCCGCCAACACCGAATCCGCCGGCCGATGTTACAAATACCGGAGTCATCGCTCCGGCCAGTGAGCCGGGACAAAGATTGCATGTTTCCGGACAGGTCTTTGCGCCGGACGGCATTACGCCGGTTGCCGGTGTCTTCGTCTATGCCTACCAGACGGGCGCAGATGGTCTCTATCAGAACGAGCCGACGACGCGGATAGCCCGCCTGCATGGTTGGGCCAGAACGGATGACCATGGCCGCTTCGAGTTCGTGACCATTCATCCCGGCGCGTATCCCGGCCGGCAGGTGGCGGCGCATGTGCATTTTCATATCTGGGGCGCAGGATATCCTCTGCAATGGACCAATGATCTTCTTTTCGAGGGCGACCCGCTCTTGAAACCGGAGGTCATCGATGAAGCCAGGGCGGCAGGCCAGTTCAGCAACATCTGTGCGATTTCGCGGGACGGCAGCGGTACCGAGCTTTGCCGGATAGACTTTCGTCTGCTGAAGCAAACCAATTATCCGGCGCAATACAGGGATGATCCCCGGACCCGGTAATTAATACGCGAACTCCTTTTTCGAGGTGCGCGTTGGACGAAAAGGCATTGATTGCGGCAGCACGCGCCGGTGATCGCGCCGCCTATGGCGAGCTGTATCGGCGGTTTGCTCCCACCGTGCACGGCGTGCTGCTGGCGCGCGTCTCGCCCGATGCCGTGAATGATCTCTTGCAGGACGTTTTTCTGAAGGCCATGCTGGCCATCGGGAATCTACGCGACAGCGATCACTTTGGAGCGTGGTTGTGCGCCATTGCGCGTAACTGCGCCCGCGATTTCTATCGCGATCGACGCGAACAACAGCCGCACGATGGAATGATCGAGCAAATTGCCGCGCCGGAACGCGTGACGTCCAATCTCGATGCCCGGCGCATCCTGGCAGCTCTTCAGAAGCTGCCGGATGCATATCGTGAAACATTGGCGCTCCGCCTGGTGGAAGGCCTGACCGGCCCCGAGATCGCCGAAAGAACAGGCCTGTCACACGGATCGGTACGCGTGAATCTGCATCGCGGCATGCAGCTCCTGCGTGAAGCTTTGCGTACCTCGATAGCCAATGCAAAACGGGAGCGGTCTGAAGAACAGAGGCAAAGTCTATGACGGAAGACTTCAACGAGTATCTGTGGAACAAGTCGGGAACCGTCGATGCTGAAATCGAGGCTTTGGAGAAGCAAATGGCGGAGCTTCGATACTCCGAAACGGAACCGGCTTTTCTGTCTTCCGTGCCCGCGCGGTCTGCGGCCCGGTCCTGGCGGGCAGAAAAGTTTTTGCCGCGGTTTCGTGGTTTGCAGATAGCAGCCTGGGCCGCAGCCGCTGCAATGGTTCTGATCGCCGCCGGCGCTTTGATGCGCCATCGCCTGGCATGGATCGAGAACCGCCCCTGGGCTATCGAGAAGATTTCAGGTTCGCCCAGGATTGAAGGCGCGGCGAAGCGAGCCGATACCCTTGCCGTCGGCCATTCGCTGTCAACGGACGCAACGTCGAGCGCGGAAATCAGGATCGGCAACATTGGCACGATGACGGTTGAGCCGAACAGCGAGGTTCGCCTGCTGCAAACCATGACCGGACGGCATCGCATTGCGCTGGAGCACGGTACTATTGAGGCGCGAATCTGGGCGCCGCCCCATTCGTTCGCGATCGAGACTTCCTCGTCAACCCTGTTCGATCTTGGCTGCGCGTTCAAATTGCATGTTGAGCAAGACGGCGTCGGTCTGGTCCAGGTGGAGAGCGGCTGGGTACAGTTCGAATACGGCTTCCAGCAGACCATCGTGCCGGCAGGCGCGGAAGCTGTCACGCGCCCGAATCTCGGTCCGGGAACAGCCTATTTCCGCGATGCCAGCACGGGTTTCAAGACCGCATTGAACGATTTTGATGCCGCTCTTGAAGAATCCAGCCAGCGAAGCCTCGCTATATCGACGATCATTCGCGAGGCGCGCGCCCGGGATGCGATCAGCTTGCTCAGCCTGTTGCACAAGGTAGACCGACAGGACCGCGACCGGCTGCTCAGTGCGCTGGAGCGGTTCGTGCCCATCCCCCGGGGCGCCACGCGGGAGCAGGTGCTGGACCTTGATCCAGCAACCATGGACCGCTATTGGCGCGAATTAGGCCTGGGAAACTCGAAAAGCTGGCTCATGCATTGGCGAGACCTTCTGTAGCCGGGCGGTCACGGTTTCCCGAACGCGTCGCTTCGGTATAATTTCCGCGAATTCCCCAGAGAGCGGCGGGCTGGCCTTTGAAGAGCGCGCGATTGCGGAGTAGCCATCGGAATACGTGCCGATGCAGATGCGGATCTAGGGGCGACAATTTCAATTGTCATCCTCATGAACAAGCTGCGCCAAAAAGATCAGTGGACGAGTTCCGGGTCATCCTTGTTGCTTGAAATTCATGGAAACCTTTAGTTCAACCGAGTTGACAGATCGCCTCAGAACGACAACTTGCAACTGCTGATCCTCACTAAAGAGCTTCAGCTGCTGCGGTTGGACTCGTGGTCCAAGACGGCGCGAGAAGGTTCCAGTTTCCAGCGGCATACTACCGTACGTGAGCGGAAAACCCCATAACTCGCGTACCCGGCGTATTATGTCCGGCCCAGGCGTCGTATTCCCTTTGAGGTAGAGGCTGACTAACTGCCTCTTGACGCCAAGCTGATCAGCAGCTCGTGACTGGGCTCCTCGTCCTGAGCCGATCACCACAGCGAGCGCCGCGGCGAACTCCTTCCGAAACTTCCGTTCTGTCTCGCTCACACCTGCTCGTCTGCCCATTTTAAGATTCTTCGGTCCGTTCGTGTACTTGTCAATTAAAATTGCCAAATTCTAAAAACGACTGTCAATTATAATTGACGGATGCGAGGGATGCGCCTATCATCATGGGTGGGCTTTGTATGAGCGATCTGCTGGTCAAAGAAACAAAGGTCTTCCAGGACCACCGTGAGGAGTGGCTTCGTAACCATGCCGGTGCTTATGTGGCGATCCGTGACGAAGAGGTCGCCGGCTTCTTCGATTCCTACGGCGACGCTTTCACAGCAGGTCTACGTCGATTTGGGGCAACCCGGAATTTCCTGATCCGGCAGGTCTGGCAAACGGACCCTGTTTACTTCGTTTTCTGAAATGGGTCACGCACAGATTCCTTGGGACCCGAACAGCCCAGAGAATCCTTTTGCTTGCATCGATGTTCTCGTACAGAACTCCCACGCCCTCCGGGATCAGCCGGGGGATCTAGGCTTCGAATTTCGCGAACCGCTCCCAATCAAGGCGCTGATTGACACCGGAGCTGGACCGGTTTTGATAAGCAAAACCTACGCACGGCACTGCAAACTTTTCCAGACCCGCCCCGATACTGAAATACGCGTCATCGGCGGTAGCATTAAGGGCGGAGAGCACGCCGGGCACATCAGCTTCCCGAACACGACACTCCGCTCTTACGACCCGATCCGAATCGTTTCGGGAGATTTTCAGAGAGAGCGTCATTTCTCATGCCTCATCGGCATAGAGATCCTTCGGCACTGGACAGTTACATTCGACGCCAAATTAGGCCTGATCACGATAGATGATTGACGTGGTTCTCCGCTGGCCAGTCGTGGCGAAGAACCCAAACGTGCAGCCTCGCTTGCGCTTTTATCTTGATGCCGATGCGGACGGGTAGCACTGATTCGCTGGCGGCGCTGACCAGCCAGATGACTTGAAGCGGGTATAATTTCCGCGAATTCCCAGGAATGTGGCGGGCTTGTCTTTGAAGAGCGCGGGATTGTCGAGAAATGGAATTCGGCGGCGAAGGAAGGACGACTTCGGCTTATCGCCCGCGAACCTGCGCACCTTGCGGGCGCTGAAGACCCCGGCCCGCATCCAGCAGTTCATTGACGCGCTGCCGTACCGGTACGCAAATACGGCGTGTTCTCCCCAGCGCGTTCTGCGGGAGCGCGAGGGGCATTGCCTGGAGGGAGCGCTGCTGGCCGCGGCCGCCCTGCGAGTCAACGGCTATTCGCCTCTGCTGATGGATCTGGAGGCGGTGCATGATGACGACCACGTGCTGGCCCTCTACCGCGAGCGGGGCTTGTGGGGAAGCATTGCCAAATCGAATTTCGCAGGCCTGCGCTTTCGCGCGCCCATTTACCGCACCCTGCGCGAACTGGCGCTAAGCTACTTTGAGCACTACTACAATCTCCGCGGCGAGCGCACTCTGCGTTGCTACTCGCGGCCGGTGAACCTGGCGGGTCTCGACCACCGCCACTGGATGACCGCCGAAGAGGACGTCTGGTTCGTGCCCGAGTACCTGATCGAGGCAAGACATTATCCTCTTTTTCCCCACAAGGTGGCGCGCGCCCTGCCACGACTTGACCGTCGCAGCTTCGAAGCCGGCATGCATGGCTGGGTCAAGCACTGAAAGAAACACCAATGCTCCGTGCCCCATCGTCGCGACGCTTTTGTCGCGAGGGTGGGAGGCGATGAACTCCACAACTGCATGCTGGGGTGCCCCGTCCGTGCTATGCCAGGGAGGGGGCGGTTCCAGACCTATAATTCGCATGGTTTCCCGATCGCACTGAACACGATCGCAAATTCGAACGAAGAAGGGTCTAAGAGAATGCGCAACGATCTGGCATTGACGCGGCGCGAAGCGTTGCAGGGCATGGTGGGAGTGGCCGGGGCGGCGATGCTGCCGGTGTCCGGTTCTGCGCAGCGGAAGCAGACCGACGCGTCCCCTTGGCCGGAGAATGCCGTGTTGAATCCGCACCGCATGCAGCCATTCAACGATGAGTGGCGTTTCTACCGCGGCGATGCTCCCGGTGCCGACGCGGAAAGCTTCGACGATTCGAACTGGCGCACGCTCGATGTTCCTCACGACTGGAGCATCGAAGACCTGCCCCTGGTTAAGGACAACGGCGAGGGAGCCATCTGGGATGCGGGATCCACTCCACTGCACACCGGGCCGTTCAGCCTATATGCGAGCGAGGGCCAAATTGCCACGGGATGGACAGTTGGCGGAGTGGGCTGGTATCGCAAGACGTTCGAGACACCGCAGGCGCCGGACCTCAAAACCGAGCTGGGTTTCGAAGGCGTCTATATGAACTGCGACGTGTGGCTGAACGGCGCGCACTTAGGGAATCATCGTTACGGCTACACCGAGTTCGCATTCGACCTGACTCCGCATCTGAAGGACGGAAGAAACACCGTTGCTGTGCGTGTGAACAACGCCGGGCGCAACAGCCGCTGGTATTCCGGGTCGGGCATTTTCCGCAAAGTGTGGCTGAGGGTGGCGGGCGAGCTGCGCATCCCCGCGCAGGGGGTCCACGTGACTACCCCCGAAGTCGCGAAGGAGACGGCTATGGTGAATGTGGACGTCACGGTCGAGAGCAGCGCGGCCTCAGCGACGCGCGTCAAGGTGCGCGTTCGGCTGCTGGACCAGTCAGGCGCAACGGCAGGCGAAGCGCAGGCTCCGGTGACGGTCCCTGCCAGCGGAAGTGAGACCGCGATGTGCGCGGTGCGGCTCACGAATCCGCGGCTCTGGTCGCCCGCGGACCCGCAGTTGTACCGCGCAGAAGTTGTGGTCGAAGCCGATCGCAGAATCGCCGACGCCACGTGGCTGCAGATCGGCGTACGCAAGGTTGATATCGATGCGGCGCAAGGCCTGCGGATCAATGGCGAGAGCCTGAAGCTGCGCGGCGGATGCGTGCATCACGACAACGGCCCGTTGGGCTCGGCGTGCATTCCGCGCGCCGAGGAGCGCCGCGTGGAGATCCTCAAGGCTAGCGGCTATAACGCCATCCGCACCAGCCACAATCCGCCGTCGCGCGATTTTCTGGATGCGTGCGACCGGCTGGGCATGCTGGTGATCGACGAGGCATTCGATTGCTGGGAGGCGGGCAACAAGAATCCCGACGATTATCACCTCTACTTCAAGGACTGGTGGCAGCGCGACCTGGAAAGCATGATCGTGCGCGACCGCAATCATCCCTGCGTGATCCTGTGGAGCATCGGGAACGAGATCAACGAGCGCGCCGAGCCGCATGGCGTGGAGATCGGAAAGGCTCTCGCAGACTACGCGCATAAGCTCGACCCCACGCGCAAGGTCACTGCCGCTATCTGCCATCCGTGGGACCATCCCAAGCAGACGTGGCAGGACATGCAGCCCGCATTCAGCTATCTGGAGGTGGGCGGGTACAACTATCAGTGGGCCGAATACGAGAAAGATCATGCCAAATATCCGGACCGGATCATGGCGGGAACGGAGTCCTTCCCCAACCAGGCATTCCAGAACTGGCGCGCGGTCGAGAACGACGCCTGGGTGCTGGGCGATTTTGTCTGGACGGCCATCGACTACCTCGGCGAGTCGGGCATCGGGCACGCCAGCATTCATAACGGTCCCGGCGGCGACACGTTTTCAGAACCGTATCCGTGGTTCAACTCTTATTGCGGCGATATCGACCTGATCGGAAACAAGAAGCCGCAGTCTTACTTCCGCGACGTGGTATGGCGGCGCAGCAAGGTGGAGATGGCGGTCCAGCGTCCCATGCCGGCAGGTTACACAGAACACGTCAGCATGTGGGGCTGGAGCGACGAACTGCGCAGCTGGACATGGCCGGGCTTTGAGGATGCGCCGATGAGAGTGCGCGTGTACACACGCGGCGATAAAGTCATGCTGCTGTTGAACGGCAAGGAAGTGGGCTCAAAAGAACTCGGAGACAAGGATTCACTCCGCGCGGAATTCACTGTGCCATATAGTCCCGGCGAATTGAAGGCCGTGGCAACCCAGGGCGGGCAGGAGATCGGAAGCATCAGTTTTACGACCACAGGCAAGCCGCACAAGTTGACCCTGGCGCCGGATCGCCGAAAGATGAAGACCAGCCGCGATGATCTGAGCTACGTGATGGTGCAGGTGGTCGATGACCAGGGGCGCGCCGTGCCTGATGCCGTCGTTCCCGTGTCGTTCGCCGTTAACGGCGCCGGTGAGATTGCCGCCGTCGGCAATGCCAACCCAAAGGACGTCGCCAGTTTCCGCCAGCCGCGCCGCGACACGTTCCACGGTCAGTGCGTGGTGATCGTGCGGCCCAAAGGCGAGGCGGGTTCGATCGAGATTCGCGCCGAAGCGCCCGGTCTCGAGCCTGCAACCGTCCAGCTACAGGTGGCCGGCTAAATAATGAGGTGAGCTTACGTTTTTTCGTGCGCTAGTCTAAGGTGGGCGAGTAAATGTTGGCCAGAAATGTTTGCGGAAGGATAGAGGGTTACCGGGACACCAGGTCTTCTTCGTTGGTCACTGATTCGGCGGCCATCGCCAGCGCTGCCGCCTTCTCTTCCCGCAGGGCCTTGAACGCACGGTAAACAAACCAGCCCAGGTGCCAGCCATCCATATACTTGAACGGCGTCTCGCCGGTGGTGTAATGGCCGCAGGGCAGCACGCGTTCCTCGAAGTTCACGCCCGAACGGCGGAACGCCTCCACCACCTGCACCGAGTACTGGCGGGGAAAGGTCAGGTCGTAGTCGGCATACACGACCAGAACTCTCTTTTCGGGTCCGGAGACGGCCTCGCTGACGAATTTGTCGTAGTAATTCACCGGCGAGATCGAGGCCCAGAGCGCGCGCAGGCGGTCCTGGGTCAGGCCGGCGTCCGCGAGGCCCTGGCGAATATGACGTGTGCTCTGCCCCGCCCACACCACGTCGCCAAACGCCGTGGACGCATGGTTGAAGGCATTCACGCGAATCCGCTTGTCGTGCGCGCTGGCCAGGAAGGCGTAGCACGAACCCAGGCTTGTCCCCAGCACGCCGAAGTGCTGGTAGCCCTGTTCCTCCAGCCAATCGATGCAGCAGCGGATATCAACCACGGCCTGGCGGCAAGCCGAGAGCGTTCGCCCGATATTGGCGCTCACCGCGTAGTCCGATCGCTCCAGCTCCGTGGGCCGGCGAATGTCGTGATAGGGCTTCGACAGCCGCAGCGCCGAGACCCCCATGCGGTTGAACATGGTACACAGCGCATTGTGGCTGAAGGCGTCGGCATTCCATTGCGGCAGCACGACGATAGCCTGCTTGGGCCGCGCCCGGTCCTTATGCTCCGGCGCCGGAAACCAGCGCGCATTCACCAGGTCGTTTTCGGGATACGGGGTTCGTTCCGGCGACGTGAACCGCAGAAACTGCGCGCGCGCCAGCATCCCATCCTCCGCCTGTTGCTTCAGGGCCGCATCGCGGGCCAGCGTCTCGGGGCGAACATTGGTGGGAAACAGCAGCGGGTGACGTTCCTCGAGCCGGAAATCCGTGGGCCGTTCATAGCCGTAAAACGTGTCGCTGTGCTGGATGAGGATGTCGTTGATCCGCGACATGGCCGCTTCCGCCGCGCCATCGCCGTGCCGCTCGGCATCGAGCAATTCCGGAGTCCCCAGCTTGTGCGCTTCCAGAAACGGCGCGATCCACTCGAAGCCCCACTCCAGCGGACGCACCACCCGATTTTCATCCCGCGTCGTCAGCCGCGTTTCCCAGCGGTACATCCAACGCGCATACGCGTTCCTCAACATGGATCCATGTCAAGTCTATCAGCCGGCTTGCGCGGTTCCCCGCGCCCGCCCATCCGCGGGCGTTCGTGTTTACAGGGCTTCCTGCTCCCGGAACTGCCCCACGAACGCCCAGATGACGCTCAGCAGGGTGATGGCTGAAATGACGCCCAGTGAGATGACACAGTACAGGCACCACACCTGCAGCACGTCCTTTTCGATATGCGTCAGATAAAGGGAGAAGGCAAGCCCGATGATGGCGCCGCCGGCCACAAGCCATCTCCTCCGCACCAGCGCCAGCGCGGCAAGGCCCAGGTAGCCCCCGATCCCGATGGCCGCCACCGGCACTTGCTTGATTTCGGCATAGGGGCTGTGATTGACGATGCCGCAATCCCACTTCTCATTGATCGAGCACGGCTGGGATTCAGTCGAGTAGTGAACCCGCAGGGCTAGGTAGCCCACGGCCACACCTACGAGAGCAAGCAGTGTGATGAGGAAGCGCATTGACAAAGATTGTACCCGGGTACCGCAATATGGGCTGCATTACGCACGTTACGATAGATCGATGGAAAACGTACCCAGCTCCCGAGTAACCGGCCCACACTCCTGCAGCGGAGGCTGTATCGCGTTCTTCGGAGGCAGTTTCGATCCGCCTCACCTGGGTCATCTGGCCATCGCCCGCGCCGCCCGTACCGCCCTCAACCTCGATCGCGTCCTGTTCGCCCCTGTGGGCGCGCAGCCGCTCAAGCCGAAGGGCTCTACGGCCTCGTTTGCCGACCGGCTTGCCATGACCGAACTCGCCATTGCCGGAGAGCCGGGCTTCGAAATCTCCCTGGCCGACGCGCCCAACGCCGCCGGCCAGCCTAACTACACCCTCGAAACCCTCCGCACTCTGCGTGCCGGCCTTCCCCCGGACGGACGCCTCTATTGCCTGATGGGCGCCGACTCGTTCGCCAGCCTGCGCCGCTGGCATGGCGCCGCGGAAATCCCCTTTGCCGCCTCGCTCATCGTGGCCTCCCGCCCGGGCCAGAATCTCGATGACCTCGCCCGCTTTCTACCCCCGGGCCTCACGTTCGACCACCCATCAGATCCTGTCATCCCCGCAGATGCTGTCATCCTGACGCTGAGCGCGGCGAAGCGGACGGACCCGCTTTTGGCCGCCCCAAAACCGGCAGCCGCTCCCCGTGTCGATTGTCGCTGTTACATCATTCGCAATTCGGTTGGCAATTCCGCCCGGTTCTATGTCCTGCCCGATCTGGACGTGGAAATCAGCGCATCCGAAATCCGCGCCCAGGTGCGCTCTTCGTCTCCGGACTCCGCCCCGGCCGGCTCTCTCCCACCCCGCGTCGCCGCCTACATCCGCGAGCACGGCCTTTATCGGTGACTTTTTCGGCGGGGCACTTCCGACGACTGACCACTGACCACTGTCCCCCTCCCTTGCCCATCCCTCCGGCCAGCGTCTACGATTGATCCCGGAGACCAATCCGTTCGAAATGGCAACAGCCCATACCCACCAGCAGACCCGCATCCTGGTCCAAGCCGCCGCCGCAGCCTGTGAAGACAAGAAAGGACAGGAAACCCGGATTCTCGAACTCGATCCTGTCGATTCGGGGCTGTCCGATTTCTTTCTGGTGACCTCGGCGACCAACGATCGCCAGGCCATCGCCATTGCCGACGAAATCGAATTCCGGCTGAAGCGGGATTTCGGCGCCCTGCCGAACTCCGTCGAAGGCCGCCGCCAGGGCGAGTGGATCCTGCTTGATTACGTGGATTTTGTGGCGCACGTTTTCCTGGCCGAGCGGCGCGCCTTCTACGACATCGAGCGGCTGCGCAAATCGGCGCGCCCGGTGAGCCCCGCCCAGTTCGATGAAGAGCTGAAAGCCGCACTGGCCGAGAAGACCCGCAGCGCGCGCAGCAAAGCTGCGAACCCGCAGAAAGCTGCGATTCCGCAGGTGGCAGCCGCTTCGCTCCCAGCGCCGCGCACCGCCGGGCCGGCTAAATCTGTGAAGAAACCCGCCGCGAAATCAGTGGCCAGAAGGACGCCGGCCAAATCCGCGCCGAAGAAGGCCGCCCGGAAGGCGCCCGCGAAGAAGAAGAAGTCCAAAAGGTCCTGAATCGCAACGCCACAAGTGATTCCCGCGATTCGCCCCGGAACTTCCATGTATCCCCGGTCCCTTGTTCCCTTGGTTCCTCGGTCTCCCCGTTTTCACATCTGCCCGGACATATCTTGTGCCGAGCTCGTCTGCCGCGATGGCGGTCCCTGGTCGGAATCCTGATTCGGCTGCCGGTTTATCTCTCCCTGGCCGCCTTGCCGTATTCCCGTCTCATACGGCCGCCCGACCGACTCGCGGCCGTAGCCGCCTTGCATGCGGGTTCGCCCGGCACGAGCCGGTTCCTAGTTCCCAAACGTTCCGCCTCGCAATGCTTCTTTTTTCGCCATGCGCACCATCCTGCCGCTTTGGGCTGCGGCGTGCAGTGAGATGCCGTTCGCTCAGGCGGCAGTTGTTTTTCGCTTGTTTCCCCCCATGTAGCGGGAACCAAAAATAAAAGGGACCCGGCGAACCGGGTCCCTTTGGGGTTGATCGTGAGCCAGCGTTTAGAACGTGAAGCGCGCTCCGAGCCGTAGCTGCCGGCCCGTTTGGAAGCGGAACGGCTTGCCATACTGCGAGTTCATGACCACGCTGTCCGTATTGATCAGCGATTGCGGGTCATACCCCGACATCAGCGTCTGGTATGTCGCAGCGCCATTGTAGAGGCCTACACCACCCGGAGCTAAGGGTGTTGCGAAGTTCAACGAGTCCATGCTCTCGAGGTAGCCTACCACCGCCCTCTGATTAATAAGGTTGAGGGCGGTTGCCTCGAACGTGAGCGACTGGTGATCACCCACCTTGACCTGGTGCGACGCATTCAGGTCCGTCTGGAGGAACCACGGCGTGCGGCGGGCTGTGGGATTGCCGATCGTAATATTGCCCACGGAATCCGTGGTCAGGTTCACCCACTTGTCGCGGCCATAGACATAGGTCGCTTCAAACGGCAGCGGGGGCGAAGCCGCGGCCAGGTTAATGTACGAACCCACCGGGCTGCCCTGCAGGAATTGCTGGAACAGGCCGATGTTGGTCGTCTGCCGCTTCCACCAGGGCAAGGTGTAGTACACATAGCCCTTGAGCACGTTCGGCCGATCGGTGGGCAGATTGCCATTGGTCGACTTTCCGTTGGCGCCATAATAGTAGAACGGCTCGTCGAAAGCACGGGTCGTATCCGGAGAGTTGCGTCCCGTATTGCCGCCGTCGGACTGGTCCGTGGTAGTCAGGCCGGTGTAGTTGCCCCACAGGCTGCTGTAGGAGTAGCTGATCATTCCCGAGACACCGCGCGACGGGTTCATGGTCAACCGGAATTCCACACCGTCGTAGTTGCGGATGGCCTTGGGCATCGGCGGGCAGCTTCCGCAGGTGCCGAAGGGGTTGCCGGGATCGCCGTTAAACGACCATCCGGGAACACCGTAGGCCTGGCCGAGCGAGGTGAGAAAATTGGCATACCCGTTGACGGTCGCATTGACACCCTCGCCGGGATTGACGATGGTGTACGTCTCTCCCCAGTCAGGGTCGGACAGCGAAGAGTCTTCGATCACGTGATCGAGGCGGCGGCGGTCATACCGGGCTTCAAAGTCCCAGCCCCGCTTGATCTCGTAGTCAAACCCCGCCACGTACTCGTGCTGGCGATATGGCTTGACGCCCGGGGCAACCGGCTCCCATGGACGAAGATTGACGTTCTCAATCGCCGATACGCCGGTTTTGGCATCGGTCAGCTCCGGCGGCACATTGCCGCTGCTGAAATTCGCCCCCACGTTGGCGGCAGCGCTGGGGCAGGCTCGCCCGCCTTTGAAGGCCAGGTTGATGTCTGAGAGGCTGAAACCGCCGGTGCTGGTCGGACCAAGCGGATAGCTGCACCACTCGTAGGCCTGCGCGCCCCACGACGTCTGGGCCAGCAGCAGCTTCATGACGTCGTTCGTCACGCCGTAGCTGCCGAAGATCTTCATCTTGCCGGTGCGGGTTGGATCCCAGGCGGCTCCGAGCCGCGGCTCGATTTTGTCGCTCCACGCGAAGTGGATGGACTTAACCTTGGAACCGCCAGGAGCGGGAAGATCTTCCTTTTCGATACGCAGGCCGACGTCGAGAGTCAATCCCTTGCCGACCTGCCACGAATCCTGGACATAAAACGCGTGGTTCCAGTCGGCCGCCGGGGCGGTCAGCACGGTTGCGAAGTCCTGCACTTTCAGGAACCCATAAACGCCGGCGCACGGACCGGGAATGAACTGACCCGGGTTTTTGGGATCCGGGGTCTGCCACTCTGTTTCCAGCAATTTGCAATTGGCTACGCCGGTTGTGGTGAACGGGTGATACCCCTGACCACCGCCCGGATAGAGAAAAGCGAAGGGCACATTGCCGTTCTGAGAGATCACGTTGACCAAATGGTTGAGCTGGTAGCCGAACTTGAAGTTGTGGGTGCCTGCCCAGCCGCTTTTGAAGAAGGCCAGGTCCTGGTTGAGCTGGTAATGCTTGTCGGCATTAAACAGCGTGAAACTGCTGAGATAGGGCGTGGTGGTGGTGCCGGCATTCGCGGGGACGCCATTGTAGTTCTGCAGACCGTTCGGCAGCGGGTTTCCGTCATTGCCCGTCCCACCGGAGCCGTTCAGGAACCAGAGGAAATCCGGGGACGTCGTCGGCCATCCGAAGTCATGATAGTTCTCGAAAAAGTAGCCGTAACGGGTAGTCGAGACGAGGTTCTGCGTCAGGCTGATATCGGCGCCGGTGTTATAGGTGGAGTTCGGAGCCGACCAGCCGAGGCCGTGCGAATAGAGTGACAGCGGGGCGAGAATCGAAGTGTTCAGGAAGCTCGCATTTTGCTTGATCGGATCGGCAGTCGGCAGGCTGTCTCCGGTCTCACGGGCATACTGATAGAGCCACGAGCCAAAAACACGAATTTTCTGCGTGAGAGTGAGGTCGAGACGGGCACTGGTGTAGTACGTCTGGTGATCCTGCGTGAAGTACTGGTTGCCGGCGTTGTTGTCGTTGGTGCCGAAATTCACCGTCTTGGCGCGGGTGTTTATCAGCGGCTCAAAGCCGGCAAAGAACACCAGACGATCCTTGACGATCGGGCCTCCCACTGTGAACCCCGGTTCGAGGGTGCGGAAGTGGTCCTTCCCCGGTTGGTAGAGCTGCGCCCCCGGATCTACGCGCGTGATCGCGGGGCAGCCGGGGCCAATGCTAGTGCACAGAGTTCCGCTGCTGGTAGGATCGTAGCGCAGGAAGGTACTCACCGGGTTGGCATCCGTCCCAGACGATTCATACTGGGTGAAGAACGAGCCATGGAAGTCATTGCTGCCCTTCTTCATGATCACATTGACAACCCCGCCCAGCGCGCCGCCGTACTCGGCTTCGATGCCCGAGGTCTTCATCTGCACTTCCTGGATGAAGTCCATGGGAACGTTGGCCTTGGAGTATCCGCCGGAGATATTCTCCGTGTCCTGGCCTTCGACCAGGTAGCTGCTTTCCGAATCGGCTGCGCCGCCAATGGAATATCCGAAGCTCAAGCCGTTGCCGCTGCTGCCCGGCAGAGACCCGCCCGTTCCTCCCATTCCTTCGCCGTTTATGGCCGTGCCGGCCAGCGGTTCATTGCGCGCCATCGGCGCGAACTGGATGACGGACTGATAGGAAATGCCCGTGGGAAGCTGCTGGAGGGCTTCCGAACTGATGTTAGTGATGTTCTGCGTCGTGGTGGTGTCGATCACCGGCGCTTCCGTCGAGACTTCCACGGTGGCCGTTTCCGCGCCGATCTGGAGCGGCATATCCATGACCGGCAGGCGGCCAACGTCAATCTTGATCCCTTCCCTCTTCTCGGTCTTGAAGCCCTGCGCCGTCACCGTCAGGGTGTAGGTGCCGGGGGAAAGATTGGCGAACCGGTAATAGCCGCTCGAGTCGGTGACCAGCTCCTTGCTGCCCACCAGGGCGGTACTGGTCAGCACAACCTTGGCTTTCGGCACTACCGCGCCGGACGGGTCCTTCACCGTGCCCTGCAATCCGCCGGTGGTTTCCTGACAATATGCGGCTTTCTCAAATGTCGTCGGGACAAACGCAAGAGCAGCGGCCATCAGAAAGGCAACGGCCAAGCTCTGCAGCCTGAACTTTCGCATAACTCTCCTCCACAATCTGCAGGAGCCGGATCGACTTGCTGGGGAAAGATCCGCTCCCATTTCTTTGGTTTTCAAACGCTTTGGCCTGGGGTTCGGCCCGTTTTCAGATGCATGATGCCGGAAAGAATCCGAATGTTGAATCGGGGCGGTACCGATCATGTCGCTTTGGAAATTGGGGCGCCGATCTGGCTATGCATGAGCATGGCCAATTCAAAATAATTGTGACGAAGATCCTAAACTATGTAAAGAGTTGGAGTTAGAGCTGAAATTGGCCTATTCACCCCGTACTTGATCTATGAGATTCTGGATAAAAATAGTCCATTATCCAGATTTACGGGACCGCCCGTTCCTGCCAGCTAAGTCCATGTGCTGCTTAGTTAATCGACTTGGCCAACCCCCGCAAGTCGCGCGCCCTTCCCCCGTCGCCTGATGCTTCGCAAGCGTCCGCCAGCGTCCGATACATATCGGCGTTTGGCGGCTGCAGTTTGATTTGCGTTTCAAGCAGATGCACCACACCTTTGGGGTTGCCGTTTTTCGTGAGAGACTGGGCGATAAGCAACAGGGTCTTCGGGGGCGCCGCCGTTTGCATCAGGATCGGCTGCTGGCTCAGGGCGGCGAGGGCGTCCGCGTTTCCATGACGGTCGAGCAAGGCCGCAAGCTTCTCCAGCGGGCGCAGGTCCGCGGGACTTTCCGTCATCGCCCGGGTGTACCACGATTGCGCGTCGGAATCTGCACCTTGCGCCTCGGCCGATAAACCGCGCTTCAGATCGTCCAGTCCGTCGCCCGCGGGGTCTACCGCCCCGTACGCTGTCCATGTATCGACAAAGTCGGCGGCCGGCCTCACGTTCAGGTTGATGGATGCGTAGGCGCTTCGATGTTCCCCGTTTCTGGTTGCGGTCACCACCAGGCGGTACACACCGGGAACCAGCGTAGACGTATCCAGTTTGCGGCCGGTCAAAACATTCCCCGCCTTGTCGTGGTTGGCCGCATCCACGTCCTCATCTTCCTGGGCCGGAGCCTCATGTCCTGCGGTAATCGTCCCGAAAACATACTTCAGATGGATTTTGTCCGCTTGCATGGCGTTCGCGTCCCGGCGGTCCAGCCAAAGCTGCAAGGCCAGCGGCAGGGATTCGCCTTGCCTCAATTCCACCGTCTGCGCGCCCCGTGGCGTAAAGCGGAATTTTGAGAAGCTGAACGGGAGGCGGCCCTGCGGATCCGAGACGGCCGATGGCGGTGCGTACGCCAGAAGCGGCGAGATCGCCAGCGCATCGCCCTTCACCACCGGGACGGTGATCGTGGCCCGCTTCTTTGCGGCGATGTGGGTCACGTTGTTGGTCAGCGTGGCTTCTAGCACATAGGTTCCAGGAACCAGAGGAAGTCGCCCCTCGGCGGCGAACCGCTTTTTCGTGACCACCGCCACTTGCGGTTCGGTCAGCTTGCCGGTCATCTCGTCTTCCTGGTCATAGGCCGATTTGCCATCCGGCGTGGCCAGCGAAGTCCGCAGCGAGAGGTCGTAGTAGGCGCTTCCGTCGCTGCGGCGGCCGATGAGCCGTCCATCCGGACGGGGCATGCGCAGCAGGTAGCTGAGCGTCTCCCGGCCCTCCTCGTCCCGGATCACCTCGTAGTCCAGCGACAGGTCCGATTCGCCCGTGAGCACGCTCATGGTGACATACTCACGCAGCCGGTTGGCCTCGAATTTTGCCTGGGTCAGAGGATTGTCGGGCAGGTCGTTGATGGTGGCCAGCATCATGTCTGATTCCACGCTGGGCTCGGGGTTATCGAAGTCGGCGCGCTCGTCGGGAAGGAGTGTCAATGTCGCTTTGGCTACTTCGTCTCCGGCCGACTTGCGAATGAACCGCAGGGCCATCTTAATGTCGTTCTGGCTCTCGCCGGTGGTGACCAACTCAACCGGTCCGTCCATTCTTGGCGAGTAGATGCGCCACGCTTCGGCGGCGCTGTGCTTGAAAAAGAGGATGGAGAAATAGGGCGGCAGGGCGGGATGGTCGCCTTCGTAGAACCAGATTTCCATGGGCCGCAGGTTGGCCTGCTCGTGATAGGGAGCGCGCTGCTTGGGCGGGCCCAGGATGATGTAGATCCGGCCCATCTCGGTGTGCCAACCGTCTTCGTATTTCGCGTTCCCGAAGTGCTCGTTGGCATATGCGAGACGGCGATAATGCTCTTCCTTATAGGTATTGGCCGGGGAGTTGGGATCGGGATTGCGGACCCGCCAGAATGCGTCGATGAAGCTGTCCCGCTCCTGGTCGTTTTCGAGTGAGAGGAACTGCTTCCGCTCATCGGCAGAGATGATGTAGGAGACTTCCACCTCCACCCAATGGCGATAGCTGGGCGGCAATTTCTTTACGGAAGTTGCGGCGCGCGCGGGGAAGGCAGGAAGCAGCAGACTGCAGGCCAGCAGAAGCAATGAAAAGCGGATTCGCAACAAGGGACCAACTCCAACAGAAATGAAAGGAGGAGGGGAAGACCCCTCCTCCCAATGTAACAACCGGGTGATGGTTAGAACTCCAGCCGCACCGAGGCGCGCGCGTAGAACGGACCCTGGAAGCCGAGCGGCTTGCCGTAGTCCACGCTCGGCGAACCGGGAGCCGTGTCGAGGTTCTCGTTCAGGCTGGTCATGCGCTGGGCGTTGAAGATGTTGAACGCGTCAAAGGCGAACTTCATGGTGTACTTCTCTTTGATCTGCCATGGGTAGTCGAGGTGCGCGTCTACTTGCGCGGTGGGCGGCAGGTTGCCCTTGGTGCCGCGGCCGCCGATCGGGACTTCGCCGGTGTTCAGGTAAATGGGGTGGCTGGCATACGCGCTCAGCGGATTGCCTTCTGCAACGCGCAAGTTGGAGCCGATGGTCATCTTATTGAGCATGTGGATTTTTGGCGTGTCCCTGCTCACGACGTAAGCGGCGGAAACGTTGGCGACGTTTCGCCGGTCGGTATTCAGGAACCCCGGCTTGAACTGGTCGCCCAGCAGGCCGAGCTGACCGGCCGTGAAGTCGAACAGCGAGCTGATGCCGGGGTCCGATTGCCCGTTATCGTTGCGGAACAGGCCCTCGTAGTTGCCCCACAGCTTGGCCCAGCGGTAGTTGGCGCGCATCTGCCAGTTGTTCTTCAGATTGCGATTGAATTCGAACACCAGTTCCTGATAACGGCGCACCGGGTTCACAAAGCCGTCCGGCTTGCCGTCCGGGCCGCCGCCGGCTGCGGTGGCGATGTTGGTGATGCAGCCGCCGTTATAAGGCGTGCCATCGTAGTGATCGAAGAATCCGCCATTTGCCACCGATGTGTCGTTGGTGACTACGTTCCCTTTCGAATCATAGGTCAGCGTGCAACCTTGGACTGGCGGGACATAGGGAGCGGTGTTCGTTTGCGCTGCGAAACTCGCCGGAGTATTGCTCCCGTTGGCGGCTGTCCACTGAGCCGGCGTGTACTCCGCTTCTTGTTCGTTCACTGAGATGTCGGTCTTCGCTGTGGGATTGGCGATGCCGCCGTTATAGAAATGGTCGACCAGGGAACCTTCCGGAGACTGCGAGCCGATATCTTCCACGATGCGGCCAAGGCGGCGGTCGCTGTAGCGCACCTGGAACACCGAACCCTGCGCGAGCTCGCGCTCAAAACCGAGCACAAACTCGTTTTCATACTCCATCCTTGTGCCCGGCAGAATGCCTTCGCCCGTTGACGATGCGAAGCTGGGAGCGCCGAAGGCGGTCGAGTTCCCCTCCGCCGTGGACTCCGCGGTCCCGTTAAGGGTGTGGGCGGCGTCCAGGACCGGGATCACAGCGCCCAGGCTGTCGAGCTTGGCGGTGCCATCCGCGTTCATCGCCGGAGCAAAGGCGAACTTCGTGTCGTCCTGCTCGTTGCCAAGCTGGCGGATGGCAGCATCGAGCGGCAGAACCAGTTGATAGCGGGCGTAGTTAAAGAAGATCTTGCCCTTCTGGTTACCCCACGGATCGATGTTGAAGCCGAGGCGCGGCGACCAGTTATCGTTGAACAGGTAACGCAGCAGATCGCCGTTATACCACTGCTCTTCCCAGCGCAGTCCTGCATTGAGGGCTAGGTAGCGGTTCATCTGGTAGCTGTCGTTAACCCAGCCTACATGATAGCGGGCCCCTGCCTGCACGCTCAAACCCTGCCAGGTGCCGCGATAGATGCTCAGGTATACCTGCTCGCCGTTGAGTGTCGCGCAGTATGTGCAGGTCGTCGACGGCGTGCCATCGGCGTTGGTGGCCTGGTACAGACGGAAGATCGCGTTCGTCAATTTGCCGATAGCCACTGCATGGCTTCCCAGCATGCTGGTCAAATCCTCGCCTGCCGCGTTCGAGCCTGGTATCGGGAACAAGGATCCGGAGCGCGTCGGCTGATCGAGGAAGTTAGTGTGATCGTACGTGTAGCCCACGCCCAACGTGTGCTGACCCAGGAAATGGAACACCTTTTGCGTTTCCAGATTGATGCTATAGTCGTCGTTCTTGGTGGGCTCGTATCCTCCCACATAGGAAGTGGTGAACGGCGTGAAGGCATGGTTAGAAATCTGGTAATTGTTGTGCAGCGGCGATTCGTCGAAGTGGTTGAAGTTGTATGTATACACCGCCATTGCCGTCCATGTCGGCGTGATGGCGGCGCTCAAGCGGCCCACCGAATCGCGGCTGCCGTAGTTGTACCGCGCGCCCACCGACTCGGCATTTGCGGCGGCAAGACCCGCTTGCCACGTTGGTCCCGGAATTTCGTTGTGGTGCGCCGGATCGCCGAAGGTCGAGGCCTCCAGTTGCACCGCGCTCCACGGCTGCCAGGTGAGCTTGGCCGCCCAGCTTAATGTAGTTGCGCTGTAGGCGTAAGGACCATGCGCGGCGAGGGGAGTGCCTGCGGGCGCTGCGGCGATGTCCTGCGTCAGCGTCGGATCAAACGCGCCGAAGAAGAACATCTTGCCTTTCATGCCGGGGACGGGGCCGCCGAATTCCCCGGCCACGTCGTACTGCGGGTTGGAAAGGTAGTCAGGTTCAATATAGTTCACGAAGTTGAACGAGGAGAGTTGGGTACGATTCGCATACCAGGAGCCCGGCCCAAAATACGCCGCCAGCGCGCCGTGATACTTCTGGCCGCCGGACTTGGTGACGATCTCCACGATGCCGCCATCCG
The DNA here is from genome assembly GCA_963720105.1 of uncultured Acidobacteriota bacterium. Taxonomy (GTDB): domain Bacteria; phylum Acidobacteriota; class Terriglobia; order Terriglobales; family Acidobacteriaceae; genus Telmatobacter. The sequence continues at coordinate 80,108 of CAVREL010000080.1, read as the reverse complement.
CCCGTCCATACTTCGGCTCAAATCCCCCCGTCTTTACGTCCACTTCCTTAATGAAGGCGAGGTTGACGCCCGAACCCACGGAACCGAAATAGCGGTTGAAGGTTCCCAGCCCGCCGAACGCCTGGTCAGTAATGGTGACACCGTCTACCAGATAGAGATTCTCGAGGCCGGTTGCGCCGCCGATGGAAGGGTTCGCCGTGCCCGTGCCGCCGCCGCTGACCACGCTTGGCGCCAGCGAGAAAATGGCCGCCACGTTGCGGGCGATGGGCAGCGATTCATACAGTTCGTCGGAAATCGGCGCATTCAGTGAGGTGCTCTCCACGTCAATCTGCACGGCGCCCGCTTCAACCTGCACGGTATCGCTGGTGGCGCCAATGGCCAAGTGCACGTCAAGTGTTGCTGTGTGGTCGACCACCACCTGGTTGTGGTCGGAAACGAACTTCTTGAATCCTGGAGCTTCTACCGTGACCTTGTACAGGCCGGGAACAAGGCCATCTACTTCATACCGGCCGGCGGCATCGGTTTTGGCCTGGTACTCTCCTTGCGGCCCAATGATCGTGACCGTGATTCCGGGCATCACGGCTTCTGTCGAGTCGTAGACCACGCCGCCCAACCCGCCGCGGGTTGACGAGTTCGTTTGCTGTCCTGTCAAGGGAATAGTAAATAGTACGGCAATGGCCGCAAGCGCGGACCAAACCCTGAACCAACGTGTCATCGTCTTTACTCCTCACCGCAATTGGGACGGAAGGCCCGACCGCCTAACGATCCGGGTTAACGTTCACTGCGTCCCGACTTGCTTTGGGGAGGAAGTAAAGCCGACGCGCAACACACACACGAACTCGTGACAAGCGAGAGAATTGAATAGAGAAGAGATTCTGTCTCCTATTTTGCACGAGAAAGGCCATTCTCCGCGAACCGTGACCATGAGCACAATGTATTGAGAATCAGGCAATTGGAAATTCATACCGGTATCGATATCATCATGGAAATATGAAAATCGGGAGAAATGACGATAAATATTCCAAATTTGGGCAGTAAATGCATTTTGTGGATTGATTTAGTCCATTTTGCCAGCCGCATTCGCGGCCTCGAGGACACTTTCGGATGGAGCTGATTCTTGCTCATCTCGGCAACTCTCGCGCCCGCACCAAAGACGGGTTCGGAATACTGACCGCCTCGTATATCGAGCGCTGTCGTCCCCTGATTCCCTGCCAGGCGATGGGGTTCCGCACGGAACAGGATTTCCGTGTATGGCTCAACCGCGCCCCGGGCCGAATCCCGCCGATCATCGTCCTGCTCGACAGCCACGGCCGCCAGATGAGCTCTGAAGCCTTCGCCTCGTGGATCGGCCACCAGCGCGACCAGGGCGTCCGCCAGCTGGTGTTCGCCATCGGTCCGGCCGATGGCTGGAGCGACGAAACCCGCAGCCGCGCCCAGTTACTACTCTCCCTCGGTCCCCTCACCATGGCCCACGCGCTGGCCCGCCTTGTCTTGGCGGAACAGCTCTACCGTGCATGTACAATTCTGGCTGGGCATCCGTATCACACCGGCCACTGAAAGGCAGGGACCAAGGGACCGAGGGAACAAGGAACCAAGGAACCAAGGGATGCACTTTGACGCCGACTTGGTTTTCTTGGTCCCTCGGTCTCTTGGTCCCTTGGTCCCTCCCATGACTTCATCCCGTACAGGTTTGCTGCTGATCAACACCGGCCCCGGCAAGGGCAAAACCACTGCCGCGATGGGCACCGCGCTCCGCGCCGTGGGCAATGGCATGCGCGTGCTCATGCTGCAGTTTCTCAAGGGCTCCTGGCACTACGGGGAGCTCGATGCCGCGCAGGCGTTTGGCCCGAACTTCGTCCTCAAGCAGATGGGCCGCGGCTTCGTGAAAGTGGGCGGCGCGGAGACCGATCCTGAGGACATTCGCATGGTCCAGGAAGCCTGGGCCGAGGCGCGCGAAGCCCTCCACTCCGGGGAGTGGGATATGGTCATCCTCGACGAGATCAATTACGCCATCGGCTACGGCATGCTCGATCCGGCGGTGGTGGCCGAGACGCTGCGCGACCGCCCGGAGATGGTGCACGTCATCCTGACCGGCCGCAACGCCCATCCATTGCTGGTTGAAATCGCCGACACGGTCACCGAGATGCGTGAAGTCAAGCACGCCTACCAGAAAGGCATCCTGGCACAGCGGGGAATCGAGTACTGAAAAGCAGGGACCGAGGGAACAAGGGAACGAGAAAGACAGGGACTGAGGGACTGAGGGACTGGGGGACTAAGGGACTAAGGGACTGAGGGACTGAGGGACTAAGGGACTCATCCCTTGGCGGTGTGGGCATTTTGTTGTCTCGGTCCCTTGTTCCCTTGTTCCCTGCCTTCGTCATTTACAATGACGGAGGCGTATGTCCTGGTTCAAGCGCGAGAACGGCGAATACGAATCCGTGGCGGTTAGCAGTGAACCGGGCGACGGCGAGCGGCGGGTGCGCACCGAGGGCCTGTGGATCAAGTGCCTGGGGTGCCGGCAGCCCATCTACAAGGCCGACTTCGAGGCCAACCTCAACGTCTGCCCCAAGTGCCAGCATCACTTCAAAATGTCGGCCCGGCAACGCATCGAGATGTTGCTCGAGCCCGGGTTTGAGCTGGTGGACGGCGGCCTCCGCTCCACTGACCCGCTCAACTTCCACGACGTCAAGCCCTACAAGCAGCGCCTGCGAAAGGCCCAGGAAGAGACCGGCCTCGACGACGCCATTCTCAACGCGGTGGGCATGCTCGGCCCGCACGCGGTGGTGCTTAGCGCCATGGAATACGCCTTCATCGGCGGCTCCATGGGCGCGGTGGTGGGCGAGACCATCGCCCGCAACGTCGATCGCGCGCGGATCGAACGCAGACCTCTGATCATCGTCGCCGCATCCGGCGGCGCTCGCATGATGGAAGGCGTTGTCAGCCTTATGCAGATGGCCAAGATCTCCACCGCGCTGGCCCAGCTCGACGACGCCCGCGTGCCTTATATCTGCGTGCTCACCGATCCCACCACCGGTGGTGTGACCGCCAGCTTCGCCATGCTGGGCGACCTGAACATTGCCGAGCCCGGCGCGCTGATCGGCTTCGCCGGCCCGCGCGTCATCGAGCAGACCATCCGCCAGAAGCTTCCCGAAGGCTTTCAGCGCTCCGAGTTCCTGCTCGAAAAAGGCTTCCTCGATGCGGTCGTCCACCGCCGCGACCTGAAGAGCTACCTGATCCGCGCGCTGGATTTTATGACGCCCTGAGCAGTTGCACTCAGCAGTAGACCGATCATCAGGAATCCAGCACCGGGTCCATTCATTTTGATCGTGGGATCAAGCCATGTCCGCTGAGCTCATCCATCGCCTGCACTTCGCATTTACCATTACCTTTCACTACCTGTTCCCGCAACTCACCATGGGCCTGGCGCTGCTGATCGTGGTGCTCAGGACCGGGGCGCTCAAAACTGGCCGTCCCGAGTGGGAACGCGCATCGCAGTTCTGGGGCCGCATCTTCGGCATCAACTTTGTCTTTGGCGTGGTGACCGGCATACCCATGGAGTTTGAATTCGGGACGAACTGGGCCCGGTTCTCGCGCGTTTCCGGCGGGGTCATCGGACAGCCGCTCGCTATGGAAGGCGTATTCAGCTTTTTTCTCGAATCCGCCTTTCTCGGCCTCTTTCTTTACGGCGGCAAGCGCTTGTCCCGGCGCATGCACTGGTTTTCCGCCGTCATGGTGTTCCTGGGCTCATGGCTCTCGGGGTTCTTCATTATCGTGACCGATGCCTGGATGCAGCATCCGGTCGCGTATTCGCTGGTGGACGGCCATTTTGAGGTTCTCAGTTTCTGGCGCCTGCTGTTGAATCCCTGGGGCCTGTTGCAGTATATGCACAACATGACCGGGGCGGTGATTACGGGTTCCTTCGTGATGGCCGCGGTGGGCGCATTCTATCTGCTCGAAGGCCGCAATCACCAATTCGGCCGCATCTTTCTCCAGGTCGGGGTCATCGCCGGGCTGATCTCGTCCGTCGCCATCATCTTTCCCACCGGCGACCTGCACGGCAAATACGTAGCCCGCCATCAGCCCGCCGCGATCGCTGGCATGGAAGGATTGTTTCGTACCGAAACCGGGGCAGGCATCGTGCTCATCGGGCAGCCCAACGAGGAAACCGGTGAGATTGACAATCCGCTGGTGGTAAATAGCCTGCTGAGTTTTCTCATCTACGGCACGACCAGGGCCGAGGTGACGGGGCTCGACCGGATTCCTCATGACCAGTGGCCCACCGCTCTGCCGTTGCTCTTTTACGCCTACCACATCATGGCCGGACTGGGGACGTGGTTCGTGCTCGTCATGATCGTCTCCGCGTTTCTGCTCTGGCGCAAAAAGCTCTTCACCACGCGCGCTGGGCTCTGGGCGCTGTTGCTCAGTTTTCCACTGCCGTACATCGCCAACACCGCCGGATGGATGACCGCGGAACTGGGACGCCAGCCTTGGCTTATCTACGGACTCATGCGCACCAGTGACGGATATTCCAGCACGGTATCCGCCGGCAACGGCCTGTTTACGCTGCTCGGCTTCATGGGACTGTACGCGTTGCTGGGGCTGCTCTTCACCATCCTGATGTATCGCGAAATCAGCCATGGGCCGGCGCCCGCTGCAGCCGTGCCTGACCCCGTGCACACCGCCGGGTTGTGAGCGCGAGTTGATCGCAAGAGGAGTCGACGATGGGTTTTGTCTGGTTCTGGCTGGTTGCCGTCATGATTGCCGGCTACGTGATCCTCGATGGCTTCGATCTCGGTGTCGGCGTCCTGCATCTTTTTCTGGTTCGCAATGAATCCGAGCGCCAGGCGACCCTCCGTTCCATCGGTCCCGTCTGGGACGGAAACGAGGTGTGGCTCCTGGCGGGCGGCGGAACTCTCTACTTCGCTTTCCCGCTGTTGTACGCATCGGCGTTTTCGGGCTTCTATCTTCCGCTGATGATCGTGCTCTGGCTGCTGGTGGTGCGGGGCGTCAGTCTCGAGTTGCGCAACCATCTCGACATGGGCGTCTGGCGCACGCTGCTCGATGGTCTATTCGGCATCGCCAGCGCCCTGCTGGCGATCTTCTACGGTGCGGCCCTGGCCAACGTGATCCGCGGCGTTCCCCTCCGCCCCGACGGCTATTTCTTCCTCCCCCTGTGGACCAACTGGAAACCGGGCTCGTTCCCCGGCATTCTCGATTGGTATACGGTGATCGGAGGACTGGTCGCACTTGTCGCTCTCACGCTGCACGGCGCTCTCTGGCTGACGATCAAGGTTTCCGGAGAACTCGAGGAGCGCGCCAGCCGAATTGTGCCTCCGCTCTGGAACGGTCTCGTCGCCCTGACCATCGTAAGCCTGGTGACGACCATTGGCGTTCGCCCTCAGACGCTAGACAATTATTTCCACTATCCGTTCACGTTTGTGATTCCGGCCGGTGTAGTCGCGTCGCTGGTGGCGATGCGCATCTGGAACAAGCGCCTTCAAGCCGCACGAGCCTTCATCGCTTCCTGTTGCTACCTGTTTTTTATGCTGGCCGGCGCCTGCTGGGGCCTCTATCCCACGCTTCTGCCGGCCACCGGCAACTCCGGCCTCGACATCACTATGGATCGAGCGCTTTCGGGTCCGCATACGCTGGCCGTGGGCCTGGCCTGGTGGCTCTTCGGAATGACCCTGGCGGTCGCCTACGTTGTCTTTGTCTACAGACGGTTCAAGGGCAAGTCCGACGCACAAACCGAAATGCACTGAACCGTCGGCGGAGAAAACAAAAGCCCCGGCTCTTCACCGGGGCTTTGTTGATGCTTGTTCAACTAATCACTAATCACTGACCGCTAACCACTGTTCAGAATTCCAGCCGCAGTGCGCCCTGCAGCACGCGCGCGGAATTGGCCGTGCTCGTAATCCTCCCGAAGCTGGCGCCGGTGGTGATGTCGTTATCCGAGGGAAGATCGAAGCTGGCGTGGTTGAAGGCGTTGAACGCGTCAGCGCGGAACTTGAGCTTCACGATATCGCTGTAGACCGGAAATGCCTTGCCCAGCCCCAGGTCGAAGTTCACGTAGTTGGGCCCGCGCAGGTCGTTGCGCCCTCCGATGTGGAAGCCGACCGGCCCGGTAAACGAGTTGAGCGCCTTGGCCTGATCGGCGAACAGGTTCACCCCCCCGTTTGCCTTGTGGGCGTGGGGGGTCACGTCGGACTTGCTTCCCACCAGGATCGCGGGCGCATTGTTGGCGTATCCCGCCACAAATGCATTCGATGCCGATGAAAACGCCACGCCGCTGTGCCAACTCGGAATGGCGCTGATACTCCAGCCGCCCACCACCTCGTTGGCCCAGAACGGCATGTCCGCTCCGAACTTCTTGCCCCGGCCAAACGGCAGTTCGTACAAAGCGTCACCGGTGATGATGTGTTTCTGGTCGAAGTCCGAATTGCCAACGCACTCCGCGGGACGCACCACGTCGCAGATGAAGCCGTACCCGCCCAGAGCCGGGCTGTTGGCGGTCAGCGACACGTTATCGATGGAGTGCGAATATGTGTAGTTCAGATCGAACTGCAATCCCTCCGACAGGTTCTTGTGCAGCGTGGCCAGCAATCCGTGATAGCTCGACGATCCCTTGTTGGTGTAGAACGTGTTCTCCGAGAACTGCGAGCCCATGCCGATGTTCGATGGGAAGATGGGGCTCGAGAAGAAACCGTTGAACACGTTGAGCGAGGAGATCGCCTGGATGGTATCGGCAAAGTCGCCCCGGGCCGGGAGCGGGTCGAACCCGTAGGCCACCAGCTCGGTGTTGTTGTTGAACCCGAAGGCCTGTCCCACGCCCGGAAGTATCACGTCCTCAAACCAGGGCTGCGGCGTCACTACGCCGGTATCCCGCATCTGCTGGGTGATCGCCGCCATGGCCTGCGACATGGTTTGCCCGCTGTGGGCATCGGGGAATTCGATCAACTGGTTGGCGTCCGCCTGGGCCAGCAGCCTGCGCCCCAGCCGTCCCGCGTAGTTCAACTTCAGAATGTAGTTTCGCGGAAATTCGTGCTGCACGCCCATCGACAGCTCGATGGAGTAGGGATTTCGCAAATGCCGGTCGATGGTCTCGTTGAAAGCCCGGCCATTGATCAGTCCAAACGGAGACCCGCCCGAAACGTAGGGCGTAAACGGTTGCGTGATGACCGGCACGGCGGGCCGCGTCGGAATGGCGTTGATGGCGCTGAACCGCGGATCGGTCTGCAGGGAGGTGACGGGGTCCTGAGGCACTCCGAACGGCAGCGTTTGGGTGGTGTTGAACAGTTGGGAGTACTGGTCCTGCTGGTATTGCACCGCGTTGACGATCGTGTGGTCGAACACAATCCCGAAGCCGGCAGAGATCACCGTGCGGTGCGCGAAACTCGGATTGTAAGCCATCGCCAGGCGCGGCGCGAAATCCCTGAGGTTGGAACCGTAATAACCGGGCCCATGATTGGCCTTGCCGCCCAGGTTGTAAGTGATGAACGGCAGGGACGAGTCGCCCGAAGTACCCGCCGCGCTCTGCTGCAAACGCTTGCTGAAAAAATCGTCAAAGCTCAAGTCCTGCACCGATTCCAGGCCGTTCTTTTCGTACGGCACCGAGTACCACGAGTAGTGCAGGCCGTAGGTCAGCGTCAGGTCCGGCGTCGCTTTCCAGCTATCGCCGAAGTAACCCTCCAGTTCGTAGTAGCGATAACGCCGCACGTCACCGCTGCCCTGGGGCAGAGGATTTTCCGCCGTGTCGTAATTGTAGGTGCTGGTGATAAACGCAAACCGGCCCAGCGCCAATGCGAACGCACTGTCATACGTGCTGGACGATATCGTGCCCGCGGTGCGGATGTCCTTGGGCCGCAAGCTGGCATTGAGCCCGGCGATATTGCCGCCCAGCCCGATGGTGGGCTCGTCATAGTTCAGGTAGGTGTTGGACCAAGTGTTGATGAACTTGAACAGGCCGCCGAACTGGAACGTGTGCTTTCCCTTGATCCAGCTGAAATCATCGCGCAGCACGGGGATGGGAATGTTGCGGAATTGGGTGTTCACTGCGCTGGAATATGGATCGGTGAGAATCACTCCGCCGCTGCCGTTTCCACCAAATCCCCCCCGCCACTGAACCGCGCCCGTAGGATTGTATGAGGTGGGAAAGCCCAGCCGCGACCGCGTCACGCCGTACAGAATCTGGTTGGTCTTGTTGGCGCCAATCGTCCAGTTGTGTCCGACTACATACGCGTAGCTGGTATCAACGATGGTGTGGGTGATCGGGTCGCCGGGAAACTGGAAAGGCGCCGGGAAATTGACCGCGTCTCCCACCCGCGAACTCAGTGCGCTGCCCCGCGCCCACAGCTTCATCGAGTTGTTCAAGTTGTAGTCAACCCTTGCCACGTAGTCGTTCTGGGTCCGTACGGCGGCCGCATTGAACAGGAAGCCGCCGGTATTAATGCCGTCGCCGCCGGTCAGATCGTTGGCGTGCGGATAGCGCTGGTTGATGAAGCTCAACAAGGCCGGATCGAAGCCGATTCCCTGGGGATCCAGCGCAGCCACCTGCCCGGAATTGATCACGCCGATGCACTGCGGGGTGGTGTTCGCTCGGCTGGACCCGGTGCAGGTATTGCCGCTGGCGTCCTGTTTCAGGATGTACTGGATGTTGCCGTTGCGGAATTCATCCAGCGGCACGGTCTGCTCCACCCCCACGCCCTGGTTGTCGCGGCGCCCGTTGTATTCAAAGAAGAAAAACGCCTTGTTCTTGTGGACCGGTCCGCCCAGGTTGCCGCCAAACTGGTTGCGGATCAGCGGCGGCCGTCCAACGCCCACGTTGTTGTTGAACCAATTGTTGGCTTCGGTGGTCGTATCCCGGTGGTACTCGAAAAGGGCGCCATGGAAAGTGTTGGTGCCGCTCTTGGTCACCATCACGAATTGCCCGCCCCCGCCCTGTCCTTCGCTGGCCAGTGGGTTGCCCGTCACCGCGCGCAGTTCCTGCACCGAGTCCACGGGAGCATTGCCCACCACCGCCCCAAATTCGCCCGTGGCCATGTCGTTCACGTCCAGGCCGTCCAGGGTGACGTTGTTCTGGTCCTGGCGTGCTCCGGTGATGGCTCCATCGCCGGTCGCGCCGGGCTGAATCGAAAACAGCGCCGCAGGGGAATCGCGCAGTGCAATGGGCAATTCGTTCACCATCTGCACTTCGTAGTTGTTGCCAATGGTGGCGTCGGTCGTATTCAGGGTGACGGACTCGTTGGCCGCCGAGACTTCGATCGTTGCGGTGGTCCCGCCGACCGTCAAACGCGCGTTCTGCGTACGCGTGCTGCTGACGTTGAGGTACACGTCGATAAAGACTTCCGGACTGAACCCCTCGTGGGAAATGGTGATCCGGTATCCCGGACCGGGGGGAACATTCACGATCGTGTACGATCCCTCCGTGTTGGTCTCGGCGGTGTAGGTCTGATTCGTCGCCGTGCTTACCAGGACGACTTTCGCGCCGGGAATCACGGCGCCGGTGGAGTCGGTCACGATTCCGGTAACCGACGCAAAATCCTGCGCCTTCACATTCAGCGCGCATAAGGCAAGAATCGCCAATCCAGCTACTGCAATCAGCTTTCGCATTCAGATCCCTCTGGGGAACAGAGATTAAAAATAGTGGCATTGAGAAAGGCAATTCAGGTGCCAGGGAACGTCCCCTTCTCCTCTCAGGGGCTTAGGGACGAGGGGGTGACACGAGGGGATGAAAAACAGGCATTTCTATGATTTGCTGGATTCGTTTCCAGAAAATCGTATTATCCTTCCGGTTTGTCATCTTTTGGGGTGGTTTCGCATGACCGACCAAGTCATCTATCCCCCCTCGCTCCTGGTATTGGCTGGTGTTCCTCGAAGGGCACGAAATGCTGATTTGGCGGGCCTATTCCGGCACAATCGCGACCTGCAGGGCATGCTCGGTGCGGAGGCGGCCGGCGGCCACCCCAAGCCACCTCGCTTCGAAGTTAAATGGCGATAAATCTGCGTCTTATCACATCATTTAGTGGCTCGTCACTTTTCGGCGACAACTCATCCCGGAAATGCGGGCGATCTGGTTTGCAATGCCGCTTCCTCGGCGCAACCACGGGGCCTGGAGGAGACGGGGCATTGCAGTTTTTGCGTGGTGATCGAAATCACGATCTTTCCCTCGACCCGCCGGTCAATTTGGCCCAAAAAATGCAGCCTCCGTCACACCCAGATTTCCTCTTCAGGTGCCCCGGTGTTTAGCTCTCTCCGGCAACCCTCTGTCGGATGGGAGCGTTTTACCGTTCGCACCCACGCATGAACGTTCGATCAAACCGAGAAGGAAAACCATATGATCGCTACGAGAAAGCACTTTGGAGCCTTGCTGCTGACCATGGGTTTGGGACTGGTGATTGCCATCCTCACCCCGCGTCCCGCATCTGCGCAGGCCGGCCTTGGTTCTCTGGCTGGCACGGTTACTGACTCATCCCACGCCGTGGTGAACGGCGCCACGGTCACCCTCAGCAATCCCGGTTTCAATTTCGAACGTGCCGTCGTCACTTCCAGCAACGGCGGTTACCGGTTCTTCGCGCTTGAAGTGGGCAGCGGTTACGTCCTCAGGGTGACCGCTCCAGGATTCAAGACTGCCGAATTGAAGGGAATCACCACCAGCGTCGGCACCACCATCGCCCTCGACGTCACCCTGCAGGTGGGCGCGCAGACAACCACGGTGGAAGTCTCGGCCGAGCAGAACGTTGAGCAGGTGCAAACGGAGACGTCGGCCGTATCCGAGCTGATCGACTCCGAAGTCTGGCAGAGCTCCCCGCTCGAAGAGCGCACCCAGAACTCCTTCGTCACCCTGACCGCCGGCGCCACGCCCGACAGCGGCACCGGCCGTGGCGCATCGGTAGACGGCGCCCGCACAGGCACCGGCAACTTCCTGGTTGACGGCATGGACAACAACGACCAAGGGCTGGGCGGAGCGAGCGCGGTGGGCGGCGGCGGCGCGGTGACCACCATTTCTCCCGACGCCATCCAGGAGTACCGCGTCATCTCCCACAGTCTGCCTGCGGAATACGGCCGCGCCGGCGGGTTCTCCACTGACACCGTGCTCAAGAGCGGCAGCTCGCACTGGCATGGATCGCTGTTCGAGTACAACCGCGTGCAGGCGCTCGCGGCCGATGACTGGTTCTCCAAGCAGGCCGGCATCACCGACCACCTGGTGCGCAACCAGTTCGGCGGCTCCATCGGCGGGCCCGCGTACAAGGACCGCACCTTCTTCTACGCCACGGTGGAATTCCATCGCCGCCGCACCGGCAGCCCGGCTACCTACACCACCACCACTCCTGACTTTCTGAATTACGTCGCCAACGGCAGCTTTGAGAAGTTCATGGAAGGCACCGCCGACCAGAATGCAAGCGCCGGCGTCATCGGCCTCTGCCCGGCGTATCTCGGGACCACGTGCCCTGGCGCCCTGCCGCACTCGGCCACGCTTGGCCCGGTGTTCCAGGCGCTCGTGAAAGCTGAACCCTCGGCCTTCCCCACCAGCACCCACAACGGAACACCGGTCGCCCAGGGCCTTTACACCGGCGGCGCGGTGATCTACCCGGTCAACATTTACTCCACCACCACTGCCCAGGTCACCGACGCGCTCAACCAGAATCGCGGCAGCCTCAAGCTGGATCACAAGCTCACGGAGAAGGATCAGCTCAGCTTCGCTTACCTGGCGGACCTCTACAACGACGCCAGCTCCAACGGCGCCAGCGGCGGCAGCCCGTTCGGACCTCCGGGATTCAACCTGGGCGGCGCACAGAACTTTTCCGCCACCTGGACCCACACTTTCAGCCCCAGCCTGCTGAATCTCTTCCGGGCCGGCTATCTGCGCCACGTCAGCAACTTCGACGCTCCTGAAACCCATGGGGTTCCTGAAATCTTCACGGCCAACGACCCGCTGGGCGAGGGCTTCGGCGAGTACTCCGGCTTTCCGCAGTACTTCACCGAGAACGAGTTCCTGTACTCGGACTCGATTACCAAGACCATGGCCACGCACGCGCTGAAGGCCGGATTCCAGTTCATCCGCACCCGCAACGGCTCGAGCTTCTACAACGATATCTATGGGACGCTGCTTCCGTGGGATACCGAAAACCTGGTCACCGACGCCACTCTCTACGACGACTTTGAGCCGCTGCTCTATGGTGGACCGGGGTATGGCTCCATGTACTACGCTTCGGGATCGATCGACCCCTCCACCCAGCAGCTCCCCGATCCGTATCGCGGATTCCGCGCCAACGAGTTTGCCACCTATATCCAGGACGACTGGAAGCCCACGCCGCGCCTGACCCTCAACCTGGGTGTGCGCTGGGACTACTTCGGTCCTCCGCACAACATGCAGGCCGGGCTGGATTCCAATGTCTATTTCGGGGCCTTTGGCACGCCTGCCCCGAACGGCAACCAGTTTGAGCCCCAGGTCCCCATCGCAGGCGGCCTGCAGGGAGCCCAATTCATCCAGAAGAACAGCCAGATATGGAACAAGGACATGGGCGCCATCGGTCCGCGCTTCGGGTTCTCCTATGACGTGTTCGGCAACGGCAAGATGGCCTTCCGCGGCGGGTACGGCATTGGCTTCGACCGCCTGTACAACAATGTCTACGAGAACCTGCGCTTCAATCCTCCGCATTTTGCCGACAACCTGGTCGGTTACGGCGGCAACGGCGTGCCCGCGGGCGCGTTGCTCGAGCCCGGTGTCTACAACGTTCCGTTCAGCGCCAACCTGCTGCTCCTGCAGTACAAAGGCAAGCCCACCCCGCGGCACATCGACCAGCGGCTGAAGGATGCCTACTACGAGCAGTTCAATTTCGGCATCGAGTACGAGCTGAAGCCCGGCTACGTGTGGGAAACCAACTACGTGGGCACACTGGGCCGCCGCCTGGTGGGCCTCGACAACATCAATACCTATGCCGGCCGTACGGCCGGGGGCATTAACCCTAATACCGGGAAGAAAAACACTACCACCCGCGTTACCACGCTTTTCGGCAGCGACAACTTCCGCACCAACGGTTTCAGTTCCAACTACAACGGCCTGCAGACCAGCCTGCGCAAGGGCTATTCGAACGGACTACAGTTCATGGCCAACTATACTTACTCCCGGGCCATGGACGAGGTGAGCGACGTGTTCACGCAGCGCAACGCCGCGACGGGTCCGCAGAACCCCTATCACTTTGCGTATGACTACGGCCCGGCCGACTTCGATCTGAAGCACAACCTGGTCGTCACTCTGAATTACGAATCGCAGTGGAAGAAGCAGAACCGGCTGCTGGGCGGATGGGGCATCTCGCCGATCATCCGGCTGCAGAGCGGCACGCCCTTCAGTCCCGCTGATTCGAACGCCAACTATAACCCCATCGAGGACGGCCGCCCGGGCGCCAACCGGACCGTGTACAAGGGACAGGGTTCGCCCAAGAACGCCATCACCCACAGCGAGAGCCCCGCGACCGGCTATCTGAAGCCGATCAGCGGCGGCGACTACTTTGGTCCTTACACCTGCCCCAACGGCGAACTGTGGTGCGAGCCGCCGGTGGGCCGCAACAGCCTGACCGGACCGGCTTATAAGAACATGGACCTCGGCATCCTCAAGCACATTGCCACCTGGGAACACCAGGGATTCACGCTGCAGGGCAACCTGTTCAACATTTTCAATCACCCCAACTTCGGCAACCCGGTCGCGGACTACAACAGCGGCAACTACGGCAAGTCGCTGGGCGACTCCGGACCGCGCGTTACCCAGATCAGCCTGCGCTACGACTTCTAGCCGTTCGCGCAAAGCTCCACCTTGAAGGCCGCGGCACCCGCCGTGGCCTTCGTGCATATTGGGACATTTAGAAAACTCCCTGTTGCGCGCGTGCTCCATGCCGTAGACTGTTGGCTTTGACCGCACAAGGACCGACATGATGCGCAGCCTGCTCTGCTTCACACTGCTGTTTGCGGTAACTCCCGCGATCCTGTCCCAACCCCCCGCGCCGGTTTTCAATTCCCTGTTCCCCATCGCCTTCGACAGCTCCGGTCCCGTCATCCGCGCGCACACCGAGGCGCTGAAGCCCTTCACGGTAGCCGGCGAGCGCGGCGTCCTGGTCGGCCAGCAGGACGGCACATTCGAAGCCTGGCTTCTGCCCGCAAAGATCCTCAGCCACCTCACCATCGAGGCCGATGTCGAGGGCTACACCGTGCCCATCGACGTCAACCAGCAGTCGGCGGAGATCGAGGTCCGGCCTGACCGCACCACGATCACCTACGCGCATATCGCATTCACTGTTCGGCAGATCATGTTCTCCGCCGCCGGCGCTCCTGCCGGCACCGGCCCCGTCGTTCTGTTCGAATTCGACTGCCTGCATCCCACCGACTTCACTCTACGCTTCACTCCCGAGCTGCGCTGGATGTGGCCGGAGCGCAACGAGGGCGTCCCCGGCGTGGAATGGGTTGCCCGCGGCCCTAATGCGTACGAGCAGGCGGGCGGCTTTTACGTGCTGCACTCCGACTATCCCCGCTTCGCTGCCGCCGTCACCATCCCCGGCGCCCGCCCCGGCATTCTCGCTCCCTACCAGGAGCGCCCCCAGGTCCATCCAGTGGAGTTGAAGTTGCACATCGATCCGGTCCGGGACAAGGGAAAGCTGTTTCCGCTGTTGATGGCCTATGGCGCCAACGTGAGCGCTGCAAACTCATCCAGCCTCGCGGCCACTCTTGAGAAGCTCGACGCCGCCATCCCCGATCTCTACAAAACCCACGCCGAGACCTGGGAAAAGACACTGGATAGCGCCGTCTCCATCGACACACCCGACAAGGCGCTGAACGAAGCCTTCCAATGGGCCGTGATTTCCATCGAGCAGCTGAAGACCAAGACCATCCCCGGACAAAGCGCCGTGTCAGGGCACGACTTCAGTCGTGCCGAGCAAGGCCCAAATAACACCGAGGCTTTAGCCCCTGCTCCGACCGAAGAAACCGCCCTCGTCGCCGGATACTACGCCTCGGCTGATTCCGCCCGCCCCGGCTTCGGCTGGTTCTTTGGCCGCGACGCCCTCTACACCCTCTACGCCGTCAATGGCTATGGAGATTTTTCTCTTTCCAGGTCGGAGCTCGAGTTCCTGATTCACCGCCAGCGAGCCGACGGCAAGATCATGCACGAGTGGTCGCAGACCGCGGCCGCTATCGACTGGCGCTCTTTCCCCTACATGTACGCCGCGGCCGACTCGACTCCGCTGTTCCTGCTCGCCACGCTGGACTACGTGCGCGCCAGCGGCGATGTCGCCTTCCTCACCGCGCATCGCGAGGCCATCGAGAAAGCGTGGGAATTCGAGACCAGCCACGCGCCAGGGCCGGACAAGGGCGGCAATGGCATCTACGAAAATACCCAGGGCACCGGCTGGGTGGAGAGCTGGCCCGGCGGTCTGCCGCACCAGGAGATCTATCTGGCCACGCTCGATCAGCAGGCCTCGGGCGCGATGGCGCAGATCGAGAGCCTGCTTGGGGATAAGCAGAAATCCGATGCCGCGCAGGCCCGCGCCGCCGCCGTGGCGCGCACCATCGAAGAACAGTTTTACGACAAGGAAAAAGATTGCTACGCCTTCAGCCGCAACGCCGACGGCTCACTCGATCATGCCAGCACCGTCTATCCCGCGCTGGCCTGGTGGAGCAGCCCCTCGGTCACCAAGAACGCCGCGTACCTGGCGCACCCCGAAGGCTGCCTGAAGCAATTCGCCGCGCACACCCTCAACACCGACTGGGGCCTCCGCGACCTGTCGAACGAAGACAAATACTACGACGGCATGAGCTATCACCAGGGCTCGGTGTGGCCGCTGTTCACCGGCTGGGCCGCGCTGGCCGAATACCGCGGCAACCAGCCTCTGGCCGGCTACCAGATGCTGATGGAGAACGCCAACCTCACCTGGGCCCAGGACCTCGGCGCCGACACCGAATTGCTCTCCGGCGATTTCTTCGTCCCCTTCGGCCGCAGCACCAGCCACCAGCTGTGGTCCAGCGCCATGGTCATCACGCCCACGCTGCGCGGACTGTTTGGGATCGACATCGATGCGCAGACGAAGACGATCACAGTCAATCCGCATCTACCAGCCAATTGGGATCACGCTTACATAGAGAATCTGGCACTGGGGACCGGCCATGAGACTCTGGACTTCAGTCGTGAAGGCCGTGACCTCGTTGTAGCTTTGGGGAATGCGACCACCACCGGTTGGAAACTCAGAACGGATCAGCAGGGCGCCAGGTCCGATCCAAAAGCGGATGAACCCACGGTAAGGATTCCTCTCCCCGAGTTGGAATTGGATGAGCTTGTGACGGGCTATTCGCAGAACATGCCGTCCGATGCGCCTTTGCCTAATAGGCCTCCGGTACCCGGCTCACAAACTTCGAGATTCCGCATTGTTCAGTCCGTGTCCGCGGATCATATCGTCACCCTCACCTGCGAAGGCTTCGCCGGGAGTAGGGCCCATTTGAGCCTCCTTCGTCACGGTATGCTGATTCCAAAGGTTCAGGCCGACACGTCTTCAGGCGAACCCGAAGCAATCATCTCCGCAAAAGACGGTTGGGCTTTCAAAGACCCCAAAGCGCCGCTGCTCCTGATCATTAACTTTCCCGAAGGCGAAGGCTGGAAAACCATCACCGTCACCCTCACCTGGTGAATCTTGTTTTGAAAGGGCACGACTTCAGTCGTGCCGAAAACAGCCAATCATGACGCGGGCTTTAGCCCCTGAGGGATGCTTTCGCCACTTCGGCTCACCGGACCGCATCCAGATTTAGCCGCAGCAGCTTCATCGGGTCCAGCATTGCGCCCTGCCAGCGCACAGCCCAATGCAGATGCGGTCCGGTGACGCGGCCGGTCGCTCCACTCAGTCCCAGCCGGTCGCCGGCCTTCACGCGCTGGCCTTCGTGCACGTCGATGCGGCTGAAGTGCATCGACAGGGTGAACAGGCCCAGGCCGTGATCGATGATCACGCAGTTGCCTTCGTAGTAGAGCGGCCGGGCCAGCACCACGACGCCGCTGTTGCTGGCGTGCACCGGGGTGCCCGTCGCCGCGCGAAAATCGGCGCCCTTGTGAATGGTCGCCAGCTTGCCGTTGAGCATGCGCCGCGTGCCGAAGCTGTCCGTCGGTGCGCTGGCCACCGGCGGGTGGAAACTACCATGCCACAGAGGCTCTGCTGCGCTCTCGGCATAAATCTTCGCTTTGAGCTGGCTCTCTTCTTCGATCTCTTTCAGCGCCTCCGGAGGTGGCTGCACAAACTTCGGCGAAACCGTGAGCGCCGCGGTGCGGTAGTGCGCGGGATGAACCTCGATGGTGCGGCTAAGGTCGATGTCCAGACGTTCACCGTGCGCCGTGATGCGCAACGCAGACGGACCAACCGGCGCTTCAACATCGGCGCCCGCCAGCGCTACCCATGCGCCGTGATCGGCAAAGAACAAAATCTTGCGTCCCAGCCATTCGCCGTCTACGGACCTGGCCTCGGGCGCGCGGACGCGAATCAGCTCCGGCGAACCCGCGATGACCACGCCGGGCGTCAGCGTGACAGCCTCGGGCGCGACCGCCGCCGGCAGTGCTTGCCGAGTAGAGATAAATGCAAGAAGACAAAACAAGAAAAGGCGCGAGCCGCTCATGGGTCCAGCATACCGGCTCGTGCTTCCGCGCCTCCGGCCGGCCGCAATTCTCTGTAACCCGCCGCCGGCCGGTTTAGTCTCATGAGTGTATGGCTTCCCCGAGCTTGCTTCCCTTGCGCGTATTCGTATTCGCCGTATGCGCTGTCCCGGTATTCACCGCTGCCGCCCAATCGCCGCAACCCGCGAACCACACGCGCGTGCCCGTCCTGGTGGAACTGTTCACGTCTGAAGGCTGCTCCGATTGCCCGCCCGCCGACCGCATTCTTGAAGAGCTCGACACCCAGCAGCCCATTGCCGGCGCGCAGGCCATCGTGCTCAGCGAGCACGTCACCTACTGGAACCACCAGGGCTGGACCGACCCGTTCTCGCTGGATCAAATCGACCAGCGGCAGAAGGATTACGGCGACCAATTCCGGCTCGATTCGGTCTACACGCCGCAGGCCGTCATCGATGGCTCGGCGCAGTTGGTCGGCAACAACGGACCAGGGCTGGCCAAGGCTGTCGCGCAGGCCGCCGCCACGCCCAAAAAGCCGCTCACCATCGCCGAAGCGCATTGGGATAACGGTGCGGTATCCTTCGTCGTGCAGGCCTCGGATGACAAAGGATCAAGACTGGTGGCCGCGCTCGCCGCCGACGCAACGGGCAAGAAGATCACGGGCGGCGAGAATTCCGGGCGCACCATCCATCATGTGGCCGTGGTGCGCGCGATCAAGGACTTCGGATCGGGCGGTCTGGACGGCCGGACGCTGCGCCTGTCCGCCGGAAGCCTCGTGCACGATCAGGCTTCCGCTCCGGTGCGGCTGGTGGTTTTCGTCGTGGATCGCAAGGGGCGCGTAACCGCCGTCAGCGAACAGAACCTGAACCGATAAACTCCGCTCGGAGGTACGTCATGCGTCGAGCATTCAACGCAATCATGCGCGTAGTCAGTACCATCATCGGGCTTCTGCTTGCCCTGATGGGCGGCATATGGATCCTGCAGGGACTCAACCTGGCCTGGGGCGCGCTGGCCCGCAGCTTCATGCAGGGCGACCAGCATTGGGCCGTCTATGGCGCCATCGTGCTGATTATCGGCGTCTGCCAGGTGATATGGAGCAACACGCGCCAAGGCGTCTGAGCCATCCCACTAGCGACAAAAACAAAAACGTCGCGAAGGTGGGGCACCCAGAGTGTCGTCTTTAGAACTTCATATCTGTCTTTAGAACTTGAGGTCGTGAAGGTAGTCGAAATCCACCTTGGCGGCCTCCATTGCGGGCATCTCCTTGAAGGGTGGCTCTTGCTCGACGTAGAAAATCGCGTCTTCGGGAGCAGCGGCGAAAATCTTCGAATAGTCGACTGCACCCCGGCCCAGTTCGGTGGGCACCGGCGCCGTGCTCGGATCGCCCATCAGGGTGGTCGTCGGAGTGAATCCCTTTTTGAAATCCTTGATGTGCAGCAGCCGATAACGAGCGGGATATTTCTTCAGGTAGGCCACCGGGTCATGGCCGGCGACCGCCACCCAGCCGCAGTCCATCTGGAGATAGACCACATCCGGGTCGGTGAGGCGCAGCAGTTCGTCGTATCCGGTGGTGTCGCCTAGCTTTCTGAACTCGAAATTGTGATTGTGATACGCAAGCCGCAATCCCGCTTTCTTTACCTGTTCTCCCAGCTTGTTGAATTGTTCGGCATTCCATTTCCAGTCGTCGAGCGTCAGACCATTGAGCATGGCCCGGAACATGTCCAGCTGGTTGGTTGAGCCGGTCTGGAAGCGCGAAGGATCAGCAACCCACGGGACCGACAGTACCATGTACTCTTCTCCGAGTTCCCTGGCCGTATCGATCCTCTCCTGCAGATGGCCTTGCAGATCGGGAAGAATGTAATGCCCCGAAGGGTTCTTCAGCCCCGTCTCCATCAGCCCTTTCTTGATATCCGCGACTGACACCTTGGTCGTGGGGCCCTGGGGAGAAAGCTCCACAATCCGGTAGCCCACGGCCGCCACCTTCTGCATTGTGCCCAGCGGATCCTTGTCGAAGTCCGCCCCCACGGTGTACATCTCCAGTCCAATCGGACGGCTGCGAAGATCTAGGGCCACGGCTTGCCTCCCGGGCAGGATGTAGGCGCCGGCGGCGGAGACGCCGGCCATCGTGAGGAACTCTCGTCGCGAGGATTGCATGGAATGACCTCCGCTGGGGCGTCGCGCCCCGCGTAATTTTCGAGCGAAAGGAGGATAAAGGCAAACGGGCTGCCCTGACTACTGGCCCGGTCGCGGCGGGCGCCGGAGATGCCATAGAATTCTCCTATGGATACCCGCATGTCGCTTCCGCTCGCCCAGGCCGATTCTGAAGTCGCCGCCGCCGTCGATCACGAGACCCTCCGCCAGCACGAGGGGCTGGAGATGATCGCCAGCGAGAATTTTGTCTCCGAAGCGGTGCTCGAAGCCGCAGGGTCTGTCTTCACCAACAAATACGCTGAAGGCTACCCCGGCCGCCGCTACTACGGCGGGTGCGAGTTTACCGATGTAGTGGAAAACCTGGCGCGCGACCGCGCCAAGCAGATCTTTGATGCTGAATATGCCAACGTGCAGCCGCACTCCGGCTCGCAGGCCAATGCGGGAGCGTATGCGGCCGTGCTGCAGCCCGGCGACACCATCCTGGGCCTGGACCTGGCGCATGGCGGCCACCTCACCCACGGTCACAAGCTCAGTTTCAGCGGCAAGCTCTACCGGCCCACGTTCTACACCGTCCGCCGCGACACCGAGGTCATCGACTACGACGAGCTGGAAGCCACCGCGCTTCGCGAAAAGCCCAAGGTTATCATCGGCGGCGCCAGCGCTTATCCGCGGCTGTGGGATTTCGAACGCATGCGCCATATCGCCGACAAGGTCGGCGCGATCTATATCTTCGACATGGCGCATATTGCCGGCTTGGTTGCCGGCGGCGTGCATCCCTCGCCGGTGCCGCACGCCCACATCACCACCAGCACCACGCATAAAACCCTGCGCGGTCCGCGCGCCGGACTGATTGTGTGCGGGAAGAATTACAAGGTGGGCGAAAAGACCGATCAGACCATCGGCGCGGCCATCGACAAGGCCGTATTCCCCGGCCAGCAGGGTGGACCGCTGGTGCATATCATCGCCGCCAAAGCGGTGGCGTTCGGCGAAGTGCTGCGCCCCGAGTTCCGCACCTATGCGGCGCAGATCGTAGCCAATGCAAGGGCCTTGGCCGGGGCCCTAAAGCAAGCGGGCTTCCGGATCGTCTCGGGCGGAACCGACAACCACCTGATGCTGGTGGACGTGTTCGAGAAGGGCATTCTGGGTTCCGAGGCGGAGTCCGCGCTCGGCAAGGCCGGCATCACCGTCAACAAAAATGCCATTCCCTACGACACCAATCCGCCGCTCAAGCCGAGCGGCATCCGGATCGGCACCCCGGCGCTCACCACCCGGGGCATGAAAGAAACGGAAATGCGGCAGATCGGCACGTGGATTGCGAAGGCGCTTGAACATCGCGCCAACGACGCCGTCCTAGATCAAATTCGCGGCGAAGTGGCGGAACTCGCCAATCATTTCCCGCTCTATGCGTGGCGGCGAGTTCCTGCCGTGGTGCACGCGTAGAAAACAGAGATAGGGTAAGCATTCGTCCCAATCGAGTCGTGCCTCCGGCGTGGTAGGATTCGGGCGGCGGTCCAGTTCGCGGACGCCACAACTCGCCCCCGGAATCCGGGTTGCATCTAAACGAAAGAGTAAGATGTGCGCCGGCGAGAATGGAGTTCCTCAGCGGCGCTGGAGGAGGACGATGAAACCCATTCACCTTGCATTTGCAGCTTTGCTCGCCTTTGCAGTTCCGGCACTCGCCCAGCACGAGCGCGGCGGAGAGCATGGCGGAGGCCGGCCGCCCGGGCCGCCCCCGCAGCACGGGCCTGCACCACATCAGGGCCAGGCGCGTGCTCCCGAAGAGCACCACGATTTCAGCGACCGCCCGGGGCATCCCAATGCGCCGCATGTTGACAATGGCCGGCGCTGGGTGGGGCACGATACCGGGCGCGATGACCCGAACTATCACCTCGATCATCCCTGGGAGCACGGGCGTTTCACGGGCGGCTTCGGCCCCAGCCATCGCTGGAGACTGGGCGGCGGCGACCCGCACCGCTTCTGGTTCGGCGGCTGGTACTGGAGCGTGGCCCCGTATGACATTGGCTATGTGGGCGACTGGCTCTGGGACTCCGACAACATCATCATCTACGACGATCCCGACCATCCCGGCTGGTACCTCGCCTATAACGCACGGCTGGGCACGTATGCCCACGTGATGTACGGGGGACCGATGTAATCACCAAAAAGTGTGGGAAAGCGAAGGACAGGCCGCGCGCCTGTCCTTTGCTTTTGCTCGATAAACCTCTGCCATCTGTTATAAAGATTGCGATCCATTCGAGCCTTGCAGACAACGCGCCGAAATCTGCGTCGTGGATCGCTGCGCGTACGGAGGGAGAAGATGAAAAACCATCGCCCCGCAGTCCTCAGTTGCGCCCTTGTGATCAGCACCATGTTCGTGGCGGCTCCAGCCCCAGCACAGGATGGGTCACGCCGCACCCTCGACATGACCGTGGTCAATCCGGAAACCGTGGGCTTCTCGCCGGAGCGGATCGAACGCCTGCACACCTATATGAAGCAGGTCATCGACGACAAGGAACTTTCCGGGATGGTCACTATTCTGGCGCGTCACGGCAAGGTGGTCGATTACTGGAATTACGGGCAGCGCGACATGGCCAGCGGCGCGCCCATGACGAAAGATACGATCTTCAGGGATTTCTCCATGACCAAGCCGGTCACCGGCGTGGCCATGATGATCCTCTACGAGCAGGGCAAATGGCTGCCCAGCGATCCCATTACCAAATTCATTCCCGAGTTCGCACACCTGAAGGTCTACAAGGGCATGGATGCGGGCGGCAGGATGATTTTGACCGATCCCGAGCATGTCCCCACCATCAGCGAACTGATGTCGCATACCGCCGGATTCACGTACGGGTTCTTCGGCAACACGCCGGTGGACCAGATGTATCGCGACGCCAAGCTGTTCGAATCGAAAAATCTGAAAGAGTTCATTGACAAGCTGGCCAATATTCCCCTCACCTATGAGCCGGGCAAGGGCTGGACCTACAGCGTGTCGATGGACATCGAGGGCTATATCGTTGAGAAGCTCTCCGGCCAGTCTCTTCCCGACTTCGTGCGTGACAACATCTACCAGCCCCTGGGCATGAAGGATGCAGGCTTCTTCGTTCCCGCCGACAAGCGCAGCCGGTTTGCCACGCTCTACGTGAATGACGACCAGGGGAAAATGAAGCCCGACGAGGGCAAGGGATTCGGGGGAACGTTTTCGGAGCAGCCAGGTATGCCGTCGGGAGGGGGTGGCATGGTTTCGACCGCCGAGGATTACTACCGTTTTGCATCGATGCTGGCGAACGGCGGCGAGCTGGACGGCAAGCGGATTCTTGCCCCTGCAACCGTGAAGCTCATGACGTCCAACCACCTTGCGCCGGAGTTGTTGACTGGCCAGTACGGCATCGGGCTGCAACAGATGAGGCGGGGCTTCGGTTATGGATATAACTGCGCTGTCGAGTTCGACCCCCAGGCCGCTAATCTGCCCGACGGCAAAGGCACGTTTCTTTGGGACGGTGCGGCGGGCACCTGGTTCTGGATCGACCCGACGAATGACGTTGTTTTTATCGGCATGATCCAGCGCATGTTCGGCAAAGGGATGCCCAATGTTGAGTACCCGAGCCGCGCCCTGGTTTACCAGGCGCTGATGGATCCATCAAAGTAAGCCGGGCGCCCCGTCCTAGCTCTGCCAGGGCGGGATGGGCTCTCACTTCAGCAAATCCAGCGCCATGGCAGTCATCGCGGTTACCCCTGTACTGATGGTAGGTTCGTAGACCGGAGCGAACAGCGCCGAATGCAGCCCCGGCAGCGGCACACCCGTCCTTTTGCTCTCCGCCAGCTTGTCCGGCGCCGAAGCGCCCAGCCGGAACATCACCGCTGGAATCTTGTTGTCCAGGGAGAAATATCCGACATCCTCGCTGCCCATCACCGAGTCCGCTTCCAGAACGCGATCGGGCCCCAGCGCGGTTGCCGCCGATTTGCGCACTCGGTCGGCCAGACCTGGATCGTTGAACGTCGCCTCCGTGCCCCCGTCAACCTTCATCACCGGCATGCGATCCTCCGGCACGCCGTAGGTCCGCGCCAGCCCTTCCGCGGTGCGCTTGATATCGGCGATGATTCGATCGCGCAACGGCTTCGAATAGGTGCGCAGCGTCAGCCCCAGCGTGACTTCATCGGGAATGATGTTGTTCTTGGTCCCGCCGTGGATCGTTCCCACGGTCAGCACGGCCGGCTGCTGCGGATCGATCTGCCGGCTCACGATGGTCTGCGCCACCAGGATGAATTCCGCCGCCAGCACAATCGGGTCCTTGCCCGCCTGGGGCGCGGACCCGTGCCCGCCTATACCCCGAATGGTCAAGGCGATCGAGGTCGAGCTGGCCAGCAGCGGCCCGCCCTTGATCGCGATCGAGCCTGTCGGCGTAGCAGGATCGTCGTGTTCGGAAAGCACGAAGTCCGGCCGCCCGAAGCGCTCATACAACCCATCCGCCAGCATGGCCCGCGCGCCATCCACTACCTCTTCCGACGGTTGCCCCACCAGCATCAGCGTGCCGTGCCACTGCGCCTTGCGCGCCGCCATTTCGCGCGCCGTGCCCAGCAGCACCGTCATGTGGATGTCGTGCCCGCAGGCGTGCATCACCGCAACATCCTGCCCCTCGAGATTGGTGGTGCGCACCGTCGAGGCATAATCCAGGCCGGTCCTTTCTTCCACCGGCAGCGCGTCCATATCCGAGCGGATCAGCAGCCGGGGCCCGGCGCCGTTTTCGAGCAGCGCAACAACGCCATACGCCTGCGAGCCATCGGGATATTTGCCCACGTGCTCGGTAACCGTGTAGCCGGCCTTTCGGAGTTCCGTTGCCAGGTACGCCGAGGTCTTCTCTTCGTGATGCGAAAGCTCGGGATTGCGATGAAAGTGCTTGTAGGTTTCGGTGAGCGCGGGCAGTTGTGCCTGGACGGAATCAGCCAGGTTCGACGAGTTTTGCGCCCATGCCGCGCCGGCGAAGACGATCATGTAACCGGCAATGCAAGCGGGTCTTGTTCTGTAAAGGGGCATGGAAAGGAGCCTATCATGCGCAGCAGTGATTGCTGTTCCCCTAATCCCTAATCCCTGTCTTCCCTATTGCCATCCCATAGAAGATGGAGTATGCTCGCTCCTATTGGTTATCCATAGGAGGATTCCGGATGGGCGGTAAAACCGATGTCTGGCAGGGGACGCTGGCGCTGATGGTCTTGCGGACGCTCGAGACCATGGGCCCGCAGCACGGCTACGGGCTGGCGCGGCGCATCGAGCAGACCAGCGGCGACCGGCTGCAGTTGAACTACGGTACACTCTACCCGGCCCTGCTCAAGCTCGAACAGGAAGGCTATATCCGCTCGCGCTGGGGGACGTCGGACAACAATCGCAAGGCGAAATTCTACGAACTGACCAAGGCCGGCCAGCGCCAGGTGGGCAAGGCCGCGGCGGAGTGGGAGCAGACCACCGAGATTCTGGCCCGCTTTCTATCCACAGCGGAGGAAGCATGATCCGCAAAGTTCGCGCCCTCCTGATCCGCGCCGCCGGCCTGCGGCATCGCCGCAAAGCGGACGACGATTTCTCCGCCGAACTGGAAGCCCACCTGGCGCTCGATGTCGAGGATGGCATGAGGTCCGGACTGACCGAGACCGAAGCCCGGCGGCGCGCGCTGGTACGCCTGGGAGGCATCGACCAGACCCGCCAGGCGCATCGCGAGCGGAGCGGTTTGGCATGGCTGGAATCGATGCTGCGCGATCTGCGCTATGGCCTGCGCAGTCTGCACAAGTCTAAAGGTGTAACCGCAGCGGCGGTGCTCTCCATTGGATTGGGAATCGGCGCCAACGCCACAATTTTCGCCATCGTCAATCGGTTCATCCTGCTCCCGGTCCCCGTTGGCGATCCTTCGACCCTGCTGGCGTTATCCACGCTCCCCAAAGGCGACACTTGCTGTAATCATTTTCCTTTGCCCGTATATCAAGATGTGCGCGACCAGGCGCGCTCGTTTTCGGGCATGGCCGCCTACTACGAAATGATTCCCGCCTCCATCGGAGGCAACGGCGAACCGGAGAGGGTGTGGGGCCAGGGAGTCACGACCAATTTCTTCGACGTGATCGAGCTCCCCATGGTGCTAGGCCGCGGCTTCACCGGCACAGAGAACTCCGCGCCGCTGATCGTGCTGAGCGAAACGCTCTGGCGTCGTCGTTTCGGCGCTGATCCGCAGATCGTCGGCAAGCCGATTCTTCTCTCCGGCCGCACGTTCACGGTGGTCGGCATCGCGCCCGCCGCATTTCACGGCCTTAATCAGATTCTCGACATGCGCTTCTGGGTGCCGCTGGGCGTGACGCGTCAACTTGCGGCCACTCTTCCTCCCGATAACTCGCGTGAGTATCATCTGCTGTCGGTTGTGGGACGAATGCGCCCCGGCGTTACGCGCAAGGAAGTCGAGGCGGAATTGAATACCATCGCCGCGCGCCTCGGCCAAAACTATCCGGCCACCGACAAGGACGTCACCTTTCCTGTGGACCCGGTGGGGTCGTTGCCGGCAGAAGACCATCGAGACAAGAGCGCGATTCTCATCTTCCTCTCGGCGTTGAGCATTGTAGTTCTGCTGGTGCTCTTGATTGCGGGCTCGAATGTGGCCAACCTGCTGTTGGCTCAAGCCGTCGCCCGGCAGCGCGAGATGGCCGTATGTCTCGCGCTGGGAGCCACACGCGCGCGCCTCCGCAAGCAGATGCTGTTGGAGAGTCTTCTGCTCGCTCTGGCCGGCGGAGTTCTCGGAGTGGCGCTCTCGTCGGCAGCCACGCGGGGACTGTCGGCATTCCGGCTGCCCGCGCCCATTCCCCTCGATTTGGCTGTCCGCGCAGACTGGCATGTGTTGTGGTTTTCATTCGCGTTGAGCGTACTTTGCGGCTTGGCCCTGGGCGCGGGTCCGGCGTGGGCTGCATCGCGGCCGCAACTCATTAATGCTCTCAAGGGTGAGGATGCTCTGGCCCGGCCGGGCCGGAAAATCACTCTTCGCGACCTGCTGGTAGTGGGCCAAATGGCAATGTCCGTGGTTCTGGTCACCGTCACCATCCTGTTTTTGCGCAGTCTCGAAACCGCGGCCAGGATTGACATTGGCTTCCGGCCCCAGGGACTGCTGATGCTCTCGGTGGATCCGCGTCTGAACGGCTACACTGCCGGCCAGAGCAGCACGTTCCTCGCCCAGCTTCGCCAGCGTGCAGCCGCACTACCCGGGGTGGATGCCGCCGTGTGTACCGATATACCGATGCTCTCTGGAGGCACTCGCAGCGACGGCTTTGCCATCGCCGGTGACGAGGATAAGAACGCCGTGCGTGCGCTGGCTGATTTGTATATGGTCACGCCCGGCTACTTCGCCACCCTGGGAACGGCTCTGATTGCGGGGCGCGATTTCGGCCACGACGCGCCTGACGGACCGAGAACCGCGGTCATCAACAAGGCATTCGCGGAGCGATTGTTCGGCAAGTCCAATCCCATCGGACAGCACGTCAGCGGCGGCGGCTGGAGCTACGAGATCATCGGTGTCGCTGGGAATGCGAAGTCACGCACACTGGGCGAAGGCGCGCGCCCCATTCTTTACCGTTCGCTCGATCAGAGCATCATCGACGATCCCTCGGAAATGGGCTACACGCTGGTGGTTCACACGCGCGCTGATCCTGCCGCGCTGGGCGCGGTTTTGCGCCGGCAGGTGTATGCGCTCGATCCTGCCATGGCCGTCTACAACGAAGAGACCATGGACGAGCACATCCGCACTGCGTATTTCCTGCCCCGTCTCGCCGCCACTCTGTTCGGGGTCTTCGGCGGCATCGGACTGGTATTGGCGGCAGTAGGGCTCTATGCCGTCATGAGCTACGGCGTGAGCCGGCGGACGCGCGAGATCGGTATCCGTGTCGCCATGGGCGCGCGCCCGGGCACGGTGGAGCGGCTGATCGTGCGACGGGGAATGATGCTGGCCACCATCGCACTGGCACTGGGATGGCCGGCGGCGTGGATGCTGTCGAAGCTCGCGTCGAGTTTCCTTTACGGAATTCATCCCCACGATACGGTTACGTTTGCGGCGGTTCCCCTGGTGCTAGCGGCGATCGCCTTGGCGGCGTGCTGGATTCCAGCGCGGCGCGCGGCATCGGTCAATCCGACCGAAGCGTTGCGGGCCGAGTAACGAAGGCAGGGACTGGAGACGGTTGCATAAATGCTGTTTTGAAAGGGCGCGGATTCATCCGTGCCGCAAAAGGGCCAGAAATCCGTGGGCTTTAGCCCCTGAGGGACGTCTTCAATGGCCTTGTAAACCATTTGTGCAACCAGCTGTAAGGATTAGGGATTAGGGCGGGAGGTCACAATGCGAATATTGCGGGCGTTTTGGCTGCGATTGTTGCACCGGGGCCGGGCAAGGCAGGAATTTGACGCGGAGCTGGAGAGCCATGTCCGTATGCACATGGATGCGGGCGTTCATGCCGGGCTCAGCGAAGAGGAGGCACGGCGCCAGGCGTTGATTCGGCTCGGCGGGGCGGAGCAGACGCGCCAGGCTTATCGCGAGCGCGCCGGCCTGCCGTTCATCGAGGCCGTTCTCCAGGATGTGCGTTACGCCTTGCGCGGCATCCGGCGCAATCCCGCATTTGCCGTGACAGCGGTTCTCACCCTGGCGCTGGGGATCGGCGCGACTACCGCCGTCTTCAGCGTCGTCGATCGCATTCTGTTCCGCAGCCCGCCCTATGCGCAACCGGACCGGCTGGTCTCTGTCGGTGTTACGGCGCCCATCATCCCGCAGGAATTCATGCTCGGCGCCTGGTACGACGATTGGCGCCAGAATCAGAAGCCGTTCGCCATGCAGACCTCGCAAACCAGCGCCAGTGCCTGCGACTTGACGGAGCGCAATCCGGCGCACCTGGCTTGCGCGAACGTGGAGGCGAATTTTCTTCCCACGCTGGGAGTCTCGCCCGTCCTGGGGCGCAACTTCCTGCCCGAGGAAGACCGTCCCCACGGACCGAAGGCTGCACTCATCTCCTATGCGCTTTGGGCGGGCAATTACGATCGCGATCCCGCGATCGTGAACCGGCTGATCGACATCGACGGCAGCCAAGTCCGGGTGGTTGGCGTCTTGCCGAGCGATTTCGAGATTCCCACCCTTGACCAGGTCGACGTACTCCTGCCCCAGGCGGTCGATTGGGCTGACGTGCGCAAGAGTCAACCGGAGCGGGTGGTGTTTGCCTTCGCGCGTCTCAAGCCGGGGATCACCATCGCCCAGGCGATACAGCAGTTGCAGCCGGTTTATGCCTACGCACTGAACCAGGTGCCTCCGCGGTTCCGCATCGAGGTGCAGTTGCTGGTGCGCTCGTTGCGCGATCGGCAGATGCACGATGCGCACCAGGCCGCGTGGATTCTGCTGGGCGCGGTGCTTGCGGTGCTGCTGATTGCCTGCGCCAATGTCGCCAGCCTCCTGTTGACGCGGGCCACTGCGCGAGAACGCGAACTGGCCCTCCGCTCCGCGCTGGGCGCAAGCCGGATGCGCCTTGTTCGCCAGGGATTGGTCGAATCGCTGATCCTTTCAGTTCTCGGCGCGGCCTTGGGATGCGCCCTCGCGGAGGGCCTGTTGCGCGCCTTCATCGCTCTCGCGCCTTCCGGCCTGCCGTTTCTGCGCAATGCCCATCTGGACTGGCGCATCGTGGGATTCACCGCCCTGGTGGCATTGGCAAGCGCGATCGTGTTTGGAATCGTGCCCGCGTTGCACAGGCCGCGTTCCATCGCCATGGCTGCACGCTCGCGGACCGTCGGCGCGCGCCCCATGCTGCGCAAGATCATCGTCGCCGGCCAGATTGCCATGAGCATGGTCCTGCTGGCCGGGGCCGCGCTGCTGGTGCGCAGCTTCAACACCCTGGAGAAGCAACCGCTGGGCATGCATTCGCAGGGCGTGCTCACCGCAAGCATCTCCCTGAACCGGTACAGATACACCACACCCCAGTCGCAAATGCAATTCTTCTTCGCCGCCGAAGCGTCTGCGCGCAAGCTACCGGGAGTGGGCGCGGTGAGCGTCAGTGACACGGTGCCGCCGGGAGGATTTCGCCGCGATCACATCTACAGCATCATGGAGGTGCAGGGCCGGCCGCCCATGACCGGCGGCACGGAAGGAATGGTCGCATGGCGATCGGTGACACCGGATTACTTCAAAGCCCTCGATATACCCATCCTGCGAGGCCGGGCTTTTGCCCAGGACCAGCGGACCGCGAGTGAGCATTTCATGATCGTCAGCAGCCTGCTTGCTGCGCGGATGTTCCCCGGACAGGATCCGATCGGACAGCGCGTAAAACCGTCGCCGAACCAACCGTGGTTCACCATCGAAGGCGTGGCCGCCGATGTAAAGAATTCAGGATTAGAGGCCGAATATCAACCGGAGTACTACCAACTGCGGCGCGACAACGCCGAAGACTGGCAGCAAGCCCCGTCTGCCGCCCTGGTGATCAAGACGTCGTTGGCTCCGACGGCCGTGGCGCCATGGATACGGGCGCAGATCGGCGCCATCGATCCCACCGTTCCGGTGGACGTGGAAACCCTGGACGAACGAGTGAGTCAGCTGGCGGACCGCCCGCGTTTCGAAACCGCTCTGCTGGCCTTCTTTGCATGCACGGGACTCCTCATGGCGGTGATCGGGTTGTATGGAGTGATTGCGTACACGGCGGTGCAGCAAACCCAGGAAATCGGCGTGCGCATGGCGCTGGGCGCCAGCCGCGTCGACATTCTGCGCCTGGTTTTAGCGGAGGGACTTCGGCTGGTGGCTTTGGGAGGCGTACTGGGGTTGGCCGCGGCTCTCGCGGTTTCGCGCGTGCTGAAGAGCCTGCTGTTTCACGTCGGCCCGCACGATCCAGCCAGTTACATCATCGTGGCGCCGGTTCTTGGCTTGGTCGCGATGGTGGCAACGCTGGTTCCCGCGCGTTCAGCCATGAAAACCGATCCCATGGCCGCACTGCGCGTGGACTAAGCTCAACTAACCACTAAGCACTAATCACTAACTACTGTTTCACCTCATACACTGTATGGGGTGGAATATACATGCGTGCCAGTTCGATCGAGTTTCGCCTGCGCATGGCGATCAATGCGACCATCATTATTCTGGGCTTCTGGGCGCCCTGGATTGAGGCATGGGGGTTTGGGCGGCGCATCACGTTACTGGAATGGCTGGCGCTCCAATTGAGCCGTACCGGCCTGGTGAGCTTCACGGTTGCCGCTCCCATGGTGATCGCGGCCGGCGCTCTCATCGCGGCGGTGGCTGCGGGACTGCGCGTGTGGGGCACGGCTTACCTGGGGACCGGCACGGTGAACAGCCTGGAGCTGAAAGCCGGGCGCGTGGTGGCCGATGGGCCATTTCGCTACGTGCGCAACCCGCTCTACCTGGGCGTGTGGTTCATGGTTGCCGCTTTGTGCTTCATCATGCCGGCCACGGGAGCGCTGTTCGCCATCGTCTTCATCAGCCTGTTCCTGATGCGCTTGATCCTGGCGGAAGAGGCATTTCTTTCGGCGAAGACCGGCGAACCGTACACGCTCTATTTACGAGCCGTGCCGCGACTCGTACCGCGCTTGCGCGCGAGCCTGCCGGTTGCGGGGGGCAGGGCGCATTGGCTGCGCGCCGTTCTGGCGGAGCTCACACCCATTGGCGTGTTTGTCACGCTGGCGTTCCTGTCATGGAGCTACGACAGCCGGCTGATGGGAAGAGCCATCCTCATCTTCTTCGGCGCGTCACTGGTGGCTCGGGCGTTGCTGCCGCAAGACAGGGTTCAGGTTTCAGGGGCCGGAGGTCAGTGATCAGGCCCCCGAGCACTTGGCTTCCTTGCCCTGATGCCCAAGTGCGTCCACCCGAAGCCGTTGGAGTATTTCAGGCCGTAGCCCAGCACGCGATCGACGCCGATGTGGTTGATCCAGACCAGCGCGAATGCGACCAGGCCGTGCGCGTGCAGCAGCCATGCGGAAAGGCCAAGAACGACAGGCAGCGTATACGTGTGGAACGCATTGTAGATGCGCGCGCCGCGGCAGGGACTGATCAGGTAGCCGAGCATGGAGAGATCAGGCGTCAGCCACAGGGCCGCAAACAGCCACCAGCTTGCCCCGCTCCGTGCGTAGAGAACGGCGGCAACGGCCGCGGCTGCCAGGCCTTCAACGCGCAGAAGGAACCGGACGCTGAAGGGTAATTGTGCCGGGGCGGTGGATTGGTGGCGGACGTCCGACGCGGTTGCCATGCACTCTTGGATGGGATGAAGTGCGGCAAGAGTGCAGGAAATTTAAGCGGCGGTGGGGGAACTTCATCCACATGCCGCTTCAGGAGCCAAAACAAAGGCGCGCCGAAGGGGGCACCCGGTTTCAGCCATCCCCGAAGCAGAAGGGGAGAAGCCTGGGCTTCTCCCCTTCTGCCAGTCCGGAGTACGTATCCCAAAAGCGGAGCCCTCGGTTTCGTGCCGCGAACCCCTAAGGACGAGCGCTACTTTTTGGGAGGAGCGATCATGTCCTTGGCGGCCTTGGCGACGCGGAACTTCACCACGGTCTTGGCCTTGATCTTGATGGCCTGACCGGTCTGGGGGTTGCGGCCCATGCGCGCCTTGCGCTCGGCCTTTACCAGGCGTCCTATGCCGGGGATCACGAAGACGCCGTTCTTCTTGGTCTCCTTGATCGCCGTTTCCGCCAGGAGGTCGAGGTAAGCTGCCGATTGCTTGTTGGTCAGTTCGAGCTTCTCAGCCAATTGCCGCGTGAGGGCGGTCTTGGTCAGTCCTGTTGCCATCTACTTTTCTCCTTGTGGGCGCCCGTCCGGGCAGCTCGTTGTTGCCTGGGTTTTCCCGCCGTCCCAGAACCTTCCCGATGGAAGATGCCGGGAGCGGAGCGGCATGGAGGGCCTGCGACCAACCGGGGTGGCCGGAAGCAACATGTCCACAAAACCCTGTATTCATGCGCGTTTTCAAGAACCCTGTCGTTCGTACAATGCGACTTCTGCGGGGGTAAAGTCAATGAAAAAAGGCTGATTTCCACAGGTATTATGCTGTTTTTACCGGTTTTTGCCCATTTTTAGCCACTTTTACCGGTATTTTTCCGAATTAGGTCGAGAAAATAGCCGAATTTGAAGCTCGCGGCGACCCGATCAGTGCAGCCCGAAAAGCACTTTCTTTTTGGGCGCGAACGCGGCGGCAATGGGCGTGTTGAGCGCGTCGACGATGGGCGCGGCCAGCTTGAAATGGCGGATGATCACCGCGGCGAGATCGGGCTTGAGCGCCGTCGCGGGAGGCAGGGTGGCGGCGAGACCCCATTGCCGGCACTGGATCAGGTCCAGCGCCGGGTGATCGCACGGAAATCCCTTCGGAGGGCGGGTCAGCGCGTTGCCTTCGAACTCGGTGAACGTTTTGCGCACCGCCGGGCGGGCAAGCTGCTTGCGGAATTCCGCGTGATGATCGAGCAGCCAGTGCCGGATCGCGGCGAGTTGCTCCTTCTCCGGCATGTAGGCGCCGGCGGCGACGATTACTTCCTTGGGACTGATGTGGAAGTAGTAGCCGGCGCCGGAAGTCTTCTCTAGCCCCTGGTGCGACCACCACGCGGCGACATGCGTTTTGTAGGGCCGCTTGTCGGAGGAGAAGCGCGTATCGCGATAGATCCGGAACAGGCTCTTTTCCGCCGGGCGCACGTGGTTGGGCGCAAAGTCCATCATCGCATCGGTGATTTTGCGCACGATGGCCAGCATCGGCTGCCGCAGTTCGGCTTCGAACTGCTCCTTCCGCGGCTGGAACCAGGCGCGGTCATTGTGCCGCGCCAGGTTGCGGAGAAAGGTGAGGGCTTCAGGGCGCAAATAGGGCTGCTCAGCAGTTGGCGCGGTCGTTTTCTTTGTGGCCATTTCTCCAGAAGTGTACCGCGAACGGCCGCATCGAAATGCGCCACAGTGGATGCCATGAATCCCAAAATGTGGACTGCGTTTTAGGCCCCTGGAAGCACCCGCCGGAAACCGATCCTGGACCGTGGGCTTGCCGTCACAGAATCAATCCCAGACCCGGGCGTATAATCCCGTCCGAATCGCAGACCCGCTCATCCCGGGTTGTAGGATCTGAGAGTGATCAATAGTACGACAAAGTACGCTATGGCTCGATTTTTGCTGTTCCCTTTGCTCTTCGCCCTCGCCGTTCCCACCTCGGCCAGGCCCCACAAGGAGAAGCAGCCTGTTCCCTGCAGCGACCTCTGGACCGCGGTCCGCGAAACTCTCGCGAAGGCCAGTGACTACACGGTCGAAGCTCTGGACAACGAAGACATGAGGGCGAATTTCATCGTGGTCGGGGCGCGCTACCCACAGACGAACCTGGTCCATTTGAAGCCACGAAACAGCGGGTGCGATCTGCAACTCAGGATCGGCTTCACCGGCATCGATGACGAATGGGCATTCCGGAATCGAGTCAGCCGCGCACTCAAGAAGCTTAATGCCGGAAAGGCCGTCGCACATCGAGAACCGGGGCCGGCCCAGTAGCTCACAGATACGCTGCGGCACCGCCGACTGAACCGTAATCATCAAGCACCAAACTACCGGATCACCTTGAGCGCGCCGCGGAAAAGCGCGTCGAAGTCGGCGGCCAGCCCCTTGTCTTTGGCAACGGCATTCTCGACGGCCTTCTCCGCCGCCGCGCGCTGATATCCAAGATTGACCAGTGCCGAGAGTACATCCTCAACCGCGGGGCCGCGCGCGGCCGAAGGCGCGGGCGCCACGGCAAAGTCATCGAGCTTGTCCTTGAGCTCCACCACGAGGCGCTCGGCGAGCTTTTTCCCCACCCCGGGAATGCGCGTCAGCTGCCCATGATCCTGGCCGCGGATGGCCTGCACGGTGCGCTCCGGCGAGAGTCCGCTCAGCATCTTGATGGCCAGCTTCGGCCCCACCCCGCTCACCGTGATCAGCCTCTCGAACAGGCGCTTCTCTTCGCGCTCCTGAAATCCGAACAGCGCAATCTGGTCTTCGCTCACCTGGGTATAGATGTGCAGCGAAGTTTCCGCGCCGGCCACCGGCAGCGCGGTGAATGTGGGTATAGAGATGGTGACGTCGTAGCCGACGCCGCCGGCTTCGATGATGGCCTGGCCCGGCTGCTTGTAAATCAACTTTCCGCGAAGATGAGCGATCATTGCGAGCTATTGTAGTATTCCCATCCGCCTGGCCACGCGCTCCAGTGTTTCCAGCGCCTGGTCGAGCTGGGCGCGGGTGTGCTCGCTGGTGACGATGAGCCGGATGCGCGCCTTGCCTTCCGGCACGGTGGGAAAGGCAATGCCCGTGCCCATGACGCCTTCGTCGAACAGCGCGCGCGAAAACTCCATGGCCGTCCGTCCCTCGCCCAGGATGACCGGCGTAATCGGCGTCTCCGTCGCGGGCGTGTTGATGCCCCCGACGTTAAAGCCGGCCCGCCGCAGTTCGCCCTGGAAATACCGCGTGTTTGCCCAAAGCCGCTCGATGCGCTCCGGCTCCTGCTCCAGCATCTCGAATGCGGCAATGCAGGTGGCGGCGACGGACGGCGGATGCGAGGTGGAGAACAGGAACGGGCGCGCACGGTGATACAGGAAATCAATCAGGTCCTTCGAACCGCACACGTACCCGCCCAGCGCGCCAATCGCCTTCGAGAGCGTGCCTACCTGCACATCCACGTGGCCGTGCATGTTGAAGTGATCGATCGAGCCGCGGCCGTTGCGGCCCAGGACGCCGGAAGCGTGCGCATCGTCCACCATCATGATGGCGCCGTACTTTTCCGCCAGGCCGGCGAGTTTGTCAACCGCCCCGATGTCGCCATCCATGGAGAACACGCCGTCGGTGATGACCAGCTTGTGGCCTGGTTCTTTTTCGATTTCCTGGAGCAGTTCTTCGCAGTGTCCGACATCCTTATGGCGGAAGACCTTGATCCTGGCCCGCGACAGGCGCGCGCCGTCGATGATGCTGGCGTGGTTCAACTCGTCAGAGAGAATGAAATCCTCCTTGCCGAGGATCGCGCTCACGGTTCCGGCGTTGGCCGCAAATCCGCTCTGGAAAACCACGCAGGCTTCCACATTCTTGAAGCGCGCAATCTTCTCCTCGAGTTCCATGTGGATACGCATGGTGCCGGCGATGGTGCGCACCGCGCCCGAGCCCACGCCGAGTTCGCGCGTGGCCTTCAGAGCGGCTTCAATGAGCTTGGGGTGGTTGCACAGGCCCAGGTAGTTGTTGCTGGCAAGGTTGATCACTTGCTTGCGGTCGTAATGGCAGACCGGCGCCTGCTGATCGTCGAGGACGCGCAGCCGGAAATGCGTTCCCCTGGCGCGGAGTTCATCCAGTGTGGCGGTCAAATGGGCAAGTTGCGGCCGGGTGGCAGTCTGCGTCATGGCGAAGAACCTCAGAGGAAAGCATAGCGCGGAATACCAGTGGTCAGTGATCAGTTCCTGCCGCCTTGCTTCTCCTGTCCACTGACCACTGACCACTGTCTTCTTGACATCCATAGTCATCTATGCCTAGACTGCTTGGTAATTGATTTCAATACTTGGATGAGATTCATGGCGAAGAACGATCTCCAGGGAACGCTGGACCTGCTGGTCCTGAAAACGCTCGCCACGGCCGGTTCGCTGCACGGCTATGGCATTGTCTTGCACATCCAGCGCGCCTCCGACGAGCTGCTGCGGGTGGAGGAAGGCTCCCTCTATCCGGCCCTTCATCGCATGGAACAGGCCGGCTGGATTGCATCGGAATGGGCGCTGACCGACACCAACCGCAAGGCGAAGTATTACAAGCTCACGGCCCTGGGCCGCAGGCAACTGGCGCAGGCCGAGGAGAGTTTCGACCAGCTTGTGAAAGGCGTGCGTGCGGTTTTGCGTTACGCCTGATACGAAATCACGTGGGTACCCGCCCTCGCGACGTCTTGGTTCTGTCGCCAGGGTGGGTTCGGGGGCACCCGATTCCCGGAGGGAAGCTATGGGCGCGTTTCGACGCATCACGAATCTGTTCCGCCGATCAAAGATCAGCGACGAGATCGCCGCCGAGCTGGAGGCGCACATCGCCTTGCGAACGGAAGACAATATCGCCCGCGGCATGTCGCCCGCGGATGCCCGCCGCGAAGCGCGCCTCCTGTTCGGCAATACCATCGCGACCCGGGAACGCGTCACCGCAGCGGATGCGAGCCTGGGCCTCGACAACCTCGCGCGCGACATCCGCTATGCCGCTCGCCAACTGCGCCGTTCGCCTGGCTTCGCGCTCACCGCGATCGTCACCCTGGCGGTTGGCATCGGCGCCAACGTCGTCGTATTTGGCGTGCTCGATGCAATCCTGCTTCAGCCGCTGCACGTGGCCGGCGCGGAACGCCTGTTCCAGATCGAGGGGAAGCGGCAGGGGGACCTCTCGCAGTCCTATCCCGACTTCGTCGATTACCGCACGCGCAACTCCACTTTCAGTGACCTGGCCGCCTTCCGGATCGGTGATGTGGGGCTCAGCACCGGCGGATCCGCGCAGCGGAGCTGGATGTATGAAGTTTCAGGCAGCTACTTCGACATGCTCGGGGTGCAGCCCGCCCAAGGCCGGTTCTTTCACGAGAGCGACGAGCATGGTCCCAACTCCGCGCCCTATATCGTCCTGAGCGACGGATTCTGGCGCCGCCGGTTCAACGCCGACCCGCGGGTCGTGGGCATGACGGTCGACCTCAACATGCATCCCTTCACAATCATCGGAGTTACGCCGCGCAGTTTCAATGGAACCGAGCTGTTCCTCTGGCCCGACTTCTGGATGCCCATCGTGAACGAAGAGCAGGTGGAGGGCTTCAGTTTTCTTACCAAGCGGTTCAATCACGGCACCAACGTGATCGGCGTGCTGAAGCCGGGGATCACGCCCCGGCAAGGCACGGAAAACCTGCTGGCTGTCGCGCATCAAATGACGCGCGAACATCCCGCCGAGGACGACGGCCTGACGGCGCGCCTGGTAAAGCCGGGGCTGATGGGCGACCTTCTGGGCGGCCCGGCCCGGCCGTTCCTGGCCGCCATGATGGTGCTGTCGCTGCTGGTGCTGGTGGCGGCGTGCGTTAACCTGGCCGGCGTTTTCGCGGCGCGTGCCGCCGACCGCACACGGGAGATGGCCATATGCCTCTCCATCGGATCCTCACGCTGGCGCCTGTTGCGACGGGTGCTGACTGAGGCGGCCCTGATCTCGGTTGCGGGTGGAGTGGCGGGAACACTGTTTGCTGCCGCATTGCTGGGAATGCTCACCCGCTGGCAGCCGATCTCGGAATTTCCCATCCATGTCACCGTGGTTCCAGATGCGGGGGTGTACGCGATTGCGCTGGCGCTTACGCTGGCCAGCGGCATTCTGCCTGGGCTCTTGCCGGCCCGGCAGATCTGGCGAACCGATGCCATGCAGGCGATGAAGAGCGGAGCCGCGGCCGCCGGCGTGCTGCGCCGCTTGACCATCCGTGATGCACTGCTGGGAGTGCAGATTGCGGTTTGCGCCCTGCTGGTAACGGCTTCGCTGGTTTCGCTGCGCGGCATGGAGCGCTCCCTGCACGCGCCCATGGGGTTTGTGCCGCAAGGCGCCCTGTTGGCCGAGACCGACATGCACATGGCGGGCTATTCCGACAAAACCGCGTTTCCGGTGCAGCGCCGAATGATCGAGGAAGCCGCACGGCTTCCTGGCGTGACAGCCGTGGGCACCGTTGACGATACTCCGCTCGGCGCGGGAGGCAGCGGCAGCCCCGTCTATCGCGAGGGGACGACCGAAAGAAAGATCTCCAACAGCGTGGCGACGGCGCGCTATTACTCCATCTCACCGGGGTACCTGGCGGCGGCAGAGACAAGGCTCCTTGCGGGGCGCGATTTGACCTGGGACGACGGGCCGGCCACGGTGAAGGTGGCGATCGTCA
The DNA here is from genome assembly GCA_963720105.1 of uncultured Acidobacteriota bacterium. GTDB lineage: Bacteria > Acidobacteriota > Terriglobia > Terriglobales > Acidobacteriaceae > Telmatobacter. The sequence goes on along the minus strand of CAVREL010000080.1, from coordinate 41,458 downwards.
ATCAGACCTTCGCGCAGCTCATGTTCGGGACTGGGCCCGCCGTGGGGAGGCACTTCCTTGGGGGCGACGGTTCATCCTTGGAAGTGGTGGGCGTGGTAGAAGATGGCAAGTACGATTCGCTCACCGAGGCTCCCCAGGCGGCGATGTTCTTTCCGGTCGCCCAGGTCAACGAGGGCGACACCACGCTGGTAGTTCGTTCGCAGTTGCCCACAGTGGAAGTCGCGCCGGCGCTGAACCGCATCCTGACAGGCATCGATTCAAGCCTTCCATTCACGATTCAAACCTGGCCTGATGGCCTGGCCCTGGTGCTGTTCCCCTCGCGGGTCGCCACCGCGGCCCTGGGCGTGATGGGATTGCTGGCGGCCCTGCTGGCCGTGACCGGCGTGTTCGGCATGGCGGCTTACTCGATTTCCAAGCGGATGCGCGAACTGGGAATCCGGGTAGCCATGGGCGCCCAGCGGGTGCAGTTGATCCGTTCGGCGCTCCAAAGGCCGGTGATTGTGCTGCTGGCGGGCTCAGGACTGGGGCTCGCGGGCGGCGTGGTGACCAGCCGCCTGCTTGCATTCCTCGTCTACGAGGCCACGCCCCGCGATCCGATGGTGCTGGCCGGTGCGCTGCTGACCATGGCGCTCATCGGCATGGTGGCCACCTGGATTCCGGCCGCACGCGCCCTGCGCATCAACCCGGCGCAATTGCTGCGGGAAGAATAAAAAACAGGGACCAAAGGGACCCAGGGAACGAGGGACCAAGAAACCTGCGTGCAACGACAACTCTGGCCGGCCTGCGTCCAAGGAATAACGGCGAACCGGTGCGGCTAATTTCGACGGCCCAACCAGGTCGACGCATTTGGCTCGGCCGCACCCCCGCCGGATACAATAGCCTTACGCTGATCTAATCAGACGATTCGCATTTTGAGTTTTTGGAGCAGGCGCACGTGAGAGGTTTGAACTGCCGCGGTGTGCGGCTGGAGTGGGTTGCTGCACGGCGCGTGGCAGCACTGGGCGTGGCGCTGGCCGCCCCGGCGTGGGCCGCGGGTCCGCAGGCTGCGATCGAAAGCACGGCGACCACCTTGTCGGCTGAGACGCGTATCCAGAACGGGCACACGCTGGCCAGCTTCGCCGTCGCCGTCAAGGGCGAAGACGGCGCGCCGGTTTCCGGAGCGGTGGTGATCGAGGAGGACGGCCGGCAACTGGCCGGCTCGGCCCTCAGCGCGGAAGGCCATGCGAGGCTGGAATTCGCGCTGTCCCCTGGCGGACACAGCCTCAAGGCGGTGTACGGCGGCGATGCTACTCACCAGGGTTCTGTGTCTGCGGTCGCGGGTGTCCGCGCTCAGGCCACCTCGTCCACTCCCGATTTTCAACTGTCCGCCTCGCCTGCTTCGCTGTCGCTGACCGCGGGGCAGTCGGGAAGCGCGACGATTTCACTTACGCCGATCAATGCCGACGGGCTCGCCGGCCCCATGTTCGTCACCGTGGCCTGCGCCGGCTTTCCTGACCAGTCCACCTGTACATTTACTCCGGAGAACGTCGAAATCCTGCCCAACGCCACGTCCGCGGTCACCAGTTCCATGATCCTGACCACCCAGGCGCGGAACCGGACGGCTGGGCTCCAGCGTCCTGGCCGGACCGATCACACCCCGGTGGCTTGGGCCGTCCTGCTTCCTGGAGCGCTGGGTATGGCCGGACTGGCGTTCTCTGCGCGCCGGAAGCGCTGGCTCAACCGCCTTTCGCTCCTCGCCCTGGTCGGCTTTGTGAGCCTACTCGGTGCGACCGCATGCGCCCCGCGCTATAACTATTACAACCACGGACCGCCGTTTAACCTGCCCACGCCCGCCGGCTCGTATACCCTGGAGATCACCGCGCAATCGAGCAACGGGATCACCGCCACCACGCATACCATTCCTTTCGCGCTGACCGTGAAGTAAGCCCGCCAGCCACGCAAAGCATCGGGGCCACGACCGCCGGTCGTGGCCCCGATTACATTTTGGAAGGTACGGAAGGGTTCGGTAGTCCTGCTTTTACTCCCTTGTTCCCTCGTTCCGTGTCTTTAGAACGTGCGCGACAGCCCCGCGATAATCGTGTAATCCGCGAACGCCGCATCGCCGTGAGAGTGGTTCTCGAGATCGGTCACGCTGATCTTGCGGTTGCGCTCCATGGCCCAGGGGCCGCTGACATTCAGCAGGTAACGGCCGTGCGCGTAGAGCAGGCCGGGCTCGATGGAGATGACGTAGCCGGGCCGCCGGAATCCGTTGCTCGACCCGAAGGCGTCGCGAACCGGCACGCCCTCCATGCGCCCGCCGATGCTCAACGAAAGCCCGCGCAGCACCTTGAAATTCGGCGCCGGGTGCGCGAAGCCGCCCCGCCAGAGGTACTGGTCGGTCGCGGAGACCACGCCTTCGCCCGGAGCAGGCCGGAACGTCTTCACTCCCGTCGTATCCTGGGGGCTGAAAAGCCAGGAACCGGTGAAATAGCCCGTAGTGTGCAGCCAGAATTCGCGATAGGCCTCCGTGGCCAGCGAGAATCCCCAGGTGCCGTCGCCGGGCTGGATCGATTCGTCAAACGGCTCGGTCTGCGCCACGCCGTTCTTCACCGTGGTGCCCTTGGCGTCGTTGATGCCGGTGGGCAGCTTCAGCTGGGCGGAGAAATTGATGTTGCCGTGGCTCTCGGTCGGCGGCCTCCACACCCACGACTGCACGCCCATGGTCACATCGCCGATTCCGCCGGAGCGGTAGAAATTCGTCGGGCTCGACTGCCCGTGGCGCGTGGCTTCCAGTCCGGGCACCGTGGCGATAAAGCTCACGCGTGGGGTGATCTGGTAATTCACGTCCAACTCGAACAGGTCGACGTGGTTCACGACCGCGTTGTGGTTGGTCTGGCGCTGCACCTGGTAGACCGTTCCGACGTAGTGGCGGAAGGAGTTGTACGTGCGGAAGCCGGTGGTGAGGGTGAGATTATGCAGCCATTCACCATGCGCGAAACTGTGCGATCCGAACTCCGAGGTGGGATTGAGGCCCGCGATGATGGGCTGCGGCGAGTGGGCGGCGACACATCCCTGGCCGTGGGTCAGGGTGGGAAGCGCGAGGACGATGCAGGAAAACGCGGCGCCGGCAAGGGTCGCTGTTGGGGAGATTCTCATGTTGTTGTTCTCCGGGAGGGAAAGGTTACTGGCCTGGGAATGCTCAGGGCGTTTTTGGGGAAGGCCCCGGGCAGGAATAAAACCGATGCGCGAAAGTTAACAGTTAACGGAGGCATAGTCTTGATTCGCGGGATGGAGACTGGCCTCCACCTTTCGGTGGAGGAATGCCTGGGCGACGAAAATATATCTTCAGGGAACTATGCCCGGTCAGAAACCAAACTGGGTGCCCCACCTTCACCACGTTTTGATTTTTGTGGCTAAGGTTGGAGCATATAAACCTTTGATGTTCTTCGTTGCGGGCTTTTTTTGCCTCACCGCGATAGCGGGCGCCAAACGTGCCCCCGACCCGGCCTTCAAGGCGCTCGACGGCCAGACACGCAAGCTTTCGGCCCTGCGCGGCCAGGTTGTCGTGGTGAATTTCTGGGCTACGTGGTGCGGTCCCTGCCAGGAGGAGTTGCCGCGCCTATCAAAGATCGCGGAGAGCTATAGCGGCAAGCCGGTGCGTTTCGTGCTGATCTCCATCGACGAGCCAAAGAACCGGGCGAAGATCCCGGCGGTGTTGGCGCGGCTGCACGTAGGCCTCGAAAGCTGGGACGACGCCGATACGGACACCATGGATCGCTTTGGCCTGGGAGATATCGTGCCGGGCACCGCGATTCTTGATGACAAGGGAGAAGTGGTCGCCCGAATCATGGGTGAGGCGCGCGAAGAAGATGTGCGCAAGGCGGTGGACTGGCTGCTGGGCGGCAACACCGGCCCCGCACCGCCGGCGTTGACCAAGCGATATTGAAAAAAGCAGGGAACAAGGGACCGAGGGAACAAGAGATCAAGGCAGGCGGGACGCGTGATACAACGTTGACGTGCGCGGCGAGCTGCCGGAGGTCCCGCCTGATGCTTAAGAAAATCGTTTTTGCTTTGTTCCTTGGTTTTGGGCTTGGCTCGACAGAACATGCACAGACGGCAGACCAGGCGTGGTTTCCTCGCAAAGGTTGGCACGGCAACTCATCGGTTCCGTATAACATTCACACGCTTGGAAAAGGACAATTGGAGCAGACTGCGAAGAAGGAACTCTTCGACGGAATTCAGAAGCTCTATTCATCCTCCTCTTATGCCAGCCCGGAGAACATCAAAGGTGTTATCGCGATGGGAACCGCCAAAGAGGTCAAAAAAGATTATCCAGACGCGGGTGTTCCTTCGAACCTGGAGCCGGATGGGTTTTGGATTTCCGAGTCCCATCCGGCTGGACGGGCTCTTCTTGTCATTGCCGGCGGAAATGAACGGGGCGTCCTGTACGGAGGCTTTGCGCTGCTGAGAAAGCTTGCAGATGATCATTTCGCTTCGGAGACGCCGATCCTCGAGCAGCCCGCCATGGCCGTCCGCTGGGTGGATGAATGGGACAATGCCGACGGCTCCATCGAGCGCGGATACGCAGGCCGCAGCATCTTCTTCGAAGGCGGCAAGGTTCGCGACGGCCTGGCGCCGGTGAGCGAATATGCCCGCCTGCTGGCGTCGGTCGGTATCAACGGCTGCAATGTGAACAACGTCAACAACGCCGCTCCGTTTTTGGAGCCGGAGATGCTAAAAGGCCTGGCGCGGATTGCCGAGGCGATGCGGCCCTGGGGCGTGCGGCTGGCGTTGAGCGTCGATATCGCCAGCCCGCAGAAGATCGGTGGCCTCCGGACGTACGATCCGCTCGATGCGGCGGTGAAGGCGTGGTGGGCTGCCAAGGTCGACGAAATCTACAAGCTCATTCCGGACTTTGCGGGATTCACCGTAAAGGCAGATTCCGAAGGGCAGCCGGGGCCGGCGAGCTACGGCCGCACGCCCGCGGACGCGGCCAACCTGCTCGCAAATGCGCTCCAGCCGCATGGCGGAGTAGTCCTTTACCGCGCCTTCGTCTATGACCATCATCTCGATTGGAACGATCCCAAGGCCGACCGCGCCAGGGCGGCATACGACATCTTTCATCCGCTTGACGGCAAGTTCGCGCCCAACGTCATCGTGCAGATCAAGTACGGGCCGATCGACTTCCAGGTGCGCGAGCCGGCGTCGCCACTGTTTGCCGGCCTCGATCAAACCAGCGTCGCCATGGAAGTGCAGATCACACAGGAGTATCTCGGGCAGCAGCGGCACCTCGTCTACGTCGCGCCGATGTGGAAACAGGTGCTCGATTTCGATCTCCGCGCCGGCAACCGATCCACGCCGGTGAAGGACATCCTTGCGGGCAAGAGCTTTCATCGGCCTCTGGGCGGCATGATCGGTGTTTCGTGCGTCGGGCGCGATGGCTGGTTGGGCGCGCCCCTGGCCATGGCCAACCTGTATGCCTTCGGCCGTCTTGCCTGGGATCCGAACCTCACGCCGGAGCAGATCGCGGATGAATGGATCAAGCAGACCATCGGCACCGATCTGGAGGTGGTCTCGACGGTGCGGAAAATGCTTATGCAGTCTTGGCCCGCCTACGAGCGCTACACCGGACCGCTGGGCCTGCAGACGCTGACCGACATCACCGGCAGCCACTACGGCCCGAACATCGAGTCGAGCGAGAACAATGGCTGGGGCCAGTGGCATCGCGCCGATCACGAAGGCGTGGGCATGGATCGCAGCGTCGCCAAGGGCACCGGCTTCGCAGGCCAGTATCCCTGGGAGGTGGCGAAGATATATGAGAACGCCGCCACCACGCCCGACGATCTGCTGCTGTTCTTCCACCACGTGCCGTACACCTATAAACTGCATGACGGCAAGACGGTGATCCAGTACCTCTACGACAGCCATTACGAAGGCGCTGAAGAGGCCTCGGAACTAGAAAAAGAATGGGCCACTCTGAAAGGCCGCATCGATCCAAAGCTGTTCGATGATGTCCGCGCGCGGCTCGAATACCAGGCCGGCCACGCCATCGTATGGCGCGATGCAGTCGTGCAGTATTTTCTGAAGGTCAGCGGGATTCCCGATGAACACGGTCGCGCCGGCCATTTCCCCGGCCGGCTCGAAGCCGAGGACGCGCGCCTCAGCGGTTATAAGGTCGTAGACGTGCACCCATGGGAAGATGCCTCGCGCGGAAAAGCTATCGTGTGTCAGGGCATGACTCCACAGTCGGCTGCCGGCGCGCCTTCAAATCGGCGCCTTGTAACAGGGCACGACTTTAGTCGTGCCGCATTCGTCCACAAATCAGGGTGGGCTTTAGCCCCTGCCAAGCTCGATCCCCTGATTTCGCCGAATGAAGCACAGAATCAGCAGCTCACCTGTTCGGCCGAATGGACCTATACCGCCCAGCCCGGCATTTTTAATCTCGCCGTGCGGTACTTCGATCTGCTAGGTGGCGCGGCAAAATTCTCTCTCCTGGTCAATGGCAAAATCCTGGCGGCCTGGACGGCGGATGCGTCGCTCCCATCGCAGGGGCCCCACGGCGACAACTCGACGCGCTACACCGCGCGGAGCCTGCAACTCAAGCCCGGCGACGTGATTCGGGTGGAAGGCACTCCGGACGGCAGCGATTCGGCGGCACTGGATTACATCGAGATTCAGTCGGAAGGCCGTCCGTAGAATCCCTGAGCCGGAGGCAGGCGGCGCGCTATCATTCCTGCGTGCCGACTCACGCCGCTATTTCTGGATCGCCATTTCGGCTCGTGCTCCTGGTCGCGCTTTTCGCTGGCGCAACGCTTCACGGTACGGCGCAATCGGCCGAACAGGAGCTTTACACCGCACTGAGCGCCGATTTCGCCAGGCTCGCCCTGCAGACCATTCATCCCGCTGAAGGCGCGATCAAGTACCCCTACCTGATCCCCGCCGGCTACTACCCCCAGATGTGGGACTGGGATGGATTCTTCATCGGCGTGCACTGGGCCAACCAGGATCCGGCCGATGCGAAGTACCTGCGCGACTGGGTCATCAGCTTCGCCTCGGCAGCCGATACCGACGGCTATGTGGCCGGCTGCATCACGCCCAAAGGACCGCGAGCGCTGTTCGGCAAATTTGCCATGAAGCCATTCCTGGCGCAGGGCGCGTTTCTGGCCGGAAACCGCCAGGGCGACTGGGAATGGATGCGGCCCGTCTGGCCGGCCATGCAACGCATCCTCGAATACCGCAAGCGCACCCAGTTCGATGCGAAGTGGGGATTGTGGTTCTGGGATAACGCCATGCAGTCGGGAGCGGATAACAATCCCGCGCTGACCAACGACCCCAAGGACCGCAGCGCGATCCTGGCGGTGGATGCATCGGTGTGGGCGATGCGCGAATATCTCTCCATGGCAGAGCTGGCCGAACGGATGCGCGACGATGCCGCGGCTGCCCGATATCGCCAGGAAGCCGAAGCCACGCGCAAAGCGATTCAGGAGAAGCTGTGGTCGAAACAGGACGGCATCTTTCTCAACCGCCGCCGCGACAACGGGGAGTGGATCCGGGTTATCACATGGACTAGTTTCCTTCCGCTCATCGACGGGCTCATGGAAGTCGAACCGGCCATGCGAATGATCCGCCGGCACCTCTTGAATCCCCTCGAAATGCGTTCGGAGTACGGTTTTCGCAGTCTGGCCAAAAACGATCCCGCCTACAACAACGACGCCATCATCGATCCCTATTCAAACTGGCGCGGCCCCATCTGGATCAACGCCAATTTCCTCGACTGGCTGGTGCTGCGGCGCTACGGCTTTCCAGAGGAGGCCCACTGGCTGGCCCTGACCCTGGCGCGCGAATTGCATCGCGACATCCAGAGGTGGGGCTCCATGCATGAGGACTACAGCGCAGAAAGCGGCGACGGTCTGGCGCCCACCCCGGAACAGAGTCCGGGCGGCAAGTTCGCCGGATTCGTGGGTTGGAACCTGCTGGCGCTGGACATGATCCAGTGCGAAACCGGGCATGGGCACTGCGTGGGTTTGACGGTGGGGTGGTAGGGCGGTTGGCAGTTGTGGTTTCCCACCCTCGCGTCAACCACCCCAGCGACGTTGACCTGTCGCCGGGGACCCCGGAGAAGTCGCGAGGATGGGGCAGGGAACATTGTTATCTGCCTCACACCTCAATGTGATGATAGGCACATCCAAGCAGCCCGCATCGGGATCACTCTAGCCGCGGCCATTTCTCGGGAGAATTCGATCTGCCGAGCGCGCGGAAGTGTGCGCCAGAACCGGCGGTCCGCATTCCTCCCCATGGAGGAGGATCGATGCAAACCGTTATCGATCAGACGCCGGACGCGCGGGAAGCGTTGCTCATTGACCAGGCCATCGCCGATTACAACGGGCGGCCCGGCGCGCTGCTCAGTATTCTCGAAGCCGTGCAGGCCGCCAACCCGCACAAGTTCCTTTCCGGGCAGGCTCTGCGTTATATCGCCGCCCAAACCGGCGTGCCTCCGGCGCGGGTTTACAGCGCCGCCACATTCTATGCGCTCTTCAATCTCGACCCCCAGGGCGACAACGTGATCTGCGTCTGCCGGGGCACTGCCTGCCATACCCGAAATTCCCGCGACCTGCTGGCCAAGCTGTGTGTCGATCTGGGCCTGGACAAGCAGGATGTGACCGATCTGAGCGATGCGGACAAGCTTTCGCTCACCACTCCCGATCGCAAATTCACCATCCGCACGGTTGCGTGTTTCGGCCAATGCGCGCTGGCCCCGGTGGTTGAAGTGAATCACCACATTCTCAGCCACGTGAACGAGCGCACGCTGCAGCGCGAGGTGAAGCACTTGAAGCAGGGAGGCAAATAATGCCGCGCATTCAGGATATTGCCGCATTCAATGCGGTTCGCGAAGCGGGCCTTGCCAAGCTGCTGCCGGCCGTGCCGCGCTTGACCGTAGGAATGGGAACCTGCGGGCGCGGAAATGGCGCCGAGGAAGTGTTCCATGCTCTGCAAGAGTTGATCGAACGCAACGGGCAGGATGTGGTGCTGGCTGGAGTGGGATGCTTCGGTGCTTGTTTTCAGGAACCCCTGGTAAGCGTGCATCTCCCGGGCGCGCCGTTGATTATGCTGCACAAGGTGCAGGTCCAGGAGGCGGAACGCATCCTCGAAGGCCTGTCGACCAAGGTCATGCCGCCCGAACTGATCTACTGCAAGATCCAGGACTGGGACTACATTACCTCGCACCTGAAATACGGACAAGGATTCCCGGAGATCCCCCCGTGGGATGAAGTTTCTTTTTTCAAGGGCCAGAAAAAAATCGTTCTGCGTAATTGCGGGCTGATCAACCCTGAAGATATCGAGGAATACATCGGCGTCGGCGGATATCAGGCGCTGTACAAAGTGCTCATCGACAATCGGCCGGAGATGGTGATCGAGCAAGTGAAGGCCGCCCGGTTGCGTGGCCGCGGAGGCGCGGGCTTCCTCACCGGCAACAAGTGGGACTTTCTGGCCAGGGCAAAGACCGATACGAAATACATCATCTGCAACGCCGATGAGGGCGATCCCGGCGCCTACATGAACCGCAACGAGATCGAGGGCGATCCCCATTCGCTGATTGAGGGCATGATCATCGGCGCATTCGTGACCGGCAGTACCGAGGGCATCATCTACGTGCGCGCCGAGTATCCGCTGGCGGTGCAGCGGCTAAGACGGGCTCTGGATCAAGCGCGCGAATTTGGGTTGCTGGGCAAGAACATACTTGACCGCGGATTCAACTTCGATATCGAACTGGTGCAGGGCGCCGGGGCGTTTGTTTGCGGCGAAGAGACGGCGCTAATCGCCTCGCTGGAAGGATTTCCGGGACGGCCGCACCCGCGCCCGCCCTATCCGGCGCAGCGTGGATTGCACGGAAAGCCGACCAACATCAACAACGTCGAAACCTGGTGCAATATCGCTCCCATCGAGAGCCGGGGCGCGGCCTGGTTTGCCGAGACTGGAAGTGTAAAGAGCCCGGGGACCAAGGTGTTTTCGCTGGTGGGCAAGGTGCAGAACACGGGGCTGGTGGAAATGCCGCTTGGGACTCCGCTGAAGACCTTCATCTACGACATCGGCGAAGGCGCGTTGAACGGGCGCCGAGTCAAAGCGGTTCAGACCGGAGGGCCATCGGGCGGATGCATTCCGGCGGAGATGTTCGACACGCCGGTCGACTACGAGAACCTGGCGCAGATCGGGTCGATCATGGGCTCCGGCGGCATGGTTGTCATGGACGAAGACAACTGCATGGTGGACGTGGCGCGCTACTTCATTGAGTTCACGCATTCCGAGTCGTGCGGCAAGTGCGTACCGTGCCGTGTGGGCCTGGACAAGGCCCTGCGCGTCCTGAATGCGATTGTGGAAGGCAGAGGAGCGCAACGGCACCTCCAGCTGCTGGACGAACTGGGCCGCATGATTCGCGAATGCTCGCTATGCGGGCTGGGCCAGTCGGCGCCCAATCCGGTGCTCACCACGATTCGCCACTTCCGCGAAGAATATGAGGACCACATCATTGCCCGGCGCTGCCAGGCGGGGGTGTGCCAGGAACTGGCCCTGTCGCCCTGCGAGAACAGTTGTCCGCTGCGCATGAACATCCCCCGTTTTCTGGATCTGTTCCAACAAGACCGCCTCGACGATGCCTTCGAATCGGTGATCCTTGACAATCCACTACCGGCTTCGACGGGCCGGGTGTGCCAGCATCCATGCGAAACGCGCTGCCGGCGGCACTCGTTCGATGATGCCGTGAACATGCGCGAGGTGCACCGCCATATTGCCGACCGGGTCTACAATTCCGAACTGTTTGACTCCATGGTGGAGCGCATCATTGCGCGCAAGCTTGCTCCCACGGGAAAGAAAGTGGCCATTGCCGGGTCGGGTCCGACGGGACTGACAGCGGCTTTTTATCTCGCCCTGCTGGGACACGAGGTCACGGTATTCGAAGAACATGCCGAAGCGGGCGGTATGCTGCGCTTCGCCATCCCAGAGTACCGTTTGCCGAAAGTGGTGTTGCGGCGGGAGATCGAGCTGATCGAGCGTGTGGGCGTGACCCTGGTCTTCAACACCCGCGTGGGAACCGACATTTCGCTCAACGACCTGGCGGGCCAGTTCGAAGCGGTGTTTCTCTCCATCGGCACCTGGAAGGAGTCATGGCTCTATCTTCCCGGAACGGAGCTCACCGGTGTTTATCCCGCTTTGCCCTTCCTGGAGAGGGTGGCCAAGGGCGAAAAGGCGGCTTCCGGATGGCGCCTGGCGGTGGTGGGCGGGGGAAACGCAGCTATCGACTCGGCGCGCACCCTGCTGCGCATGGGCGCCGCCGTAACCATCTTCTATCGGCGCGAACGAAAAGACATGCCGGCTATCGATGATGAGATCCAGGCAGCGGAACAGGAAGGAGTGCGTTTTGTGTTCCTGGCTGCGCCGCATCGCATTGTGGGCGATGGGCACGGACGCGTGAAAGCCATCGAGATTGTGCAGACACGGCTCGGCGAGTACGACAAATCCGGACGGCGGCGGCCGATCCCCACCAACGAGGTGCAGCGCTTCGAGTGCGATGGTGTGATTCTCGCGGTGGGCGAAACCTTCGATCTCGACTTCTGCCGCGCTTCCGGACTGGAGCTGAAAGAGGAGGGAACCATCAAGGTAGACCGGATGACGCTGGAGACGAGCCGCGCAGGGTTCTATGCCGGCGGCGACGTCATTACCGGGGCGTCGAACGTTTCCAACGCGATGGGGGGAGGCAAGCAGGCGGCACGGCAGATCGACCTGAAGCTGATGGGCGAACCGCGCTGGAACCGGTTGTTTGCCCAACTCGAAAGCAATCATGGAGACCCCGGAGAGCCCAGCCTGAGCCAGAGGCATGTTTCGTGCGAACTGCCGCCCCCCATCCGCGTGCGCACCGAGGATGAAGTGGTGAGGGGACTCAGCGCCGACGATGCCATGGAAGAGTGCCGCCGATGCCTGCGCTGCGACCTGCGCGTCCTCGCCGGAGGAGTTTAGTTTTGTTTTGTCATCCTGAGCGAAGGCCGCACCTCGGCCGAATCCGAAGGATCTGCGGTTGCCTTTCTTCGCAGCTCGATTTGACGCCCGATTTACATGGGAAGGAGCACTACCTTGCCGAAAAAGACAATCTCCATACGAATTGATGGCGAGCTGGTCACGGCATTTGAAGGGCAGACCATTCTGGAAGCCGCGCGGGCGCACGGAAAGAAGATTCCCACCCTCTGCTGGCTTGAGGGGCTCAGCCCGGTCGGCGCATGCCGGGTGTGCATGGTCGAGCTGGCCGGCACCGACAGGCTCCTGCCGGCGTGCACCACCCCCGTCCAGGAGGGTATGGCGGTCAACACCACTTCGGCCAAGGTCGCTGCCTACCGGAGGATGGCCGTGGAGCTGTTGCTTGTGGAGCGCAACCACGTATGCTCCGCGTGTGTCTCCAACGGCCATTGCGAATTGCAGGCCCTGGCCCAATCCCTCGGGGTGACCCACGTTCGCTACGCCTACAACTGTCCGCCGCTGCTGGTGGACATGACCCATCCGCGTTTTGTTCTGGATCACAACCGCTGCATCCTCTGCACGCGCTGCGTGCGCGTCTGCGCGGAGCTGGAAGGCGCCGCTGTGTGGGAGATTGCTTCCCGCGGTATCGCCTCGCGCATCGTGAGCGATCTGAAAGACGATTGGGGCGCGGCCGAGAGCTGCACCGGTTGCGGCAAGTGCATCCAGGCCTGCCCGACCGGCGCGCTGGCCGAAAAAGGCTTCGCCGTCCACGAAATGACCAAATCCAGCCAGACCATCAGCCGCCTGGCCGCGCGCAGAGCGCAGGTAGCCGGGGGATAGCGCCATTCTCGGGGCAAGCCCCCTCCAGGTCAGTCGCAAATGCGAACCCACCCAGTTTCGCCGGGCGGGCTGCGTAAGCAGCGCCCGCATCAACTGTAGAATTTTATGTGGAGTATGATGTGGAACAGGATCGAAAATGGAAACCATTCAGGTTGTTCTGGATAAAAAGCTTCTACAGGCCACTGATCGGGCGGCACGCCGAACCAAACGCAATCGTTCCGCATTGGTGCGCGACGCGCTGCGGGAACACTTGCGGAGACTGGAGACGCGCGCCGCGGAAGAACGTGACCGCCAGGGCTATGCGAAGCAGGCGGCCAGCGAATCTCGTCTTTGGGAAGCGGAGGCAGCGTGGCCAACAGAATAGCCCGAGGGGATGTCCGCCTCTACAGTTTTGCTGCGCCCGATAAGAAAAGGCCGGTTGTCGTGCTGACTCGCAACAGCGCCATCGGATATCTGTCGACGGTGACCGTGGCGCCTATCACCTCCACTATCCGCGGCGTGCCATCGGAGGTGCGATTGAACGAGGAGGACGGAATGAAGGCGCCCTGCGCAGTCAACCTCCACAACCCCGTCACCGTCGTTCAGGACAGACTGGGCAAGCGAGTGGCGCAATTGAGTTCTCTTAGGATGTTCGAAATCTGCGCGGCCTTGCGCTTCTCCCTGGGTTGCGATGCGGTCCCTGAACATGCGTCCATGCGGACCACGACCTGAATCACCCAGCGTGGAGTTTGGGCCGGGTGCCTCAGGCCTGGATTCCGAGACAGGGGTTGGGTCTCGGTCGGTTCAGTGTCTCGCAACGACCGTCTGGATCGTGGCAGCCAGATCGTCGGGATGAAACCCGAACGGTCCGGGCTTGCTTTTGTAGAGAACGCGACCGCCGGGCGCGATCAGGTACAGGCGATCGGGCCAGCCGGTATAGGCGCTCTCCACGCGGTTGTCAAAATTATCAATCAGGGCCGGAAACTTGATGCCCAGCTTGCGCACGCATGAATCGGCTACCGAGGCGCGCTCGCCCTCGTCGCGCGGGCTGCGGAACAGCACGTTGTCGCGCACGTTGGACTTCATCTGCCACACATCGGTCGGGTGCGCCTCCAGGATGTACAGGGCGTAAAAGCCGACCTTGTCCTTGTACTGCTCGGCCAGCTTGTTCAGGGCGGGAACCTCCCGCCGAAATGGCGGTCAGGTATAGCTCCCGAACACCAGCACCACCGGCTTCTCGGTCCACAGCGAACCCAGGTCCACAGGAGTCTTGTCTTGCAGGGTCTTGACGGTGAGGCTCGGCGCCGTGTCGCCGATCTCCATGTGGCCCTTGCGCGCCCGCGACCACATGGTTTCAAACGGGATGACGAAGTAGGCGGGCATGGGCAGGCGGGCCATCACGTGCCCGAAGACTTCGGGCGGCTGGTGCATGGCCCAGTTGATGTAGCCCAGGAAGCAAAGCCACGCGGCGACCAGAACAATTGCCGCGGGCAGCAGCCATCTGCGGAGTCTCCGCTTCTTTTTCGGGACGGTGATGGTGGTGGTTGGCTCGCTCATTATTTCGTCAATTCATTCATTTCAAGGTATCCCTGCGGGGCAATTCCGAAAGCATCGGCGACACGATTGAAGAACGCGAACATGGCCGTGATGTAGACGGTTTCGGCAATCTGCGGCTCGGTCCAGCCGTAACCGCGAAGTTTCTGCACATCCTCATCGGTGGTCCGATAGGCTGCCTCGGTCACCTTGCTCACATAATCCAGCAGCGCGCGTTCTGCCGGCGTCAGTGCTGCCTGATCGAGATTCCCGCAGGCGATGGCCTGCACCGTTGTTTCTTCTGCTCCCTGAACACGCAGGAAGTATGCATGCGAGTCCAGTCAATAGGGACAGCGGTTCAGATACGACACCCAGCTCGCGATTGCCTCCTTGGTCTTGCGATTCAGGTGGCCTTCGGAAAAATGCACCGTGTCGCTGAAGCGCATCACTTCGCGCAGGAAGTCGGGCCGGTGGCTGAAGCACTTGAGGATGCCGGGCATCAACTGACGCCCGGACTTGGCGCGCCATTCGGCATACACCTTGGCCACGTCGCCGGTGGCGTCCTGGTCTTCGATGAGCCGGATCTTCGTTTTGTCTTCAGCCATGAGTCGGGGAAAGAACCGCGAAGTAACGGCACTATACCACGCCGGGATTGCGGGACAAAATCAACCAAAAGGTGGGGATCAGAGAACCAGGCGCCGGTCTCCCTGCTTGCGCGTGATGCGCGCATGATCGAGGTATTCGAGCAGAGGTATGGCGTACTTCCGCGACAGGCCGGTGAGTTGCTTGAACCCCGCCACATCGATTAGCGTGCCGCGCAGCGGAGCCATTTGCGCGATCAGGCGGTCAAGCGCGCGGGCGTGCATAAACAGATCGTCGCTGCCCATGCGGACGATCGTCTTCTGCCGTTGCAGAATCGTGATTAGGCGCCGCATCTCCCCTTGAGTGAGGTGATAGCGCTGCGCCAATTCCGGGACAGAGGGTGCCGCTAGGCCGGTAGCTTCGTAGGCTTGTGCGAGGGTGGCGAGACGTTGCGTATCGAGCGACGGTGGTCCGGCGCCGCCCTCAAGAACCACCATATTCTCGCCTCGCATCTGGATCTTTCGCTCGCGTAAAAGCCCGGCGACGACAAAATCGAAGACCTCCGGGGTGAGCGAGGCCTGGCTGCGCAACTGCGCGGATTTGATGCCCGATGTTTCAGGGGTTCGGGCCACATCCTTAAGAACAGCCAGAACGCGGTCCGACGCGGAATTGTGCGCCTCGCGGCTCACGTGCAGGTCGGCGGAGATACGCAAAACATCGCCTTGCTGGATCATCTGTTCGAGATGATGGCGGGTCGCCTCGAGCGTGAGCCCCGCTTCGCGCGCCAGCGCATCCGGGCGAATACCAGCAACGCCGCGGCGCATCACGCGCAACGTGAGCTGCCGTGCCACCGGCGCCCGGTTCAACTGTTCCAGCCACGCGAGGGTCTCCATCTTCCGCCGGCGCGGCTCGGGGTGGCAATCGAGAACGCGGCCACCGCCGATGGTCGCGACCGGCGCGGGATGGCGCAGAACGAAGCGATCGCCGGGCGCGAGCACAATCGGCTCATCGAGCTTGAGGCGCACGATGCGGGCCGTGCCGGGGTGGACCGCTTCGTAGCCGTAAATGGAAACGCCGGCCATGGTCTCCGACGTGAACGCATGGAAGTGCACGCGGGCGCGATGCTTGAGCGCCGGAGCCGTAGCAAGAAGGCAGATTTCAGCGTCGATGAGATCCGCCGCGGCGAAGCTATTCGGCGCCACCAGCGTCTGGCCGCGATGCACCTCGGCGACATCGATCCCCGCGAGGTTGACGGCCACGCGCGTTCCGGCTTGGGCTGAGGCTTCATCCTGCCCGTGGGTTTGCAGCCCGCGCACGCGGACGCCGCGGCCGCCCGGCTCCAGTACCAGCGACTGGCCTTCGTGAATCGAGCCGGACAGAAGGGTCCCGGTCACCACCGTTCCGAAACCTTTCATCGTAAATGCGCGATCGAGAGGCAGGCGGAGCGGCGCGTCGGAGTGCGCTGCGTGCGAATCGAGCGCGAGATGGAGCAGCTCCGCTCGCAGCGCTTCGAGGCCCTCACCCGTTTGCGCGCTTACCGGCAGGATGCGCGCGCGGCCGCTGGCGAGGAACGAGCTGCGCATGAAAGCGCGAATGTTGTCCAGCACTCCATCAAGATGTACTTTCTTGACTGCATCGATCTTGGTCACTACCGTCACGCCCTGCGTAATTCCGAGAAGCTCGCAGATGGCCAGGTGCTCGATGGTCTGCGGCTTGATGCCCTCGTCGGCGGCCACGATCAGCATCACCGCGGGCACGCAGCCGGCGCCTGCCAGCATGTTGCGGATGAACAGGCTGTGGCCGGGCACATCGACGAAGCTGATGCGAACCGGCGTGCCGTCGGAGGCGTGCAATTCCGCGGAGGCGAACCCGAGGTCGATGGTGATCCCCCGGCGCTTCTCCTCGGGCAGGCGGTCGGCATCGATGCCCGTCAGGCCGCGCACCAGGGTGGTCTTTCCGTGGTCGATGTGGCCGGCGGTGGCGATGACGAACGAGCGTAGTGGAGGCGCCATGTTCAACAGTTCACTTGTCAGGACTCGGTCGTCACATGTCACTGAGCAGAGAGGCAAATTCGGGGTCGAAGCGGGCATCGACGGTGCGCAGGTCAAGCAGCACCGCGTCGCCGCTAATGCGCGCCACAACCGGAGGATCGAGATGGCGCAAAGACGCCGAGAGCTCTTCGGCTGAGAGAGACGCATGCCGCAGCGACAACGCACAGCTGGGCAGAGTCGCCTTGGGCGCAGTTCCCCCACCGATGAGGCTCTCAACCGGGACCACGTCAGTCGCGAGCGACGTGGAGCGGATATGGCCGGCGAGCTGCTGACAACGTTGCATTAGTTCCTCTGGACGGATGGCGAGCATGTGGTGAATGGGAATTGAGTCCCATGATCCGGAGACGTAGTCGAAGAGAGTGGCTTCGAGCGCGGCGTAAGTCAGCTTATCGACGCGAAAGGCGCGCATCATCGGATTTTTTTGGATTCTTTGGACGAGGTCTTTGCGGCCAACAAGCAGTCCGCATTGCGGGCCGCCCAGCAGCTTGTCTCCACTGGATGCAACCAGGTCCGCTCCCGCGGGCAGCAAGTTGGCAAGCGTGGCTTCGCCCGCGATGCCATGGGGCTCGAGCGACGACACCAGACCGGTGCCCTGATCTTCAAAGAGCAGTACGCCGGCGCGCCTGGCAAGCGCCACAAGATCCGCCAGGGTTGGTCGCTCGGTGAAGCCTTCAATGCTGAAGTTGGATTGGTGGACGCGAAGGATGAGCGCGGTTGCCGGCGTCAGAGCGCGTTCGTAATCGGCAAGACGCGTGCGGTTGGTGGTCCCAACCTCCCTCAACAAAGCGCCGGATTTTTCCAGGATTTCAGGGATGCGGAACCCGCCTCCGATTTCCACCAGCTCTCCGCGGGAAACGATGACTTCCTGTCGCTCGGCCAGGGAGTTGAGCGCCAGAAACGTGGCCGCAGCGCAATTGTTGACCACCGCAACGCCGTACTCCGCAGGATTTTGAACGTCCAGAACCCGCAGCAGCAGCGCCTCGGCGTGGATGTCTCTCCGGCTGCGTATTCCGCTCTCGAGATCGAGTTCAAGATTGCAGTAATCGTGCGCTACTTCGATGATGTGGTTCAATGCGGCCTGGCTCAATGGCGCGCGGCCGAGATTGGTGTGAAGGATAACCCCCGTCGCATTGATGACCGGGCGGAGCGAGTAGTCGCGCGGCGAAGAGAGTTCATTGGCTATGCGATCCGCCAGAGCGGCCACCGCGCCATTGAGGCTGTCTGCGGTGTGCCGGCCGGACGCAATTTCGTGCCGGAGAGAGGCCAGCGTTGCGCGGACTGCAACCAGGACACGGTTGCGTGGATGATTTTCGAGCAGCGACTGGCACGCGGGCGTAAGCAGAAGCTCGTTCACGCTGGGAAGCAAACGATAGAGGTCCTGCACGCCTTGTCCTGCAAGGTTATCGGAGGTGCGCGTCATCTCAATTGATCCGCCCTGTTGGCTTGCGTATCCATCATCGCAGAACTATCGCCGGGCCGCGATGGTTGCCGGAACTGCCGCCTGACACGCGCCCAATGGTTGCCGCGGGCACGCCGCCGTCGCGCAACGAGGCGACAAGGCCCGGGGCATTCTCCGCGGATGCGGCAATCAGCAGCCCGCCCGCTGTTTGAGGGTCGTAGAGCAGCGTGCGCAGTTCATCGGCAATAGCGCTTCCGGGCGCATCGGCTACGAGGCACTCGGCGAACTCGCGATTCGACAGCAGGCCGGCGGGAATGGCTCCGAGACGTATTGCATCGAAGGCCCCGGGAATAACCGGAACCGACGCAACTTCGATTTCGAGCACCACGCCGCTGCCCAAGGCCATTTCGCGCCCGTGACCCATGAGCCCGAACCCGGTGATATCAGTCATGGTATGGACGCCGGGATTGGCAATCGCGATCGCCGATGCCGCACCGTTCAAAGTAGTCATCGATCGGATGGCGCTCTCGATCCAGGCGGACTCTGCGATTCCCCGCTTAAGCGCCGTGGTGATGACCCCGGTGCCGATCGCCTTTGTAAGGATGAGCAGGTCCCCCGGTCGCGCGGCCGCGTTGGTAAAGACGTGCTCAGGATCGATGGTGCCGGTGACCGCGTAACCGAATTTCATCTCCGCGTCGCGAACCGAGTGCCCGCCCAGCACGGTGCAGCCTGCTTCCGACATCTTCGCCAGGCCGCCGCGCATGATCTGCTCCAGGATGCCGAGGTCCCCATCCTGGGGAAAGCAGACCACCGCCAGCGCCGACACCGGTTTGCCTCCCATGGCATAGACGTCGCTCAATGCATTGGTGGCGGCGATCTGGCCGAAGGTAAACGGGTCGTCAACCAGGGGAGTGAAGAAATCGATCGTCTGGACCAGGGCGAGACCCGGCGCGATCCGGTAGACGCCCGCATCGTCTGACGTCTCAAAGCCCACCAGCAGGTTCGGATCGCGCTGCCGGGGAAGGGCCGACAGCACTGCGTTCAGCGATCCTGGCGCGAGCTTGCTGGCGCAGCCACCGGCTTTCACTTGCTGCGTCAGGCGAATCGGCTGGGCGGAGTCGATGGCGGACTGGCTCAAGCGGACAAACTCCTCTCTTCGTGTATGTATCATTTTCCATGACGGGGCGAAATCAATCTCAGGATGGAAGTGCTTAGGATCCGGTGATCCTCCCGGTCTTCAAAACCGGCGGTCGTCCTTGACGGGCGACGGTGTGTTCGACTCACACGCGCTTCCGCCATCCCTACCGGGTTTTCCCTGGTGGTCACCCGCATCACTTGACCGCGATGCCCAGAACCGAGTAGCCCGGAATGGCGATGGTCGCGCTGTCCGTTGTTCCTGATTTGGTCAGCGTAAGGGGGGTCGCGGTGATCGCGCGTCCACCGGATACCTTGTAGAGAGTTGCAGAGGGGGATGTAAACCCGGCATTGTGGATGGTCAGGGTCTCCGACAGAGAAGTTGCTGCCGGGTTCACGATGAGAATGGAGTCCTGTTTGGCCGTGTAGAAAGCGGTCACCATCAGCCCCGTTCCGGTGGTTGCAGGAGAAACAGAGGTGGCCATGTAGCCGCCGCTGTTCATTCCCAGGTACGTCGCTGAGGCCATTAGCTCATACGCATAGTACTGAGGATAAGGAACCGGGGAGCCTGAGGCGTGACTGCAGTCCATGTTCGCGTCCCAATCACCCAGCAGACAGAAATACGGTTCGCTTACCGCGGCGTAATAGGTGAGCTGCCCGGGAACACGCGCGGTTCCGGAGTACACCGTGTTGAGCGTGTCGCTCACATAGAGAGCGTTAAACAGCGGCGCGTAGGTGGGATCGTTCCGGCAGCATTCTTTGGCGAAAGCCCAGTTGGTGTTGAACTCATCGATGTAAACCGGCGTCGACGAAGCGGCCGGCTGCTTGCCGGCCGAGACTATCTTTACCGCAGCCGCGTAAGTGGCCGCAGCGCCGCTGGACGAGTTTTGCGTGCGCAAGTAGATGGGCGTGGTGCCGTTATAGGTATTCCAGGTCGCCTGGATGTCCGACGAGCCGGCGAAATACTGGTGATAGCTCACGAAGTCGACATACGGTGCCGTGGAAGTGTTGGACAGCAAAGGCTGGAACCACCCAGGGTTCATGTAGGATGCCGCCGGACCCCCCACGCGGACGGATGCGCCATCCGCGCCGGCCTGCTGCTTGATCACCGGGGCGGCGGCGGCGTAAAGGGCCAGGTACGCATTGAGCTTGTTGCTCGTGCCGCACATTCCGCCGGCGTCCGGCTCATTCCAGATTTCGTAATCCGTCACCATGCCGGGAAACTTCGAGTCCACGTGAGCCACGATGGCTTTGGCCAGTTGCGCCCAGGTGGCAGGATTAGCGGGAGGCGCTTTGGTCTTGTCCGATCCGCAGGAATTGGGCGAAGGCTGCAGCCACGAGGGGGTGAACGCCAGTTGCAGCAGAACATGGAAGCCGGAAGCCTGCAACTTGGTCATCTGCGGATCGAGGGCGGCCCAGTTTGGCTGATGGGCGGCATAAATCTGCGAAACATCCGCGTAGGTGCGGGACAGCGTGAAGCCCGCCCCGGCAACGTGTTCTTCCTGGGTTTGCGCGTACCACCAGTCCACGTGATTGGCGCCCAGAATCCCGGCGGGAATCGGAAAATGTTTGTTTGTGCGCGAACCGAAATCCACCGCGATCCCGGAAAAAGAGACCGTGACCGCGGCAGTGCTGGTGGTGTTCTGTGCCAGGTCGGTGGCCTGCACCGTATGAGAGCCGGGGGCCGCGGGCGCAGTATACAGCCCATTGGCATCAATCGTTCCGGCGTCGGCGTTCCCGCCGGGCACGCCATCGACGGCCCATGCAACATTGGCGTAAGGAACGCCGCAGGTCAGGCTTTGGAAGTCCTGTTGCGACGAGACTGCGAGGCTGGCGGAATCGGGCGAAACCGCCAAGCCCGGCTTCGCGGTCACGGTGATGGTGGTGCTGGCGGTGGCATTTGGAGCCGCCTGGCTCGCCGCGCGTATCGTGTGGCGCCCGGCTGCGGAAGGCGCCCCATACAGCCCGTCATGGGTAATAGTGCCGACCGTCGCGTTTCCGCCCGCAATCGCGTCAACCGACCAGTTCACGGCAGATCCGGTGATATTGGTCAGGGTGGCCGTGAACTGCAGGGCCCCGGCGGGGGAAACGCACGGCGCCTGAGGGGCAATGGTCAGGTTGCCGGTCGGTTGAGGCGTCGGTACAGGCGTCGAGACGCTCTGATTGACCAGATACTGCGAGCATCCGTTCACCAGGACGACCATCAGAAAGGTGAATGCACAGGCCCCTGCGTCGCGTAGACACGGAACCAGCAGGCGGGCATGACAGCGGAGGATATTCCCTTGCGGTTCTATTATTTGCATGAGAATTGCTTTCGGCAGAAAAATCCCGTTCGCAGACGCGGATACAAATTTGTTGCAGGGCAAGTACGATCAGATGTCTATCCGCCGGCAGAGAATTACAGTTCTGAGAACTCGACCGCGGGCGGGTGAGGCAAAGAGGGCCGGCTACGCTCCTCGGAAAAATAGAAGAAAAAACTTCTCCTTGACAGCTTAGGAGAACCGGGACTACTCTCCTAATCACATTAGGAGGAGCCCGTGAACGATCAGGCCCAAATTCTTCCCGGCACTCTCGATCTCCTCATCCTGAAGGCTGTATCGCTCGGCCCCTTGCACGGCTACGGGGTGCTGCTGCGCATCGGGCAAATCTCCGGGCAGGCGCTCCTCATCGAGCAGGGAGCGCTGTATCCGGCCTTGTTCCGGCTGGTCCGCCAGGGACTGCTGAAGGCGAGCTGGGGAACATCGGAGAACAATCGCCGCGCCAAGTTCTACGAGCTCACGGTGTCAGGCCGCAAGCGGCTGGGTGAAGAGACCGAGGGCTGGAACCGTCTGGCAACGGCAATGTCCACGGCGCTGGGCGCGCGGCCCGAAGAGGTGTGAAAAGCAGGGACTCAGGGACTTAGGGACTAGGGACTTAGGAAATAGGACCAATTCTGGCACGGAGTTGAGTCATGAGCGTCACCGCATATCTCCGTTCTCTCCGGGCGAAGCTCTTTCATCGCGCGGACCTCGCCAACGACATGGAAGAGGAGCTCCGCTTGCATATCGCGCTACGTGCCAACGACCTGGAGCGCGCGGGCTTGCGCCGTGCCGAGGCGGAGCGCCAGGCGCGCATCGATTTTGGCGCGCGCGAGCGGTACAAGGAAGAGAGCTACGCGGCGCTGGGCGGGAGTATTTTCGACGGCATTTTCCACGACGTGCGCTTTGCCATCCGCGTTCTGCGCAAATCGCCGGGATTCGTGGCGGCCGCCGTCGCCACGCTGGCGCTGGCTATCGGCGCCAATGCGGTGGTGTTCAGCGTGATGAACGCGTTCGTACTGCGGCCGATGAATGTGCCCGAGGCCCACACCCTGTATGAATTGCAGCGCGGCGAAGAGGCCACTGCCTATGAGTCGTACCCCAACTACCTCGATCTGCGCGATCGCAATCACACCTTCGCCAGCGTGATTGCATGGAATATTTTGTCGGTCGGTCTGGATACGGGGGACAACCCCAGCCGCGAATGGATCGTGGAAGCCAGCGGCAACTATTTTGATGGCATCGGAGTGCAGCCGTATCTCGGACACTTTTTCCATGCGTCGGATGAGCGCGGGCCCAACAGCGCCCCCTATATCGTGCTGGGCTACGCATTCTGGCACACCCATTTCCAGGATGACCGCGGCGTCATCGGCCGGGTGGTCCAACTGGACAAGCATCCCTTCACCATCATCGGCGTTGCCCCTCCCGAGTTGCACGGCGCCCTGCTTTTTATCGATCCCAATATCTATGTTCCGATCGTGGAGCATCCCCAGTTCGACGAGTTCGGCGCGGTGGACATGAACGACCGCGGGAACCGCTGGATCTTTATGACCATGGGCCGTCTGAAGCCCGGCGTCACCACTGGGCAGGCGATTGCCGATCTCAATTCGATCGGCGCCGACCTGGAGCGCATGTATCCCAAGCAAGTGCCAAAGATGACCTTCTCGCTGGCCAGCCCGAGTTTCTATGGGGATCATCTAGGCAAGCCGGTGAAGGCGTTCATGGCGGGGCTGATGCTGCTGGCGGGGCTGATTCTGCTGGCCGCGTGCGCGAATCTCGGCAGCCTTTTCTCGGCGCGCGCCACGGACCGTGGCAAGGAAGTGGCGCTGCGGCTGGCGCTGGGTTCGAATCGCCGCCGCGTCCTGCGCGGAATGTTCACCGAGGCGGTATTGGTTTCGTTGCTGGGCGGCGCCGTGGGGCTTCTGGGCAGCGTGGCGCTTCTGCGCGCGCTGAGCGCGTGGCAGCCGTTTCCCCGCTGGCCGATGCAGGTGCCCGTGAACCCGGACAGCCGCGTGTACATAATGGCACTGCTATTGACCCTGGCGGCCGGCTTCTTCTTCGGCGCCGTGCCGGTAAAGCAGATTCTGCGCGCCAACCCCTATGAGATCGTCAAGGCCGGCTCGACGGGCAAATCAGGCGGCAGGCTTTCGGTGCGTGATGTTCTGCTCATCGCGCAGATCGCCATCTGCGCCATCCTGGTCACCGCTTCGCTGGTCGCGGTGCGCGGGCTGGTGCGCTCGCTGCACAGCAATTACGGCTTCCGGTTCCAGGACACCATGCTGGTCGATACCGATTTGAGCATGGCCGGATACGGGGAGCAGCGCGTGCCCCAGATGCAGCGGCGCATGATCGAGGCCCTGGAGACTCTTCCGGGCGTCGAGTCGGTGGGGCTGAACGACAATGTGCCGCTGGGTGATGGCTCCTCGGATACTACTGTCTATGCCGAGACAACCTCCGACCTGAAACCTGCGAACGCCGCCGGCCACCCGTTCGTGTACCGCATCTCGCCGGGATATTTTCACGCCGCGGGAACGGCGTTGCTGGCGGGAAGAGACTTCACCTGGCAGGACGATGAGAATGCGCCCCGCGCCGCGGTGGTCAACCCGGAGTTTGCGCGGCGCCTCTTCGGCTCGACCAGCAATGTGGTGGGCCGGCACTTCAAACTGCGCGACGGGGCGCTGGCGGGAGTGGTGGGCGTCGTCGAACAAGGGAAATACGACAGCCTTACCGAAGATCCGGCGCCGACGATTTTTCTGCCTATCCTGCAAGCGCCCTCCACCGACACATGGCTGGTCGTGCACTCGCAACGCGATCCGGTGGCTCTGGCGGTTGCCATGCGGGAGCGGCTGCGTGATCTCGATGCGGCGCTGCCGGTTTACATCCAGACGCGCATTGGAGAGATGGACCCCATCATGTTTGGACCGCGCATGGCGACCGTGGCGCTGGGGGTGATGGGCCTGATGGGCGCGATGCTGGCCGTCACCGGCATTTTCGGAATGGCGGCCTATGCGGTGAGCAAACGGATGCGTGAACTGGGAATCCGCATGGCGCTGGGCGCGCAGCGCCGGGAAGTATTGCAGGCGGCCCTGGGGCGGGCGTTCCGGTTGCTGGCCATTGGTTCGATCGCCGGGCTGGTCTTCGGCCTGTTGGCCAGCCGGGTACTGGGGTTCGTTGTGTACCAGGCCACAACCAGCGATCCCATCGTGCTGAGCGGAGCGGTTGCGGCCATGGCCTTGCTGGGATTGGTGGCAACGTGGATTCCTGCGCAGCGCGCGCTGTCGATCAATCCGCTGGCGCTGTTGCGCGAAGAGTGAAGAAGGCAGGGAACAAGGGAACAAGGGACCGAGGGACCAAGGAAACAAGACACGACTACCGGTTGCATAAGGGTGCTTTGAAAGGGCAAGGATTTATCCGTGCCGCAGAACTCTGGAGGAATTGCGGGCTTTAGCCCCTGAGGGATGCTTTTTTTAGAGCAACAACACCCATTTATGCAATCGGCACCAGGGCCGTTGTTGCCGCGAGGGCAAGTATGAACTTACTGGCTTATTTGCGTTCTGTTGGCGCGAAATTCTTTCACCGCAACGCGGTTGCGGACGAGATGGAGCAAGAGCTTCGGTCACACATCGAGCTTCGTGCCGATGACCTGGTGCGGTCGGGGATGAATCGCGCCGAGGCCGAGCGGCAGGCGCAGATCGAATTCGGCGCGCGCGAAAAGTTCAAGGAGGAAAGCTACGCCGCGCTGGGCGGCAACTTTTTCGACGTTTTGGTACGAGATATTCGCCTGGCGCTGAGGATGATGCGCAAGGCCAAAGGCTTCACGTTTGCCGCCATCCTCACCCTGGCGCTGGCCATCTGCGCCAATGCGGTGGTGTTCGGGGTAATGGATACGCTGGTGCTGCGTCCTCTGCGCGTGCCTCAGCCAGAGACCCTTTACGGAACGCAATACGGCGACGGATCCGGTTTCCAGTCGTATCCGAACTACATTGATCTGCGCGACCGCAACCATAGCTTCGAGGACCTGGCGGCGTTCAATTTCGCGTTCGTTGGATTCGACTCGGGCAACGATCCGAAACTGGCCACGGGCTTTGCCGTGAGCGGAAACTATTTCGACGTGCTGCGGCTTCAGCCATACCTGGGGCGGTTCTTTCATGCGCCGGACGAGCAAGGGCCGAACAGCGCGCCATACGTGGTGCTGAGCTATCCCTATTGGCACGCCCGTTTCCAGGACGACCGCGGAGTGGTGGGCCGCGTGGCGCTGATCGACAAGCATCCCTTCACCATCATCGGAGTTGCGCCGCAGGGATTTGGGGGCTCGCTGTTGTTCGCGTCTTCGGATTTCTTCCTGCCGGCCATAGACCAGGAGCAGTTGGGCGCCGGAGATGCCCTGACTAACCGCGCCAACACCAATGGGTTGTTTGAGGTATTCGGACACCTCAGACCGGGCGTGAGCGTTGCCCAGGCCGACGCGGATGTGAATGCCATTGGCGACTTGCTGCAAAAAACCTATCCCAAAGAGGTGAGCCACAAACCCGTATCCCTGGCGCGGGAAGGGCTGACGGCATTCCGCCCCGCAGTGCACGCGTTCGTGGCCGGTTTGACGGTGCTCGCCGGCTTGATCCTTCTGGCGGCCTGTGCCAACCTCGGCAGCCTGTTTGCCGCACATGCATCCGACCGGTCGAAGGAAGTTGCCCTGCGCCTGGCGCTGGGCTCGACGCGCAAGCGGATCCTGCGCCAACTGTTGACCGAGGCGGTGTTGATTTCGCTGGCGGGCGGCGGTGTTGGCTTGTGGGGCGGAGTCGTGCTGCTGCAGCGCCTGGCCACCTGGCAGCCCTTTGCGGGTGCGCCGGTCCACATCCCCGTCACGGTAGACGGCAGAGTGTGCATGGTTGCCCTCCTGCTGGCGCTGCTCAGCGGATTCCTGTTCGGGATCGTGCCGGTGCGGCAGGTGCTGCGCGCGCGGCCCTACGAAATCGTGAAGGCCGGGCCGGGCGGGGTTGTCGGACGTCGCGTAACCGTGCGCGATGTGTTGCTGGTGGTGCAAATTGCAATCTGCGCCCTGCTGGTGACCTCATCGATGGTCGCGGTGCGCGGATTGCTGCGCTCCATCAACAGCGACGTCGGCTTTGAGCCGGCCAACGCAATGGTGCTCACCGCGAACCTCGCCACGCAGGGCTACAGCGGAGAAAACCTGCCGCTGATGCAAAGGCGGATCATGGATGGCATGGCGGCGATTCCCGGAGTTGAACGGGTGGGCCTGGTGAACGACTATCCTCCCCTCGTCTACGCTGCCGGATCTCGCGTCAATGTATTCAAGGATGAGACCAGGAGCCTGACTCAGTCGAATATCGTATCCCGGCCGTACAGGTACTCGGTGTCTCCCGGCTACTTCGCAGCGGCCGCGACGAGCCTGTTGTCGGGCCGGGACTTCAGCTGGGATGACGACAAAAATGCACCGCCGGTGGCGGTCGTGAACCGGGACTTCGCGACGAGGATGTTCGGCTCGGTTACGAATGCCGTGGGACACTTCTTCCGCTTGCAGGACGGGACGCGGCTCCAGGTAGTAGGCGTGGCCGAGAATGGAAAATACATGGCCCTGACGGAGGACCAGGAGCCCGCAATCTTTTTGTCATTGCTTCAGAATCCCGCCAGCCAGGCGTGCGTGATTGTCCGTTCGCACCGCTCGCCGGAGCCCCTGGCAGCAGCCATGCGCATTAAGCTCAAGGAACTGGATCGCGGGTTGCCGCCCAACATCAGCACATGGTCCACGCTGCTGGATGTAGTGATGTTCCCGGCCCGTGTGGCGACGCTGGCCCTGGGTGTGCTGGGCGTGATGGGGGCGATCCTGTCGATCACCGGCATCTTCGGCATGGCGGCCTGGTCGGTGAGCCGGCGGCTCAAGGAACTGGGCATCCGCGTTGCTCTGGGGGCGGGTCGGAGGGAAGTTCTGGGCGCTGCTCTGGGACGCGCCTTCAAGCTGCTGGCGTGCGGTTCGGCGGCCGGCCTCCTCCTGGGCATCCTCGCAGGACGGGTAATGGCCGCCATCGTGTACCAGGCAACACCGCGCGATCCGCTGGTGCTCGCCGGCGTGGTGATGGCCATGGCGCTGCTGGGGCTGCTGGCGACCTGGATCCCGGCGCAGAAGGCGCTTTCTGTCGATCCCATGATCCTCCTGCGCGAGGAATGAAAAAGGCAGGGACCAAGGGACCAAGGGAACAAGGGATAAAGACAACGTGCGGGGTGGGCGATAATGACTCTGTCGCCCGCCTATGATTTTTCTCAAAACCATTTCGCCTGAGACAGCTCTGCTTTTCAAAGCCGTCCGGCTGCGGGCCCTGGCGGATTCCCCGCTTGCATTTTCAAGCACCCATGAAGCCGAAAGCCGGCTGTCCGATGAGGAATGGATTCGCCGCTCGGAGCGCTGGGCGGGCGAGAGCGCGATCGGCTATCTCGCTTTCGACTCGCTGGACGAGAAAAGTTCGTGCGGGCTGGTGGCCTGCTATCGCGAACGCCATCCCGAAGATCACGGCCTTCCCCACGCCCATGTCATCTCCATGTGGGTCGATCCGGCATACCGCCGTACGAGCGTCGGCACGCTGCTGATCGAGGCACTGAAGGACTGGGCCAAAGCGCGCGGCCTGCGCCAGTTGAAGCTCATGGTGACCAGCGTGAACCAGGGCGCGAGCGACTTTTACGGCCGGGTTGGATTCCGGTTGAGCGGCAAGACCGCACCCTATCCGAATGATCCCGCGATCGTGGAGCACGAGATGGTGCTGGATCTTTGAATCATCCCGCTACCCTTCATTCGTGACATTTTGTTACCTTCCTTTACAAATCATGACTTCAAAAAGGGGGCCGATGTGATCTTCTAACGTCACTCGCAGGCATTTCCCCGGTGCTCCACCGAGCCGGCGAAGTTCTTCTCGGATTGTCGATTGAAAGGAAATGGAATGATGAAGAACCTCTTATTGGCTGGTGTGCTGTCGCTTGCCGCCCCCCTGGCCATCGCGCAAACATCCACCTGGGCCCCTGACAAAAACCACAGCGAAGTGGATTTCACATGCCTGCACCTGGGCATCACGAACGTGCACGGAAAGATCGGAAACATCGGCGGGACCATCGTGGCGAATGATGCCGACATCACCAAGTCCACTGTCAACATCACCATCGATCTAAGCACCGTGGATACCGGGGTGAGCATGCGCGACAACGATCTGAAGAGCGATCATTTCTTCAACGTGGCGCAGTTCCCGACGGCGACGTTTGTGAGCACCAGCGTGGCAAAAAGCGGCAGCGGGCTGACGATCGTCGGGAATCTGACGCTGCACGGCGTGACCAAGCCTGTCACTCTGAACGTAGAGGGCCCGAACGGACCTGTGGAGGGCATGGGCAAGACCCATGAGGGATTCAGCGCAACGACCACCGTCAGCAGGACGGCGTTTGGCGTGGGCGCGAACATGCCCACGAAAATGGTGGCCGACGAGATCAAGCTGTCGATCGACCTCGATCTGGTCAAGCAATAAGCGCGGTCTGTTTGCGCAGCCGGCGGGGTTGGGGGGAACCCAAGCCGGATGCGAAACAGGGAGACCCCCGGCTCTGCGGGGGTGTCAGCAGTCTTACTGATTCCACTGCACGCCGCCCCGATTCGCGGTAGGATGGTACGTTCCTTCCCACTTCGGTGAAACACCGCACCAGACGTGCCGTGCAGTTATCGGTGACCAGGGACTCCCGTTCGCGGGGCCGTTCGCTGGGGCGGGGCTTTCTGTTCGTCCTGCTGCTGGCACTTCTCATCGTGCTAGCGCTCATTCGGCTCTTCTGGGTTCCTGGCCGTTCTCATCACTCCGATCCCATGCTGTCGAAAGGACCGGGGGAGGCCCACGCGGCCTCCCTCAGTTTCGGCGATCGTTTTGGCGACGGGACGCCGGACTTTCTTCGCCTCACCGACCCCTCAGATCAGGCCGCCTTCCGGCGGTGGTTCACGCTGATTGCCGAGGACGCAGCCTCCCGTCCGAAACCGGACATCCCCCGCGAGATCACCGACTGCGCCAGCCTCCTGCGCTACGCCTACCGGGAAGCCCTCCGGCGCCACGATGAAGCCTGGTTTACGTCAACCGGCATCTCGGCCGGGCCGCCGCCCGGGGAGATACGCAAGTGGCACTATCCGGAGACTCCCCTGGGGCTCGCGATTTTCCGCGTGCGGCCCGGGCCGTTTGCCCCCGCCGACCTGAACGACGGCGCGTTTGCCCAGTTTGCGGATGCCAAAACCCTGGTCGAGCAGAACGCGTTCCTCGTGAGCCGCGATGTGCGCGCCGCCCTGCCTGGCGATCTGCTGTTTTACCGCCAGTTCGGGCACGTGTCACCGTGGCACTCGATGATCGTCACCGGCGCCGGAAGCGAGGCGGTCGTCGTGTATCACATCGGTCCGGATCACGGCCATCCGGGCGAGTTGAGGCGCGTGCTGCTGGCCGACCTGCTCGATCATCCCCAGCCCGAATGGCGGCCGGTATCCGCCAATCCCAATTTTCTGGGTGTGTATCGCTGGAATATTTTGCGGGGAACCTCATGAACGTGCGCAAGGTTTTGCTTTTTTTGTCTTTCCTGCTGGTCTCCGCTGCGGGGATGGCCAAAGACGAGCCGCGCTCGTTTTCTCTTTCAACCTCGCGGACCTTTGCTCCCGGAGAAAGCGTCAAAATCCAACTCTTCGCGCGCAACGTGCAGGCACTCGAATTCCGCGTGTACAAGGTGCGCGATACGGAGAAGTTCTTCGCGGCCTTGCGCGACGTGCACAGCTTTGGCGAGCAGGGACGGTCGCCGGAGGAGCAGATCGACCAGCGCACTTGGCTGGAAAAGATCCACGACTGGAAGGCGCACCTGTGGTGGCGCGTACGGCGCTTCTTCCGCGGCCAGTTTACCGTTGAGGCGCGGGACAGCTTCCGCGAGCAGCAGGGCAAGCTGGGCAAGCGCAGCCGCGTGGTGGGGGCCACGCAGTTCGCGCAGATTCCTTTGCTGAACGAGAGCCAGCTGGTTGCGCGTTGGAAGCTGGAGACCCCGCCGGCGGTAGTGAGCGAGACGGAGCAGTTGCCCATCGATGGGCTGGGCAAGGGCGTCTACCTTTTCGAAGCGACCGATGGAACCTACAAGGCATACACGGTCGCCATTGTGACCAGCATCGCGGCAGTGGAGCGCAGCCAGAGCGGCGGCGCAAGCGTGTACGTTGCAGATCGCAAAACAGGCGCGCCAGTTGCCGATGCAGCGCTGGCGATGTGGGCGGGCGGAAAGCAGCAGTCGTCAGCAAAAACCGATGACGACGGGCTGGCGAATCTTTCCATCCAGATTCGCGGCGGCGCGCAGGGAGCCGAGCCGGAGAACGTCTGGATCCTGGCGCAGCACGGGTCGGATGCGGCGCTGGTCACGCCCTGGGGATATGGTTTCTCGAGCGATGAGCGGAATGCCCGGGCATACATCTACACCGATCGGCCGGTGTATCGGCCCGGGCATACGGTGCACATCAAGGCGGTCCTCCGGATTAACAAGAACGATACGCTCCAACTGCCGTCTGGCTGGACACCCACGCTCGAAGTCACCGACAGCAATGGGAAGACGATTTTCTCCAAAGACATTCCGCTTTCGGCCCATGGCACCATTACCGCCGATTTGAATCTGGAGTCCGACGCCGGTCTGGGGTACTACTCCATCCGCCTGGCAGATTCGGGAGTTGAGGGCTGGGGCAGTTTCTACGTGGAGGAGTACAAGAAACCCGAGTACCAGGTCACGGTGAAACCGGCAGTACGGCGCGTGCTCCAGGGCAATTCTGTCCAGGCCACCATCGAGGCGCGGTACTTCTTCGGCGAGCCGGTCGCGGGCGCCAAAGTGAAATACGTGGTGCATACTGCGGTGCACTACTGGTGGGACCAGGAAGCGGAAGACGACAATGCCGGCGGCCAGGTCGCCGCCGAGGAGGCGCCCACCGATGAGGAAGACACCTACGGCGAGTCCGAACAGCAGGAGCACGAGGGCGTTCTGGACGCCAATGGCACGTTGGCAGTCAGCATTCCCGTGGCGGTCGATGGCAAGCACGAGGATCAGGACTATCGGATCGAAGCGCGGGTGACCGATGCGGCCAATCGCGAGGTGAGCGGGCACGCCACGGTGCTGGCCACTTATGGTTCGTTCCGGATCAGCGTCGAACCCACCAGCTACATGTTCCGCGGCGGCGATGCCGTGAAGGTGAAGGTGACGGCGCAGGATTACGATGGCAAGGCGGTCCAAACGCCGGTGCATTTGACTGCGGGGCTGGAGAAGTGGGATTCGATCACCCACCAGCGGACGGATACCGTGGCGGCCACGCGCGACGCTACAACCGGCGCGGATGGAACGGCGCTGGCCGAACTGGCGATCACCGGGAGCGGCGACTTCGCAGTGAAGGCCACGGCGCAAACGCCCGAGCAGCGCACCGTCGAGGGGCGTACCTGGGTGTGGATCTGGAACGGCGCCGGCGAGTGGTACAACGCCAATACGCAGGTTCAGATCGTAGCCGACAAGAAGACCTACCAGGTGGGCGATACGGCGCACCTGCTGCTGGTGACGGGCGTGAAAGGGTCGTGGGCCGTCGTCACTGTAGAAGGCAATAGCGTGCAGTCGCGGCGTGTCCTGCATGCCATTGGAGAGAGCATGCCCTTCGACGTGCCAATCACCCAGCAATCGCAGCCCAACGTGATCGTCAGCGCAATCATCGTTCGCGACGATCAGGTGATGACGGCCCAGAAGAGCCTGAAAGTTCCGCTCGTGGAGCGCACGTTGAAGATCACCGCCACTCCGAGCAAGGACAAATACCTTCCCGGCGAGAAGGGCAGCTTCGATGTGCTCGCGGTTGACTCGCGTGGCGACCCCGTTCGGGCCGACCTGAGCTTCGGCGAGGTGGATGAGGCGCTCTACTCGGTTCGACCCGACACGACCGGCGATATCGTCAGCAACTTCTATCCGCGCCGCGAGGTCTACCTTCAGCCGCAGACTTCGTTCGAGTTTTACTTTTCCGGCCAGGCAGGGACCAAGAGCCCGCTGCTGGCCCAGGCCGCGGGCTTGTACCATCCTCGTCTGGCGCAGGTGAAGCCGGGATCCGATCTCGTGGTTCCCAAGGTGCGCAAGGCGTTTCCGGATACGGCCTACTGGAATCCCAACGTGCATACCGGCCCGGGTGGCCACGCAAAGGTGGAATTCAATTTCCCCGACGCGCTCACCACGTGGCGAACAACCATCCGCGCCATGACCGATGACGGCAAGGCCGGCGCGGTCGTCACGCGCGTGCTGGTGCGCAAGAATCTAATCGTGCGCCTGGCCGCGCCACGCTTCTTCCGCCAGGGCGACGAGATTGTGCTGCGCGTGATTGCGCACAACTATCTGGAATCAACCAAGGACGTCACCTTTGCGCTTGATGTGCAGGGTTTGGACACGGTCAGCGGCCAGTCGCAGAAGGTGACCATTCCTGCCAAGGGCGAGAGCTCCGTAGATTGGAGAGTCCGCGCGAGAACGACGGGAAATACGGTGCTCACCGCCAAGGCGCTGACCAACGAAGAATCCGACGCCCTGGAGATGACGCTCCCGATTCTGCCGTACGGAGTGAAGCAGAAGGCAGTGGGTTCGGGCGTGGTGTTTTCGGGCACGGGCGAGAACCAGGCGCCGTACAACTACCCGCAGAATTCCGATGCGGCTTCGCGCGGGCTGACGATCACCGTCGCGCCGTCGGTGGCGGGCACGGTCTTCGACGCGCTCGATTATCTGGTCAGTTATCCGTGGGGCTGCACGGAGCAGACCATGTCGAGCTTCCTGCCCGATCTGGTTGTTTCGCGCGCGGTGGAACAGTTGCATGTAAAGTCGCCGGTCGATCGCAAGACGCTGGACGATATGGTCAAGGCCGGCCTGGAGCGGCTGGCCAGCTTCCAGCATGATGACGGCGGCTGGGGCTGGTGGCCCGACGATCCGAGCCGCGTATTCATGACCGCGTACGTAGTCAGCGGACTTGAACAGGCGAAGAACGCAGGCTATGCAGTGGACGACAATCGCGTCGAGAGAGGCCGCAAGTGGCTCGTCGATGCGTTGGCCGCGCATCCTGACATCGTTCCGGATCTGCGTGCGTACGTAGTGTTCGCGCTGGAGGGCAACGGCGTCGTATCGCAGCAGATGCTCGAGAAGGCCTGGTCTGAAAGAGCCAAGCTGAGCGACGAAGGCCTGGCGCTGCTGGGCCTGGCTCTGGCCGCGGCCGGCGATCCGCGAGCGCGCGAAGCGGCCGATCTTCTCGAGAAGAAAGCCAAGGTCACCGAGGCCGACGCGCATTGGGAAGGCACGTACGACGGCATGCTCGAGTACTGGGCTGACACATCCGACGAGACTACGGCTTTCGCGCTCAAGTTGCTGGTCAAAGAAAACAAGGGTAGCGGGCTGCTTCCCAAGGCCGCGCGTTGGCTGGGCGAGCACCGCTACGGCGATTACTGGTACACCACCAAGCAGACCGCCATGGTGATCGAGGGGCTCACGGATTACCTGCTGCTGAGCGGAGAGCTTGCGAACGAATCCGATGTCGAAGTGATGGTGAACGGCGCCAGCGTGGGCAAGCGGCATTTCGGCGCGGGCGATGGATTCGCGCTGCCGTGGCGAATCAAGGTCGACGCGGCACAGGCCGGCAACGGCGGGCAGGTGACCATTCGCAAGAGCGGCAACGGAATCACCTACTGGTCGGTGGAGAACGCGTGGTACTCGGCGGACAAAAAGCTCTATCAGCAGGGAAAGGTTGCGCTGAACATCGCGCGCGACTATTACCTGCTCCAGAAGAAGCAGGACAAGCCCACCGATCCGATCACCTATGACCTGGCGCCTTTGACCGGACCGGCGCACGTGGGCGACATCGTGGCCGTGCGCCTCACGCTCGGGGGTACAACCTGGAAGTACATGATGGCCGAAGACCCAATTCCCGCAGGCACAGAATTCCTGCCGAATACCGGACTCTATACGCTGAACCACAAGCCCGACTGGTGGGCCGAGTTATTCACTCGCAAGGAATTTCACGATGATCGCGCGGCGTTCTTCAATACCGACTTCAGCGGCCCGCGCGAGTACGTCTACCTGCTGAAGGTGGTGAACCCGGGCAGGTTCGCCATTAGCCCGGCGGCGGCCGCGCCCATGTATGAGCCGGACAAGCAGGCAACCACCGATGCGGCGGTGCTGGA
This sequence comes from uncultured Acidobacteriota bacterium, assembly GCA_963720105.1. Lineage (GTDB taxonomy): Bacteria > Acidobacteriota > Terriglobia > Terriglobales > Acidobacteriaceae > Telmatobacter. The sequence continues at coordinate 6,444 of CAVREL010000080.1, read as the reverse complement.
GGTGCTGCAATGATGCGCGCAGTATTCAAGCGACTGGGCAGGATGATTGCGGATTGGCTGCGGCGCGTGCGCCGCGCGTGGCTATGGATCGTGCTTCAGTTCGCAGGCGTGGCGCTATTGATCGCGCTGGGTCTGCTGTGGACGCGCATCTCGGAAAAGCATGTGTGGCAGGTTCTGCTCACGCTGCTGATTCCGCTTATCGTCGCGGCCGGATTTGTGGTGCTGCAGGCGGGTACGTTCCGCGGTTTTCTCCGTCCCGCGCCACCTGCAGCCACTCGGCGTATTGCCCTCGGGTGGGGTGCGGCCACGCTGCTGATCTGGATTGCCATCGGATGGGTGCTGTGGTCGCTGCTGGACAAGTTCGACGACCATACGCTTTCATGGGCAATCTACCTGGCCTCAAAAGCCAGCGCCCACGCCCGCGAGCACTGGGCCAGTTACATGCGTCTGAATCGAGACCTGACCTGGGCGGGATGGACGCTGCGCTGGGTGATCGTACCCGGGCTGCTGATGCCGCTGGCTTGCTCGGCCGCATGGGGACTTCGGCGCCTGCCTTGGCGGCGCGTGCTGCGGCTTTTTATCGATTGGCGCTGGTGGCCCGCCGTGCTGGTATCCGCGCTGGTGGGCGAGGCCTGGCCGCAAACGTGGTTTGAAGCCGACCCGCGCGGGAGCGTTCACCAGCAGGTCACGCGCGTCATTCTGAAAGTGATCGCTGCTTACCTGCTGGCCATGTGGTGCTGGGTCAGGCTGCTGGGCTGGGCGGCGATGCTGCTGGACGATACTCCGCCGGACGGCAGGACCGATGATGGCGCCGAGCCGGTTCCCGAACCTGCGATTGTGGCCCCGCTCGGTGGCAAACAGGCCTCGGTGCGTCTACCGCTGCACGATACGGACGAGGGCGTCGGCGGGAACGCCTGAGCGCAGCCACTCCAGAACCTGTGCGCGGCCGTAAACATCCAGCAGGCGTGCCGCATAGATGGCGGCATCGCGATGCGCGGCGCCCGACTGCGCTTCGGTTGCGGGATGCCCCAGCGCCGCATCGACAGCATCGACCATCATCACCGGCGCGCGATGATGGAGGTTCGCTTGAGCAGCTTGATCGGCGCTCCACAGCTCGGCGAGGCCTTCGCGAAGCCATAGCGGCGCGCCTGCGCCGGCCTGGTGCTCCACGAGAGCGTGGACAAACTCGTGCCGCAAAGTGGATAAAAGAAGCCGGCGCGAGGCCAGCGTCGCCAGGGGCTGGGTCGCGATCCAGCCGCCTTCGGCAAAGGCCGCTGTCCAGCCGGGCGCGAGCGTGGCGTCGCGAAATGCAGGCGTGGAGACAAACGCGCGCACTGTAAAGGCCTGCGTGGGGTTGAGGCCCGACCGCTCGGAAGCCTCGGCGCGAGCGCGGGCGATCTCAGGCAGGAACGCCGCGTCAGAAGCATTCAGCGTTTCCAGCAAGAAGCCCGTCCGCCCGAAACTCTGCCAGGTTTTGCCGACGGATTCGTCAGCGGCTTCCGCGCCGGGGAAATACTGGGCCAGAATGTCGAGGAACGAGCGTCCCTGCGCGGCCATCACGGAGGCGCCTTTCTGGCAGAGACCGACGCCGTGCCCCATTCCGCGCCCGTGAAACAGAAAGCTGTCGCCCTGCCGGCTGACTTCGAACCACGTGCTCGGCAGCTTGTTCCAGCCGAGTGATTCGCCGACGGCGATGCGGAAGTCTTCGGCTCCAATGATCCTCTCGTCAACTCGAAGCGTTACCACGCGGCCGGATTCGCCGCGCAGGTCTACGGAAAGACGCTGCCAGCCGGGAGCAGCCAGGCCGTGCTTTGCCATCGCAGACGCAAGTTCTGAGCGCGTGAGATCCGTCGACCATCCGCCGCTTTCGCGAGAGCAATAGGAATCGGGATGCGAGGCGAGATAAGGCGCGGGCTGCATGCGCGGCCAAATCTCGGAGGCTGACGCGGTGCGCCCGCCGCAATCCTTTGCGAAGTAGGCCAGCGCGCGCCGCCCGTGAAACCAGAGGGTCTCGCCCGACGTTTCCAGCGCGGCCAGATGCGCCGCAGACGAGCGCCGATTGTCGTGCCAGTGCAGAAGCTGGCAATGCGTCGAGTCGCACAGATCGTAATCGAAATGCCCGTGCGCCTCGTGCAGCGCGTAGGAGCGCACCACGATGGCCAGCGCTTTGAGAGATTCCAGGCCGTCGGCTGGACCGCTTTCGCTGGCGACCACCTGCTCCACGTAGCGCTCCAAAGGCATGGTGACCGTGATGATCAGCGTTCCGTCGCGTCCCGTGATCTCGACCGGATCGAGAATGGTTGCGGATTCGGAATGCGCGCCCAGTGTCACTCCGCCGGAGAGCCGCACCGTTCTCAATGGTTGCGGGCGCCCGTCAGCTTCAAAAAAAACGCCCCAGCGATCCTCTGCGTGGAGGGCCGCCGTATGAAACAGCGCATGTGCCTGGCATCGTTCGCAGGTCTGGAGCATGGTTGCCGGTGTGGGTGACACTGTGATCTCGCGGTCGCGCCACAGGGTCCACATGCCCACGCGCAGCGTGGAGCGGGCCGCCCCCGTTCCAGCGGATTGCGCCCCGCTTGCGCCGCTCGCAAATACGGCTGCGGCCAAGGCGAAGAGAATGACGCCAGCATTCCTCATGGCAGCTTCGCTTTTGCCGCCTGGAAGCGCGCGTGCGCGAGCAGCAGCCCGGCAATGTGCGCGGCGTCGGCTCCCCGGCCCGAAGGAAGATACACCACGATCACCACCTGCGGATTCACCGTGGGTGCGAAGCCCGCGAACCATCCATGGGTCTGATGCGAACCGGTGCTTTCCGCCGTGCCCGTCTTGCCGGCCACGGCTACGGCGCCCTGGCTCGCCGGTTGCGCCATGCCGAACTCTGCCGAGCCATCGAGTCCGGATTCGATGACGCTTGCAGCCCCTCCATCGCGATGCGCGGCGATCTTGTTCGCCAGCCGGCGATAACCCGCCGCCAATTCGAGCGGGGTGATGCGAATGTTCTCCACACCCAGGAAGGTGAGTTGCAAATCCTCTGTTGTGCGGGGCTCATGAAATTGGGCGACGGTCTCGTTCCGCGCCAGGCCAGTGGCGCCCAGCAAGCCCGTGGAGCGCACCAGCGCCGTCAATTCCTCGGGGCGCAGTGTGCGTGCAACCTCGGCGAAGTAGCTATTGCAGGACCACGTCAGCGCATCGCGGGCGTCGAACGGCGGCGCAGGCGGATGGGAACAGGCCAGCCGATGACCGGCGATCTCCAACCCACGATCGCAGGCGATCCGCCGCTCAGGGTCCCATCGTCCGGAGGCGAGCAGCTCGTATAGAAGGAGTGGCTTGAGCGTGGAGCCTGGAGCGCCGAGCGTGTGCGCCGCCTGTTCCAGCCGATGCGACGCAAGAATCCGGCCGTCGTGCAGATCGAGAACGATCACGCGCGCATCGGGAGCCGTGCGCGTAGCCCGGTTGACGGCCGCGGTCCAGTTCGGCGCGGATTGAGCGCCGACCGCGCCCGTCATCAGGATCGCAGTGATCATTGCGGCTCGAAGATAGGTCATCACCGGCGGCTGCATTCTTTTCGCTTGCGTCGATGTTACTGTACCGCTTACCGTCGCTGTGCGGCGTAACCTGAGCGCCTTGTCCGGGGTGGTAGAAAGGAATGCATGTTCATACCAAGCCTGTATCCGGTCGCCCTCGTGATGATGATCGTGACCATGATCTGCTGGGGCAGCTGGGCCAACACGCAAAAGCTCTGCAAGGGCTGGCGCTTCGAGCTGTTCTACTGGGACTACGTCTTGGGCATCGTCGTGATCTCGCTGCTGCTGGGCTTCACCATGGGCAACATCGAACCGGGAAGTCCCGACAGCTTCATGGCCAGTCTCCGCGCCGCCGACGGCCCCCACATCCTGCTTGCGTTTCTGGGCGGCGCGGTCTTCAATATCGCCAACATTCTCCTGGTGGCCGCCATCGCCATCGCCGGCTTGGCTGTCGCGTTCCCCATCGGCATCGGGCTGGCGCTGGTTATCGGCTCGGTGCTCAACTACATCATTCTGCCCAAGGGCAATCCACTGCTGCTGTTCGGCGGAATCTCCCTGGTGGTGGTCGCCATCATCCTCGATGCCTTCGCCTATCGCAAGCTTGTCAAGGACCTGGGCGTCAGCACCAAGGGCATCGTGCTCAGCCTGCTATGCGGCGTGGGCATGGGGCTCTTCTACCCGTTTGTCGCCAAAGCCACCACCGGCGAAAACCACCTCGGACCATACGCGGTAGCCTTTGTATTCTCTCTCGGCGTGCTTGCGTGCACCATCCCGGTGAACTACATCTTCATGCGCAAGCCGGTTGCGGGCGCGCCGGTGGCCATCTCCGATTATTTCCGTGGAACAGGCGCTCTGCACTTCTGGGGACTTCTGGGCGGCATCATCTGGGGTGTGGGCATGATCTTCAACTTTGCCGCATCCTATGTCCAGATGGTCGGCCCGGCCACCGCTTATGCCCTCGGGCAGGGCGCCACCATGGTCTCCGCCATCTGGGGCGTGTTCGTCTGGCGCGAATTCGCCGGAGCACCCCCGGCGGCGCGCCGCCTGCTTGCCTTGATGTTCTTATGCTTCATCGCCGGCCTTAGCTGCGTGGCCGTGGCTCCGATCGTACGATTCTAGGCGGTTTACATGAAATCCATCGTGGTGGTGGGCAGCGTCAATCTCGACCTGGTTTGCACCGGACAGCGCATTCCCGCTCCTGGAGAAACCGTCACCGGCCGGAATTTCCAGACCTTCCGTGGCGGCAAGGGCGCCAACCAGGCGGTTGCGATCGGCCGCCTCGGGTATCCGGTCAGCATGGTGGCCAAGGTCGGCGATGACGAGTTTGGCCCTCGCCTGCGGCAGGGCCTCCGCGCGGCAGCGGTCAACGTGGCGGCGGTTGGCGCCGCCAGCCGAACCCCCTCCGGCGTAGCCCTGATCTCGGTCGATGCGCACGGCCAGAACAGCATCACCGTCGTTCCCGGCGCCAATGGAAAACTGCTGCCGCGCGATCTCGATAAGGCTTTGCCCCGTCTCCGCTCCGCGGGAATGATACTGACCCAACTCGAAATCCCCATCAAGACCGTGGAATACCTTTCCGCGATTGCCGAAAGGTTCGCGGTGCCGCTGATTCTCGATCCGGCTCCCGCCCGGCCCATTTCCCGGCGCCTGCTGCGCCGCGTCACTTACCTCACTCCGAATGAGACTGAAGCCTGCGTTCTGTGTGGAACCCCGATCGGCAGCCTCACGCCGCAGAACGCACAGGAGTACGCAGAGAAGCTGCTGGCAACTGGCGCCGCCAACGTCATTATCAAGATGGGCGCGCAGGGAGCCTATGTGGCCAGCGCCGATGGCCTGCGTACCCTGGTTCCCAGCTTCAAGGTGCGGGTGGTGGACTCGACCGCCGCCGGCGATGCCTTTAACGGCGGATTGGCGGTCGCCCTTATGCGCGGCGAAACCCTGCTCGATGCGGTGCGCTTTGCCGCCGCCGTGGGCGCCGTGTCCGTCACCCGCGCCGGCGCGCAGCCTGCCATGCCCACATCGCGTGAGGTCAACCGGCTTCTGAAGGGACGAGCCCGCAGGTAACCCCTGCCTCCGGGCGGAAATGATTCATTCCTCCCTGCCCATCACAAGGGTATGTATTGGGCGTCACTGTCAGGCCTCGGTTCCGAACAGTAACTTTCTTCCGATCGTCGAATTGGACCAAATTAGTCCAAAACAAGCCAGCGCCAGACGCGGCTTGCGGCGATGTGTACCCGATGGGTACGGGTCTGGTCGTTTTCTAAAGAACCATGGAACTGACTTGGATTGCAATCGCGGCCAGTGTCCTGATGGGCAGCGGAGCCCTGCTGATCTTCATCTGGGCCGTGCGGCAGCACCACTTCAGCAGTTTCGAAGACGTGAAATACCAGGTGTTTTGGTCCGATCCCGATCCCGTGAGCAGCGAGACCGGGACGGGACAAGGGGAGCAGAAGCATGGAGGCAGTCACCAGGGCAGTTGAGCCAGCACAGCAACAGGTGCCGCGGCGGAAGTTTCTCGGCTGGTTGAGCGGCGTGGGCGTTTTGGGGTCGGCGCTGGCGGGCCTTTTCTCTACCTACGTCTTCATGCGGCCGCGCGCTACCTACGGGCAGCCGAATCGGTTCCACATCGGCCGCCCGGAGGAGTTTCCCTCCGGATCGCGCATTGCCATCGAAAACAAGCGCGTGTGCATCGTGCGTGAGGGCGACAGGATGGCTGCCATCTCCACCACCTGCACCCACCTGGGCTGCATCGTGGCTCCCTCGGCCACCGGCTTCCAATGCCCGTGCCACGGCTCGCAATTCGATATCGACGGCAACGTCACCGGCGGCCCCGCGCCCCGATCCCTGGCCTGGTTCCAGGTGTCGCTTACTCCCAGCGGCGAACTCGAGGTCGACAAGGACTACGAAATCCAGATGGATACCT
>CAVREL010000079.1:0-24658 GCA_963720105.1 uncultured Acidobacteriota bacterium | reverse complement strand
ACTCGGATTAAGGGAATCGCTGCTCTCCCGATGCAGTTCCCGGAAGTCGCGGCAAAGGAGGTGCGTCGGCTGTAAAGGACCTCGGACTGGTAGGCGTCTATGTATGGCCCCATGTTCGCCGCGAACCCTATACCTAGAGAAGTTCAATGTGGTGTGGGAGGCCTGCCAGGACGTTGATATGCCGGCTTGCGTTCACGCCTCACCTTACATGTTGGCAGGCGTTGAGCTATTCGATCGCTATTTCTTCACGCGTATTTTCGGGGCGGGGCAGGGTCTCATGGCTGCATGTACGTTTTTTTTGCGGCTACGGAGTCCTCACAATATTCAACGCTTCGCGTGGGTCTCTTTGAGGGGCATGTGGGATGGGCACCATGGCTGGCGGATCAGTTCGATGCTAGTTGGGCTTTGATTAGCAACCAACTTCCCTGGCAAAAGACACCGCCATCGGAATACATGAAGTGCCACCGCATCTTCTATTCCGCGAACCCAAATGAGAAGTCCTTCCTTATCCTTGAAATACATTGGTGACGATCGGGTAGGTTTTAAATAGCGACTACTCGCACTGGGACGGATTCTCGCCAGATTCTGTGAAAATGATATGGACTCGCGAGGACATAAGTGACGAACAAAAGCGTAAGGTGCTAGGTGCAAATGCGCGCCGCTTTTTCAATGTGACCCCGCCGGCCGGGGCTCCTTTTGGCTTGCCGAGGGGCCGATGAGCTGGTGAATGAGGAGCAATCTGTCACCAGCACGAAGCAGTGCGGAAGGAGTAGCAGGATGTCAAGGGTACCACAACTCGAGAAGGCAGAGGCGAATGGAGAAGCCCGAGAGTTTTTCGAGCATGGAAGGCTGGATTGTACCATACCAGGGCGGCGAATCCAGAATCACGAATGTATGGAAAGTGCTTGCACATAGCCCGGAGATGTCCAAACGGCTTCTTCAACTCGCTGATTACTTCATGAAGGTGTGCCCCTGGTCGGTGTCGAACCCACGCCTACGCGAGCTGATGGTCTTAACAGTGATGAAAGAGTTTGGATGCGACTATGGCTTCCGCATACACGTTCATCTTGGCCAGGATCTGGGCATTAGCCAGCACCAAATTGCGGCGCTCGAATCGGCCCAAGACAGTACTCTTTTCGACGCTGAAGAAAAGCTCGTCATCTCCTATACCCAGGCGCTGCTCCACAAGAATGAGCCTGAAGAGGAGGAGTTCGCGCGGCTACTCACGCTTTTTGGCACAGCCGGAACGGTCGAGCTGACTGGAGCCATATCCTTTTGGGTAATGATGGCTATAAACGTAAATGCATTGAAACCCAATCCGGATCCTCCTCGCCGCCGAGCAAAGAGCAACACGCCCGCCTGAGGTCATCTTTGAAGTAACTCGCAAGGCCAGCGTGCCGACCTGAACCGTCGCGTTCGCATCGGCGCGATATCCGGGTGATCTCTCGATATGCCTATATAATGGCCTTTTATCTTCGTCGAACAATTTGAGCGGAAGCTATCGCTGCTATCAGGGAGGGGACCAGCTGAAATCGGGCAACGGTGCCAGCAGCGCACGATGAGGGCGCACAACCATCTGTATCACTTCTCGATGCCGCAAGTCGGCTTCCATACGACAACCGCGTACGACATCTTCCGCTAGGTCGGCGTTAACATCGGCAAGCGCGACTACCAGGACTCGATGCCGACCTGATTGGTCGGATGCGCTCATATTTTCTTGACGGCAATCTGCGGAGCACGCCGCGGCCTGCGCGACCCATGCGACCCTTACATGCTCGGTGCCGGCAAGCTCGACGACGCTGGTGCGGCGAACTTGCGGTGCCGGCCGTCACCTTCTGGGTGTTCTCGACCGACAATCTGCGCTAGTCGGTCGATCAGGTCTCGGGACTGCTCGCAGCGATCGCGCCCAAGGTCCGCGCGCTCGCCGACCACCCGACGGTGCACCACCGCCGGGTCATTTTCAGGGCGCTTTACCCGGCACGTCGCCGGCATCTCAACCGGCGGCGGCGGTGTGCCCGGAGAAGCGGCGCACGGCCGCCGTGGCGGCGCCGGGGAGGAGGTTCGAGCCGGACACGCCGGCGCTGTAGGTTTTTGCGGTGATTGGGTAGCAAACCGTTGCTGAGCTATAAATTTTGGAAGGGCTATAACCTCCGCCGCCCCTGGGTGGTTTTGGCTGCGGGATTAGCGGAGAGCGGAGCGCCTCGTAGCGAGCCAAAAGGAATTCCACCCGTTCGCGGTCGGTGCAGAAGGGTTCCTTGCGATAGAGCTTATCAACGGCTGTGAGCTTTCGGCAAGCCTGCGTTGAGTCGCGGTTGGGCGCCGTGCCGCCACGAATCCGGGTCACCCTCTCATGTATTGTGCGAGCAGGGAGTCCATATCATCGCCGACACCGTAGCCGAAGTTGTGGCTGATGACGCGTACTCTATCGAGCCGTGCTATCAGGGCATTACGATCGTTGGCAGACAGCCGGCCGATGGTCTTTAGGGCCTGTTCGAACGTGCTGACCAGTGCATCGAGGTAAGCATCGTCCTGATACCCGATATCGCTGCAGAATCCTGCAGCACGTTCGCAGTAGAATACCATCAACTCGGCAAGACCGGCCGGGTCGCCAACAGCTTTTCTGTAGCTGGATATGGCCTGTTTGGCCCTCACGACGGAAGTGTCCTGGTTCCGCAATACGTCCGGCCAGAGCCAGCGGTCCAGTGCTTCCTTGTAGGGCGCCAGAACGTCCTGGCCCAATCCGAAGCGGGCGTGAAGAAACGTCCGATTGTCCTTGTGGGCCGCGTAGAGATCCTGAATCAGGCCCAACAATCCCAGCCGGTCGAAGCCTGCAAGTCTCGCCTTAACATCTGTCCATGTAGGCCGGCGCCTTGCCATAATATGCGCGGTTTGATCGCTGACCAACGATTTGTTGGACATAGGCGTCAGAGAAGGTAGCCCTGCGAAACCCAGTAATGCCAGTCGCCGATGGCTTCCTTGGTCACTTCGTCTGAATCGATGGCGTCCAGTTGCGAGAAAGGAACAGCGATTTTCCGTCCCCACCAGCGGATCTGGACGAGCATGTCGTGCATGCAGGCATCTTCTGGCGCCATGCATACGACCTCGGCGGTTTCACCTTTCCTGAGAGGTGAGACAGGTTTCGCTGCGACACACCTCGCCTGGAACGGGAAAACGATCTTGCTTTCCAGATAGTAATACCAGCTCATCGCCTGCTCGTCCGGACCGGCATCGACGATAGCTTCGTTGTGGATCCGCTCTTCCCGAACCGGATCTTTCTTAAGCTTCTTCATTGCTTTGCCACCTGGATTACAGCCCAGATGCAGCCAGAGCCTGCGGACGCCATTTTCCAGTGGCTCTCCCGCATGAGTCAAAAACTTGGTCAGAGAGAAGCGATCATGGGCCGGCGGTTTGCTCAAGGGTCTGCCGGTAGTTCCACGGCATCCACTCGCCAGGACTGGCTGCCACTTGCGGGGCGTGGCGCTGCAGTTCGGTGAGATAGTGGAAGGAATTGGCGCCGCCCAGTTCGCAGGTGTGGATCAGGCTCATGAAAAGATCACCGACCTCGGCGCCATTGAGCGTGCGGTAAAACAGTGCATTCTTGCGATGGAGCACCGCGCGTTTCAGCACCTGTTCGCAGAGATTGTTATCCAGCGGAGCGCCGGCTTGGCGCAGAAATACCGTCAGCCCTCTCCAGTGCCGCATTAGATAGTTGATCGCCTTGCCCAAGGCTGAATTGGGTTCGGTTTTCTTTTGCGCCAGCTGCGCCTGCAGCCAGCCGTGCAGTTCTTCCATTACCGGCGCGCTGTGTTGTTGGTGAAACCACAGACGCTCCTGGGCTGAAAGATTCTGCTGACGCGCCTGCGCGTTATGATAATAAACTCGGCCCAGCGCTTCGAGCACGTAGCGACACTCCTGGGGGAAGCTTTGCGCCACTTCCACAAACTGACGCCGGCCGTGCGCCAGACAGTTGGCCACCAAAATCTCCACGCCCTCGGATAGTTTGGGCACGTTGCGCGACAGCGCATCGCACATCTGAATTGGCGCACTCAGCTCCGGCGCGCGCCGCTTAAGCACCTCGGCAAGGTTCTCGCCCGCGTGTTGGCGGCCAGTGAAGTACAACGCGATCTTTCTTCCGGCGCCGGTCGCGACGATACCGCTGGTAAAAACGCCTGTGCGCTGGTCCGATGGTTCGCGCACCAGGCGCAACACGCGCATGCCGGTGTCGTCGTTATGCAGCACCTCGCCCTGCGCCGCCTGGCGGATCAGCTCATCGCGCACCGGTTTGATCAGCTCGGCGGCGTCGGCAACCACCTCCCACTGAGTGGCCGCCGGCAGCGGAATGCCCATCAGCTCTTCCATCCGCTCCAGCCGGTTAAACGGCACGCCGCTGCCGTACTTCAATTGCGCGATCATGGCCGCCGCCGTTGCGTCGTACTTCTCCGGCCCCGCGCCCTTGGGCTCCTGGGCCGTGAAGACCTGACCGCAGGCATTGCAGCGCAGCCGCTGCAGTTCATAGATGGTTGCGGCCAGCGGCGCCTGCCCCACGATCCGCACCAGGGCCTTGGGCTCCTTCTGTACGTAGACCTTGCCTTTGCCGCAGTCCGGGCAGCGATCGCCCCCAGCCAGGTGCTGATGCGCAATCGTCACTTTGCGCGCGCCAGTGAAGGACTGTGCGCCGTTGCGTCCGTGTCCCGGCGAGCTTTCCGCCCGCGGCGCTGCTGCCGATGCGGGACTGTTCTCATCCGCGAATACCGATGCGAGCTTCTCTGTCTTCGCCGACCCCAGCAATCTTTCGATCAGCGCATGCAATGCGCTTTTGAGCTTGTCATAATCGGTATCACTCAGCGGAGCCTGCCGGGCGCGATCCACGATCTGATCCAATTCTTCCACGTTGACGTCGATCCGCCGACGCCTGGTCTTCTTCTGCTGCTTGTTCTTCATGACTGGCTCAGCAGCTCCCGGAAGCGCGGCGTCAGCGGATAGCCTAGAACCTCTTTAAAGGAACGGTTGGGACGTTTGCTCGTGGAAGCCTTGCCGCGCCCCGTGGTCAGCCCCAAAGAGTGCCAGTTGGCGGCGCGGTAACAGGTACCCCGAAAGCGAGCGGGATCGACGAAGGTTTCCGCGAAATAAATCGGATGGCCGTACATCCGCTCCCAATCGCGCGACAGTCGGCTGACCACGCGCCCCAAAATGTGCGAGGCCAGATGCGGGACCCCAATCCAGGGCAGGATCAGAAAGCGCGTGTTGTAGGCCACCAGGCGAATGTTGCACCGGCGCGCTGTTGCGCTCCAGCCGATGTAACGGTCGCGGCTGCCCAGATGGCGCGGCGCCGAACTCCACGCCAGGCACGCGATCGGTCGGTCATGCGCCCAGATCAGATACTTCAGCTGCTCGCCCACCGGCTGCTCATAGCCGAGATAATGATGATGCTCGATGAGGCTGTTGAATAGCGGCTCCTGCGCCGTTCGCCTCACCTGCTGTGTCGCGATGGGCTTGACTTCTTTTAGAGTGCCGGTCAGCGGCGTCTGGTCGATCGGCACCGGCGCGGGCCGCGCGCGCCGGACAAAAGGGTTGGGCGATATCTGGCGGACCGGCGGCAGTTCTATCTCACCGGCCCGGTGCAGCATCAGCAGCATGCCGCGACACACCATGTCGCATAGCGCGCCGTTGGCTTGCTTCCACTCCCAGGCCTGACACAGTCGCGCCGATAATCGGCGCCGGCTCAAGCCCGGATGTTGTACGATGAACTCCCGGATAAATTCGAGATCTTGCGCCGTGATGACACGGCCCCGGTATTTCCACTCCACCGCTGCCACCGGTCATAAGTGTGACAGAATGGAAACTGGAACGCAAGGCCGTGGTGGCGAAGATTTTTCATACGCTCACACGCCGCCATACGGGCGCGGCTTCGGTTTCCGGATTGCCACCCGCCAGCAGCATCTGGGCCTGATGCGCGCGCAAGCTTCGGCCCGCTTCCGTGCCCGTTGGCCACCAGCGAAAGCGTCCCTTGGACAGGCGCTTGGTGGCCAGCCAGAATCCCTGGCCGTCGTAGGCCAGGATCCGGATCGCCCGCGCGCTGCGGTTGCGGAAGATAAACAGGCAGCCGGAAAACGGATCGGAGCCAAGTTTCTCCCGGCAGACCTGCGCCAAAGAATCGATCCCCTTCCTTCCGTCCACAGGCTCCACCGCAACCAGAATGCGTAGATGCGGCGTGATCTGGATCACAAAACCAACTCCCCCAACGTCCGGCTGAAGCTTGCGAGATCAGCCGCGTTGGCCTTAAGCTCGATCCGGATCTTGCCGCGCCGCCCCTCCAGTTCGATCGTGCACTGCGCAACAGGCGCGGCTTCGGGCGCGATCAATTCCATGAAGGATGGCGTCGTCGTTCTCTTCTCAACCCCATCCGCCGCCAGCATGAGCCGTTTGAGCTTGCCGTAATCCAGGCCCAGTGCAGTGGCGGTGTGACCCACGCCATCTCTGCGCGCCACCTCAATCGCGGAGGACCATAACTCTTCGGGGATCGCTGCGCGTCCCTGCCGATTCCGCCTCCACTCCTCCAAGCGCGCTCGAACTTCCTCAACTGTCATCAGCTCTTTCGTCATGCCTGCCATTGCCTTTCCTCCTCGCCTTCAACCGGCAGGGATGAATTAGCAACTACGACAAACAGATTTCATGCACCGTTGCCGAAAGCTCACGTTGCTCAAACAACGTCTGCGCCGACAGCTTGCTGCGCTTGACCCTCAGAGCACGGCAAAAAACGATTCGGGAACACACGGCAGGTTGGCGATGGACGGCTGCGCCGAGAGCCGCCAACGCGGACCTGCGAAGACCGGTCGGGGTTCCTGAACGGCATCCCGACCGCGTGAATGCCGGACACTCCAGCCCCAGGTCGCGCTGCTCGTTCTTCAGCCTGAAGGAAGGTAGGAAGAGGTTCACTCACCCAGGGCCGGACGCAAGCCGGTAAAGCGGACATCTTGACCGCGGTGTTTCAGATTGCGTAACCGGATCCATTCCCCAGCGGGCGTAACGCCGCTCCGTTCGTTCTGGTCGGCTCGCGTCCGGTCAATTCCTGCGGTTGGCTTTTCGTCGCGCTCGCGGCAGTAGGTCTGCAAAGATCTCGTCCATAAAACGCTCGCATTGTGGAGTATCCCATCAACGCAGGGTATCCAGTCAACGCCAGGGTTAGGTACGACGGGGCTGACCAAAGGCCCTAGCGTAAGCTGCCTTCACCGTGCGTAGGATAATACCTTGTCCTTCTCTCCCTACATTCAGTCCAGTATGCTGGCTACACAGTAATCTTTTGGACTAGCTGTTCTTATACTAGTAGCTATTAATCATACACACTAAGTACCTTTTGGTATGGCTTCGAACCCTCTACCAATCCGTTGACATGAGTCATGGTTGTGGCTAACATTTGTGCCTGTTTACGCCCTGCTTAGATCATTTGGGAGGACTTCGCTTAGATAAGTAGGGAGGACGCGAAAGGGACGGCTGAACACAAGGGGTGGCTAGTATATGGGCTTTCCGTGGTTTGGCCTCAGCCTATGAATCGGTGCCACCTAATCGGCTATCAATATGAGTTGGCGGCGGCCGTGATGGTGATGGAAGCTTTTCCACCTCAGGAAGAAGACTAGCATCGGGCGCTGGAGCATTTCGCTCGCAGCGTCGTCTTCTGCAGTTTGTTAGCTCACTCGCAATCATCCCGCCGCGGTCAGGCTTTCCAAAATAGGATTGCCCGCTTGCTTTGTCGGAACCGGTCCCACTTAGAGGCGGTTATGGTCAGTGGGTTGATCGGTGAATTTATCCTGACTCTTGGGCTCGCTAGGCAAAATCAAAAACCATCGGGAGATCTGGTGGCGTGTGCGCCAGGTGTTGATTTTGCAAAAAATGCACGCCGATCTTCGACGAAAAATTTACAGACCAAAATAACAGGCCAGCATCACGAATCATGGTTGCGCGAGATCGTTATGCGCGTCCATTGTCGGGCATAGAAAACGACCCTGAAGGACTGACTTTAAACGTTGTCTCTAACACACTGTCTCGCCGGCTTTGTAACGGCCGGTTACGGTGACTCGACACCAGATGACCAGCTTGATAGCAGATGCCCTCACCGGGAGCATAAACCCTTGCAATATTAGGCAAAATCGTTCCATAGTTCTCGCAAACGACTGGCACAGACTTTGATATATTGAAGTAAGTTATTGTACACGACCCATTAGTATCTTGAGTAATAAGTTTGTCGTCATTTAAATTAAGCGTAACACGGAATCATGTTGACAAAGTGACAGCGGTCATTAACATGATTGGCATGGTCGTGTATGCGACCTCCACCGCAGCAGCCCCGCTTTTTCCGAATTTCAGGACAAAGCTGGCTGGGACTTTGCTCGTACCTGAATCCCGTCGTATCTTGATCTTGTTAGTGTGGCTGAGTCGGCGACCGTTTTTGATATCCAGTTTCCGCTAGTTTCTGACGATCCGTAACTTCGAAGAGGTTCCGTCGCGTCGTTTGTTAAAATTGTCGGCCTTTGAATTCCTCTTTGCTGCCGTGGGTCTTCTGCGCATGCCAGTTCTAGGTAGAGAAGGAGAACTCCGAATAGTCGAACTTGCTCTAGCGAGGGCCGCTTTGCGAGAAGGCGGCGTTATCGTCCTTTCAGGCGAACGTGGAATCGGCAAGACGAGCCTGCTGCGGGAATTGGGATCGCGGGCCGAGTGTCAAGGTTTTACCAGCGTGTACGGGCGCTGCTTGCCTGAGCATCTGCCGAATCAGGATTTGATCTTGCAGCGTGTCTGGCGTGAGCTTCTGGAGAAGCCGGCATATGGGACTGTACCGGGCGCCCCTACCCCGCATCTGGTTTTCAACGGATCGCTGAATGAGGAGGTGTCCCCCTATACCGAGTACACGGAACCAGTGGCGGCGCGGTTTGACTTGATATTGAATCTGCTTGAAAGGGTGTCGGTCGGCCGCCCGCTGCTAATATGCGTGGATGACATCCATTATGCCGATGTAGCATCTTTGAAAGTGCTCGAATTTCTTTCTCATTCAGTGGACCGCATGCCGGTTTTGTTCGCGCTTACCTACAACTCCTTCGAACTGTCCAGTCGTCAGGAGGCGCGTTGGATGGTCGAACTTATAGAGGCCCGCGGACGGGGGTTGGAAATCGGGCCACTCGACGAGAATGCAACAGGCCAATTGTTGCACTACGTAACGGGCCTCACACCAGATGATTGGATTGTCAATTACGTTCGCCATCTCACCGGCGGCAATGCCCGGTTTACGTTGGAGTGCGGGGCAATCCTTGGCGATCTTAACGCCGCGGGCCCGCGGATAGGTTCCAATCACGAGGTTCGGATTCCAAGCGCGATACGCATTGCGATCAAGGAATGGCTGAAGCCACTTTCGCGTGAAGCAAAGAAGGTACTTGAAGCCGGATCTCTGTTTCCGAAGGGCTTCGATCCGCGGCTGGTGTTGGGGGTTGCGGATTTGAACGAGGCGGAAATCCAGACAGGGATCGCCGAACTGCTGGGCACGGGCCTGATCCGGCTCACCACGAACCACAACTACGACTTTATGCATGGATTCACCCGGGAGTTGCTCCACCGGGAACTTCCCGCTGCGAGGAGGTCTTACCTCCATTGCCGCATCGCGACGGCGCTGGAAACACACGATCTGTATGAGGTCAAGACCAACGCGCGGCAAATTGCCGAGCACCTGATGCTTAGTGGCGAGCCCCAAATGATCAAACGGGCGATTCGTTACGCTCAGTTCGCCGCCAGACACTTTGCGAGCGTGCGCGCCTTCACCAAAGCGACGGAGATGTATTCAGCGGCGGTCAATGCCATCGAGTCCCAAAATATGCTCGACAGCGGCGAACTATGCGGGACGCTCATTGCCTTGGGCGAGTCCCAGCGCGAGGCGGGAGACGTGCAGTCGGCTCAGCAAAGCTTTTGCCAGGCCGCCAGGCTCGCGCAGGATCTTGGCGATCTGGAAAGGCTTACGCAGATAGCCTTGGGGATGCCGGAACTCGGGTGGCCGTTCGCTGACGCACCCAACGGCGTTGCTCTAATGTTGGCGCAGAAATCGCTGGCCTCGCAAGCCGAGGGCGACAGCCCTGCAAGGGCGTTGCTGACAGCGCGTGTGGCGGCGGAACTTTCATATCTAAAGGGCCAGCGTCAACGCAGCGAATTTCTCTTCACCCAAGCAGTCGATATGGAAAGCCGGCTGCCGGGCAGGAGCGAAAGCGTAATGCTGCGGATAAGTTATTTACGCGATCATATTCTGCGCCGCCCGGACCTGATCCAGGAGCGATTGGTCAATGCGGAGCAGGTAATTGAGATCGCCAGGAAGACCGGCGAGAATCACGCTCTGTTTGTTTCAGCGTTTGCGAAAATGAGTGCGTTCCTGGAGCTAGGACACACCGGATTGGCCGAAAGCGAATTGGCTCTCATGGAACAGGCGGCGACACTGGCGGGACATCCGGCATATCGAGTTGTGCTACTGAATGTTCGGGCTGCCTGGGCGCTCCATCAAGGCAGGCTCAATCGGACTAAAGAGCTTTGTCGCGAAGCTAGCCAAGTTGGCACGTTTGATTGCCTCGGCAGTCTGGCCGACCGCTACTGGCCATGCCTTATTCTGCCGCTGAGGGAGGAGAGCCGCCTGGCGGAACTGATGCCGGTTGCGGAACGGACCTACGGAGCACAGCCTAGTTCGTTCGCCGACCGCGCACTGCTTTGTTGGCTCGCCTTCGAACTTGGGGACATGGCTCAGGCGGGCGCGCACCTCGAGCTTCTGGCGGCGGAGGAATTCGCGGACTTGAAGCAACGACCGTATGCGCTCGGCACCGCAGCGCTGCTCGCTGAAGTCTCCGCGGGGCTCAAGAACGTCGCGTACGCCGCAGCTCTGTACGAGTTCCTGTTGCCGTTTAAGAACCACCACGTCATTGTCGAGGCGGCGTTTACACCGTTCGGTTCCGTTTCGCGCTATCTGGGGAAGCTCGCGCTAGCGGTTTCGAATTTCGACCAGGCGGTGGCGCATTTTGAGGAAGCATTTGAGCTGGAGCGTAGAACGGGAGCCAGACCGTGGGCGGTCTATTCCCTCGTCGACCTCGCCAAATCTCTCACGATCCGTGGCCGGCTTGGAGATCGCCGGAGAGCTGCGGAGCTTTGGAGGACAGCGGGTGCAGAGGCGATAAACCTAAAGATGCACCGGCTTGCGAAAGAGATAGGTGAACTATCGGACAGCGACACAGGTCTTACAGATCTTAACGGCGGGCCGGACTCGAAAGGCCGTCCAGATTCCGGAGGTTATGTAGCTACTGATAAACTGTCGTCCGACGCCTTAGGACAATCTTCACCAGCGGTTGTGTCTCAATCTTCTGCACGCTTGCGCCAGGAAGGCAGATTTTGGGAGCTGACATTCCAGGGGCGGACCAGCCGCCTTAAGGAATTACGAGGTCTGATCTTAATTGCTCACCTGTTGTCTCGTCCCAATCAGTCAATTCATACGCTCGAGCTCGCGTCTTTGGGCAGAAACGGTGAGATGGCGGAGCGGAGCTCTTCTTCGGATCTTGGTCCGGCTTTGGACGCCAACGCCAAGCAGGCCTATCGCGCACGGCTGCAGGAGTTGCACGCCGATCTCGATGAGGCTCGTTCGTCCGGCAACGAGCAGGCCGGGTTGAAGCTCGAGGAAGAGCTTCGTTTCCTCACTCGCGAAATCGCGCGGGCGGTTGGGCTTTTCGGGCGCGACCGCAGGACAGGCTCCGACGAAGAACGTGCTCGAGTTCGGGTCACCAACTCAATAAAATTTGCGATCACAAAGATCGCAGATCATCAGCCTTTGCTGGCTTCCTACCTTAAAAGGACCATTCGAACCGGTACGTCATGCAGCTACATCCCTGAACCCTCTGCCGACATCGTTTGGGACCTTTGAGTCCTACCGCCGCGTTCGGTTCATAGCGCCCTTTAATCAAAATTGTGATGCTCGGGGCTGACCATATTTAAATGGTTGGAGGCTCACGCTCCAGGCATAAAATCGAGTTACATTCATTTTTTCACGCGACGGAGTGTGGTTACCCGCCATCCTTTTTTGAAATCAATTCTTACAGGATTAGATGACACTAGTTACATCAGGAATAACGAAGCGCCGCGGGAATCTAACGCTAACCTGATCAGATAGTGGAGCGTGTGAGTGGAGATGTTCGGAGTGGGCGCCCGTCGATCACGGGAGGGCGGACGCATGGTCGACTCTGGATTGAGGCGGTTGCCGCAGAGTGGCCCTTATCTAGCCGGTGTCGATCAAGGGAGGGCCGACCCCTGATCGACGCCCACGGCGCACTGTGTGCCTCACTTGAAATGCATGCGGTTGTATAACGGGCTTCGAAGCCGGGCGTATTGCCGTGGCCGAGCATATTTTGACGCTCTCGCAACTGGCATCGTACATGAACGTTCCGCGTAGGCGCCTTTACCGCCTTATTACAAGACATCACAGCTTTCCGGTATTCAAGAAGGGACGGCACTGGTGTGTGGACGTTGATGAGGTGCGCGAATGGCTCCTCCAGAGATTTCACGAGGAAGTGGACGAGTTCGCCAAGAAAGACAAAAGGCGCACAGCAGCTAAGGCCGAGCGCACGGACATCTGACTCGTTACGAGGGCGCTCCTTCCCGCAATAACCTCGGCTCCACTCGAATCAAGCGCAATGACTATCTCGAAACTTGGACTACGACGCGCTCGATACGATTACGTGTCGGGATCGCTTCCAGGTGGAGAGCAGGGTCGAGTGGCTATAGCATCATGAGCCTGTTCTGGTCGCACTGCGGGAGTTGTAACAAGGCCAACAGGACAGCTGGTAGTGCCCGTCTCCCGGGACCCTCTCCGTTAGCTCCGGGTCAGATGTCGAAAAAGATAAGTGGCCTCGTGCCGGCGCCTAAGGCTGGTAGACGGGCGTTAGTTCCACTTCTCATCGTATGCTCATACCTGTGTGCTTGTGCACCTGCTAATAATAATAATCAGGCCCGCCCCGACTCGGGCGCCAGACCCGTCGGACCTTACGTGTCGCATCAACCTCCCCAAATGCAAAGTGCTAATTTGAACCCGTCATCGACGCAATCCTGCAAGGTGCCCGCGATTGTTGCACTGTGGCGACGACGAGCAGAGGCGCCAGTGGGAGATTTGCCGGTTGGTCCCGGCGATGTGGTCGATATTTCGGTACCTGAGATTGATGAGCTCCAGAACCAGAAGGTGCGCGTTTCTTCGCAAGGCACCATCGAGTTGCCCCTTGTGGGAACGGTTGAAGCGGCTGGACTCGGCGAAAGTGAACTTCACGACGCGCTGGTACAAAGACTTAAAGTGTACATGAAGAACCCCCGTGTGGAGTTGTTTGTGGAGAACTACCGCAGCCGTGGCGTGGCTATAATCGGCGCGGTTCAAAAGCCCGGCATTTACGACATGGCAGACGAAAGGGAGTCGCTGGTCGCGATCTTAGGACAGGCGGGTGGGCTCAGTTCCGGAGCGGCTCAAAAGGTAATCTTTTCTCCTGCGCAACCCAAAGATATCCCTGGAACTTTCCAGGTCGCCTCCGCCGTCTCGCAACTGCCTCCTTCTCCAACCGGTCAAGGAGGCTCGCTCGGCCTCTTGGCTGATGCGCGTTCTGTGCCCCAGTCCACTGATGGTATCCTCCCTTCAGCCGACTCGCCTGCTAATCACTCTATCGTTCTCAATATCGACGGCGGCGATGCAGGGTGTTTGGATATGCCGGCGCGGCCCGGCGACGTACTTGTTGTGCCGATTGCTGGAGAAGTCATGGTGCAGGGATGGGTCGAGAACCCAGGCGCCTTTGCGATCACACCTGGCATGACCATTTTAGGAGCCGTTTCCGCTGCGGGCGGCCCCGTCTTCAGTTGGTGGGCCGAGCTCCTTCGAACTGACCAAGCGGGCGGGAAGACGATCACACACTATTCACTCTCCCAATTGCAGTCCGGCGAAGCGGCGGACCCGTTGGTTCAATCGGGCGACATAATACTTGTGGAGAAAACACTTGTTGGAGCAGTTCCTTATGCGTTTTATGAGGTCTTCATGCATTTTGGCACGGGTGTCGCTCTACCAGTGTTCTAGTGTTCGGTCTCATAATTAGCAGTAATAACGGGCTGTTCCGCGCCTGGGAGCTTTTGGTCATAAAGACATTGCTATTACGTGCTGTTTCTCCTTGCGATGCGTTACGAACACTTTCGAGACACACTAGCAAAGTGAGCCCAGTAGTTTGCTGAACTCTACCTAGCAGGATGCGGAAAAACTAGCATTCCTCACTTGAGAAAGTATATATAGATGATGGTATCCATTTGTGGTGAGGATGTGAGGGATGCGGGGCGCGGATTACCAGCAGAGCGGGATATTCAGTTACATATCGGCGGAGAAGCGAGTGCCCAAGGATCATCCGCTGCGGGCGGTTCGGGCGATGGTTGATGTGGCGCTGCGCAACATGGGACCGCAATTTGATGCCATGTACGCCAAAGTGGGGCGACCGTCGATTCCGCCGGAGAAACTGCTGCGGGCGCTGTTGCTGCAGGTGCTTTATACGGTGCGCAGCGAGCGGATGCTGATGGAGCAGTTGGACTACAATCTGCTGTTTCGCTGGTTCGTGGGAATGAATATCGACGACCCGGTGTGGGATGTAACGGTATTCACCAAGAACCGCGAGCGGCTGTTGGCGGCGGATGTCGCCAAGACCCTGTTCGCTGAGGTGCTGGCGCAGGCCCGCAGCCGGGATCTGCTCTCCACCGAGCACTTCACGGTGGACGGCACCTTGATTGAGGCGTGGGCCAGCCACAAGAGCTTCAAACCCAAGGAGGGGGCCGACCAGCAACCGCCCGATGACCCTGGCAATCCCACGGTTGACTTCCATGGCGAGCGGCGCAGCAATGCCACGCATCAATCGACCACCGACTCCGAAGCGCGGCTGGCGCGCAAGGGTCCGGGCAAGGAAGCCAAGCTGAGCTACGCCGGACATGTGCTGATGGAGAACCGCAACGGCATAGCAGTCAACGGGTGCGTGACCCAGGCCGACGGCCGTGCCGAACCGCAAGCCGCGCTGGCGATGGTGGAGGAGATCCCAGGCGAGCACCGGGTCACCTTGGGCGCCGACAAAGGGTATGACCGCAAGGAGTTTGTTCAAGAGTTGCGCGACCACCAGGTAACTCCGCATATCGCGTGCAAGCAGACCAGCATCATCGATGCCCGCACTACTCGTCATCCGGGCTACGTGATCAGCCAGCAAAAACGCAAACGGGTGGAAGAAATCTTCGGCTGGGTCAAAACCGTCGCTGGTCTGCGCAAGACTCGCCATCGCGGAGTCGCCCGAGTTGGATGGATGTTCACCTTCGCCTTGGCGGCCTATAACCTGGTGCGGATGCGCAATCCGCAGTCAACGGGTGCGTGACCCAGGCCGACGGCCGTGCCGAACCGCAAGCCGCGCTGGCAATGGTGGAGAAGATTCCAGGCGAGCACCGGGTGACCTTGGGCGCCGACAAAGGGTATGACCGCAAAGAGTTTGTTCAAGAGTTGCGCGACCACCAGGTAACTCCGCATATCGCGTGCAAGCAGACCAGCATCATCGATGCCCGCACTACTCGTCATCCGGGCTACGTCATCAGCCAGCAAAAGCGCAAACGGGTGGAAGAAATCTTCGGCTGGGTCAAAACCGTCGCTGGCCTGCGCAAGACTCGCCATCGCGGAGTCGCCCGAGTTGGGTGGATGTTCACCTTCGCCTTGGCGGCCTATAACCTGGTGCGGATGCGCAATCTGGCGGCGGCATAGTTGCGCCCAGCGCGATCGAAGGACCAGAAAATGGCCTTGCGAAGTCATATAAAAGGCGTCAGATAAGCCAATACACGCTCGGGGCGGACCACCAATCCTGATCAAGTACCCACTTCGTCCCTGAAAACGAGAGCTTCAGGAAGGAAATCGTTCAAAAACCCTGTTTTTCCGCAGCCTGCTAGGGTGGACACTTTCTAAAGCCAGATGAATATGGTTCAAAGCGACGTTGCGGAATCAATAGGGTTGGCCCTCAAAGGCGAAAAGTTCACGCCGGAGCGCGGGGTGCAAAAGATGAGACACCGTCCACACGAAGGATTCGATTGGCGCGCATTGCTGGGGCAAGCGTCTGGTCCCGGCCATAAAGGCCATGAGCCATATCAAGTACGGTGATCGGGTGAGCATCTCTCGGCGCTGCAAAACGCCCTACACGCTATGCGCCGCGTCGTCGGCTCCTCTAACCCTAAAGCGAAAATAATTTCGCAAAAAAGAGGGATAAGGTTGAATAAAAAGGGCCTTCCATGCGTTAAATTAGAATGCGTTGCCCGCGCAGTTCTAAGCGGCAGGGAAGGCCCCAAAGATGAGGTTGAAGGTAGTGCGGTTGCGGCAGGTGGTCAAGCAGGACTTGCCGGTTGAATTCACAGGCGAGCGGCTTACTTCCTATGGTGGTCTGGAGTTGGTGCGTCGCTATTTTCGGATCGTGGGGTTGCATCGGCGCATCCGGCGCGCTTTTCGTGCCCACCAGCTCGGTGGCGACTACGGCTGTGTGCACTTGGTGGTGTTGGTGGTCGGCTTGTTGGTGGTTGGCGGTCGGCGGCTTAGGCAGTTGCGCTATGTTGGTTCGGATCCGCTGTTCGCGCGGTTGTGTGGTCTGGCGCGCATTCCCAGTGATCGCACCGTAGTCAATTGGCTCAAGCAATTTACCCAGGCCTCGCTGCGCGCGCTGGTGCGGATCAATAGCGAGCTTCTGTATGATCAGATGCGCGCCATGGATTTGCGGCGCTTGACCATCGATGTTGACGGCACCGTGATCAGCACCGGGAATAAGGTTGCCTGGGCAATGCACGGCTACAATCCTCATCATCCCAAAGACCTCAGTTACTATCCTCTGCTCGCGCACTGGGCGGAGACCGGGCAGATTCTGCGGCTCAAAAACCGGCCCGGCAACGTCCAGGACAACAAAGGGGCGGAGGCTTTCTTGCGCGAACTGATTGACGAATTGCGCGGACGCCTGGGACGGTCGCTGATCTTGCAATTCCGCCTGGATGCGGCCTTTTTCCGCGAAAATCTGCTCAAACTGTTTGCCCGCCGGCTGTGCTTTTACGCCGTCAAAGTGCCGTTTTGCCAATGGACCGGAGTCAAAGCTCTGATCGCGGCGCAGCGCGATTGGTTGGTGGTCGAGCCGCAAATCAGCTGCTTTGAGAGCCGGCTCAAGCTCAAATTCTGGGAGCTTGACCTGCGCGTGGTAGTGTATCGAAAACGTGTCCATCATCACTCCCACCGCAATTACCAACTCGACCTGTTTGACCCCAATGACGGTTACTTCGAATACTCAGCCGTTGCCACCAATCTGGAGCTCACTCCGCAATCGCTGTGGTACTTCATGGCCGGGCGCGGCGCTCAGGAGAAAACTTTCGCCGAGCTCAAAGGCGAATTCGCCCTCGACGCCGTCCCCACCAATCACTACGGCGCCAATTGTGCCTGGCTGCAACTCTCCATCCTGGCTCATAACCTCATGCGCGGCTTTCAGCTCCACTCCAATCTTGCCCCTGCAAAATCCCTAACACGCAAGCGCACCTATGCCTTTGTCCTCTCCAGCATGAAAACTCTGCGCTTTACCTTCATCAATCGTGCCGCACGCCTGGTCTGCATCTCCGGCTACCACCGCCTGCGTTTCTCCCACAATCCTGCCGCCCAAAACCTCTACACTCGAGCCATTGAACGTCTTGTGGCCTGAAATTATTTTCGCTTTAGGGCTAGGATACGGGAAGAGTCCAAAACAGAAGAGCCTCAAGCACCAGGCGGAATGACACCATTGGGGTGGCCCCAAATGTATAAACTCGAGTTCTCTCCCTCTGAAGAGATAAGAGAGAGGGAGCAGGCTGAGGAAGTCCTTTTTCCGCAGCGTGCCAAGCCCAATCGTTACAGCGAACGCAGGACCTTGGGCGGCACGACCAGCACGAGGACGTAGCGCTCCTGTCCCCGTTCCAGGCACGCCACCGCCCCTTTTTTAAATTCTATCTGGCAATCGCTGGTCGAACCGGTGAGCATGAAGGAGGCTAACTCACCCATCGCTGGCAGATGCCCCACCAGCGCTATCTCCTTGAGATTGTCGTAGGGGCTGCAGCGCCGCCAAAACGTCCGCCGGTCCGTGTGAACCGTTTAGCCCCCCTTATTCAACACGCTCGACCCTTAGTCCGCCTAATTCCTCGGCGACAATGGTCGCGGTCTCCAGGGCCTGCCGCAGCGGACTGGTAAGAATAATTTCAGGCCGTACCCGGAATTCGCGCAGGCCCTTGGCCTCCTCAGCCATTCTGAGCCTGCCCTTGGGCGTTAGCGCCCGCTCCGCATCACCGGCCGGATTGTTATCTTCAGCCATTGCGTGGCGTATTAAATAGAGCCTCATGGTATGAATGTTGAGACTGTCGGCGCGCGAGAGTCAACGCTTAATGCGCGAGATCCCCGCCCGCAACGCCTGAATCGTGCGCCAGACCGATGCCGGCGTGGCCGATACACCATTTGCCTCGCCGGTTTGGCGGGCTCGCGGTGTAACGCTATTCTTAACCGTCGTGAGCGAAAACATTAACCCACACGTAATTGAGGAATCGGCGACGGCCCCGACGGAGGATGGGGAGAGGCGAGTCGTTCATGACCGGACGCGGCTCCAAAAGCTGTTAGCCAAACAGTTGCGGAATTTCACCATGCTGTTTGCCATGGTGCTGGCGGAAGAGGCCATCGACCCCGTACACGACCTCAGGGTCTGCACCCGCCGGCTTCAGCAAATTCTGTTCGCGCTGGTCCCGGAAAAGAACCTGAACAAGGCGCGTTCGGTGCGGCGGACGTTGCGGCGCGTGCGGCGCGCGCTGGGACCATGGCGCAACTGTGACGTGGCGCTGCAATGGGTTGCGCGCAAGGAACGGCGCGTCTCCAAGAGCGTGCTCAAGAGCGCATGGAGCCTGGTGCGTGAAAAGCATCTCCGTGGAGCGCGAGAACGCCGTCAAACCGCCCGCCGCAAATTGTACAAGTCGGGCGGCATCACGCTGAATCACAGACTTCAACAATTACTGGCCTCTTCGGCCCAGCGCCCGGGCAGCTCAGAGCCGGCCGCCGAAGTGCGCCAGGTTGTGGCCGACGCGGCGGTGGGAGTGCGCCTGGCGCTGGAACGGGCGACCGCCGATCGCTCAATTTCCAATATCCACGCGCTGCGCATTCAGACCAAGCGGCTGCGCTACCGCGTCGAATTGACGCGCGACCTCGGCGCGCACGAGGCGCCGGCGCTCATTCAATGGTTCAAGCTATTGCAGGACCGTCTGGGACACTGGCACGACCGGCAGGAATTAAACCACTTCATCACGCGCGCCCTGGCCAGCTCCGATCTGCTGATGGACAGCCGCGCGTCGCGGTCGAGCTGCTCAGGGAGGTTGAGAAGAACCACAAAATCAGCTCCCGCGAGATGGAAGAACTGCTGCGGATGGCAAGTCAGTCCGAGGGCTCGCGCCAATTGGAAAATTGGCTGCAGTCCTACTGCACGCCAGCCGCGAACGACTCATCCGCGGCCGCCGACGGCGCCACGTCGGAGGCGCCCGCCCACTCGATGATGGAATCAGCGGCATCGCCGGATTCCACAATCGAGCAATCTACCCCAAGCAGCCCGAATCGCCCGGACCCGGGGAAAGGTAAATAACTATCGATGAAGAAGACCGCAACCGAAACTCCCATTTCCGACGGCGGGATGACGCGCACGCTCGCGGTTGACATCGGCGGAACCGGCATCAAGACCATCATCCTGGACCCGGACGGCAAGCCGCTTACCGAGCGCGAGCGCATTCCAACTCCGCCGCGCGCAACCCCCAAGCGGGTGATGACGATCATCGAGCGGATGGCGCGTCAGCAGGGCGAGTTCGATCGCGTCTCAGTCGGGTTTCCAGGCGTGGTCAAGGATGGAAAGCTGCTCACGGCGTTTAACCTGGGTCCCGGATGGATCAAGTTCGATTTTCAAAAGGCGCTCAGCAAGCAACTGATGCGCCCCGTCCGTATCGCCAACGATGCCGACGTGCAGGGATTAGGTGCGGTCACGGGGCAGGGCATAGAGCTCGTGATCACCCTGGGCACGGGCATGGGCTCCTCGTTATTCGTCGATGGCCATCGGGCTCATCTGGAAATGGGGCATCATCTGTTCCGCAAAGACAGAACCTACGAGGACGAACTGGGCAATGCGGCGTTTAAGAGAAAGGGCGCCAAAAAGTGGAATAAGCATCTGCTCGAAGCCATCGCGATCCTGCAGAGGGTGTTCAACTATGATCGCCTTTATATCGGCGGCGGGAACGCCAAGCACGTGAAGCAGCCGCTACTGCCGAACGTGCAGATAGTCAGTAATATCGACGGCTTGCTGGGCGGAGTCATGCTCTGGCGCGATTGAGCCGCGGAGCTGGGTGATGTATCGGGCGGCTGCGGTCGGATAATAAAAGGAGGGGTGAACGGATGGGCATCACTTATACCGAAGGCGTGCTGACTGGACCAACAGGCAACGGTGCGCTTCCTGGTAGACAGCGGAGCGACTTACACGCTGGTGCCGCACGATGTCTGGAAGGCGCTCGATCTGGCGCCCAAACGCATAGCTACCTTCACGCTGGCCGATGGCACCCCCGTGCAGAGAGCTGTCTCCGAGTGCCATCTGAGACTTCCCGAAGGCGATGGCCATACCCGGTCATTCTTGGAGAGCCCGATGACGAGGCGCTGCGGGGCGCGGTGACGTTGGAAATCCTCGGGTTTGTGCTTCATCCGTTCAAGCGCACGCTCGAACCGATGCGCATGCTGCTAGCCTGAAATTCAGTGCGGAAATAGTAGGGCGGCCGCCCCCGCCCGCCACGGGCGCTTTCTATATTGTCTGTAATTCTCTCTCCCCTGGACCGGGACCCTGAAGGGGGAGAATTAGCGGGTACAAACCGCCAAAATGGGTGACACTTCGCAGAAGTCGAGGTTACACGCCCTCGGCCCGCTAGATACATGCATAGGGTGGGAGCCCCGGAGACCG
Source organism: uncultured Acidobacteriota bacterium (assembly GCA_963720105.1). GTDB lineage: Bacteria > Acidobacteriota > Terriglobia > Terriglobales > Acidobacteriaceae > Telmatobacter. The sequence goes on along the minus strand of CAVREL010000079.1, from coordinate 3,602 downwards.
GCCCTACGGACCGCGATGGAAGTTTGGCTTCGCCGCGACATCATATAAGATTGCGCCCATCTTGCCGTTTGCGAGGCGGGCGGCGAATCGATGGCGTCAGGCGAAACAAACGGGACGCGGCCCCTGTTGGGCGCGCACATGCCGATTGCGGGCGGGGTCGCGCAAGCGCCCTTGCGCGGGGGCGGCGTGGGATGCCAATGTATCCAGATTTTCACCAAGTCGGCGCGCCAATGGGCGAGCAAACCCTATTCGGACGAAGAGGTGAAAAACTTTCGCGAGCGTCAGACGGAGGCCGCAATCGCGATCGTCGTCGCGCACGACTCCTACCTGCTCAACCTGGGGGCGCCCGACGAACGCTGCGCCAGCGCTCGATCGGCGGCTTCATCGACGAGCTGGAGCGATGCGAAATGCTCGGCATCCCCTTCCTCATCGCCCATCCCGGATCCCATGTCGGCAGCGGCGAGGACGCCGGAATCAAGACTATCGCGCGATCGATCGATGAGGCGCACGCCGTCTGTTCGGGCTACAAGGTACGGGTGGCATTGGAACTGACCGCCGGCCAGGGCACCAACCTGGGGTGCAGCTTCGATCAGATGCGGCGGATTTTCGACAGCGTCAAGCGCAGCGACCTGATGCGCCTGTGCCTGGACACCGAGCACGCCTTCGCCGCCGGTTATGACCTGCGCACGCAGGAGGGTTACGAGCGGACCTTCGGCGAGCTGGATGAGATGATCGGGATGGATCGGCTCGCCGCGTTCCATCTGAACGATTCCAAGAAGCCGCTCGGCTCGCGGGTGGATCGGCATGAGCATATCGGCAAAGGACAAATGGGACTGGAACCATTCCGCCGCCTGCTAAACGATCCGCGCTTCGCCGGCCTGCCGATGTGCCTGGAGACGCCCAAAGGCCCCGACCTCAAGGAGGACGTGGAGAATCTGACCACGCTGCGCGAACTGTTCGCGAGGTAACCTCAAAGCGAAAATGATTTCATGGACGAAGAGCGCAAATCTTACAGAAGCTAAATCTGTCCCCTCCCCTTATCTTAGGAGCGGGTGAGGGAGAGGTTCTGCGTTCCGGTATATGACACAGGTTTCGCCCACAGCCACCGGCACTTGCGAAAGAACTGCCCGGAATTATTCTGGCTTCAGGGCTGGACAGTAAGATCATGGAGAAAAGAATTCTAACCGGCGACCGCCCCACCGGGCGACTGCACCTGGGCCATTACGTGGGATCGCTGCAAAATCGCGTGCGCCTGCAGCACGAGTACGATACCTACATCCTGATAGCTGACGTGCAGGCCCTGACCGACAACTTCGAGCGTCCCGAAATGCTGCACCAAAACGTCCTTGAGGTGGCGCTCGACTACCTGGCGGTGGGGCTGGATCCGCAGCGCGTCAAGATCGTGGTGCAGTCGATGGTGCCCGAGCTGGCGGAACTGACTATTTATTTCATGAACCTGGTAACGGTGGCGACGCTGGAACGCAACCCTACCGTCAAGGAAGAGATCAAGCAGCGCAACTTCAAGCGCGGCGTGCCGGTCGGCTTCTGGTCCTACCCGATTTCCCAGGCCGCCGACATCACCATCTTCAAGGCCCATCTGGTGCCGGTAGGCGAGGACCAGTTGCCGATGATCGAACAGGCCCGGGAGATCGTCCGGCGCTTCAACGGCCTTTACGGCAAGGTGCTGATCGAGCCCAAGGCGATGCTGGGCGAGGTGGCGCGTCTGCCCGGCACCGACGGCGGCGCCAAAATGTCAAAATCGCTCAACAACTGCATCTACCTGAGCGACCCGCTCGAAACCCTGCGCAAGCGCGTGATGTCGATGTTCACCGATCCCACCCGGATCCATCCAACCGACCCCGGCCACGTGGAAGGCAACCCGGTCTTCACCTACCACGACAGCTTCAACCCCGATAAGGCCGAGGTCGAGGAGCTAAAGGATCGCTACCGCAAGGGCACGGTGGGCGACGTCGAAGTAAAGCAGCGCCTACTGGCCGCACTCGACACCTTCCTGACCCCAATCCGAGCCCGCCGCGCCGAATACGAATCCAAACCCGACCGCGTCCGCGAAATAATCCTGGAAGGCACCCGCAAAGCCCGCGCCGTCGCCCAGCAAACCATGAAGGAAGTCCGCGCGGCAATGAAGATCGCGTACTTCGAGTAAGTCGCTGGAGTCCCAAAAAAGGAAAAGAAAAGGGGGTCTGATGCCAGGTTCGGAAAACAAGAATCCACTCGAGACGCTTGCCTCCTTCATAAGCGCGGGTCTTTCCGCTCCTGAGGGCGAGGCAAAACCTCTGCTGGAAGCGCTATTTGGGGGCCGAGGTCGGTATAACCAACAGTGTTTCAAGGTCGGTACGCTTCGAGACGCGTACGCGCTTGCCCGCACAGATGGTACAGACGGAGTTCCATGGGCGGGCCTAATCCAACCCGACAATCCACCATCCGGTCCTTACGGTGGAACGAGCGTAGTGTGGTTTCCAACTCAGGATGCAGGAAGCCTTATCGCATTGGTGGTCGGGACGCGCGGCTTATCACCTGACGAAGGAATTCTCTCCCGTCCTGGGCACCGCAGGCGAATAGCTGCCCTCCGGCGTTATTTGTCGCGCATTGGGGTCGAACCTTGGACCAAGCCGGATCCGTCAGCACTTGGAGCCACCGTTCCAAAAGTGGTTAAGGACCGCTTCCCGGAATTTGAAAATGCCTTCCGTCGGTACGAGCGGGAAATGTATTGCATCGCGAAGTTACCGTCGGAACCAGAGTTGGCGATCAAAGTTGTCCAAGCATTCTTCGATCTCTACGCATACGAACGTGGCTGGAAAGTCCTGAAATCGTACGAAGCAGATTTAACGCATTCCAAGGCGCGCTGCGTGAGGACCTCTTTCCGGTAGTCAACCCCCTGAAGCGGTCGATGCGCTACTTCGCCAACGTCGTTTTGCTTTTCAGGCCCTCCTGGCACGGGTAAAAGACGCGCCTTGCTGAAGAAGTACGGCAGAAGTTCTTCGCTGGCCATGGGCGGACCATTCAGTTTCACCCCGCCGTTACTTACGAAGATTTTATCGTCGGATTATCGCCGGACCCCAGGGAAGGCACACTGCGCTTCAACGTGCGCGCTGGCTGGCTTCTGGAAGCTGCCGGTGCCGCCAAAGACTCCCCGTTTGTGTTGATCATCGACGAGGTGAACCGCGCCGATCTGGCAAGGTGTTGGGTGAAGCTATCTATCTATTCGAGGCGGGAGAGGTAGGCGGCGTGCGTGCGCGAAAGGTCCACCTTCCTCACGCCGTGGACGGGACCGTCGCTTCTCCATCCCAGAACCTCTACATTTTGGCTACCATGAACACGGCCGACCGCAGCATCGCGTCGATGGACCTTGCGATCAAGGAGGAGGTTTGCTTTCGTCAACATCCCACCTTGGCGCGCGGTCGTGGCGAATCAGGGGTTAACACTTGCCACGGAAGTGTTCGACTGGCTCACCGATGTTTTTGTAGAACACGCACCCGATGATGCGCTAGACCTCCTACCGGGGCACGCTTATTTTCTCGCCCCAGGATGAGGCTGAATTGCGACAGCGCCTTCGCTACGAACTTCTTCCTCTGATCGACGAA
>CAVREL010000078.1:0-18548 GCA_963720105.1 uncultured Acidobacteriota bacterium | reverse complement strand
CGAGAATAAATCACGCGGCAAGGCGGTCAAGGACCTGGTCGTAAAGGACTTGGGTGGCCGGGTTGTGGGAAAAGCGCAGGATCCTGCGGCCGTGGATTCGGGCTACGCGTGCGGCGCGGTTGATGATAGTGAAGCGCAGGGTCTTCATGCTTACCAGCCAGTAGCTATAGGTGCGTTTGGCGGTGTTCGGTTTGGCCGTGGCAAGGTTGGAGTGGAGCTGAAAGCCGATAGTCAGGTTATGGGCCAGAATCGACAGTTGCTGCCAGGCGCCGTTGGCGGCGTAATGGTTGGTAGGGACGGCATCCAGGGCGAATTCTCCCTTGAGCTCGGCAAAAGTCTTTTCCTGCGCCCCGCGGCCAGCGATGAAGTTCCACAATGGGCGCGGGCTGAGCGCGAGGTTAGTCGCGACCGCCGAGTACTCGAAGTGGCCATCATCGGGGGAGAAAAGATCGAGTTGGTAGTTGCGCCGGCTCTGGTGAGCAACCTGCTTGCGAAAGACTACGACCGGTAGCTCCAGCTCCCAAACTTTAAGCTGCAACTGAGTTTCGAAACAGGTGATTTGAGGTTGCACCGGCCTCCAGTGGTGTTGCGCGGCGACCGCAGCGCGAACCCCGGTCCATTGGCAAAAGGGCACCTTGATGGCATAAAAGCAGCCGCGGCGGTCCAGCAATTTGAGGATATTTTCCTGGAAAAACGCCGCGTCCATGCGGAATTCCAAAATCACCGAGCGGCCCAACCGCGCGCGCAGCTCATCGATCAACTCGCGCATGAAGGCCTCCGCTCCCTTGGAGTCGTGGACGTTGCCGGGGCGGTTCTTAAGCCGCAGAATCTGCCCGGTCTGGGCCAGATGCGCCAGTAGCGGATAGTAACTGGGGTCCTTGGGATGATGCGGATTGAAGCCGTGCATCGCCCAAGCAACCTTGTTGCCGGTGCGGATTACCGTGCCATCTATATCAATGGTCAGCCGCCGCAGACCCAGTTGCTGGATCTGGTCGTAGAGCAACTCGCTATTGATCCGTACCAGTGCCGCAAGCGAGGCTTGGGTGAATTCCTTGAGCCACTTCACTACCGTCCGATCCGTGGGAATGCGCGCCAGACCACACAGCCGGGCGAACAGCGGATCGTGTGCAACATAGCGCAATTGCTTAAGCCGCCGCGCACCAACCAGCAACAGACCAATTACCAACAGCAACAAGTATACGCAGCCGTAGTCACCACCGAGGTCGTGCTCACGAAATCCCTGCCGAATGCGATGATTCAGCCCAATACTCTGGAAGTAGCGGCGCAATAACTCCAGCCCGCCATACGAAGTCAGATGCTCACGGCCGAATTCAATCCCCAAATCCCGCTTGACCACCCGCCTCAAGCCCGCTACCCTCAACCTCATCTTGGGGGCCTCCCGCTTTTGCATAGAGTTGCGCTGGCACGCGCTCTAATTTAGCCACGGGAGGCCTCTTTCTTTCAATCATTACGCCTGATTAGCAACACATTTTTCTCGCTTTGAGGCTAGGGTTTCCTGCACCATCGCCCGCGCGTCACGGCTTTTGCGAAAAAACCGCAACAGCAGCGCTTGCCCTCGTATTCCAAGGGAGGAGACCAGGCCCAGGTTTTGGTGTGCAGCCTACAAGTCATGAAGATCGACAGTCTCAATTTGACCCGGAAACCTCATTTGGTCCGCTGTGGATTGTGCCTATCCGCCAAGGCTTTTATCTAACTTGAGGCGGTCAGCGACCCTCACCGCACCCTCTCCCTTGGAATAAAGGGGAGAGGGTGTAAATGCAGCCATCGCAATAACTTCCTGGCTCAAAGTCCGATTTTTCGACAGTCTCATTCCCCGTGGGAGGCAGGGTGAGGGTGACCGGTACATTTCGAGCAATCTGCCATCCTTGACGCAAAATCTGACTCTCATATGAACGCATCAGGAGAAGTCGAGGCTAAAATCAGTGCGTGCGCCGGCGTAACCTTGAAGTGTATCAGGCACCCTCACCCGCGCGTCATGGCTGTTGCGAAAAAAAGCGCAACAGCCGCGCCGCTTGCCCTCTCCCACGACTGATTGTATGGACCGGAGACATAGGTAACGGGTGTGCGCGGACATGGGTAACGCAATTAATTTATAGAGCGGGCAGGTAGCCCGGGGGCTAACCGCTGTCAAGGGTACGCTCGCTGCGCGAGCCGGCTGACGCCGCCCTTGACAGCGGCCAGCCCCGGGCCGGAGCGGCAGTTAGAAGCGCTAGCGCGCTGATTATGCAGCAGTGGCTTCATCATCATTCAAGGGCGGCCATGCCGCCCCAGGGCGCTGGTCAGCCTGTGCATGGTGAGGTCAATCTGGGCGATCTGCTGGTGACAGAAGAAAACCTGCCAATGACGTTCCTGAGCATCGGCAACTCGCAGCGCAATGGGGTATCCGCGCAGCGCCTTGCTAAGCCTGAAGTTATGCCCGCGGAAGCTGAACCAGCCCTCGGCCTGGACCCGGCGCACGATGGTGTCGGCGGGATACTCAATGGGTGCCAGCCGCACCGGAAAAGCCATGGGGCTGGGCTGATAGCGGCTGGCCGGCACCTCCAAATCGAGCGCTTGATGCGGGCGCACCAGATTGTAGCAGTCGCGAAACCGATCAAACTCGCGCTGGCACTCCGACCAAGTCGCAAACCGGCAGTGGCGCAGTACTTCCAGCTTCAGGGTGCGGTGAAAGCGTTCGTCCTTGCCCTGGGTCTGCGGATGGTGCGGGCGGCCATGGGTAATCCAGATTCCCAGCCGGATCAGCCACACCGCCAATTCGCTCAATTCCTCCGCTTTGCCCCACGGCGAGCCATTATCCATCAGCATCTCGGCCGGCAGTCCGTAGCGTTCGAAGATTTGCCGCAAGGCGCGCTGCACGGTCGGGCGCCGCTGATCCCGGCAAGCCTGCACCGCCAAGGCGAAGCGCGAATGGTCATCCAGCACTGTCAGCGGATAGCAGCGGCGCTGGCCGAGGGGAAAATCGCCCTTGAAGTCCATCTGCCACAATTGGTTGGGCTGCTCACGCTCAAAACGTTGCCAGGGCCGATGGCGAGCTGCTTCCTGGGGCTCAATCAAGCCATGGCGGCGCAGAATATTATTGACCGTGCTGGACGCCGGCACCTGCGCCACTCCCTGATTTCGCAGTAGCCGGGCGATCTTGCGCCCACCCCAGCACTGGCGCGAGCGCTCACGCCACTCCACCACCGCCTGCTCCAACTCCGGGCTGCTGCGCCACGGACTGCGATGAGGTCGCCGCGAGCGGTCTTGCAAACCACCGCTGCCCTCACTGGCATAGCGCCTCAACCATTTGTATCCGGTCTTGGGCGAGACCTTGAAACGCCGGCACAACTGGCGCCGATTAGCTCCGGGTTGGCTCGCCAATCTTACGAACTCCTCGCGTAACGACACTTTGGTAACCTCTCCCCACGGCACGTCGGGACCACCTCCTGGGTGTCCCTATGATGCCGGTTAGGTGTTACCCATGTCTGCGCACAATCGTTACCCATGTCTCCGGCCAAAACAACTGATTGTGGGAGAGGGAATTCAGGCCGCCAATTGCTTCCACAAGGAGGCGCTCTTCGCTCTCTTCTATTTGAGGTTTTCGGATTTTAATTTTCAAAATCGGCGTCCCCGCCTGTCGATGACGCGCGAGCATTTTTTCGCTCGCGCTACCGAACAATTTGTAAGGTGGCGCGAGGGAAAAATCTCGCGCACCAACGGCAGGCAGGCACGCCTGCCCTACTATTTCCCCAATCCAACGATTTCCTCCGCCAGGATATATACGCACAACCATCTTTTGTTGTAAGTTGCGCCCGATGGAAACCGACGACGTTCTGAATCTTCCGCGGATGCGGCGGGAGCGCTACGCGAAGCTGCTCGCCGAAATGGATCGACGGGGCGTAGGCGCTGCCCTGCTGATCGTCCCCAGCAATGTGGCGTATGCGGGTGGAGCGCGCGGCGCGATGGCCGACGGCGATCGGGCCGGATTCGAGCGCACCGTCGCGCTCGCCGTTAAGGGGCAGTCCGCACCTCATCTGTTCACCGCCTATCCCGAAGGTGCGCCGCCCGAGATCCCCGCCGATCACGTCCATCCGCCGCTTTATCCCGACCTCGAAGAGGGTGTCCGCGCGATGGCCGAAACCGTGCGCGACATCGCCGGAGTCACGACTGAGCGATGGTCTAGCCATCGACGAATACACCGCCGCGATGTACACCGCCCTGCTCCCCATGCTTTCCGGCGTGCGGATTGCCGACGCCACCCCGATGCTTCACGCGGTGCGCATATGCAAAACCGCGGACGAAATCGAATGCATCAGGCGGGCGCAGCGGATCAACGAACTCGCGATGTACGACGTTCAGGCGCAGGCGCGCCCGGGCGTGCGGCAGAATGAGCTGATGGGTCTGTTCCTGCGCCGCATTTTCGAGCTGGGCGCCACCGCCAACGTCGTTGACCCCATCTGGCAGCCGATGGCGCCCGCGCTGGCCTGGGGTCCTCACACCACCAACGGCGATATCGGGTTCCCCCTGACCTCGACCGACCGCATCCTGCGCGACGGCGACGTGCTGTGGGTCGATACCGGGATCATCTACCAGGGTTATGCGTCCGACTACGGCCACACCTGGCTGGTCAGCCATCGCCGGCGCCCAACCCCCCGTCAGCGCGATCAGTACGCCCGTTGGCGTGACGTCCGGGACGCGGTCCTGGAGCTGGTAAAACCCGGCGCGACCGGCCGTTCATTGACCAAAGCCGCAACCGCCGCGGCCGGCGGCCAGAAGCCCTGGATGAAGCATCTTTACCTAATCCACGGGATCGGAGCCGACAGCGCGGAAATGCCGCTCATCGGATCCAACCTCGGCGAGGAATTCGATGAATCCATCGTGCTCGGACCCGGGATGGTCATGATGATGGAGCCGGCGATTTGGGAAGACGGCCATGCCGGCTACCGTGCCGAAGTGATGCTGGCCGTGAACGAAAACGGCTACCGGGAACTGACTGACTATTCCTATTTTCCTTACGAGTGAGCGACATGAGCGAACATGTACACCGCGCGAAACCCGGGCACGATGGCGCATGAGTTTGGCGGCACGATTGACTTCGAGCGGATGCGCCGGGAGCGGCGTGAGCGATGCCTGGCCGAGATGGAGCGCCATCAATTGGATTTACTGATATGCGGGCGCGACGGCAACGGTCGCTATCTGTGCGGGGCGCGCCGGCTGTGGATGGGCGGCGGACACGGCTTCGGCCCTTCCTGCGTGCTGGTGCGGGAAACGCGGGAGATTATTTCTGCTTTCGACCTGGGATGACGGCATTCCGGCCGGAGATTCCCGTCGATCACCTCTACGCCCTTTCCTTCAACCCGATGGCGACGATCGAGCGGATCAGACAGATTACGCCGCTGGCCAAGGCGCGGCGCATCGGCGTCGATGCGATCAGTCCGCTGTTCGAGGGCTTAATCAAGGCCGCCGCGCCTAACGCGGTGCTGGTTGACGGCGAAACGGCGATTCGGGCCGCGCGCCGCATCAAGACCGCCGACGAACTCCAATGCATCCGCACCGCCTGTGCTATCGCCGAAGCCGCGCTGTAGCGCATCGATCGATGCGCTGCGCCCGGGCGTGCGCGAAGCCGACCTGCTGGGCGTGTTCGAGCAGCGCATGTCGGCGTTCAATGTCACCGCTCCGGCCGTCGAAGGCACGTTTTGCGCCACCCCGCGCTCCGCCTCCGGCTCGCGCGGTGCACCCCTGCGTCAGTTGTCCGGCGATCGCTCGATCAACGAAGGCGACCTGGTAGCGCTGAGCAGTGGCGTGCTGTACGCGGGATACGAAGGCAGCGTGGGCCGCACGTGGCCCTGCATGGGAGCCGGCAGCGAGATCAAACCCGCCCAGCGCGCGTTGTTCCAGCGATGGAACCGGTTGTGGGAATCGCTGCGAGCGCAACTGCGTCCGGGCAACAACGGCGCCGCGCTACGCAAGGCGTATGAAGACACCGGCGAACCGCTGCCGCCTTTTCCGATCGCAAACGGCATCGGAATGGGCTGGGAGCCGCCGCTAATCGGCACCGCGCTGGGCGCGGAGGCGGATTCCCGCGCCATCCTGGAGCCGGGCATGGTACTGACGGTGCAGGGCTACGTCTGGCAAGAAGGCATCGGCGGCTACCTGGGCAAGGAAACCGTCGCGATCACGGCCGACGGCTGCGAAGTGATAACCCGGCTGAGCCACGGCCCGCTGTCGGAATAGTAAGTGCACCTATCCGCAATATTAATTTTCTAGAGCAGAAACAGATTGGCGCCGGGGCTTTTTTCTCTCCCCTCTTTTTATTTTAGCGCTAACCAGAATTGTTTGTGCAAAGCTGATGGCTAAGGGTAAAAGGTGTATCAGGGTCCGAACTATCTGACCTCTCCCTCACCCTCTCCTAAGATGAGGAGAGGGGACAGAAACGGCCTCTGCGAGAAGGTTTTATCGAAATTAAACCTCGGGGTGCTTTTCGCTTGTGAGCCGACAGAGTCGATCGTGCGTTCGATCCCTCCATCACGCAAAGCGAAAATAAATTAGTACTTAGAATGACTGAAAGAATCGTGGGACAGGCGTCTCTGCCTGTCGATCGTGCGCGAGGTCCTTTACTCGCGCCACCTTTCAAAATTCTCCGCAGCCCCTGGGTCTTCTTGAAGCACCCGGTATGTATTCGACGCAAGCAAAAAGAAGCTTGCGTTGTCATCGACAGGCGCGGACGCGTGTCCCACTATTTAAATGCATTAACACATTGGGGCACAGGTGCTTTCTGTCCCCTCTCCTTATCTTAATTAGGCCTCAAAGCGAGAATAATTTGTTGTGAAGCAAGGTGTAAAGATTGAAAAAAAGAGGCCTCCCATGCGTAAATTAGAGTGCGTGACAGCGCGACTCTAAGCGAGACGGGAGGCCCCCAGGATGAGGTTGAGGGTAACGGGGTTGGGGCGGGTGGTCAAGCGGGATTTGGGGATTGAGTTCGGGCGCGAGCAACTGACTTCGTATGGCGGGCTGGAGTTGATGCGGCGTTACTTCCAGAGCATCGGTCTCAATCGTCGCATTCGCCAAGGGTTCCGTGAGCACAATCTCGGCGGCGACTACGGCTGCGTCCACTTGGTAGTGTTGGTAGTCGGCCTTTTGGTGGTCGGCGCGCGGCGGCTTAAGCAGTTGCGCTATGTAGCGCACGATCCGCTGTTCGCCCGGCTGTGTGGTCTGGCGCGCATTCCGGCGGATCGGACGGTAGTAAAGTGGCTGAAGGAATTCACCCAAGCCTCGCTGGCGGCACTGGTGCGGATCAATAGTGAGTTGCTCTACGACCAGATCCGGCAACTGGGTCTGCGGCGGCTGACGATTGATATTGATGGCACGGTAATCCGCACCGGCAACAAGGTTGCTTGGGCGATGCACGGTTTCAACCCGCATCATCCCAAGGATCCCAGTTACTATCCGCTGCTGGCGCACCTGGCCCAGACCGGGCAGATTCTGCGGCTTAAGAACCGCCCCGGCAACGTCCACGACTCCAAAGGAGCGGAGGCCTTCATGCGCGAGTTGATCGATGAGCTGCGCGCGCGGTTTGGCCGCTCGGTGATTTTGGAATTCCGCATGGATGCGGCGTTTTTTCAGGAAAATATCCTCAAATTGCTGGACCGCCGCGGCTGCTTTTATGCCATCAAGGTGCCCTTTTGCCAATGGACCGGGGTGCGGGCTGCGGTCGCCGCGCAACACCACTGGGTGGCGGTGCAACCTCAAATCAGCTGTTTCGAAACTCAGTTGCGGCTTAAAGTTTGGGAGCTGGAGCTGCACGTCGTAGTCTTTCGCAAGCGGGTTGCTCACCAGAGCCGGCGCAACTACCAACTCGATCTTTTCTCCCCCGATGATGGCCACTTCGAGTATTCGGCGGTCGCCACTAACCTCACGCTCAGCCCGCGCCCATTGTGGAACTTCATCGCTGGCCGCGGGGCGCAGGAAAAGACCTTTGCCGAGCTTAAGGGAGAATTCGCGCTCGACGCTGTTCCCACCAACCATTACGCGGCCAACAGCGCATGGCAGCAGCTGTCCATCCTGGCCCACAATCTGACTATCGGCTTTCAGCTGCACAGCAATCTTGCCACGCCTAAACCATCCACCGCCAAACGCACCTACAGCTACTGGCTCGTGAGCATGAAAACCCTGCGCTTCACCGTCATCAACCGCGCCGCAAGGGTAGCCCGAATCCACGGCCGCAGGATCCTGCGCTTTTCCAATAACCCCGCCACCCAAGTCCTTTACGACCAAGTCCTTGACCGCCTTGCCGCGTGATTTATTCTCGCTTTAGGGTTAGGAGAGGGCGAGGGAGAGGTTATACGTCCACCCTTGATACATCTTTCGCCCTCAGCCAGCGGCCTTCCGAAAAAATCAGCTTAGAATATTCACGCCTGAAGCCGCCGCGCCATTTCACTTGAACCAAAACTTTGTCTTTGCAGCCCACGGACTCGCTGGGTACCGCCGATGTAACAAATCGAAGGCTTGCTTGGAAAACTGCCCGGTCTGCTTGCCGGTACATCCGTAACGCGTGGCGTTGACCGCCAGATGCAGCGCCTCGGGTGCACGCGGATCTTTGGGCGCGTTGTTTACCCATGCGACAGTCTGCGCCGCCAGGTAATCGGCACCCGGCCGCGATCCGATCTGTTTGACCTGCTCCAAGGCCGCGTCGCGCTGCGCCGCACTGAGAAAACCCGGATAGGCCTGGTCAAACCCGGCGACGGTCAGCACCGGATGATCGTTGTTATTGGCGTAAAGGAACGCGCTGCCGCCTTCTGACGCGGTGGCGCACCACCAGTTGTCGCGATAATCGTCGAGCTTGTCGATTGGAGTTGTGCGGCCCAAGCCCGGATCGACAAACGGCCGGAGGCCCGGCAGTTTGAGCATCGCGTAGATAGCCTCATAACGTTTTTGCGCGGGCGTTTTAGCCGAGATATATGCCTGCAGGTACGGCTTGATTTCAGGGGCAGCGTCCCGCGCCAACGGCGCAACAGCACCGGCTGCCGCGCCGTCGTTCAGTATCACCGCGCGAACCCAGGCAGCAATCTGAAGTTGTTTGCGCAAGTTAGACGGCAGATCGGGACCGGCCGCGGCGGTGACGATTGTCGCCATCGGCAGCTTGTTGTTGAGCACTGCGGTCGAATCCGGCCCGAAGCTTGGGTGCGTGGAAAAATCCGCGAACTGGGCTGCGACCACCGAAATCAATTGGAATCTGGCCATTGTCGCCGCCAAGCGTGATGATGCCTGCCGGCATGCGCTGCGCGTACTTGAGTAGCTCCGCCAAATTGGCTGCCACCTGCATCCGCAGTGACAGCAGCGGATTGCGGGCCGAAACCGGTAGAGCGTCACTCTTGACCAACACCTGATCCAGCAGCGCGCGCGCCGGCTCCGCCTTACCCGCTTCGACCAGCAGGCGGGCCCGATAATACGTCAGCCAGATGTAGGCGGGAGAGTCCGGTTTCACCTGGGCAACCGCGTCCATCAAAGCGGCGCCGGCGGCGTTTGCCGGATCCAGCTTCGACATCGCCGCCAGCAGCCATGGGAGCGCTTTGGTTTCCTGCCATTTCTTGAGCGCGTAATCGCCCGACTTTGCGTCGGTGGACTGGAAGTTCAGTATCCAGTCGGTCATATCGTCGGGGTTTTGCTGCGGGGCGCCGTCCAGAAACAAAGTGTAGTCCCACAGATCTTGCCGCAGCGTCGCGCCGGCTTCGGTCTTTGAGAGCGCCTGCGTGAATGCGGCGAAGCGCGCGGACGGATGGAGCCTGAAATCGATAAAGTCCACCAATCCCAACGCGCTCGGACGAAGGCTGGCATCGGCGGAATCGCCGGCGATCTTGTTGAGACGGGATTGCAGCCTCGGTCATCGCCGCGTTGTCGACCTTGGCGGCGAGCGTCGCCTTGCGAATCAACGCGCGGGCCGCCAGGTACGGGGCAATCGGGCGCCACGGCGACGACGCGTCGTTCGCAATGGCGCTAAACTGCTGCTGCGCAACATCGAAATTGCCCGAATAGAAATTGGCGCAGGCGATTTGATAATCGCGCTGCGCTTTTTCAAACGGCGTCATTGAGGCTGGCCGCCGCCGCCGGGATGGCTGCTCCATTGCTGCAATCACTGAAGACCTGGTCCTGCGCCGCCAGCCAGTTCTTTACCTGAGAGCCGTTCGCGCCAAATTTGGTTGTCATTTCATTCAGGGTGGCGGCCGCGGTGACGAAAGCCCCATCGGTGCAATTGACATACGAGAACGACTGGTCGGGGGAGGAGCGGTTGACATCAATGTCCGGTGCGGCGCCGGCGCCTGGCACCTTGCCGCGCGCATCCAACCATTGCTTGGGCGCGGCGGATGAAAGGGGCCCCTGAAACGCGTTTAGGCGGTCCATCCAAAACGACACCAGCGCCTTCCGCTCTTCAGCATCGAAGCCCGGTCTAACCAGGTAGCGATACGCGACAAAAAGATATGAACGGGCCCAGCCGGACTGGACGATACCTAACTGCCCGGCCGCGTAGTTGTCCAAGGGCAGATCCGGATGGTAGGCGAAGCTGTAAACCGCCATGTCAAAGAATGGGCCGCAGCCCAGGAGCGGGCGGACCGCATAGAGCAGCATCGCCACTATCACCACCGCAATCAGACCGTTACGAAATTTCATCGCCAAGGTTTCACCCCTTCAAGCGCCGACAGTTCCTGCCGACGCGACCATGCGTGAGGAGAAAAAATATAGACCCGCCTGCCGGAGGGCAGGTTGACCAGCGTCTCGTCGGTGGCGATTCCCACGCTGCGCCGTGCCACGCTGGCGCGACAATCGCCGCCGTGGGCAAGATAATCGCGCACCCGCTCGCCGTCAGGACCCATCCGGAACAGCATCGGCACCGCCTCATCGATCGGCAGGGTTGCGAGCCAATCGTCGTAGGTGCACCAGGAAGCGATCGCGGTAATTGACAGCGGGAGCGAACGCGGCAGGTCCCGGCGAAGATCGAAAAGCAGGTCGCGATAAAATCGGCGTTGAGAGCTGGTGGCGTCGAAGTCGATTTGCAGTCCCGCGAATTTTCCCCGCGCCAGACGCTCGATCGCATGCACGGCCGGGGCGCGTTGATCCTGCGAAAGGCTTGGCGCATGCGCATGATTAGCCTGAATGCGCACAACGGCTAGCAGCCAGGTGCCGGCCGGCACGATTAGCGGCTGAAAACGCGGCCTCGCCATTACCTCGCTGTCCCGAAGGAACACGGTACCAGCGAGAACCGCAACGCCAACTGCGTCAGGATCAATAAAACTCAGGTCCTCACGCCGCTCCCACGCCCACAGCATCACAGGCGGCAAGCGCTCCATCGTGTCCGCCGCTGATGCCTGCGGACCCGATACCCACCAGGTGTCCGACTGACCGGTCGATCGCCAGCAGCACTGTCAGCACAGCGATGGCACAGATCGAATACCGGGTTGTGTTCATCGATTGCGCCGGGCCGTTCCTCGGCCGCTATCCTGCCATCGGTCCATTACCGGATGTCAAGACGATGTGCTTGATCTGTAACCCGGATACTCACTCAGGCGATCTTGAACGCGCGGGTCTCGTCGATTAACTGCTGGAGCCATTGCATATACGGCGTGCCGCCGGTTCCGCGAGGATCGTCGGTCCTGCGGTTGATGTACTCCTGCGCCCATCCGTAATGTACGGAGCGGAATTCCGCCATCGCGTCCAGAATTGCGTTGAAAGCGTGTTTGTCCGCCATCTCCCTGACGCTCGGCATTGCCGCAACGGACTCTATGACCTCGCGATGCTCGGCCGGCATGTAGTTGCGCATATCGGCCAGATGGTTGGTGAGCATCGAAGGCTTGTGCGGAATCTTCATGAACGCGACCAGGGTCGGCATGATGCTGCTCTGGGCGCCGGTTTCGCCGCGGAAGTTCATTTGCACCGGCGTGCCGCCTTCAGCGTCGCCATCTTGTTCCACTCCTTCATAGGAAACGTTCTCGAAGAAGCGGATGTAGGGGCGGAAGGTCTTGTAATAGAGCGCCGGGTCCATTTTTTCCGGTATCCGCCGAACCACCCGGATCTGGTCGTTGACGGCGCCGGCGATCGCCCATAATGATTCATTCACGATCGCGCCATCACCGCTATCCAACGCCTCACGGCTATCCAACGCCGCCTGTACCCTCGCTATCGCGTCGAGAATACGCGCCGCAATCGACTCGATCTCGACATGAACCAGGATAAACCAATGCTCGTCATAGAGGTGCACGAAATTCTGGAGGGTATCGATATTGCCTAGAGCAATCGGTCCGTCCTTGCGAAACCGTTTCCAGTTGTACAGTGCATAGCCGTCGTAGCTAAGGATCGGCGGGCGCCTGAGCAGCTTGCACGCGCGGCAGAGCGGAGCGGCCAGATTTGCGGGCAACATCTTGGCGGGTTCCTCGCCCACCTGGTTGACGTAAGCCGAGGCCAGAAACCCCACGCGCACGTAATAAAGCCGTAGCTGCGGGAGGTCGCTGGAGTGCACCCGATCCTCCGGCCAGAGGGGAATCTTCAGCGCCCGCGCGTACTGTCGAAAGCCGCGATCCTGCAACAGGCTGGGAAGGTCGTGTCCGATTCTCATCCAGCACCGCAAATTCCGAATTCGATGGAAACGCAGCGAGGGGATTCGGCTCCGGAAGAAACCCACGTCGACGCAGCGCCGGACCAATAGCGGGCTGTTTAATACCGCCCGCCGCATCTCTGCTGGGCAACAGATTGCTACGCATCAGTGTCCCACCTCCCCCGCATCAGCACAGACAATCAAGCACTCCCTACCAAACATGTTAACCCCTCCCTCAATCACGGCGCCAGCAGCAACTTTGAAGCTTTTGAACAGTCTGGAGAGGGCGCATGACAGGCTGGAGAGCCTGTCATGCGGTCACAGGCTCGAAGCCTGTGAGTGGATGGCCTCCAAATGAGTGGGACCGCGTCTCGCCGGCCGATGACGCGCGAGCTTTTGCTCGCCCTACCGAATAAATGGCTGGAGGTTCAAGTGTAGCAGGCAGTGGTTATGGCCTTCGAGAATACATAGCTGAGAGACGCTTCGGCCGCTGCGAGAACACCGCTGGCAGTTCGCCGCCAAGGCCGGCGCTCATGCCCAAGCTCCAGTCCGGCGATTACACGCTCGAATTTCAGGAGTGCAACGACAATATATGCAGGGTTCGGCAATCGGTGCATTTCGAAGTGCCACTGAATATCGCCTCTACAGGGTCGAGGGCAATGCCGGCAGAACTTTCCGCAGCATAGGCTTCAGCATGCCGTCAGGCGCCAGGATTAGATGTCCAGCTGAGACACGCCTTGATTGAATTCGCTCCGTACTTTTTTCGGAGCCGCCTTAGGAATGTCGGCTCGACGGATATCTCGTAGGCGAGCGTCCCTCGAAGCTGCAGGATCTCTTCCGTCTCCAAGCGCCCCATCACGAAATGGTGCATGCTGGCTCGAATCCGACGCTTTTCGTCTCGGCCCAGGGAGACCTTACCGTCGTTGGTCAGCACAAGTCCTGTCACGCGGCGCGAATCCCGCTTTGAAACTCTAACGGTCTTGCTCTGATTGACGGTAAGGGCTGGTGTTCTGGAGCGCCTGCACCAATTCAGGACGGCGTGCTCAACCGCCCGGAGATCGTTAGACCGAGCAGATGAGAAGCTCAGATCATCGGCGTATCTCGTGTAAGCCACGCTCCTAGCGGCGCAGAATATTGAAACGTACCGGTCAAAGTCATCCATCAACACATTCGAAAGCATGGGAGAGGTCGGGGCGCCAATCGAAAGACACAGCTCGGTCGTGCCCTTCTGCATCCAGAAGAGAATTTGGCAAAGCGCTCCAATCTCTTCAGCGTCAAGGTTCGCCTTGCTCTTCTTCAGAAACAGTCTAAAGTCCGATGCTTTAAGTGATGGGAAGAAGTTCTTGAAGTCCATTTTCAAGAGGAAGCGTCCACGTGTATGCGGTCTCGCATTATCTGCAATTGAGAGTTCCTCACGGTACGCTATGGCCGCTGGGTGCACATCGAACCGATTGAGCACGTTCCTCATCACCCAGTACTGAAGAGCCTTCACCTCTCTGGCAGGTTGAGCGATTGTCCGAAACTGACCGGGGTGCGCTTCGCTATTTGAAAGACCTTGTAGCGGTGCGGCGCAGATCGAATCAGCCGCAGCGGCTCGTCCCTTGGAAGAAGGACCGCCATCCCAAGTCTGATCAGAAGATCAGACATTGGACTCCTCCTTCGCTAGGAACTTGCGAAGGATCGCCTTTTTCATGGGCTCCAAAGACTGACGAACGGCGGTCTGGATGCGTTTTGCGTCCTTAAGCTGCGCATCTTTACGGTACGCGTATCGAATGAACGCCGTCGAGGAATCGCGTACGTAGAAGGTTTGATTGGACCGCCGGCGCTCCGCGATGAAGGCAACGCTCTGAAGGATCGAAAGATGCCTGTCCAGAGCTTCGTGCGCGGAATCGCAGTCGAGAGCCTCGAGGCAGGCCGCAAGGTCCGATTCTGACGCCACGCCGGCGATGCGAATCAGGTCAGCCACTAGAAGGAGAGTGTGGCTGATTTGCTCTGTGTCAAAGCTAAGCTGCTTTGCCCGTTCAGCGTCTCCCAGCTCTAAGTACTCTATAAGAGCTTGAGCTATCTCTCTGAATTCTTCCTTTGTTTCGACTGAGTTCGGTCGCCCCGGATTCCAGTTGTAGTACTGAATGTGTTGCTCATTTTCGCCTTTGATCCTTCGAACCGGACCATCTGCAATGAAGCTTTTGTCAAAACCGTAGAAAGTGTTGAGAACGGCTAAAGTCTTGGGTAGGAGTGCTTCGGATGCCGCGAAAGCACCGAGTTCTGCGCATCCGAGCCTGGGCTTTCGACGAACAGCACAATCACGGTGGCCAAATGTGCGAGATAATTTTCGAGTTCGAGTCATATTTTTCTCGAAAGACCGTGTCTTTCTGGAACCAAGCGCTGATGTCTTCGGCGAGCTTGATTCGGCTCGCCCAAGCCGGCTTTTTTCTCAGTAGATATCGATTAAAAAAGTCTCGTGCGGAGCGGCATGCGCCCTTACTGGCGGTAGGTCCACCGCAGAGAAAGAGCAGGTCGGGTCTGTTCTGGAGCTTGCAGTTGTCGACTCTAAGGGACTTCGCAAAATCGGCAATGGAATAGGCCACCGGTCACCGGTCACGAAGCTCTTTACCTTTAAGCGGAGGCACGTGCGAAATTCTTCACGTGAATCGCTTTGGCGATGTCCCGAAGGGCACGTGAAGAATTTCGCCTCGCGTGCCGATAATCCCTACCAATCAAAACTAGGTCCGGCGAATCGCCGGACACAAAGACTCGAAACGACAAGTCTCCCAAACGCGTAAAGAGCTTCGGGCACTATAGGGGTTTGACCACAACCGGTCAATGCTTACGATAACGAGGCTAACTGAACTCGTACCCCTCATCGACGTTCATTAAGTTTTCCCCAAAGGCGCTGACCGCACGTCGCAAAACGAATTAGCGCAGGTTCGACCTCAAGGCTCAATATCCGCCTCGTGGTTTAATCTGAATCGTTGGCCTTCCTGGTCAGGCCAGATCCTGATCCACCATCGTGTAGGTGACGCCGAACGTATCGCGCGGGTCGATGGTAACGCGGCGCTTGGAATCGCCGACCAGCCGCAGCCCCTTGGATTTTAGATAGTCCGACGCCGCTCCGAGCGATTTGACCTTGAAGTTGACCGCGTAGATTCCGCCGCCATGTTTCGCAACGTAGTCTGCGAGCGCCGTGCCCTTGCCTGCCGGCTCCCATACCTCGATCACGAATGGCGCTTTGTTGCCGATACGGAAGGCTGCGGCTTTGGCTCCTTCCTCGGGCACCTCGCGCCGTCCCAGGTCCTGCAGGCCGAAAGTCTCCTTGTAAAAGCGCGTTGCCTTGCCGAGGTCGTCAGTTGCGGTCGCGATGCTGGCTACCTTTTCGATTCCCAGCGGATGGCTGTCGCGCCACCAATTCGCGGACCATCCCGGACGCAGCCGCAAATCGTTGGGCATGTCCACTGCGCACAACTCGAAACGTATGTTGAGCGTCTCCTTGGGGTCGGTCATGAAGAAGACTTTCTTGTACACCGGATGCATGGAGATGGGATTTAACCCATGCTGGCGAAAATGCGCATCCGTGGAGTCCGTGTCCGGTATCTTTATCGCCATCTGCGCAAAGCGTCCGGCGTATGATGCTCGCAGCTTGCCCTGCTCCGAGTTCAGGTTGGTCGAGCACTGCGGGATCAGGCACAGCTCCCCGATCAGGATCAGCGTTTCGTCCCGATCCAGGCCCTCGACGGGACGCGCCTCGAAGTAGGTCTGCGCGCCAAACACGTCCAGGTAAAAGGCCTCCAGTGCGCGCCGCGCGGATTGGTCCGCGGCAACGTGCGTCATGTGCAGCAATTTTTCAGGAGCAAACATGTCTCCTCCTTCAGAGTTAGAAGAGAAAATAGAAAAGAGAAACGAGAGTCAGACATTCGTCGTCTCTTTTCTCTCTCCTCGTTTTCTCTTTTCTCGTTTCTCATTTCTGCGGTGAGGGTGACTGATACACTTCACGTATAGCGCCGGCTTTTACTTAATTCAGCAACGCGACCCTGGCGCGCGCCCGCAAGTCCAACAACCACCTGCCTTCAGCGATCACATCTTCACAGCGGCAGCCGATAAACCTTCGCCGCGTTGCGACCCAGGATCAGCCGCTGCGCCTCATCCGGCAAGACCTCAATCTTCGACTTCAACTTGCTGATCACATCAGTCCGATACTCCGGATGGGGAAAGTCCGACGCCCAGATAACCCGGTCCGGACCGAGGAACTCGGCGCAGGCCACCAGGTTCCATTCGCCTGGATCGAAACTGACGTAGCATTGGCGCTTGAAATATTCGCTGGGCAACATCTTGAGCCAGCGACGCTCCAGCCAAAACGTCTCGACCTGCTCGTCCATCCGTTCAAGCTGCGTCGGAGTCCATCCGCCGCCCGACTCCAAAAAGATGAAGTTAAGCCGTGGAAAGCGCTCGCACACTCCACCCATCAGCAGGCGGCCCATCGATACTATCATGTCCACCGCGTTGCCGACTGCCTGGCCCAGGCCGGAGCCGCCATAGATCGAGTCAACATTGGAGTTGGTATCGGTGACAGAGGCGCTCTCCCGCACCAGGCGAAAAAGGCGGCAGGCACCGGGCGTGTCGACGTGGACGCCCGGATGGAGTGCTATAGGAATATCCAGATCCTGGCAGGCGGCCCAGAAGCGGTCGTAAACGTTATGGCTGAAAGGCAGCTCGTCGATATACGCGGAGGGCCGGATGAATACCCCCTTGAGCCCCAGTTTGTTCACCGCCCGGTCGGCTTCCTTGATTGCCAGGTCAATATTTTGCAGCGGAACCGCGGCCAACCCGAACAGGCGCTTGGGCGCGACCTTGCAGAAATCGCTCAGCCATTCGTTGTATGCTCGCTGGCAGTCCAGCACGAACTCAACGTTGTGAAACGCCTCGATAGGATCCGGCGGGACCGAAAAACAACGCGGTTGAAGGATAAATGATCGCGGCGTCCATTCCGTCGCGATCCATCACCTTGATCCGTTCGTGAGGATCAAAGCCGCCCGCCTCGGCGATCATTTTGGCGGTCGGCGCCATGATCTCTTCCACCGTCATGCCGCGGTCATCGGCAAGCTTTTTGATCGCCTTAAGTCCGCCGCCGCGGCAGGCGTTGCCGACCCAGACACCGTCTTCCTCCGACACCAAATGCGGAATCAGGTCGCCCCACTTTTTGTGGTCCATCCGCTCCGCCCACAAAGTCGGCGGTTCCATCACGTGTCCGTCGCCATCGATCACCAGGGCTTTGCCGTTACCCGCCATAAATCCCTCGCTAGTTCTCGCAAAAAGCCAGCGTTCTGAAGCACTTAATTACACTGCTTTGCACCCGATTTCCAATTGCGGCGGGCGAATCTGAGTAACGGCCGGGCTGGGCGGGTACGCTGCGCATGCACCTATTTTTTGGCGAAATGAATAGTTTCGATCATCTTTTGCTCGACCAGGTTGGCCAGCGGCTGCGGCACGTCGAGCTCCACGTCCGTATTGATTGGCGACCATCTGGTCCTTGCGCGTGATATGACCCATCCCGAAGTCCGCCCATTTGAAATCGCCGCCGGTAACCGCTCTGGGCAGCATGTTCAGCAGGTTGCTGTAGGCGCCATCCCGCGCCACCTTCAACAGGATTTCGGGTGAAAGGCCCGCCTTGACCCCCATCGCAAAGCTTTCGGAAATAACCTGGAGCGTGGAATACAGCATCTGGTTGTGTACCAGCTTCGCCGTAAGCCCCATCCCAATACCACCCATGTGCGTGAGCTTGTTGCCGAAGGTGGACAGGATCGGTTTGACCCGCTCGTAGGTTTGCCCGTCGCCGCCGATCCATACTGCCAGCTCGCCGGTCGCCGCGCGTCCCCCGCCACCGCTGACGGGCGCGTCGATCGCGTCCGCGCCCTTGCCCTTGAGCGCGTCGTGGACCCTGCGCATGTTCGATGGCAGAGTAGTGCTCAGT
>CAVREL010000077.1:0-17653 GCA_963720105.1 uncultured Acidobacteriota bacterium | reverse complement strand
GAAATCGGGCTGCAGCACGATTTCTAATCAAGACTCTCGGGCGGCTTAAGCGCTCCCTTTTCTGGTTCAGGGACTCGCGCCCACATCTGATTTAAGTTCACATCAAGCGGTTGATTCCCGGTGATGGCCGCGAACTGTGGAACGTGAAGGCGGTCAAGCGTACGGACTATTTCTCCAATGGCTTACGACTCGCTGTCCGCCCTCTTATGTTCTAACGAAGCTGATCCATCGTGCAGTCTTCGGGCTTCTGGTCCTCACACCGGAGCGCGGCGGGGGTCGGGCTTCGCGCGAAACATAACCCCCGTCGGCTGGGTCGTTGCTACCAGATGTGGACGACCTTTCTTGTGGTTGTCTCCACGACGACGGGCTGATTATTGATAATGACGTATCTGTAGTGGTCGGGGTCCGTGACCTTTATGTCCGCGGGCAGCGGGTACAGTGTCACGCTCGATGGCAGTTCCATGCCGACGGTCGGCTTCAGGGTCGGATCGGTGACCGGGGTGTATTTCTTGGTCGTCGATTCCTCGCGGATCGTGGCCCCTTCAGCATCGGTCCAGGTCGTGGTGGTGGTACTGCTTGTCGTCTGGGCCGAGGCAAGCCCGACACCCACCAGAAGCACCGACGCGGCGACGATAGAAAACAGCGATTTCTTCATCTGAATCTCCTTATGGCTGATATGTGGATTAAGCCGACATTCCCGCATGAAGCCCGGTTTCTAGCAAATTATAGCCACCGGGGTAGCTTCGAGCAATCTCGTTCGCACCGCAAGATCTGACTAGCAACCCCTCGCAGCTCGTCATTTTCTTGACAGCTAACGGTTTCTTCTCGATCTCCTCTACTCCGATACGCGTCGCTGACGATCCGCTTGCCACTCGAAAACGAGAAACTTCGTGCGATCACTTCAACGAACTGATCAAGGCGAAGCATCAGTTGCAACTGGGTCGAGCGCTGGTCGCTGGGCCCGTCGCCTGTCAGACCTGACAAATCGGACCTGTGGAATCACAATTCGCCGGGAGAGAGCTTGATTTCAAGGGTATCTTTCGACAAGCCCCTGGCTTTCGCCAGTAGCGAGGACACCTCTACCGTTCAGAGACACGGAGCAGGTCTGATGAAGGTCTGGCCTACATCCATCAACTCCGGCGCCGCTGTGGCACGTGCGGCAGGGCTACGGTGGGCAAAGCATTATCCAATTTTAATCGACGGCAAGAGCATCCTCTGCGGCCGCTGCTATCGCGAGACGCAGCGAAAAAAAGGAGCAACTCTCGAAGGGGAAACGACTTAAGGGGGTGCGCACAGTTGGCGAGACCTGACCTTCAAGCTTCAGCAGATGACATTCTTTGGATAAGCGCTAACAGCGGGCCGGCAAAGCCACGAATGTTTAAATGTATCAGCTTATTATAGATTTGGATTCTCCCCATCTCGTCGAACTGAATCTGAAAGGTCCTACCGGTTACAACTCTGTAATAAGGTGTCTGTTCAATGACGCCGCGCGCGGCTTGAGGTCATCTTGGTACCTCGAGAAACCGCGGCCCGCCAGGCCTTCGATGTAAATAAAGAGGCCATCGGACGATGAGCGCCAACACGAAGGTGAATACAAGTGGGAAAGTTCAAGTACGACCGCTGCGAGTCCCACTGCGTCGATGCGGAGACCAACGAAAGGGTGCTTTGCCTCGACCCTGATATCCCAGGCCGCGTTTACGTCTATCTGGAGGGCGACGATCGCTTCGGCCGCCGAGCAGTTCGCGCGCTACGGGGTTCTTCCCAAGGACGACTTCCCCGGTGATGGCCGCCTCACCGCACTAAGCTTTGAACTGGATCTGCCGGCCATGCTCGAGAATATGCTCGGCCTTGGCTTTAGCGACCCCGAGAGGAACCTCAGGGAGTGGCTCGTCATGTTTCAACATTGCTCGCACCGGCTCGCCGAGGAACTGGTGAAACGCCAGGGTTACGAAGGGCCGCCGCCGAGCGCTTTAAAGAAAGGCTGACAAGGGAAGCACAGAGAGGAAGCACATCAAGATCTATGAACCTCTTGGACTTCTCACAATCTAAAGCGACCCATTAGATTTTGATCCTTTGGATCTCATCGAGCGATAGCTCCTCCCGGGTGCGGTCGTAAAGCTTGGTCGTCGATTCGTGGTTCGCGATGGTCTGGGCGTGCTCGAGCGTGCCGCCGTTCTGGAGGTAGGTCGTGATCCCGGTAGCCCTGAATGTATGACAAGAGGTGGATACAAGGGGAGGGCGGCCGCCTTCGCCCGCCGCTTTATCATCTGGAACACGTCGAAGCGGCTCATGGGCTTGTCCGTAAGCTTGTCCCCCTTGTGCATGCTGCGGAAGAGCCGCCTTTTATTGTCGCTAGCGATGCCCGCCGCCTTGATATAGGCGTCCAAGTAGCCCTCGAGGCTGGGATGACAGGGCACCTCGCGGCGCTTACCGCCTTTCTCATGAAGCCTGAGCCACAAGCGCTTGCGATGCTGAAAGTAGTCTCCCACCCGCATCGTCACCGTGGCGCCCACCCCGGCGAAACTGTAAACCATCATCCCGATGAGCGCCCGGTCGCGCAGTCCTATCAATGTGGTGATGTCGATCGAGTCGAGCAGCTTGCGCGCCTCCTCGGCCGAGAGCACGGGCGTCTTGCCGCGCCTGACCACGTATTTAGGTCCGCGCACCGAACTTGCTGGGTTGGACTCCAGAATCCCGCCGGTCGTCAGGTAGTCGAACAGCTTCCGGATGGCGGCCAGGTGCTGCTTGACCGTGGGGCTCGTAGATCGCAGCCGCCGCCCGCATAGTTGTTCCCACGCGACGCTAGAGCCGATCGAGAACGCGATCCTCGCGCTTCGGGCCAAGCATCCGTCCTGGGGCGCGCGGAAGCTCAAGGCAAGGCTGGAGATGCTACAGCCAGACGTGGTGTGGCCTGCAGCTAGTACGTTCGGCAACATCTTGAGCCGTGCGGGCTTGACCAGTCCGCAGAAGAAGAGAAAACGCACCACGCCATGCTCAGAGCCGTTCTCTCTGGTCACGGGTCCGAATCAGCTGTGGTGCATGGATTTCAAAGGCTACTTCACCACCGGCGACGGCAAGCGCTGCGATCCGTTCACCATCACCGACGCGCATAGCCGTTATTTGATTCGTTGCCAGATCGTCTCGCGTATGGACCTCAGCCAAGTCCGAGCGATCTGCGAAGCAGCCATGCGAGAGTACGGGGTGCCAGCACGGATCAGAACCGACAACGGCGCACCGTTTGCGGGCACAGGGCTACTGGGGCTGTCGAAGCTCTCACTCGGCTGGATGAAGCTCGGGATCGTGCATGAGCGCATTCAAGCAGGCCGACCGCAACAAAACGGTCGCCATGAGCGGATGCATCGCACGCTGAAGGAGGACACGACGAAACCGCCTGCGGCATCCCTTCGCGCACAGCAGAGCCGCTTCGATAACTTTCGCTACGTGTTCAACAACGAGCGCCCGCATGAGGGCCTGAACAACCAAGTCCCAGCGAGTCTCTACCACCCCAGCTCCGTCCGACTGCCACGCAAGTTGCCGGAGTTCACGTACCCGAAGGGTCTCCTTCTGCGACGGGTGAACAATAGCGGCGACATCAGCTGGCACAAAAACAGAGTCTTCATCAGCGAGGTATTCCGCTTCGAAGAGTTGGCATTCGAGTTGATCACACCAGGGTTTTACAGACTCCGACGCGCGGGTGAATGTCAGAGAAACTTTTGCAACGCTTCGGTCGTCTCCTTAGGCCGTTCCTCCAGCACCCAATGTCCAGTGTCATTGGCTCCTCTCGCTCAATCTGTAGGACTCTCCGGGTCGCCTTGACGACGGAATTTATGCTCCAATTAAGGGACATGAGCACCTCGGATATGATCCCTCCCTGATATTTACGGAGACTCTCGTTTGAAGTTGGTCTGCCAGGTCTGGTCATTCCGGTGGTGAACTCGTTTAGGGCGGCTTGGAGTTCCAGAGCTCGGGGTTGGACCTTTGCCGAATAAGCAAGCGATCCAGGCGACAAAACCGCTGAGCCTAAGCCGACCAACCTCCGCGACTGCACCCAAATAAAGTCTGCCATTTTTACTCCTCGAGCCGGAGTCGGTCGTTGAGTTTCGATCGCCAGCTTCGAGTTCCGATCTTTTCCGCCATTAAAAGGCAGAATACTCTTTCCAATCTCCGTTTAGGATCGTAAGCCATAGCACGGAAAAGGCACGCGGCGCGGTCGTTATGCTGGCGGAAATGACTCAACACCGCCGTCGCAGACGAACGAGCGTTGCAGCGCTTGACCTCGAGAAGATCGAGGACCTAGCCGCTAAAGGCCTGACACTCGAGCAGATCGCGGCCGCGCTTAGTATCGACGTCCGCACGCTCTACAACCACCGCAAGAAGTTCCGAGAGGTCGGGGAGGCGATCAACCGCGGCGCCGCAAACGGTATCGCGACGATAGCTAACAAACTCTTCGAGGCCGCCAACAACGGCAATGTCACTGCTCAGATCTTCTTCCTCAAGGCCCGCGCGGGCTGGCGCGACCAGGGGGCAGTGGTTGAGATCAACAACCACCAGAACGTCAATGTCGCACCCGATCCGGCCGTCCTGGCTGCCGATCAGAACCTGATACGCGAGGCCATCCTGATCCTGCGCAACCTCGGCGTGCCCGCCGCGAAGGACCTGGACGAGGCGGACTTTAAGGCTCTGCCGGAACCGAAGAGCGGCCAGGGCTAAATTCCGGACTTCACGTCCTCTTAATCACCGGCCGGCGCTTGCGGAACGCGGTTCCAGTCAAGCCTGGCAAATACGGTGAAGGTCCGGCTCTACCCGAGCTACGTGGCAATTTGGACGTGGTCACAAAGGGCGGCTGGGAGATGTGCTTCTATTTCAGGCCCGCCTGCGGCTGGCGCGACTGGGATCCGAGGGAGGTCAACATCAACGGCGCGCCGGGAACTATGCGTGCAGCTGACCAGAAGCGCTTCGAGCCGGAAGGCTCTCATCGGGTTACTGAGCGTCCAGAAGCGCGAGACCTTGGAGCTGCTGCTGCGCAAAGCGGAACGCCGTAGGCAGGTACCCCCGAAGGATAGCGTCGACGTTTTGGGGGTAATTTTGGGGGTATCTCGCCAAGCGAGCTAAAAATATCTCCCATATCAGCGCGATTCTTTAACGGAATGTAAATCCCCCCCTCTCCGCCAAGCAGGCTGCGATTCACGCCATCTCTGGAGAACTTCGCGCGGGCAGCTTCTTGCACTTAGCTAAGGAGCAGAACCTTCAGCGCGCCTGGGTCATATCGTAAGTTCCGACCCGTGGGCATTCCCAGCCGCCGCCACAGATTGCCTAGGTTGTTGGCAGTGACGCTCAGCCACAGCCACACTTGGTTGGAGCGAAAGCTGTGGCAGGAAAGGCGCGTCAGCTTCACCGCCTGCTTGCCTCCGCAGGCATTGAACTGAACCCGGAGTCGTGCAGCTGTTTCAGAAGTATCGCCCGAAATGCAACGGTATGCCCGGCGGCGGTAGCTCCGCGTGCATCGGAGCCTGCCTGACCAAAACCGAAAGGATTGCGATTGCTTGACGTCTGCCGCGCTACAGGCTCGAAGAGAGTGCGCTCACAAAGATGGAAAGGCCAATCCCTCTCGTGGCGGTTGGCAAACCCGCTGCCTGCCATGCTACGGTCCTTCAACAGTTCGGTTTTTCGGCCCGCCCAAATTGCCGCAAGGAGAACACGCCTATGTCAGCGGTGGCCAGAACCAAAGTGAATCTCAACGAAGTCTTTGCGCAGGCGCTCGATACCTCGATTCGCAAGCATGGCGAAGTCGGTCTGCACGTGGTGATCTATCAGGACGGCGAACCGATGGTGGACGTATGGGGCGGAATCGCCGACCCGAGGACCGGCCACAAAGTCGACGCCGAGACGCTCTTCCCGGCTGTCCTCCTTGGCGCTGCCTCGAGTCACTTCATCCCGGCCGGCAAGCCGCGTTGTACAGAGACTCCAAAAACGGTCAATCAGTTGACCCATTTACGCGAGGCTTGCCGTATGGATTTCAGGATAAAGATGAAGTCTTGTGAAGACCGAACTTCACCCATCATCGCCACCTTGGACAACATTTCCAGTTCTCGATCCGTGATGTTGTAAGTTTCGCGTAGGGCCTCGTTGTTCAGGAAAGTCTTCCAGACGGATGTTTCCTCCGAACTCTTCAGTCCTGACAAGAACGAGGCGATTTTGGGAATGGCGAACAAAAGCAACTCACGGGCGTCCAACCCGAGTACCTCCGCGAGCTTCATGACGACCTTTTCGGATGGGCGGCGTCTGCCCCCCTCAAGATTGGAGATATAAGAAACCGAAGTATTGATTAGACGGGAGAGTTCCTCCTGAGTCAGGTGAAGCTGACGACGACGATCACGGATTGTGCTACCTAACATTCCCGAAATCGTTGCCATTGTTGTACCCTCAAGATTATCGCGCATAGGACCCGCTCTACAGATTCCGCGGGATCCCAGCAAAGTTCGTCCTCTGATGAGGACATTGCTGGGGTGGCCCGAGGCTTAAGGACGTGGGACACGCCTCCGAAATGCCGTGAGCTGCTTGGCGTCAATTGTTTTGGCCGATCGTCTTGCCTCACCGGAAACGCTCACTCCAACTTCACCCCCGCGGGAATCATCGGTGCCTCTACATTTTGGCTTACGGGAGCTGGGCCGGAGCCGCTTACCCGGGCGCCCGTCGCCTCGAAGATCAGCCGGCGCACCTGTTCGGCGCGCCAGAGTTGCACGCGTCGCTGTAGGGTGCGCAGCTGTGCGCCGGTGGGATAGACGTCCGGGAGCAGTTCGCGCAAGCGCTGCATCAGGGTCTTGGCAGCGATGTCGGGTTCGGCTCTGAGCCAGTTTTCCACCAGCGGCCAGCTGTGGGCGAATGGATCGGTTCGGGTTCGCCACCAGTGCTTGGTGGCTGCCTTTCTCCGTCCCTGGGGCGGGCGGTTATCATGCTGCCAGGCCGTCGCGAGCCCATCGAGAAATGCGCCCAGGTCTTGGGTGGTCCGTGTCGGTGGTTGGGCGTCGCCGTCCGATAGCGCGTTTAACTCCTGCTGCGTCTCCCGGATGGTCTTGAGCAGTACGACCGGGTCGAGGGCGGCAAACTGCTGGCGCAGTTGCTCTTTGACCACCTCATCGACTGCGAGCGAGGCGAGCAAGCGCTGACACGGGGTGAGCGGCGGATGATAGTGTTTGCGCACCAACGCGCCGTCGCGCTGCTTGCTTTTCAGCTTGAAGGAGGGTTGGAAGAAGTTCACGTAAAGCCGGGCGCTCTGGTAAAGCCGCCCCAGGGTGGCCGCTGCGTTCAGACCGCTCAACCGGCCATAGCCCACCAGCTTTCGCACCACTGCGCCGTTTTTCTGTTCGACCCACGCCTGGTCGTTCTTGCGATACGCGCGTGAGCGGGTCCATTCCAGCGCGTGCTGGCGGCAGTAGGTCTGCAAGGTCTCGTTCATAAAGGCGCTATCGTTGTCGGTGTCCAGTCCGCGCAACAAGAACGGCAGCTGGCGGCGAATCGCGCTGATGCCTTGGACTACCAGCGTCTGCTCACGCACCACCAGCGCCGCGCATTCGGTCCAGCCGCTGTGGATGTCGGTCAGGGTCAGGGTATGTACATGGTTCCCGCCCACCTTCACCCCACCGCAGTGTTCGACCATATCGCCCTCACAGTACCCCGGCGGTGGTTCACCCCAGTCGGCAAAGGTTCTCACCGGCACGCTCTGCTTGATGGCCGAACCGACCCCCCAACGCCGCCGCCGGGCCCGCCCGCTTGCTTGACGTACCGGGCGCAACAGCCGGTCCATGGTCGCCGCGCTGATCGCCAGAAGCCTGCTTCGCACCAGCGGGTCGAGCTCAAGATGCCCGTGACGCTCCATGCTCTCGATCAGGACCGGCAGCAGCGCCTTGAGCCGCTTGCCGCAGATCCGATCGGCCGCCTCCCACAGCAGCGCCAGTGCCTGGCGCACTGCCTCATCGTAAAGCCGCTTGCGCGCTCGCGCCGACCCCGGCACGAACGGCCGGTTAAGCACACGCAGTGCGTGTTTGCGGTGATAACCGGTCACCCGCGCGAACTCATCCAGGATCTGCCGGCGCTCCCAGCCGCTCGCCGCCTGGTAGCGTTGCCCAATCGCCTCTTTTAGTTCCCTACGTGTCGCCATGCTCAATTGCCTCGCCATCTCCTCCGCCACCCCTCAGCTGTGCTGATGATGGGTAGCAGTTTATGTGAGGCAACCGCGCTGCTCCGAGTAACAAAAATCGTGAGTCAATGCGCCGGCAAATCTAATTGTCGCGGATCAGTGAGCCATGTGTCACCTCGGGGAGTACTATGCAACCAGCCTGTTTGCAACGCTTTCAACGATCCACAGCGGGAGTGACTCGGTGAATTCCTAATCTGGCTCTCGGTTTACAATCTCCTCGGTTCTCGAAAGAGAGAGCGCGCCGGCCGCGTCGCCTGGTCAGATGGGACCGGTGCAGGGCGGTCCGGCCCTACCCGCAAGCTTTACGCGCGCGCAAGGCCCGCGCCGATCGAGCAGGTGCTCGCGCAACCTAAATGACCGGCGTGACGCTCGCCGAGGCTCCCTCTCGGCGCGGAGGATCGATCGCACACACAACGCTGATAGAAGAGGAAACATATGGATCCAGCAGCGCGTCTCTACTCCTGCGACGATCAGTTGGATCTGCCTGCGGTGCCGCCCGGGCTATGGCAGTCGCGGCTGCCGCGCGCCCAGGCCGAGCGCGGTCCGTCACGCGCGACGGCAAGTCGGTCTGGGTATGGTCAACCCGTGTCCCGCAACTCGTGCCGGTTCTGGTTCGGGCTCATCCGCGAGTCTTACGAAGACTCTCTCACGGACTGGTACAAAATTTTAGGCCTGGTCACCTTTTGATTCGGCACGGGCCTATGCCAGCATGGTCGCTGAGTTCGGCGACAGTGCGATTCGCGCTCTTCAGCTGATCGCGTAATTTCTCCGCGCTTTTCTTCATTTCCGGTCCGGCAGTGGTCGGTTGACTCTTTCTAATAGCCGTAGAAATAGCGCCTATATCCTTGTGCATTACCTTTGTGTAGAGCTTGGCCCATGCCAACTCTGCCATCAGCGCCGGTTTTACTGGTTGGGTTTCCGCCACGATAGTTCCTGCATCATCATCAATTGCCACTTTTGTTGCCTCACAACGCTTCCCACAAAACGGGGAAGATTACATACGGACCTCGTTCAGGCCTTGCTTGCGGACGCTTTTGGTTGGTCTAGCGAAAAGTGGTCAAAGGCGAGCGGAAGGGCCACCGTTGGGCTGGATCAAGTCAGGGCCCGACTTTATATGTCGATCCCGACCTCATCTAAGATTACATTAGTGCGATGCACAAAGCTACTGGAACATCCCGGCATTTGGTTATATCAATAACGAAGATCATCGATCGGTCGAGCCTTCTGGGCGAAGGCCGCATCTCCGGCGAAACGGAACCGACGTCACTCGCGCGCGCCCGGAGAAAATCGGCGCACGGCGTAAGGGGCCGCTTACCGAGATTCTGGCAAAAGCTGTTCCAGTGAACCGATTCATTGGGTGACACCAGCACGATTTCGCCCAAGCGGTCGTTCTCTCGGAGAGCTAACGCGAGGAATTGCCCGAATCGAATTCTTCAGAATATCGGAAATGTCGAAATCGATCTCTTAGAGAAAATCAGCTCCGCAAGCCCAGGGGGTGCCAACCTGGTGCCATAACAGGATGGAGACGAACGTAACAGGATAACCCAGCGTGATGAGTCAGCCGGTCCGAAGCCTTGATTTCGCTGGGTTTTGGGGCTGGTTGGTTATGGTGTTATGGTCCGGAGCTCGAGTCTCCGACGGTCGCCGTCGTGTGCGAGAACGACGCGCGGAGCAGTTTTACCTCGGCGACCCCGGCAAATACTGGCGTCCAGCGGCAGCTGGCCACCGTCCGCCGCTCAAACTGCACGTGCGGTTTTCCCGCATGCAGTTTTCACGAAGATGCTTGCTATGAAGGTGCAAGCGAAGGAATTAACTGAACCAGATTTATCAGCCCATACTCGCCGTATAGCCGCGCTTCAGGCAACCTCTTCCAGCCCGCACAGCAAGGTACAAGTAGCCAAAGTACCCCTCGCCTCGATTAGATTCTTACCTCGAAGATCTTAAAGAAGACGACTTCAAGATTTGAAGCACAAGAATTAAGCGGCAGCTAGTAGATCTACGATTTGTTGGATGGCGTGATCGGCGCGGTGGTAGGCGGCTTCGAGTTTGCTGGCGGGGCGATGGGCGGGGTTGGGAGGATGATGGAAACGGCTGTAGGCTAGTGGACCGCACAGGCGCTTGTGAAAGAAGAGGAAGAGCAGGGCAACTTGGACGCCTTTTATGGACAGGCGGTAGGCATAGCGTGAGCGCTCGCGTTGGAGCAGGCCGTGGCCCTTGAGCTTGCGCAGGTCATAGCGGAGTTGGTTGAGGCGGTAGGTCTTTTCGGACAAGTGGAAGGTGGTGAGGACTGTCCTCCGCAAAAATTACCGGCGTGACTTGAAACGGGCTAAATTGCGACCAATTTGAAGGGAGGAGAGCGAAAACCAAAGGACATCGGTCCATGATGAAATCCTGCCTGCTTTGGCTGAATCTTTTTGCCGATTTGCTTCGCCTTCTGGTTCTCAGTTTACGATCTAAAAGTTCGCTTGCGGCCGAGAATCTCTTCCTGCGCAAACAGCTCGCGTTCTACAAGGAACGCAGAATCAGGCCCCGCCGGACCTCCCATCCAGCACGCTTGACCCTCCTATGGCTCAGCCGCTGGTTCAATTGGCGCAGCGCACTGACTGTGGTGACGCCCAAAACCTTCATTGGTTGGCACCGCAAGGGCTTCCAGCTTTTCTGGCGTAGGAAATGCCAATCTGGCCGGCCGCGGATTCCGCCCGACCTCCAACGTCTGATCCGCAAGATGGCTGGCGAGAACCCCTCATGGGGCGAGGAGCGAATTGCAAACGAGTTGCTGCTGAAACTCGGCCTGCGCGTGTCGCCGCGCACCATCCGGAAGTATCTGCCTGAGTCGCCGGCCGCGCCAGCCGGTAACCCTCACCGCGATCAGCGTTGGTCAACCTTCCTCAAGAATCACGCTGATGCCATCATCGCCTGTGACTTCTGCGTTGTAGCGAGCGCCACTTTTCGAATCCTTTACGTGCTTGTGGTCATGGAACATGCTTCCCGCCGAATTATTCACCTCAACGTGACTGCCCATCCGACCGCAGCCTGGACCCTCCAACAGCTGCGTGAAGCCATTCCCTCAGACCACACGTACCGGTTTATCCTTCATGACCGCGACGCGATCTTCTCCACCGGATTCGATGCTTCGCTAGCGCGTATGGGCCTTGAAGTCATCGCAACACCCGTGCGGAGCCCGAAGGCGAATTCGCTCTGCGAAAGGCTAATCGGGACACTCCGGCGCGAGTGTCTGGATTGGATTATCCCCTTGACCGAGCAGCATCTTCGAAAAACTCTGTGGTCTTGGCTGCCGCATTACAATCGAGGCCGACCACACTCTTCTTTGGGGCCCGGCCTTCCCGATCCGCCCCTGAATCTCCCCGTGCAGTTCCAACGCCAGCGGCATCGTTTCGACCGATCAAGCCGAGTTGTGGCGCACTCCGTCCTGAACGGACTTCACCACGAGTACAGCCTCTTGGCCCGTGCTGCATGACGGTCGTTGAGTTTTTGCGGACGACACTCCCCGGGGGCGCGCTCCAAGACAACTCATCTGCCAGCTTTCCTGGCTATAGTTCTATTGAGCGCCTCGCCTTCCCTTCGGTGCCATTATCGAGGTCAGGCCCCATCTCGATTGCGGAAGGCTGCGCGGGGATCGGGCGGGAGGTTGAGGACATCTCGGTTGAAGAAGGCGCTCAAGTATTCAATCAGGTCGCGCATCGAGACCACTGCGGTCGGGTGGCCCTGATCGTCAACCAGTGGAATGTGCCGAAACCCTTCGACAACCATCTTGTTGAGCGCAAATGCGACGCTGGCATCGGCTGGCAAGGTAACCGGATCGCGTGTCATGTGCTCAGCCACCTTGGCTTGTTTCAGATCAATCGCATGACCGGCAACCCTAAGGAGCACATCGCGCTCGGTGAAGATGCCGACCAGCTTTCGATCTCTCACGACAAGCACTCCTCCACGATCCGCCTTGCGCATGCATCTCAGCACTTCGGCCAGGCTAGTCTCGGCATCCATGACCAGCGGTGGATGGCTGATCGCGCTACTGACGGTCTCGTCGATCAGGGCTGATTCAAGATCGGGCGGGCCGGGACATTCCTCTTGGAGCATCCGTTCGGTCTCGTCCTCGGGAAGTGCCATCAACTTATCCTCCCTAATGACGCTGACTCAATCTCGTTGTCCTCAGGGTAGGCTTGCGCTAGCGAGTTGGCAAACCCAGCAAGATGCTTGGCATCAATTGTCGGTGCACCAGGCGAAGCCTGGGAAAGGAGGATGGCTGAAACCTTTCGTTGGGAATCCAGCGCGTAACCAATCCCGCGCGGAAAAGTTGCACCAGCCATCGGAAGCGAGTCTTGCGTGGCTGGGATAACCCAATCTCCGAAGCGTAGAACCGATGTCAGAGCCGAGCATTGGGTTCAAGGACGCGCCGTAGGGGTTCATCTTGCGATCGAAAGCGGCGGCGGCCGAGCGGTCGTCACCCTCGCAACCGAAGAAGAAGCTGGCCACAAAAAGATCGCGAATGTCCTCGGGACGTGCGATTTTGCAGTCGCGCCAGTCGTCCAATTCCTCCATGCGTTCGCCCAATACCGCGGCCTTTACGACCTTGTCGCGGTACGGCTTCAAGCGCTCGTGCCCAAATTCATCAATAAGTCGGCCCAGCAGGTCTTGGTCAACGCGGGCGGGATCGAGGCGTTGTATCGCCTCGTGATTGCGCTTTTTCCAGTGCTCCACAAGCCGTGCGTAGAGGGCGGTCGCCCAGGCGGCACCGCCCTCAAGAAATCCGAAGCGCAGGTCAGGAAAGCGCAGGGTCACGCCGCCGAAAAACAGGGACTTGCAAACTGCCTCCCCTCCTTCCGCAAAGCCGCTGAGTTGGTTGTATTGATGGCGGCTGATCGACGCCCGCGTGCCGCGGCCGATGGGGGTGGAATGAAAGGTCGGCGCGACCCGAAGCTCGATGCACTTTTCTCCAGACCGGGTCGTAGTCGTACGGGCTGTCTATGCCGAAACAATCGTAGTAATAGAGCTCGGCCAGGGCGGCAGGATTCTTTTGCGGTTTGGGGACCGGGCGCAATACGTCGGCCGCGAACACCGTGGCCTTGAGACCGAGGGTCTTGACGGCATGTTCTAATTCGGCGATGGCCTCACGCGGGGTGTGCATCGGAATCAGCGCCGCCGGAGTCAGGCAATCGCCAAAGCCGCGGAACATCTCGGCGTTATAGTTGTTGAACGCCCGTGCGGAAGCCTGGCGCAACTCATCATCCCCGATGCCCGGCAACGTCAGCACAAATAAACCGAGGCTGGGATAGACGATGGCAAAGTCCAGGCCGATTTCATCTATGCGGGTATGCGTCAGCTTAGGCAAGAACGCCGTTGCCCGGTCCAAGGTGTTTTCCGCCGGAATGCCCCACTAAATCGGGATTCCTGGCCGGGCCTGGCTACGCTCCTCGGCCGTCATGCGAAATGCGCGGCGCGCTATGGCCACCTGATCGAACCAGCGCTGCGGCATCTTTGCGCCGCCGGCTTCGCGCAGGAAATCAAGGAACAACGGGGCCATTTCCACCTGATGGGCATCGGCGTCAACGATGGGATAGCCCCAGCTTGGCCCGCAATTGGTCGACCTTGGGATTGGCTTGGAACATTGTCGGCATGATTTTCTTACTCCTTGCTGAAGCTTTAGCTGCGCCTGACTTTCCGGTGCGTTACTCTCAGCTTTACGGCTGCGCACTCAACAACTTGAACCGCGTGCGGGAGGAAATCGTGCGCGTAACAAAAGATACGCCACCGTTTCTTGTGGCAGGCCTCAAAGAACGGGAGCTCACGTTCGCTAATTCGGTCATTCTTCATGAGCACTACTTTGGAAATCTAGGCGGCGACGGCCGCCTCGACGGTGCGATTGAGAAGGCGCTCTCGCACGCCTACGGCTCGGTCGCAGATGGGAGGAACTCTTCCGTCTGACCGGTCTCAGCCTGGCGGGTGGCAGTGGATGGGCCATTCTCGACGTCGACTTGCAGGACCAGAGTCTCCGCATTTACTGGTCCGGAAACCGAGTCGCTGGCCTTCGGACGTCCGCTCCTGGTTCTGGACATGTACGAACACTCCTATCACCTCGACTACGGCGCGGCGGCAGCGAGGTACGTCGATGCGTTCTTCCAAAACATTAACTGGGACGAAGTTAACCACCGCCTTGAACGAGCGGAAAAGGCTGCCGCGGCTCTGCGGGCCTAAAATGCTTATGAGCAACCCCGATAGCGCTGCCGAATCATCCCTCAACCTCCGCCTCGTGATCCCTGTTGTGCTCGCTGGTGTGGCGGGAACGGTGGTGAACGCCGTCGCGGCCGCCATAGTGGTCTCACCGGCCAGCATCAGATTGGCGTTCGTGCCGGGCCGGCCGCTACGTGGTCGCCGTCGCCGTAGCCGCTCTCCTGCCCCTTCATTTTTTCGTTGGCCCAGCAACCAATCAGTACGGTGCTCGGCCTGGTCGTGTTGACTGTCGTTCCATCGCTGCTGGCGAAGCTGGTCTTTGCTTCGCGTTCACCGTGGTCGATCGTCCTGTTACTGAATGCTGTTTACGCTCTCGTGTCGTTGGTCGTTTACGCGATCGCGGCGGGTCAAATGCGGCGGTCCTGATATGGAAAAGTCTAACACCGCTGTTTCAGTTCGGATTCGTAATCTCGTCTGGTACTACCTGCGCCTGGGCACCCTCGGGTTTGGAGGACCGGTAGCGCTCTGCGGACAGATGGAGAAAGAGCTCGTGCAGGAGCGCCGGTGGCTCTCGAAAGAGGAAATGCGCGACGGCATCGCGGTATGTCAGTCGTTGCCCGGTCCCCTGGCAATCCAAGTGGGCATCTTCATTTCATATCTTAGGGGCGGTTTCTGGGGGGCGTGGGCAGGCGGGTGGGCCTTCATCCTGCCCAACTTCATCATCGTGTCAGCGCTTGGTGCTTTGTACGTCCATTTCAGCGGACTCCCGATCCTGACTTCCATCATCTACGGCGTGAGTCCCGCGGTAATCGCCTTGATTCTCCACTCCTGTTATCGGCTCGCGAAACTTGGAATGGAGGATGCGTTGCAGTGGCTGATCGCGGCGATCTGTTTCGTCGTCACGGTCGCGGTTCATGCCGAAGTCGCACCCCTCTTCATCGCTTCCGGGGTCGTCGGAATCCTCTACTACGGCTCTCTGTTTCGCCGGAAGGCGAGCTCTCCTTCCTTGACTGCCGCCGTAACGGCGGGGGCCGGAATCGGCAAGCTCGCCGGCTTTTGCCATTCTCGGCAAACTTATGCTCTTCTTCCTGAAGGCAGGCTCGCTCACTTTCGGAAGCGGCCTTGTGATCGTGCCATTTCGGGCTCGGGGGTTCAAATCCGCCTCTCTCCACCAAGCGGGCGAGATCTACGGGCCCCTCTGGAGAACCCGGCGAAATTCGCACGTGTGCGCGGCTTCCCGCAGTCGTGAGGGACCGGAGAGCGATCGTATGGGCCTGTTTTGGGCCCATTCTGCGGATTTCTCTCCGCGGCGAGGTGAAGCGGGCCCCTTCGCCGATGCCGGCCCCGATTTCGCCTAGGCTCGGGCGAGGAATCGGACGAAAGTTCGGCTGATCTGAGGCCACCGTGGATGGCGCACCACGCAGCGAATGCGCAGTTCACGACCCGGCTCCTCGGCCAGCGGCAGGACTACGTCGGTGCTTTGGATGCGGCCCAACTCGTCGAGGATGGTGCGCGGACTGTTGCCCAGGCCGGCGCGGGCTTGCCATTGCTCCAGGGTCTTCCATAAGACGTAGGCCAGGAAGCAGACCAGGATGTGAGCCTCAACGCGGCTTTGCTTTTGATGCCAGATGGGACGCAGGGAAAGGTCGCGTTTGTGAATCCGGAAAGCTGCTTCAGCCTGAGTGAGTTGGATATAAGTGCGCCACAGCGTCTGTGGGTCCCATTGCGTCAGATTGGTGCGCAACACGTAACAGCCCTCGGCCAGCGCCGCTCGTTGCTCCCACTGCTGGTTGATCGAAACAGTTAACTTCAGTCCCGCGGCGCAGCTCGGATCATCCACC
This sequence comes from uncultured Acidobacteriota bacterium, assembly GCA_963720105.1. Classification (GTDB taxonomy): domain Bacteria; phylum Acidobacteriota; class Terriglobia; order Terriglobales; family Acidobacteriaceae; genus Telmatobacter. The sequence goes on along the minus strand of CAVREL010000077.1, from coordinate 1,426 downwards.
AGTTCGACTATGTAGCGGCCTGCGGCGTGGCCGTTGGCGCCCAGCAGTCGTCCAATCTGTCGGTCCAAGGCGCTGCGCTCAAGCGGCCCCTTGGACCGCGCGATACGCGCCGCCAGGCGCTCAAGGCCTTGGTCGATACGCTGGGCAAGCGCTGATGCATACCCTGCTCTTTGGCCCGACGTTGGGTGGAGCGGCACAGCAAATAGCTGTCCTCCCCCGCTGCGCCAGCCACCAGTTTTACCTCCACCGCCTCGCCCACCGACTGCCAGCCTGTGGGGGAGGTTCGTCTGAAAATAAACTGCCGCAGCCCCGCCCGCGTCGTGCCGATCAGGTAACGCCGCCCGCTGGCTTTCAGCCACTGTAAATTCGCCGCGCTGGCCATCCCCCGGTCCATCACCCAGATGCGGCTCGCCAGTCCATAACGCCGCTCCATGGTCTCGACGATTTCCTTGACCGTGGTGACATCGGCGCGGTTGCCAGTGAACAGTTCATAACCCAGCGGCATCCCCTCGCGCGTCACTACCAAAGCAATGTTGACCTGTTTGCAATCAGGGCGATGGTCGCGGCTGTAACCGCGCTGGGCCAAGGGATTTGCCGCCGCCTCCCCTTCGAAATAGGTGCTGGTGACGTCATACAGTAACAGGTCGTAATCCAGCGCGAACAATTCTCCCAAGCGCGTACGCAGATGCTTCTCCAAAGCGGCCTTGTGCGGCAGCAAGCGATCCAATGCCCGATACAGCCGGTCGTCGTTGACCTGGCTGGCCGGCAGACCGATGAGGTCCTCCAGCGCATGTGCCGATACTTTCTGAACGCGCAGTTGCTGGCCGCGTGTCGCGAAGACGAGCAGCGTCAGATCGCCGGGCACACTCAGCCGGTGGGAGCGGCGATGATCGAGGAGACTGCTTGGCGGAGGATCCAGTCTGGAGCGAACCAGTCTCCGCTGGGTGGAAGCTGTGATTGGGACCTTTAGGAACCTTTGCGAAAGTTTTTGCTGACGGAGCTTGCGGGCAAATCCGAGACAGGATCAAAGTACTACGCGGCGTTAAAGCCGAGCTAGTTCACGATATTTGGGAAATCAAACGCTAATAGTTTCGGTAAAATCTGAGGACCAAATCGGCATGATTTGCACGGCTAAACAGATTATAACTAGTGTAAGCACGTGATAAGGCGGCCCATATGCGCGAATTTAGCGACTGAAGGGACCCATTTCTAGCGAAGAGCACTTCTAAACTATCAAAATTACGGCGATCGATGGCTCCTTCACCCTACATTCGAATAAAAGTCCGATAAGAAACAGTGTTCTATTATAGCGGACTGGCGAGGCGTGCCCATCGGTGGCGCTTGCTATAGGTGGTCTACTCTTCGTGATCTGACACTCCAGACGTTTAGCGGATGGTACCTCTAGCGCTTTGAATACCACTCCGAC
>CAVREL010000076.1:0-126837 GCA_963720105.1 uncultured Acidobacteriota bacterium | reverse complement strand
CGAGATCGACCGTCCCTGCACTCTGTCTCGAAAGACGGTGCGCAGGGAACCTTACTTGTGAGAATGATCAAGCCAAACCTGATCCATTCTCATAACTGGCATGTTCAACCTAGTTTTCAAAGATCCGTGAGAGCCCTCCGCCTGAGCGGCGCCCTTTTGGATCGAGGCCCCTGGCTGTGACGCCAGGAGTGTCCCCGAACTTGATGCGCTGGGCCAAAACTGCACTTTTCAGTGCCCTGGGCCGTTTTTGCGCGAACTTTCTAAACCTATCGAACTTCTTGCTCTATGTCAAACTTCTTTTTCGATCCTGTTTTGTGGCCGTTCAACCACACCGCCGGGGTTGATTCCCGGCCTTCCAGGACCGAACCGGACAAGCAGCAAGCCTTTTCGATTCAGCATCTTTCGCGCAGCGCAAAGCTTTCAAACAGCGACCAGCATCGCTCGAGCCGCTCGCGGCTCGCGGGAATATTCCCGGGTCTTGCAATGGCTTGTTCTCTGAAGGATTACCTACAGGGGTCCAGGGGCTATAAACCGACCTCTCCTGACCCTACGAACCAGCTTCCCACTTCCCATTCCGGGCAGGCCCAACGGCCACCGGGAGGCTCCATCGCTCAATATACAGCTTGTTTAGAATAGCACACGCTATTCCCATCCGCAACCCGCGTTTTTTCTTGCTCGTGGCGTCGGGTGCAGCTTTTTGAGAATAGCAATCACCTAGCTTTAACGCAAGTGTCGCGGCTGTGGGAAAGCGGCGGGGTCTGTGGAAAGCAGTCTCTTGGCGTTTACGCCCTCGGAGGTGCTAGACTCTCCACGCTGTCCAAGGCGTTACCTGAACTTCAACTCGGAGAGGAAACATGTGTTCTGAGTTTGGTCGCCGCAATGTCACAATCGCCCGTCACTTAGCTGCAGCTTTTGCGCTGTTTTTTGCAGTGTTGGGAGCGGCCTGGGGTCAAGGAGAAGGCACGAAGTCGGCAGGTGGGTATGGCGGGGCGAAGATCTATGTTTACCGTAAGGGGAGCATATCCGGCGCACGTGCGCACCCTCTGGTGTTTGTCAACGGCGAACTCGCAGCCGAGTTGGACAACGACAGCTACGCCGAAGCTTCAGTCGTGTCTGCTGGTCCGACCACGGTCGTCTCAACCGAGACTATTCTGGGCCATATGACCACCACTGTTTCTCAACCCGGAGGATTGTGGACCAAGTACCCAGGGTGCTCGGCTATTGATTGGCGAAAGTGGGCTTCTGCGTCTACAGAAAGCGCTGAAGCCTGCTATGCGGCCCTGAAAAAGGCCTTTTATGCTTGTGACGTCGTCGTACCTGAAGGGATGCATTCGGCCCTCTTACAGGGCTCGATGGGAGGTCATGCTGGCCTCGTACACGACCTGCACTGCACAGGGCGCGAGGGTAGGGGCGTTCCTCTTCGGTGTCAGCAGGAATTGGAGGGCTCCGGGCTCGAATTCGCCCAGTACAGCGCGATAACCGGAAGCGAAGAAAAATGCCTCATCCCCAAGCCTGACCAAATCCAAACATCTCCGAATCCATACCATATGCTCATGCTGCTCCACAGAGGCCGTAGATGCCAGGTTAACGTTGAACCAGGGAAGTCCTACTATTTTCGGTGGTCATTCGGAGGAAACGAGAATACAAACAAGCTCGTTCAGGTCGATGAATCAACGGGCATTAAGGAAATGAAAAAGCTACATCGAGTAACAAACTGATCGATTTCGGGTCGCAAAACTCCTTCTCGCACCTCGTGCCGTGTGTTCCATGTTCGATTGTGAGGCCTGGAATCGATAAGTTCGACAAACCCCTTTTTGCCAGATCTGCTAACAGAGTTTCCTTTATCCCTGCTTGGAGATCACCCCCAGATCCGTCAGCCCGTTCACGAAGAACTGCATGGCCAGCGCCACCAGCAGCAGGCCCATGATGCGCACAAGAATCCGAATCCCCGTCTCGCCCATCACCCGCCGCACGCGATCCGCGCCCGCCAGCACCCAGTAGCTGGCCAGAGCCGTTACCGCGATCGACCCCAGGATGGCGAACATCTGCCACTGCCAGATATGCACCACCTGCCCCACCAGCACCATCACCGACGAGATCGCTCCCGGCCCGGCAAGCATGGGAATCCCCAGCGGCACGATCCCCGCGTCTTCTTTCTCCGCGGCTTCTTCCTTGTCGCCGGAAGCTTCCTGGGTGGGCGAGCGCTTGGCCTGCAGCATATCGATGCCAATGAGCAGCAGGATCAAGCCGCCGGCGATCTCGAAGGCCGGCAGCGTAATGCCGAACATGCGGAATATGAATTGCCCGGCCAGCGCGAACGACGTGAGCACGATGAAGCACGTCAACGCCGCTTTGCGCGCCATGCGCTTGCGCCGCGCGGCGTCGGCGCCTGCCGTGATGGCCAGGAATGACCCGATGGCCGCGAACGGATCGACGAGAAAAAAGATCGAACTCAGCGCCAGCACCGAGAAGCGCACGATGGGCGCGCGGGTCAACTCGGTCAGGGCTGCTTCAGCAGGGTTGGTCCAGCTCACGATCATTAGAGCCTACAAACCGGCGAATGATTCAACTACGCTGTGTCCGCGCGGATCGTCTACAGGCGCATTGCCCGGCCGCATCACCAGGCGCGTCCCGCATCCCGCCTCGCGCGCCGCATCAAGTTCGCGCACCGCATCGGAAAAGAACATCAATTCAGCCGGCGCGATGTCCATCGCCGCCGCAATCGCAGCATAACTGGCGCTCTCCATCTTTGGGCCCGTGCGTGTGTCGAAATAGCCGGAGATCAGCGGCGTAAGATTGCCGCCGGTTGAATGGCGAAAGAACAGCTTCTGCGCCTCCACCGAGCCCGACGAGTAGATTGCTACGCGCCCATCCGCCGACCAGCGCCGCAACGCATCCGGCACATCCTCGAACAGCGTGCCTTTTAGTTCGCCGCACTCGAATCCCGTCTTCCATATCTTGCCTTGCAGGCTCTTCAGCGCGGTCGATTTGCGGTCGTGGTCCATGAGCCAGTAGATGTACTTCAGAATGCGCGGAATTCCGTGCGCTGGGCTCATAGACACGACCCCAAGTTCGGCCACGGAGTCAGGCAGAATCTGCGGAGCCTCAGGATCGGGGTCAGCGCGATTCTCGAGTCTGAGCATCGCCAAATCCCAGAGCACGGTGCCTTCGCCGATGTCGCGCGGCTCGACATCGTCTCCCTTCATTTCGAATTCGGCAATGCTTTGCCTCAAAAAAAAATCAAAATGCGCCCGCGCGTAAGGAAACAGCACCTCGCTGGTCAGCGACAACGGCGCAACCGTGCCTTCGACATCGAGCAGGTATAGCTTCGGCCGTATCGGGGTCCCCAACGACGGGTCTATGTCGTTGGGGTGACATGCTTCGCTCATGCGTTCAGATTGATCTTCGATTCGACGCGCGGTCCCAGGTAAACCGGCCCGAAGCACACCGGTTGATAGCCTTTGTCCACGCCCGATTCCGTATAGTGCGGCGTCCAGCCGGAGACGTTCTGGAACCAGCGGATGGCGCGGATGCGGCGGTCCTCGCAGAGCGTGAACCAGTGGGTGGTGCCGCGCGGCACGCGCAGCATGTCTCCCGGCCCAACCTCGACCGAGGCCACGCGGTCATTGATATGAAGGAAGAAGATTCCCCTGCCGGCGAGGATAAACCGCACCTCGTCCTCGTCGTGGATGTGTTCCTTGTCGAAGCGCGCCAGCATGGCCTCGAGGTTTGGGGTCGCAGGATTCACGTCAATCACATCTGCCGTCACGTAACCGCCGCGCCGCTTCATGTCGGTAATCTCATCGGCGTAGGCGGTGAGCACCGCCTCGGCACACGAATCGGGCGGCACACGATCGAGGCTCCATCGCTCGTAATCGATGCCCAGGCCGGCCAGCGCAGAGCGAATGCCGGATTCGCCTTCGATCATTTCGTTCGAATCGGGGAAGCGAAGAACAGCCATGATGTGCTCCTGTATTAGGTATGAACCCGGGTGCCCCACCCCCGGCGCGTCTTTGTCATTGCGCCTAGGGTGGGATCGGGGTGTCGCATTCCGAGTTTTTCGGACATGGGAATCGAACATCTAATCGATCGATCCCATCAGCCGCCGCCCCTCCACCTCGAACAGAAATTCGAGCGCCTCCAGGTGGCGGCGCGCCTCGGCCACCGATTTGCCCCAAGTATATAGCCCGTGACGGCTCAGCAGAACCCCGTGGGCGTCGGGATATTCGTGCAACGCCCGCGCCAGGCCTGCCGCCAGTTCTTCGTAATCTTGCGAGTTGTTCAGGATCGGGACGCGCTCCGCGTACTCGTGCGTGGTCACGCCGGCCAGGCCTTTCAGGATTTCGTAGCCTTCCAGCCGCAGATAACCCGCCGCCGCGAATCGCCCCGACAGCAGGGTGTTCCAGACGGTGTGCACGTGCACGATCGCGAACGCATCCGGCCGCCCCCGATAGATCGCGGCGTGAAGCGTGGTTTCTGCCGATGGCTTTCTTGCCGGATCGGCGGGGCGCCCGTCGAGATCCGTCTCCAGCAGGTCCGCGGTGGTCAAGCCGCCCTTGTCGAGTCCGCTGGGGGAAATGAGAATGTGCGCCCCGGCGGGATTGCGTACGCTGAAATTGCCGCTGGTGGCCGGAACCCATCCGCGCGCATAGCACCAGCGGGCGGTGGCGCACAGGGCTTCAGCTTCGGAGTGAAATGCAAGCGTATCGGGAATCATACGTGTGAGCAGTGTAGCAATCTCGCTGCAGCGCTACGCTCGCGGCGGCCGCTAGAATTGGTTCTTGCTCACCCCGGAACAACGCGACCGCATCGATGTGGTCCTCGTCTCGCCGCGCAATCCGCTCAACATTGGCGCGGTGGCGCGGGCCTTGGCGAATTTCGGTTTCTCGCGGCTTACCGTTGTGGCGCCGTACGAGCCTCATTGGCGCGAGGCGCGATCCGCCGTCGGAGCTCCGGACTTGCTCCAAAGCGCAAAACAGACAGAGTCTCTAGCCGAGGCGGTGGCCCAATGCGTGTTTGTCACCGGGACCGGTACGCGCGCCCACCGCAAGCCGGAGCAGCCGGTGATTCCGTTGCCCGACGCCGGGCCGATCTTTGCGAACCAGCTCGCCGCTGGAGGACGCGTCGCGCTGGTCTTCGGACCGGAGAAGCACGGTCTTACACGCGATGATTTGTCTTACTGCCACGCCCTGATCGAAATCCCCACCGACCCGCGGCAACCATCGATGAATCTGGGCCAGGCGGCGGCGGTGTGCCTGTATGAGGTGGCGCGCGGGATGGATTCGGGACGGGAAGAGAGCGATAGCCGGGTCCATGGTCTCCCACCTTCGCGACAGAAAGAAGTCGCGAAGATGGGGCACGGAGCTTCAACTGGCGAACCGGCTTCCCCTTCGGGAGCACTCGACCGGCTGGCCGGGCTCATTGAGGAAACCATGGTTGCCGCAGGCTACTCACCGCGGGCCATGCAGCCCGCCAACCGCCACGACCTCCGTCTGCTGTTACGGCGGCTCGCTCCATCCGCGCTCGACACGCGCCGCATGATGGGCCTGTTCCGGCGCATCCTCTACCGCCTGGGCCAGCGATCCGGGCGCGCTTGACCCTTAATGCCTCTGAAGGCACACCGGGCCTTCCTGCTACTCCGAAGCCTCATGCATTGCGTTATGCTGATTGCATTGGCGCAAAGGAGTGCTTCCCCATGCGTTCACCTGCGAATCGATTCCTTTTTTCGTGCCGCATCGCTGCGCCTGCAATGGCCGCAATTCTGTTGGCGATGGGCTGCGCTGCGAACGCCCAAGCGCCCGGCAGCGCACCGGGGCGCGCGGCATCCACGAGTGCTCCGAATACCCCCGAAGTTCGCGCTATCAGCGAAGACGAGCTGCGCCATCGGCTGCAGGGCAAAACCCTCTACCTGCGCGGGGGATATCTCGGCGACGAGCTGCGTTTCGACGAGCAGGGCCATTTTGCCGGCAGCTCGGCCCAGGTCCCGTACACGCTCAGCATGGTTCAGATCGACAGGGTGCACCTGAGCAAGCACAAGGTGGAACTCGTCGGCATCCGCTATGGGCTCCACTTCCTGGGCGCGAGGCCCACAGAAGATCCCCTGGCCGCTTCGGACAAGGTGCGCATCACGCCCAAGAAGAAGGTCCTCAGAATCAGCATCGAGCGCGCGGAAGTGGTGCACGAGAAGAAGCCCAAACACGCCAAGGGAGATACCCCGCGGGCCACATCGCAAACCATGCAAGCCCATCCGCCCGCGGCGCAAACGGGCGAGGCATCGTCATCGGCCGCACCGGCCGGTGAGGATGGCGGGATTGTCCGCAGCCAGGCGCGCGCCAATCAGATTCTCGAGCAGGCTCTCGACCGCGTCTTCGCGCCGGGGCTCGACGATCGCATGATTGCCTCTTTGCCTGATTTCTGGAAGCTGTTCTACCAGGAGGCCTCGGCGAAAACCACTTACAAACCAACCGATCCCTCCGTCCTTCGCCAGAACATGGTGGATCAGAAGGCGCGGCTGCTGACCAATTTCGAGCCGCCCTCGAACGACCAGGCGCAGGCCGCCGGGGTCGCCGGCGTGGCCCTGTATCATGTCGTGGTCGGGACCGACGGAAAGCCCGCGGAAATCGCCGTCGGACGCCCCATCGGCTTTGGCCTCGACGAGAATGCCGTGGCGTCGATTCGCAAAACGACGTTTCAGCCGGCGATGAAGGATGGCAAACCGGTGCCGGTGCTGCTCGACCTGCTGGTGGAGTTCCGCATATACTCCAACCGAACCGCAGCCGGAGGCGGCACGGATGCCGCCAGCGCCAAGGTAGCCGAACCCGAAGCACCGACGCTTCCAGGCCCCTATACGGCAAACCAACCACAGACGAAACAGCCCTAGATCAGAGAGCAGAGAACAGAGAGCAGAGAACACGCAATCGGTAGCGTGGCGAGAGAACCAACGTGAGCCAGCAATTTCTCAAGCTGATCCAAAGCGGAGCCACAGCCGACATCGCGGCGGCTGCGGAGGCCAACCCGAAGCTCATCGAGGCGCGCGATCCGCAAGGCGTATCGGCGCTGTTGTGGTCGGTGTACGCCGGCCAGCCGGTGGTGCGTGATTACCTGCTCGCGCAGATGGCCACTCATGGCATTCTTCTCGACGTTTTCGAAGCGGCAACGGTGGGCGACGTACTGCGCCTTGAAGACATCCTCACGGCCGATCCGGGCGCGGTCCATTCCTTTTCCGGCGACGGCTGGACGCCGCTGCACCTGGCGGCCGCATTCGGCACCCCCGAAGCGGTGGACATGCTGCTGCAGCACGGCGCGCAGGTGGATGCGGTATCGAAGAACCCGCAGCGCAACCAGGCGCTGCACGCTGCCCTGGCCCTGGGGCGCAACGCCCCGACCGTGAAGCTGCTGCTGGCCCATGGCGCCGATCCCAATGCCCTCCAGGTGGGCGGGTTCACGCCCCTGTTTTCGGCCGCCACCGCCAACCGCCGCGACCTGATCGAAATGCTGATCGAGAGCGGAGCCCATGCGCAGCATCGCAGCGATCTGGGCAAGACGGCTGGAGAATTTGCGCGCGAGCGCGGACATGCCGAACTGGCGGATTGGCTGGAAAGCCAGCCAGTCTGAGGCGGATGCCGGGTGTGCCACTCGCTAGAGCATTTTAAGAAATTCTGTAAACCAGGAAGACCCTCCCTCGGGGGCTGAAGCCCACGGTGTTTCTTGGCGTCTTTTGGCACGACTGAAGAGGCTGCGGAAAAACTCGTTACGGGATGTGCTTTGTGTCAGGGCACGACTTCAGTCGTGCCGCAAGTGGCCCAAAATCAACGCGGGCTTTTAGCCCCTGCTATGCTCGCCCGCGCAATTTCGCTGCACATTCCCCGTTTTTCCGCAGCCTGTGAAGTCGTGCCCTTTCAAAGCCGGTCTAAAGCAATTGTGAAACTGCTCTAGGTGTTGCAATTTACACGCCATGTAGGACGGTGTAGGGCGCTTGACCCCCCATGGTCGGACTTTGTAAGGCAGGCGTCTTGCTGCCGTAAAACACGGGCGAGCCGCGCAGACAAGCTCAGGCTTCTGTCTTCGGCTGCCACAACTCCACCCGGTTGCCCTCCGGATCCCAGATCCAGCCGAAGCGGCCGTAGTCCCCGTAATCTTCGCGTTTGGGATCGACGCGTACGCCGGCGGCGGCCAACTGGTCCAGCAAGGCGTCCAGATCATCCACCCGGAAGTTCACCATGAATTGCTGAGGGCCGTCGCCGAAATATTTGCTCTCGGCGGCAAACAACCCAAACACGGTGGTGCCCATGGACGCCGGTCCCTCGAAGGTCAGGGCGTCGTCGCTCACCCGCCCGCCGAGACCAAGATGGGTCTCGTACCACTGGCTCAGCGCTTTCCGGTCTCGCGCCTTCAAGAATACTCCGCCCACTCCTACCGCTTTCGCCATCGTCATTCGCCTTTCTCGATCAGATCATCCAGCCGGGGTTTGTACTTGGCCCGGCGGCCGGTGCGCGGAGCATCATCCACCACCTTCGCGGGCTTGGGTTGTCCCACGCGCCGGCGGGCGTTGGCCTTCACCGCCTTGGTGACTGAAAAACGCGCCGGCCGGCGTTTGCGTTTCGCCATGAATTCGAATCCTGAAGGCGAGTATGGAGTATTCCCGCCCTTGGTGGAAGGGTGGAGCAGCCGGGGCTCTTTAGTCAATAATGGGTGACGGTGAGCAAGCCGGGTCCCTGAGGACGCTCCCCGGCTCGTCCCGGCTTCGGCAGTGCGGTGTCCCAATAAATAGGCGGAGAGTCGGCTATGGAAGAGCGGGAATTCTTTAACGAAACCACGGAGTTGCGCACCCACAACCTCACCTGCCCGAAATGCGGACAGGCCAACGAATACAAGGTCACCTGGGTGGTCCGCCGCAAGAGGGCGCAACTGCCTCGCCACGCCGACGAACGCGACCGCGCCCGTTTCGCCAAGGCCCAGTCCTACATGGTGCGCCGCGACGACAAGCTGGCCTGCTCCAATATCCGCTGCCGCAAGCCGTTCGAGATTGTCGGCCTGCAATCCCTTGCGTTTCTCAACGAATGAACTCTCGACAGATCTCCCGATCCTCGCGATTTCTTTCTGTCGCCAGGGTGGGACCTTCGACCACAAAGGAAAAAAGAAAGCCCACCCGATGATGCTACGAAAAATTCTTCTCGCTCTCTGCCTGATTTCAGTCTGTGCGCCCGGCGTCGCTCAGGCGCCGCCTGGTTCGTTGCGCCTGGAGGGCGAAATCCCTCTTCCCGGCGTGGACGGCCGCATCGACCACATGGCGGCGGATGTCGCCGGACAGCGCGTCTTTGTCGCCGCGCTCGGCAATGGAACCCTGGAGATTGTCGACGTTGCCCAGGGCAAACGCACCGACGAGATCAAGGGCCTGAAGAAACCGCAGGGAGTGGCGTACGTTCCTGCCAATGGCGCGGTCTACGTTGCCGGCGGCGGGGATGGAACGGTGCGCAGCTTCGACAGCCACACCCTGAAGCCGCTCCACGAAATCACCCTCGGCGACGACGCCGACAACCTCCGCTACGACGCGGCCCACGAGCAAATTCTGGCCGGGTACGGGAAGGGCGCGATCGCGGTACTGGGCCTGGACCTGGCGCGGAAGGCGAACTTCGCGCTGCCGGCGCACCCCGAATCCTTTCAACTGACGCCCGACGGCCGGCACCTTGCGGTCAATCTGCCCGACAACCACAGCATCGCCTTGATCGACTTCACCAGCCAGGCGGTCAACCCCGAATGGGCCCATCCCATGGGCGCGGCGAACTTTGCCATGGCCGTGGACCGGACGATTCAACGCTTGCTCATTCCCTGCCGCAAGCCTCCGCGCCTGCAGGTGGTGAACTCCCAGACCGGGCATATCACCGCCTGGCTTGCCGCAGTGGGCGACGACGCCGACGACATCTTCATCGATGAAACCCTGCGCATGGTCTACGTGATCGAAGGACCCGGGTTGGTGAATGTTTTGTATATCCGCTTCGGCGACGCCCTGGTCTCGCGCGCCAAGGTGCCCACCGCTCCCGGAGCACGTACCGGGCTCTATGTTCCCGAGTGGCACAAGCTGCTGGTGGCCGCGCCGCGCCAGGGAACGACAGACGCCCGGCTGCTGGTATTTGCGGTTTCGCAATGACCAGCCGCGTACACTGCAAATAGGGCGCGTTTCGCTGCCTGGCCGTGGCATCGCCGGCGCCAGATGTGATTGAATCAAGAGTGGAAAGCGGTCTGCGGCCAGAGGTCGGGGCGGGCCGGCGAGGAGATCTTTGAATGGCAAATACCCTGCTTCCCCCGGAAGAACGCAATCTGACTCCTGACCAGGTGGAGGCATTGGACAAACGGCGCGACCTGGGACATACGTTTCTGGTCATCGCCGGCCAGTTCGCGGTGATTGCCACCGTGCTCCTCCTCTGGGTGGGGCAGGATCTGAGCTACTCTCCCGGCTGGATCCATCCCATGGCGTACTACTTTCTCATTGCCTGCGGCATTATCGCGGTTTTCGGCGCAGCCGGCCTGATCCTGCGGCGCGGTTCGCCGCGTATCGATTAGTTGAAACTTTAGAGCCAGTTTGTTTCTCAAACCACTTATGCGGCTGTTCCCCGCGAGCTTTGCCTGCCATTGAAGGGTGCGCGGCACCGCAAAAGGGTATAGCCTGAAAATGGCGATGGCTGCTTCCCTCACCTCTCCGCAAGCGGAAACCGGCGCCGCCCGGCTCACTGACAGCTATGGCCGGGTGATCCATGACCTGCGGGTTTCCATCACCGACCGCTGCAATTACAAGTGTGTCTATTGCCGCACCGGGGAAGACGGTCCTCAGTACCCCGAGCTCGCCATCGACGAATACCTGCGCATGATCCGGCTGTTTGTCGGGCTGGGCATCTCCAAGGTCCGGCTCACCGGGGGCGAGCCGCTGCTTCGCCGCGGGCTGGTCGACCTGATCCGCCAGCTGGCGCATCTGCGTACCCTCGAGGGCGAGCCGCTCGATCTGGCCGTCACCACCAACGGCCACCTCCTCGACTCGCTGGCCGCGCCGCTCAAGGCCGCCGGGCTTTCGCGAGTCACGGTAAGCATGGATGCAGTCGACGAGCGCGTCTTCGAGCGCATCACGCGCGTGCCGGGCAGCTTCAAAGCCGTCCTGGGCGGGATTCGCGCGGCCCGCGACGCCGGCCTGGCCCCGGTCAAGATCAACTGCGTCCTGCTGCGCGGATTCAACGACGACCAGGTGGAAGCGTTCGCCCACTTCGCGCGCCAGGAAGACGTGGTGGTGCGTTTTATCGAGTTCATGCCGCTCGAAGAGGGGCGGCTGTGGTCGCCCGGGATCGTGGTGCCGCTACGTGAGATTGTGGAACGCATCGGCCGCGTTCTTCCCCTCGTGGAACTGCCTCCGAATGAAGCCAGCGAGACAGCCCGGCGCTACACCTTCGGCGACGGCGCAGGCGAGATCGGCATTATCGCGCCCGTCACACAGGCCTTTTGCGGCGCCTGCAGCCGCGTGCGGCTCACGTCCGACGGCAAAATCCGCACCTGCCTGTTCTCCCAAGTGGAGCACGACCTCTACGGCCGCATGCGCGACGGAGAAAGCGATGCGGAACTGCGCCAATATATCTTTCGTACAGTTCAGAAGAAGGAAGCGCGCCATCACATCGGTGAGGCGGGCTTCCTCAAGCCGTCACGGTCGATGGTGCACATTGGCGGATAATCCTATTCGGACCGGCCGACGGAATTCGTAATTCTTGGGAACATTTGGCGTTTTGGTCACAAACCACCGATCCCGGGCTGCGCAAAACTGATTTGTATGTAAAAGTAGTGGCAGGATAATCCCTGGCTTATAGGTTCCTGGATGACGCAAGAGACGGTAAACCGCATCCCGCTCGATGATCTTCTTGTATTTCATCGCCTGGCGCGATCGCTGACCGAGAGCTTCGATCTCGACACCATTCTGCGCACCATCCTCGATCACATGGAGCGCTTCATCGACGCGGAGTTGTGGACGCTTCTGATGCTGGATGCGGCGACCCAGGAGCTCTACTACGCCCTGGCCGCGGGCGGTGAAGAAAGCTCGCTGCGTGACCTGCGGGTGAAGGTCGGCGAGGGGGTGGCCGGCTGGGTAGCCCAGCACGGCGAGACTCTCATTGTTCCCGAGGCCCTCGACGATCCCCGCCTGCACACGCCCCATACCGCAAAACTTCGCAAGGTGCAGTCGGTCATTGCGCTCCCGCTGCGCGGGCGCAAGGGCACGCATGGGGTGATCGAGATTCTCAATCCGCGCCCCGGCCAGCTCTCCGACTACACCATCGCCTTCCTCCATATCCTGGCCGATCACGCAGCCATCGCCATCGAAAACGCGAACGACGTGGCCCGCATTCAGCAGCTCACCATTACCGACGACACCACCGGACTGTTCAACGTGCGCCATCTCTACGACGTGCTGGCGAAAGAACTCTGCCGCCCGCCGGTCAGCCTGGCGTTCATCGATCTTGACCAGTTCAAGCTGGTCAATGACGTGCACGGGCATCTGGTGGGAAGCGAATTGCTGGCCAGCACCGGCCAGCGGCTGCAGGAGTTGAGCCGCAAGCAGGACGATTGCTTCCGCTATGGCGGCGATGAGTTCGTGATCATGATGCCCGAGACGAATGCGTATGCCGCCATGGAACAAGCCACCAGCGTCCACCGCGCACTGATGGACACCCGCTTCCGGATGAAGAACGGGCTGGAACTGACGGTCAGCGCCAGCATCGGGCTGTCTACCGCACCCCAGGACGGAACTACGGTTCATGGAATCATTGGGACGGCCGACACGCGCATGTACGCGGTGAAGACCAACGGCCGCGGGCACGTGCGCGGCAGATAAACGCCGCCGGCCTCATCGTCACTTGGGGAAAGTTCATCTGCTCGTAATGTAAAATGGCTGGTGTTCGTGAAATCCTGCTCATGAGCGGCGCGGATCGAAACGCGCCCGGGGTCCTTACAAGAAAGCCTGATAGATAATTCGCCGGTTCGCGCTTCGACCGGCTTTGGGTTCCGGTTCGACTCCTGCCATCAGGTCGAAATGGTCCGATTCGTTTTGCGGATCGCGATCAGCCAAGCCAGTCCGCTGTGGTTCATCTCCGCAACGGGCGCTATGTTTGTTCGCGCGGGATTTGCTCGGCGTAAAATCCGGAGGTCTGCCTGATGAGGCTTCGCATCTTCGCTTCACTGATCGTCTTCTGCTCAACCGCGTTTGCCCAGTTCCCGCCCCAGATAAAGAACATCGTGGTGATCGTGCAGGAGAATCGCACTCCCGACAACCTGTTTCACTTCCTCACGCCGGCCTGCCCCATTCCGCCCAACGCCGCGGGCTTGACCGCGTGCACGCCGGCGCCGGTTACTTCGAGCTGCTATAACATCGCGCCCTGCGGCGTTTCCAATCAGAACGGCGCTGCGGTTCCCATCAGGTTGAAGCCCGCGCCGTTGTACGGAAGCGTGCTGCCCCAGCACTCGCATTGGAGTTTCGAGAAGATGTGCGATCCCGATCCGGCCACGCTCGAGTGCCGCGACGACGGCGCGTGGAGAATCACGGTTCCCACGGGCGGCGCCTACGCCTATGTCGAAAACACCGCGGTCACCAATTACAACGGAACGCCGGGCCATCTGCTCGATCCCTACCTCACGTTCGCCAAGCAGTATGGCTGGGCGAATTACATGTTCCAGTCGAACCAGGGACCGAGCTATGCGGCCCACCAGTATCTATTCTCCGGGACGGCGGCGGCGACCGCCGCGGACGACGCCCGGGCAACGTTTGTGGCTGAAGATTTCAGCACCATCTCCGAGTCCGGATGCCTTGCTCCGAAAACGGCAACCAACAACATCCTCTCGCCGGCGCTGAGTTCCCCGCCCCGTGGGTGTTCGGTGTTCGACGACCGGTCTGTGCAGGAGTGCACCGCGGCCAATGTCGCGCTCATCTATCCTACCGATCCGGTTGGCTCATTCTGCGAGAGCCACAAAACCATGGCCGATGTTCTCGATCCGCACAAAATCACCTGGCAATACTACGCCGCGACTGCCGGTGCGCTGGCCAACGCGCCCGTCGCGTTCAAACAGATTTGTGAGCCGAAGTTTGTTAATCCCAACGCCGATCCCACATCCCCGCTTACCTGTACCGGAACGGAATGGAATGCCAATATCAATATTGGTAACTACGGAACTGACATTCTGAACGACATCACCAACTGCTCACTGGCGCAGGTGAATTGGGTCACCCCCGATGACAAGTGGTCGGATCACGCGGGCGGCAATGACTTATTCGGGCCGTCGTGGGTGGCCGCGATCGTGAACGCCATCGGCGTCAACCATACCTGCCCGGCGGGCACCAAGGATGCGGGTCAGAAATACTGGGAGAACACGGCCATTATCGTGATCTGGGATGACTGGGGCGGTTGGACCGACCACGAAATTCCGCGTTTGGCTTCGAAGCTGCCGTGCAAATCCACTGATTGCCATGGCGATTACGAGCATGGCTTCCGTGTGCCCATGATCGTGATCTCGGCGTACACGCGCGCGGGATTCATCAGCAACGAGCAGCATGATTTCGGCAGCATCCTGCGCATGATTGAAGGCGTGAATCACCTGGCCGAGGGACAGCTCGGATTCGCGGATGCGCGCGCCACCACCGACCTGCGCGAATTCTTTTCGCTGACCACGCCGCGCTCCTATCATGCAGTTCCGGCAGAGAAAAGCGCGTCGTACTTCCTGTCGATCAAAGGCGTTCCCGCGGTCGACCCGGACGATCAGTAGGGAAAACAGGGATAAGGGGTTAGGGGTTAGGGGTTAGGGGTTAGGGTTAGGGATTAGCAGCCTGTGGTGAAAGTCTGGTTTTGAAAGGGCACGGCTTCAGCCGTGCCGCAAGAGCCGCAGAATGACCGCGGCTTTAGCCGCCGAGGGATGGTTTTTCTTTAAATTACGATTTCTGCCACAGACTGTTAGGGACTGATTCATTCATGTTCTATTTGTTTTTCGGCCAGTTCCTCGAGCTGATTTCGCCAGTCGAGCGATTCGATGAAGCTCTTCGATTCGCGCCAGCCCGGCTCGACGATGACGTGCAGTTCGAGAAATACCCGCGTGCCCAGCAGAGACTCGATCTGCTTGCGCGCGCCGGTGCCGATCTCTTTCAGCTTCGATCCGCCCTTGCCGATCAGAATGGCCTTCTGTCCCTGGCGTTCGCAGTAGATCGCCGCCGCGATTCGCGTCAGCGGCTTTTGATTGGATTTGGGCGCTGCCGGCTCCGGTTCTTCGAAGCGCTCGATTACGACGGCGGCCGCGTAGGGCACTTCCTCGCCCGTCTCCACGAGGATGCGCTCGCGAATCAGCTCGGCGACCATGAAGCGCGTAGGCTGATCGGTGTACTGATCCTTGGGAAAATAGCGCTCGCCCCTGGGCAGAGCCGCGACGATTTTTTCCAGCAGGAGATCGAGGCCGTCTCGCTTGCGCGCGCTCACCGGGATGACCTCGGCAAACTCATGCTGCCCGGTAAGCGAATCGATGAGCGGCAACAATTGGTCTTTGGGGACAAGATCGATCTTGGTGAGGACCAGGAACACCGGGCAGTCGAGCTTGCGCACCATGGCGAAGAGAAATTCGTCTTCGCTCGACCCTTGTGCAACAGTTTTCGAAACCTCAGAAGTTGGTCCAGCTGTTCCCTGTTCCCTGTTCCCTGTTCCCTCGAGCCTCACCCGCCGCGTGGCATCCACCAGCACCAGCACCAGGTCGCGCTCCTCCACCGCCTCGTACACTTCCTGCAGCATGCGCCGGTCGAGTTGCGAGCCGGGCCTGTGCACCCCCGGCGTGTCCACGAACACGATCTGCGCCGCCGGGTGCTTTCCTTTGCGCGCGGGAACCTCCACCACCCCGGCAATGCGGTTGCGGGTGGTCTGGGGCTTCGCGGTCACGATAGCCACCTTCTCGCCGGTGAGCGCGTTCAGCAGCGTGCTTTTGCCCACGTTGGGCCGGCCGAGGATGGCAACAAATCCGGATTTCAAAACGGGTTCGTACTCCTGAGGCGAGTTTACGCGAAGGGCCTAGCCTTGCCAGCCCTCGGCGCGGGCTTTCTCCAGCGATTCATTGCCTGAAGGCGCCGCAGGCGGGAAGACGCGCACGCGATCGACGCGGCGATCGGTGGAGGCCACAACTTCCATGCGCAAGCCCGCACTGTCGAGCACCACCACTTCGCCGGCCAGCGGAATGCGGCCCTCCAGTTCGCTGGCCAGGCCGCCGACGGTCGTCGCTTCGTACCCCGCGGGAATCTCGATCTGCGCGTCGAAGAGGTCACCGATCTGATCGACGGCAAAGCTCCCCGGCACCACCCACGAGCCATCCTTTTCGCGCTGCGGTTCCTGTGCCGGGGCGTCATTTTCGTGCTCATCGCGAATCTCGCCCACGATCTGCTCGAGGAGATCCTCGATGGTCACCAGCCCGGCCACGCCGCCGTATTCGTCGATCACGATGCGCATGTGCTGTTTCTCGCGCTGCATCTCGCGCAGCAGTTCGTAGCCGCGCTTGGTCTCGGGAACAAACGCCGCCGGCCGCTGGATGCTGGCCACCGTCCGCGTGCGCGCTTCATCGTCCGTAATCTGCAACAGGTCGTGCGCAAAGGCGATGCCGGTGATATTGTCGATGGTTCCCTGAAAGACCGGAACGCGCGAGTAGTTGTGTTCCTTGAGCATGGCCAGGAAGTGTTCGATGGTGGTGGAATCGCGCACCACAAACATGCGCGGCCGCGGCGTCATGACCTCGCGCACCAGCTTGTCGCCGAACTCGACCGCGGAGCGCACTAGGTCCAGGTCGGTCTTTTCCAGGATGCCCTCTTCTTCGCCGGCTTCGAGCAGGGCTTCCACGTCGACCGCCGCTTCCTCCTGGGTCTTGGCCGGCGCTTCCGCCAGCGATACGACGGAGAAGAAGAAGCGGATGATCACGGTGATCGGGGTCATCAACCACAACAGCAGGCGGATGGGCCACATCAGCCGCACCGCCCACGTGCCGCGCGTGCGCTCAAACAGCAGCCACGGAAACACATGGTTGCAGAACACCACCACCAGAACCACGCCCAGCACCGCCTGCGCGATTTCGGGATACGTCGGCCGGCCCATGTGCGGCCCGCGATCGAACAGCACTGCCCCGAATTCGAGCGCGATCACGCCCAGCGCGAGTTGCTGCAGGACGGCGGCCGAGATGGCGGCGTGCTCGCGGGTCAGACCCAGGTGCGGCTCGATGCGCTCCTCCCATGCGTCGAGGTTCTCCTGGACTTCGCGGGAGAGGATCTTGCCGAACTCGGCATAGACGCGGCTGATGTACGACGCCAGCGTCTCAATGAGCGCCAGCAGAACCACCATGCTGATGGCAAGCCAGCTCATGATCGCCGTCCCCGCAACGAACCTCTCCGTGCCCCATCTTCGCGTCTTTTTTCTGGCGCGAAGGTGGGATCACCACTCCTCTCGATCAGCCCCAGCGGCAGCCCCAGCCGTCCCCGCAACAGCCGCTCGCGCCGAGCCATCTCTCCCTCATCGCGCTCGTGATCGTAGCCGGCGAGGTGGAGCAAGCCATGGAGGATCAGCACCTTGATTTCGGCTGCCAGCGTATGGCCCTGTTCTCGCGCCTGGCGCCGCGCCGTCGGCACGCTGATGGCCAGATCCCCCGCAACCTCTCCGGCAACAGCTTTCGGCGCAGGGAATGACAACACATCGGTCGCCTTATCCATGCCGCGGAACTGGCGGTTAAGTTGCCGAATCTTTCGATCGGTCGTCAAAAGGACAGAAACCTGGCCGCGCAGCCGCACCGCCGTCTGGACCTGGCGCAAAAAACGGACCAGCGTGCGGGCCGAGGGCACACGGGAGTAGCGGTCAGTTGGCGCGGGATCGGTGGCCCTCTTCGTGATGGACGCTGGGGATCCTGCGTCGGGGTCTAGGTCTGAGTCGACAAGAATCATCGTGCGCGGGGCTCCGCCGTGGCGAAGCCCCGGAATACCTTATATTTTACGCGAACTGCCCCCTCACTGCGGCTTGGCAGGATGCACGGGCTGCGCCGCGGGCCGCGATTCCGGCTCGACAACCATGCCCTCTCCCATCCCCAGCGGCAGTTCCTGCTGCTGCGGCTTGGAGCTCTCGTAGGCGCGCACGATCCGCTGCACCAGCGCATGGCGCACCACGTCGCAATCCTCGAAGTGGCAGAAACGGATGCCTTCCACCCCCTCCAGGATGTTGATCGCATCGATCAGGCCCGATTTGCGAGGATTGGGCAGATCGATCTGGGTAATATCGCCTGTGACCACCACCTTGGAGCTGTTGCCCATGCGGGTGAGGAACATCTTCATCTGCTCGATGGTGGTGTTCTGCGCCTCGTCCATGATGATGAACGCATCGTTGAGCGTACGGCCGCGCATGAAGGCCAGCGGCGCCACCTCGATGACGTTGCGCTCCAGCATCTTATCCACCTTTTCGGGGTCGAGCAGGTCATAGAGCGCGTCGTAGAGCGGGCGCAGATAGGGATCCACCTTTTCCTGCAGCGAGCCGGGCAGGAAACCCAGCTTTTCGCCGGCTTCCACGGCCGGCCGAACCAGCACGATTCGGTTCACCTTCTTGGCATTCATGGCGGAAACAGCCATGGCCACGGCAAGATAGGTCTTGCCTGTGCCGGCCGGCCCCACTCCGAAGACCATATCGTTCTGCTCGATGGCCTCGACGTACTTGCGCTGATTGATGGACCGGGGCTGCACGGTCCGCTTGATGCCCGCCGAGCGCGCCTTCCCGGCATCCACCACCGAACGCAGCGTGGTGGCGGGATCGGCCACGACCAGGCGCAGCATCCCGTTCAGCTCCCCATTGTGCGGATTGACGCCCTGGCGGCGCAGCGCTTCGAAGTCCTGAAAAATGCGCTGCACGCGGGCTACACCGTCTTCGGGTCCCTCCACGTGCACTGCATCGGCGCGAAGATCGATCTGGACGCCAAGGTTATCTTCCATCAACCTGAGGTTTTCATCGCGGGTCCCGAAAAGGGGCTCAAGGTTAGGGGTGATCTCCAGAGCGATCTTCAATGTTTTCAATACCCTCCAAGGTTGCCATTGGGCGTGCAATTACCCTGGCCTCGCGCCGCCCTGCCGCTTTCGACGACAGAAGAGGAGGCGAAAGCCAAGCCTACTGAGTTGGATGCGATGAGAGACCGGCAGGCGCAAGCCCCAGCGTTGAAGCGGGAGGCCCGGCAGGCCCGGGGCAAAGCCCGGCAGCTCTGAGCAAAAGCCCTCCAGGGCCTTGAAGCTGCCTCACGAACCCTCGGGATGGTGTTAGCGACCAAATCCGGTATCTGCGCCTCAGAGTAGCGCCGCTGGTTTTCGGCGTCAATGCCGCTGGTCAAAGAAACGGTAAAAAGTTTCCCTGGGGGTTACGTGGTTTGGTCGCGGCCGGTTCCATGGCCGCCCCGTTTGACCCCTCGCCGGCTTTCCCGTAGACTAAGAAATTGCGTGGGATGAGGCGGATGTGTGCACTCTGGCCCATCCCGTAAACTCCAGCCCTAAAGAGATTAAGGACCACGAATGGCAAATCACGTATCGTCGCTGAAGCGCGCCCGTCAGACCGAAAAACGAGCCGCGGTGAACCGCGCCAACCGCAGCCGCGTGCGCGGCGCCCTGCGCGAGCTGCGCGAGGCGCTGGCCAAGGGCGACGTCAAGGCCGCCCAGGCGCAGTTCCGCGCTACCGTTTCCGCCCTGGACAAGAGTGTGCAGAAGGGCGTTCTCCACTCCAACACCGTTTCCCGTTACAAGGGCCGCCTGAATGCCCGCCTGAAAGCGCTAGCGACCGCAAAAGCGTAAGCGCCGGGTCAGGGAAACCCCATCCGACACGAAACGGCCGGGATCAACCCGGCCGTTTTGATTTTCTTATCGTCCACTTCTTCAAGAAGATCAGCAAACCAGGACCGACAACTTTTCCAGCAGTTCGGCAGGTTCGCCGCGGCGCACGGAACCCGATACATACGGCGCCATTTCAAGGGGCACGCTGGAGCGATCGGAGAGCAGGACAATGGGAGCCTTGGGATAGCGGCAGCGCATCTGTCGCGCCAAGTCCGACGATGATTTCTGCGATTTGAGCCGGGAATCCAGGATGATGCCATCGATCTGCGGATCCTGGGGGAAGTCGGCTCCGTTAAACCGTACCAGGGCGGAAACCGGTTCGTATCCGGCCTGTTTCAGCAGCAGACCGTAGATTTCCAGATGAGAAGGATCGTCATCGACAACCAGTACTTTGTGTCGTGTTGGACGCAACGGGAGACTCCATAGATTTTAGGTCTTAAGGGATTATGCTTATGGTAGCCGCACCTTGTGGGAGAGTCAAACCCCCGGGCCTTTCTTCCTCCGCCGCCGTGTTTACTAGTCTTATTCCAACCCCGTCGCCATTGTTGAGGTTCTAACGGAGCCGTGAAACTCCAGTCCAGAAGCGTTGAAAAGCCCCTCCGCAGGTTGCGCGAGCAGTTGTCCACGTTTCCCTCCAATCCGCGCCCCGATGAAGTTCACTCGCTGCGTACGCAGACGCGCCGGCTGGAGGCGACTGTATCCGCCCTGGTGATTGGTAGGGAGAAATCATCGCGGCGGCTGCTCAAGGCCATTACGCCGGTACGCAAAGCTGCCGGCAAGGTCCGCGACATGGACGTGCTGATTGGGGATGCGCTCATCCTCTCGAACCACCATGGGAGCGAAGCGCTGGTCCGGCTGGTCGAACACCTGGCAAAGAAGCGCGTCGGGAGCGCCCGCAAGCTGCGCACGGTCGTGCGCGCGCAGCGGCACGACGCTCGCCGGCTCCTGAAGCAATCGTCGAAGCTGATTCGCAAGAAGCTGAAGAACGACCCGGCGGGGGTGGACGGCGAAGCCGCTCCGGGGATCCTGATCAACGAGTTGAGCCACTGGCCCGCGCTCGACGCGGACAATTTGCATCTTTTCCGAATCCGCATCAAGGAATTGCGCTACATGCTGCAACTCAGCCCGCAGGCGGATGAAAAGCTGGTGGACGCATTGGGCGAGGTGAAGGATTTTATAGGAGAATGGCACGACTGGGTCGAGTTGTTGAGGATCGCGCAGAAGGTTCTGGACCCGCGATTGGATCGCGATGTCCTCAAGCACATCGAAGAGACCGGCAGTGAAAAGCTGGAGAGCTCGCTGAAGATTGCGAACCTGGCGCGGGAACGATATTTCACCGGCGCGGAAGGACGCAGAACCAGCAAAAAGATCCTGCAGATGGCTTCCTGATTTTGAGCGGGTCGATGGGAAAAACGAGGCGCTGTGCTTACGCCACCAGCGGCCCGGGATCGTCATCCTGGTACTCCCGGGTTTCCTGCGCAGGCATCGTGTAGACGCGGTGCGAAGCCGGATTGGAAAAGCGCAGAATCTTGCCGTGCCGGGGTGAGGGCCGGTGGGCCTCGCGGACCGAGCGGATGTCAACGACTGACGGTCTCGGATCATACCATCCAGACGCGTATTCCCTGGGTCCGGCGTTGGAGCTCAGTACAACAAAGCCGCTCCGCTCTTTCACGGCAGGAGCCTGATTATGGGTCCTGACCCGGAACAGGGGGCGGTAGTCGGCGATATTGAAAGTCAATTCATTCATTTGAACCAATCCTCGCGAACGGGGGAGACTTTCTCCACGGGATTTTTGAGCGGGCAGGACTCCGTCAGGGTCCCCGCCTCCTGTTTGTTAGGATGCGCAGGTCTCTATCGAGTTGTCTTTTGTGACTGAAGTAGTGTGCCCGGCAACGTAAACAACTCTGCATCAGTGGTTTTCGGGGCCGCCCTTCACGCGACTTAACGGCCCACTCCACGCCGAGGAGCGGTAGGCGGTCGCGTGAAAAAGCAAAAAAAGAGATGCGCGTGATCGCACTACTGCCGAACTCTATGTTTGGCATCCGTCAGTAGCTCGCGCCGGGGGTGCGGATGATGGCTACCGAATCGGGAGGGAGGGTGACAGCCGAATCGTGGATTGCAATTGCGTCGCGCGAGGATAGAAGCAGGGTCGAACCCTCGGGCACGTGGAATTGATGCCGGCCCGCACCCAGGTTGCAGTGGGTAAGAATTTCGCCGCGCTCCAGCGTGAGCCATTTTTCCGCTTCATCGAAGATGACGCGGGCATTTCCTGGCTCGCCATTGTTGAGGGAAGGCGTCGAACGCCGCAAACGGATCAGATCACGATACCAGGCGCGCATGCGTGCGTGCTGGCCTTCGCTGGGCTCGTCCCAATTCAACTTCGATCGCAGAAAGGACTCACGCTTCTCCGGATCGGGGATCAATTCCGGATCCCATCCAAACGAGACAAACTCTTTCCTGCGGCCCTCCGACACCGCGCGCGCCAGCGCCGCGTCGGCATGATCGGCGAAAAAGAGGAACGGCGATGAAGCCGCCCACTCTTCGCCCTGAAAGATCATGGGAACAAACGGGCTCGTCATCACCAGGGCCGCAGCCACCATGGCGCGGTCGATGCCGGTCTCATGGTGCAACCGGTCTCCCACCGCGCGATTGCCCACCTGGTCGTGGTTCTGGATGTAGCCGAAAAACCTGTGTTGCGACAGGTTGTGCGGCGCCTTTCCATGCACGCGCTTTCGGTAGCTCGAATAGATCCCGTCGTAGACAAAGGTGTGCTCCAGCGCTTTCGCCAACTGTGCCAGCGAGCCGAAATCGGCGTAATAGCCTTCTCTCGCGCCCGTCAGCACGGTAAAAAGCGCGTGGTGAAGATCGTCGCTCCATTGCGCGTCAATGCCATAGCCACCCGCCTCGCGCGCCATCACGATGCGTGGATCGTTCAGATCGCTCTCGGCAATCAGCACCTTCGGCCGGCCAAGCGCGGCTTCAAGCACCGCAGTTTCCGTGGAAAGCTGTTCCAGGAAATGAATGGCCGAGCGATCGACGTACGCATGCACCGCATCCAGGCGCAGGCCGTCGATGTGAAAATCGCGCATCCACATCAGCGCGTTATCACAGAAGAACCTCCGCACCTCGCCCGACCACGGGCCCTCGAGGTTCACCGCGCCGCCCCACGGCGTGTGGTGCGCCTGGGTGATGTAGGGGCCGAACTTGCCGGTGTAATTTCCTGCGGGACCGAAGTGGTTATAGACCACGTCGAGCAGCACCGCGAGATTCTTCGCGTGCGCCGCATCGACAAAGCGCTTGAGGGCATCCGGTCCACCGTAAGGCTGGTGAACCGCGAACAGCGCCACGCCGTCGTAGCCCCACCCATGCCGGCCATCGGATGCCGCCACCGGCATCAATTGCACGTGGGTAATGCCCAGGTCCACAAGGTGATCCAGTTTTGCAATGCCCGAGTCCAGCGTGCCTTCCGGAGTGAAGGTGCCGATGTGCAGTTCGTAGATGATCGCGCTCGAAAGCGGGCGCGGCTGGAATTCCGCATCGGTCCATGCAAATGCGCTCTGATCGTACACGCGCGACAGCCCATGCACGCCATCTGGCTGCCACAGGGAACGCGGATCGGGAAAGACACCATCTTCATCGTTCACCTGAAAGCCATAGTCCGTTCCGGGCCCGGCGCCGTCCATGCGCAGATGCCACCAGCCGTGCTCGCCGGGGCCGTGCATCGGTTGTAGAACGTCATCCACCTTCAGGACGATGCGCGAGACCAGCGGAGCCCAGACTTCAAACGTATGCATTTTCTAATCTGACTCCTTGATCGGGGTCCCCACGGACAGGTCTTCGTCCGTGGGGTGATTGATCGGGGTCCCCGCGGACAGGTCTTCGTCCGTGGGGTGATTGACGAGCAGTGCAACTGGAAACCGATGCAGGAGCGCCTGCACCCGCGGCCGTCCTCCGCCAACGGCTTCGCCGGTGAGCGCGTTACGCCATCGTCCCGCGGGCAGTTCGATCGCGGTCGCGCCCCAGCCGTCGCCTGTCTTCAGCGGCCAGCGGGGGACCACCGTGGCCACACGTCCGGCGCGTAAGAACCCGACCAGGTTTTCGGCTCGCCCGCCGGTCGCCGTCAGGGGCGTATAGGAGGCATCGCCACCGAACCATTCCGGATGCTGGTTACGCAGCGAAAGCGCGCAACAGGCGATCCACAACTTCGGAAGTCCGCTCTCCAAGCGGCGCATGATTTCCTCGGGCGGAATTCCGCGCTTCAGTTCATTCAACATCGCCTGGCGCTGCTCGTAATCCACCGGCATACGATTGTCAGGATCGACCAGCCGCAGGTCCCACAACTCGCTGCCCTGGTATGTGTCGGGCACGCCAGGCGCGGTGAACTTCATCAGCGTCTGGGCAAGGCTGTTGATTCGTCCGGCTTTCAGAATATGGCCAACCAGCGCCTCGAGATCGGCAACGAATTCGCGCGACTCGAGGATGCGTTCGATGAAATTCCCCAGTGCATCTTCGAATTCCTTGTTCGGCTGCGTCCAGCTGCTATGCTGCTTGGCTTCGCGGACGGCCTTTTCCATGTAGGCGGCCAGGCGCTCGCGCGAAATGGGCCAGGCGCCGATCAAAGTCTGGTAGAGAAAATACTCGGTGTTGCGATCAGGAAAGTTCCGCACCTTGAAGGCAGCGTTGAGGCGCGACCAGCGATTGAGCGCGGCCTTCCATCGCCCCGGCGCCTCGGTCAATGCGGCCAGCCGCGCACGAATGTCTTCGCCGCGCTTGGTATCGTGGGTCCCGAGCGCGGTCATGGTACGCGGAAACGTCGCCTGCATACGCTGGCAATACTGGTGGAATTCTTCGATCGAGATGCCGTCGCGGCCCGGCGACCCGCCGACCTCGTTCAATCCGATCATGCGGTTATAGCAGTAAAACGCCGTATCTTCCACGCCCTTGGCCATCACCGGCGAGGTGAACTGCTGAAACCTCAGCAGGAACTCGCTCTCCAGCGCCCCGCGCACGCGCAGCATCAGAATGTCGCCGATGAAGTCGAACAGGCCCACGTCGATATCCTGGCGGCGCTCTTTGGCACACGCGATGGCGCGTTCAATCTCCGCCCGGTCTTCATCGGTGATCTCGTTACGCTCCGCCACCACATAGGTGCGGTAAATGGAGAAGCAGGCGGCCATTTCGCGTATGGCGCGCCGGATCTCGGCCCGGGTGTAGTCGCGCCGGTCGCGATTGCTCTCGCATATCTCCACAAAGAGGCTGGCCAGGCGATTCACATCGCTGCCCAGGGCCTCATGCTCAACGCTCAGTTTCCTCTCGTGCGCGATCGTCTCGAAATCCGCCGTTTCCTTGGTGAACTCGCGATAGATCTGGGTGAATTCCCGCAAGCCGCTTCCGTTCACCAACAGTGCGTTGCACACGTTCATAAAGTCATAGCCGGTGGTGCCGTCGATCGGCCAATCGGTACGCAGGAATTCGCCCGGCTCCAGAATCTTCTCGCCGACAATCCATGCCTCTGGGGCGCGGCTGCGCAGGCGTTCGAAATATTGCTTGGGATCGCGCAGACCATCGGGGTGGTCGATGCGCACGCCGTCCAGCACGCCGCTCTGCAGCCATCCAATCACCCGGCTGTGGGTGGCCTCGAAAACGTGCGGCCGCTCCATGCGCAACCCGATCAGCGAATTGACATCGAAGAAGCGCCGGTATCCAAGTTCCTGGTCGGCGGTGCGCCAATACGCCAGCCGATAGTTCTGCTGGTTGAGAAATTCGTCCAACGCATCAATGTCGCGGTTGATGCCCTCCACCGTTCGCGCAATGACGGTGAGTATCTGCGGCTGCTCGTTGCACAGGCCCTTGAGCAGTGTATAGATCACGTCCTTGTCGCGATCCCTCTCCTGCACGAGTACCGGATCGGTCGCATCCGGCGACGGCAGGCGGGAAAGGCTGTCGGCCAGGAACCCCAGCGTGTCGTCGCGCGCGTTTGCCGTGGCGCTGGTCAGAATCAAGGCCAGCGATCGGGGCGAAACCGGAAGCGTGTTCTGGTGATAGCAGACCCCGAAGATACCGTCTTTGAACTGGATGGTGATCTGCCCGGAGGCGAGCACCTTTCCATACTGGTCGGCCAGCACCGGAATGAGCACCTTGTTCTGCAGCTTGACTTCTGCCGATTGCCAGTCGATGTCGAACCAGGTTGCATAGCGGCTGGAGGCGCCATTCTCGAGCACGTCCCGCCAGTAGCGATTCTTCGGTCCGATGGCCATGTGATTGGGGACGATGTCGAGCATCTGGCCCATGCCGAGCTGGCTCAGCCGCCGGCAAAACTCCTGGTGCCCATGCTCGCCGCCCAGTTCCTCGTTGACCCTCTGGTGATCGACGACATCGTACCCATGCATGCTTCCCGGCGCCGCCTGCAGGTAGGGCGAGCAATAGACATGCGAAATGCCGAGTTCCTTCAGGTACGCCGCGGTTTTCGCCGCGTCCCGAAACGTGAATCCGGCATTCAACTGCAGCCGATACGTGGATGAGGGTATCCGGGGCATTCGTGACCTTGCGTTTTGAATGGACCGTGCAGAAGGATGGTGTGGAAAACGGTTGCATTAAACGGCGTTTTGAAAGGGCACGGCTTTAGCCGTGCCGAAAAGGCCTGCAAAATCGCGGGCTTCAGCCCCTGAGGGACGTTTTTTCATGGCCCAGCGAGGAGTCATGCAGCCAGTTCCAGGATGAAGCTCAGTGACGCAGGAGTTCTTCTCTGATCATTGGATGCGTTAAATGGGCAGATCAGGAAAATTTACCGGGATCCGGGATCGAGCCGCTGTTCCAGTTCTGGCATATTCTTCCAGGGATCGCGGCTGAGACGCTTCCGCCATTGCGCGAAATCTGAAACGTGGAAGCGCGGGCGGTCATCGGATTTCAATTCATTCCAACTCATTGGCATGGCGACCGGAAGCCCGGCGCGCGCCCGCGGCGAGTATGGCGCCACAGCCGTTGAACCACGTTCGTTGCGCAGATAGTCGAGATAGATCTTGCCCGCGCGCGCGGCCTTGGTCATTTTAGTCAGGAAGCGCGAGGGCGCATCCCGCTCCATGGCCAGCACGAAATGGTGCGCAAACTGCTTCACCACCGGCCATGGATGCTCGGGGCGAATGGGCGCCACCACATGCAGCCCTTTGCCGCCCGAGGATTTGATGAAGGTCTCGAGGCCGATCCCCTTCATCCTGGTGCGCACTTCGAAGGCGGCGGCGGTGAGCGTCTGCCAGGGGAGCGACTCATCGGGATCCAGATCGAAGATGATCCGGTCGGGCTCCTCCAGATGGGCATTGCACGATCCCCAGGGATGCATTTCGAGCACGCCGAGCTGCGCCAGTTCCAAAATCGCCTCGCGCGTGTTGAGGGTGATGTAAGGCTCGGGCTTCCCGGACTTCTTGTCGACGATCTCGATGCTGTCGAAGTTGCCGCTGAGGGTTTTGTTCTTGTGTTTCTGGTAGAAGCATTGCTTTCCGCTGCCGTCGGGACAGCGCACGATGGTCAGCGGCCGGTTGGCAATGTGGGGAAGCATCACGTCCGCAACCGCCATGTAGTACTCGGCCAGGTCGCGCTTGGTGACGCCGCTGCTCTCGTCGAGCACCTTTTCCGGATGCGTGAGCCGGATGGGCAGGCCGGCGGTCCCGGATTGGTTGGCGGCGCGCCCGGCTGGCGCATGCGCAGTTTCTTCCGGACTTTCGCGCTGCACCGTCTGGGCAGGCTTGTCTTCCCGCAGCCCCTTGAATGCTGCCTGGCGCACGAGATTGTCCGCGGTCCACGTGGAGAACGACACCTGCGCTACGAGTTCCGGCTTCACCCAGATCGCGCCGCGGCTCACTCCTTCAGGAAGTTTGGCAAAAGAGGGCTTGGGCTGGCGGAGCTTGTCGAGTTTATCGCGCAGCATGCGATGGATGGTTTGCGTGAAGCCGGTGCCGGTGCGGCCGGCGTAGATCAGCTTGCCTTCGTAATACTGGCCCAGAATCAACGCGCCCACACCGTGAATTCCATTGGAGGGCAGCGTGAACCCGCCAATGACGAATTCCTGCTCCTGGTTGCACTTAAGCTTGAGCCAGTTGCCGCCGCGCCCGGGGCAGTATTTGCCATCGCCCAGCTTGGAGATGATGCCTTCGGCGCCCAGCTTGCACGCATTCGAAAAAATCTCGCCCGCATTGCCGGTGAGATGCTCGCTGAGGCGCAGGGTGCCTTCCGGGTCCGCGCCGTCCATCAGTTCAGCCAGCAGTTTCTTTCGATCCCGAAGCGGAAGATCGCGCAGGTTGTGCCCGTCGAGGTGCAGCAGATCGAAGACGAAATAAGTAAGCGCGTGCTTCGTCCCCTCCTGGAATGCGGCCTGCAGGTTGGCGAAGCTGGTGGTGCCGTCGGGATCGAGGACCACCACCTCGCCATCGAGCAGCGCGGTTTCGACCGGAAGCCGGCCAACCGCCTGCGCCACGGCCTTCATGCGATGTGTCCAGTCGAGGCCGGTGCGCGTAAGGAGTTGGACGGACGATTTCCTGCCATCGATCCGCGCCTCGATGCGGTAACCGTCGAGTTTCAATTCGTGCACCCAGTTCTTGCCCACCGGCGGCGCCTTGGCCAACGACGCCAACTGCGGCGACACGAATTTGGGCAGCGATTCCTTGGGAACGCGGGCCAGTGGTTTAGACCAGTCGCGTTTTCGCGCCTGGCGTGCAGCCGGCTTGGCCGCCGCCGTTGCGCCGTGCTTGCCGTTAACAGGCGCCGGCGCGGCCGCCCGGTTCGATTGCCAGACGCGGTCCTCGGCGCGGGCAATCTGATCCATCGTCCGGCCGGTCTGCGCCGAGTCCGGGGCTTCTTCAGTGATGGGCACGTCGCCGGAGCCGCGTTCGTATTGGTCGTGCTCCTTGATCAGCAGCCAGTTGGGCTTGCTTTCGTTGGCGGCGCGCCCTCCCATGCGCACCAGCGCCCAATTGCCGCGCATCTTTTCGCCATGCAGGGCGAATTTAAGCGATCCCTTGCTGAGACCTTCATCCACGTCCACATGCGGCTCCCAGACGCCGTGATCCCACACCATTACCGTGCCGCCGCCGTATTGGCCCTTGGGAATGATGCCCTCGAAGTCGCCATAGTCCATGGGATGGTCTTCCACCTGCACGGCGAGGCGCTTATCCGCGGGAACATAGCTGGGTCCCTTTGTGACGGCCCAGCTCTTAAGCACCCCATTCCAGCCCAGGCGGAAGTCGTAGTGCAGGCGCGTGGCCGCATGTTTCTGAATCACGAACGGCAGCGCGTCGGCTTTCTTTTTACCGCGAGCTTTTTGTCCGGATGGCTCGCTGGTGACCGTGAAGTCGCGCATCGAGCGGTAGCGCGCCAGCGGTTCATCAGCCGAAATCGAAGGCGCGGGGGATATTCTCTCTCGTGCTTTTGCCATCAATCTTACCTAGCAGCCTGTGGTGAAAGTCTGGTTTTGAAAGGGCACGGCTTCAGGAGTGCCGCAAGTTCCGCAGAATGAGCGCGGCTTTAGCCGCCGAGGGATGGTTTTTCTGAAATTACGATTTCTGCCACAGACCGCTAGGCGGATTTGCGCCGTCTTCCGGCGTGCCGGGAGCGGGATGCGGCCACGTGCCAGCCCCCTCAATGCTCGATTCTTGCACGCCTGTCCATCCTTTGGGCTACGCGGCTGTGCGGCTTCACGCCGGCGCGTGGACTTCGTGCTTCGCATCCACGTTGATGCGCTCGGCGATCTTGCTCAGAAGATGATCGGCGTTGCCCTCCTCTTTCGCGGTTTTGTCCAGAACCCCCGCCGCCGCATTGTCCCCCAGCACCCCTGCCCATTGGCGCAGCGTACCGTAGGCGGCAATCTCGTAATGCTCGATTCGCTGGGCGGCCGTAATCAGCGCTGCATCCTTCACAAACGCATCGCGTGCATCCTCCAGCATGTCCTCGGTCTCGGCGATCAGGCCGTGCGCGGCCTTGCACCGGAGGGGTGCGGTTGAGGTGTGGCCGGGGTCAAAACTCTTGGCGTTTGTCAGCAATTCCTCAAGGCGCTTCACATGATCGTCGGTTTCACGGTAATGCGACCACAGCGCGTCGTGAAGTTCCTGGTCGGTAGCCGCGTTCGCCATGTCCGGCAGGGCGCGAACGAACTGCTCCTCGGCCGAAAGAAGCAGGCGAAGCTGGTTGACATAGAGTGCCCCCAAATTCCTGAAGTTCTCGGATACGATCTTCATCTCTCCTCCTTGCATCCTGGTGTTCGTCCCGCTCTGAAGCTCCGTCCTCGAAGTCTTGAACCTATTCCTCCGATGGAATCGACACACGATCTCCTTAGTCCTGATACCGGGTGAGATGCCCGCGTGCGCCGCGAGGAAGCCCAGGCCGCATTCCCTGTCCCCTGGTCCCTCAGTCCCTCGGAACACTGTGGAACCTCGTCAACCCTCGCATACTATACTTTTCCCGCGCGGACTCATCTATGCGATGGAATGGAAAGGAAACATGACCAAGCCAACTCTTCTTGTCATGGCCGCAGGCATGGGCAGCCGCTACGGCGGCCTGAAGCAGATCGATCCGGTAGGCCCCAGCGGCGAAACCCTGATGGACTATTCGATTTTCGACGCCATCCGCGCCGGCTTCGCCAAGGTCGTGTACGTCATCCGCAAAGACATCGAGGCGGCGTTCAAGGAGATCATTGGAGCGAAGTTTGAAAAAGTCATTCCTGTTGACTATGTCTACCAGGAACTCGACAAGGTTCCGGCCGGGTTCAATGTACCCCAGGGCCGCACCAAGCCGTGGGGCACGACCCAGGCCGTGCTCATGGCCGAGACAGCCATTCACGAGCCGTTCGCCGTCATCAATGCCGACGACTTCTACGGCGCCGAAGGCTATAAAGTGCTGGCCGGGCATCTCATTTCCGGCTCGTCCGACTACGCCATGGTCGGATTTGTGCTGCGCAATACGCTTTCCGATTTCGGCTCGGTGGCCCGCGGCGTGAGCCAGGCGGACAGCGACGGCTATCTGCAATCGGTCGTCGAGCTGACTAAAGTAGAACGCGACGGCAACGGCGCCCGGAACACCGATCCCTCGGGCAACGTGACCCACCTGACGGGCGATGAGCTGGTTTCCATGAATATGTGGGGTTTCACGCCGCAAGTCTTCCCCCAGCTGCGCGAGCGTTTCCGCGCCTTTCTGGAGAAGAACGGCGCCGACCTCAAGGCCGAACACTATGTTCCCACCGCAGTCAATGAACTGGTATCATCGGGGCAAGCCCGAGTGAAAGTGCTGCGCACCAACGACGCCTGGTTCGGCGTGACCTATCGTGAAGACCGTCCGCGGGTCGTGGACAGCATTGCCGCGCTGATCAAGAAAGGGAAATACCCAGGGAAGTTGTGGAACTGAACGGCAATCAGACAGCACGCGCCGCGGCGCAAGGTTTTGCGATCGACGGAGAATTCGCGGGCGCCTCGCCCTACGGAAGCGGCCATATCAACGACTCCTACTGCGCGGTCTTTCAGCGTAACGGCACGTCCTCGCGGTACATTCTGCAGCGCATCAACCATCAGATATTCAAGAACCCCGCCGCGGTGATGGAGAACATCGAGCGGGTGACGGGGCACCTGGCGGCGCAGGTGGCCGGCCATCCCGACCGCCGCCGCCGCGTGCTCACGCTCGTCCCCGCGCGTGCGGGCGGCGTGCTGCACGTGGATGCGAGCGGCAATTACTGGCGCGCGTATGTGTTCATCGATCGCGCCACCACCTACAACTCGGTCGAATCAGCGGACCAGGCTTTCCAGGCAGCGAAGGCATTTGGGGAATTTCAAAGGATGCTGGCCGATCTCCCCGCCCCGCGGCTGCACGACACCATCCCCGATTTTCATCACACGCCCAAACGGTTCGCCGTGCTGGAGCGGGCAGTGGCGGCCGATGTTGCGGGCCGCGTTGCGCAGGCGGGTCCGGAAATCGACTTTGCCCTGGCGCGCAAGTCGCTGGCCAACGTACTGCTCGATGCGGGTCTTCCGGAGCGCGTCACCCACAACGATACCAAGATCAACAACGTGCTTCTCGACGATGCCACCGGCGAGTGGACCTGTGTGATCGATCTCGACACCGTCATGCCCGGGCTGGCGGCGTACGACTTCGGCGACATGGTGCGCACGGCAACCTGCCGGGCTCCGGAGGACGAGCAGGACCTTGAGAAGGTCCGGATAGAGTTTCCGTTGTTCGAGGCGCTCGCCCGCGGCTACATGAGCACGGCCGGCAGATTTCTGACTCCCGCGGAAAAGAAATCGCTCGCGGTGGCCGGCAAGCTGATCACCTTTGAGATCGCCATCCGCTTCCTGACCGACTATCTTTCCGGCGACACCTACTTCAAGGTGCACCGCCAGGGGCACAACCTGGAGCGCTGCCGGGCGCAGTTCAAGCTGCTTGAATCGCTCGAGCAGCAGGAAGACCGGATGCGCAAAGTCCTGCAATCGCTCGCTTAGAAAGCCCCGATGATCCACTAGATTGTCTTCCTGAGCCGCGTTCAGTCTCTCGTCCGCCCACACCCTTCCGTGCCCTGTCCTCGCGATTTTTTCCTGTCGCGAGGGCGGGAAACCACGGACCCAAATGGTTCAGTTTCTGGAGTGCGAAGCGCAAGGGAGCTGCCGTTGTCTTTCGATGCGCCTCGACGGACCCGCCGTGATACGATGCGCGCAAATGCGAATCTGGAAAGAATCTCACCTTTGCGCTTTGGCTGCTGTTCTGGCGGCTCTGCTTTCCTGCGCCGCGCTCGCGCAGACAACGCCCAATGCGCCTGACCCTTTCGACCTTGTCATCACCAATGGCCACATCATCGACGGCACCGGCTCGCCATGGTATTCGGGAGACCTTGGCATTCGCGCCGGCCGCATCGCCGCCATCGGCAACCTGCGCGACGCGGCGCGCAAACAGACCATTGACGCACACGGACAGGTGGTGGCGCCGGGCTTCATCGACATGCTGGGCCAATCGGAAATGACCATGCTGGTGAACCCGCGCGTGCCGTCGAAGATCTTTCAGGGAATCACCACCGAGGTCACCGGCGAAGGCCAGTCCGCCGCGCCACTGAACGCCGCCATCATCGCCGCCGACCGCGCCGGCTACGATCATCTCCACATCACCCCCGACTGGACCACGTTCCACGAATATTTCTCCCGCCTGGAGCGCCAGGGCATGGGAATCAACCTGGCCAGCTACGTGGGCGCTACCAGCGTCCGGCGCATGGTACTGGGCGATGCCGACGTGCAGCCCTCGCCGGAGCAACTCGCGCAGATGCGCGCGCTGGTGGCCGATGCGATGCGCGACGGCACGGTCGGCCTGTCGACGGCGCTCCAATACGCTCCCGCGCCCTACGCCAAGACCGACGAGCTGATTGCCCTGGCCAGCGAAGCCGCGAAGTACGGCGGCATCTATGCGACCCACATGCGCAGCGAGGGCGATGGCGAGCCCGCCGCCATTGACGAAGCGGTACGCATCGGGCGCGAGGCGCGCATCCCGGTGGAGATCTGGCATCTGAAAGCCGCCGGCAAGGCCAACTGGGGCCACATGCCGCAGATCGTCGCGCAGATCGAGAAGGCGCGCGCGTCGGGGGTGGACATCAGCGCCAATACCTACGCCTACACCGCGTGGTTCAATACATTCTCGGCGTTCATTCCGCCATGGGCTCACGACGGCGGCGACGCCAAGCTGATCGAACGGCTCAAGGATCCCGCCACCCGCGCACGTATCCGCAACGACATGCTCTCCACCAACGGGGACTGGCAGAACGAATGGCAGGAGATCCCCGGGCCTGAAGCCGTCCTGATTGCCGTGGTGCAGAACCCGGAGCTGCTGCCCTTGCAGGGCAAACGCCTTTCCGAGGTTGCCGCCATGTGGAAGGAAGACGCCATCGACGCCCTCTGCGACCTGCTCATCAAGGACAAGGCATTTACTGACGTCGCGGTGTTCGGGATGAGCGAGCCCGACGTGGCGCTGGCGCTCAAGCAGCCGTGGGTATCGATCGACAACGATTCGCAGGGCACGGCGCCCGACGGCCTGCTCGGGCAGGAGCATCCGCATCCGCGCGCCTACGGCACGTTCCCGCGCATTCTGCGCAAGTACGTACGCGAGGAGCACGCGCTCACCCTGGAAGACGCCATCCGCAAGTTCACCGCCCTGCCGGCGCAGCGCATGCGGTTCACCGATCGCGGCGCGCTGAAAGAGGGAATGTGGGCCGACGTGGTGATATTCGATCCGGCTACCATTCACGACCTGGCCACATTCGAGCAGCCCAACCAGCTTTCCCAGGGAATGGACTGGGTGCTGGTCAACGGCGTCCCCGTGATCGCGGCGGGCAAGATGACCGGGGCCCTGCCCGGCAAGGTGCTGCGCGGGCCTGGATACCGGCCTCTGCTGGCGGCTTCCGTCAGCCAAAGGTAGCCGGCCGGGTGACCGCAACTCGGGAAGCTCCGCAGAGTCTAAAATAGAGAGAGCGCAGGTTCCCCGGACCCAGTTGATGCCTGCAGCTTGGAGAAGAAACTTCAATGGCTTTGATGAAGACTTCAAACCCTGCCCTTGGTGAAAACACGTTTCGCGACGTTGCCGGCAGCGGCTATCCCTCGTCTATCGACGCCGCTTCGCGGATGACCCTCAGCGGAACCGTCAACAAGACCGGAATCCTGCTGGTGCTGGCTCTGGCCACCGCCGCATGGACATGGTCCCGCTTCATGGTCTCTCGCGATATTGGCTCGGTGGCGGGCTTGCTGATGATCGGCGCCCTGGGCGGATTCGTGTGCGCCATGGTCACGGTGTTCAAGAAAGAGTGGTCTCCGGTTCTGGCGCCGGTGTACGCGCTGCTGGAAGGCCTGGTGCTGGGCGGCATCTCCGCGGTGACCGAACTTCGCTATCCCGGCATCGCCATCCAGGCGGTGGGACTCACTTTCGGCACGCTGTTTGTGCTTCTCTTCCTTTACAGCTCGCGCATCATCAAAGTGACCCAGAAATTCCGCATGGGAGTCATCGCCGCCACCGGCGGCATCATGGTGTTCTACCTGGCGCAGATGGTGCTCGGCTTTTTCGGCATCCATTTCTGGTCGCTGAACGGATCCGGGGCGCTCAGCATCGGCATCAGCCTGTTCGTTTGCGCCATCGCGGCGCTGAACCTGGTGCTGGATTTCGATTTCATCGAGCGGGGCGTGAACTACGGCGCTCCCAAGTACATGGAGTGGTACGGCGCCTTCGGCATCATGGTCACGCTGGTGTGGCTGTACCTTGAGATCCTGCGGCTGCTGTCCAAGATGCGCAGCCGGAATTAGCTGCGCCTCACATGTAAACATGGGTGCCCCACCTTCGGCACGTCTTTGTATTTGTGCCTAAGGTGGGAGCCGGCTCGGCTACGCCTTCCGCTTGCTGCGGGCGTGATGCCTTCGGGCAATGTGGGATCCGGTGCTTTTGCTGGTCGACGCCAACTGGGTCGAACCGCCAGACCGGCCTCTGCGCCGGTGGATCACCGCGGGCCGCAGAACAGCTCCCACCCGCCGCTCCGCCATCCGCGGATTCTGGTTGTAGCGCGGATCCAGCATCGCGATTACAGAGATGGCGCGCGTCCGGTAGAGTCGCGCCCACTGGCTCTGAATGAGCGATTTCTGCACCCCGTTCCAGTACGCCACGTCGCTCGCCGCCAACTTCTTCGCCAGCGGAGCGGCAGTGCCATCGCTGTTGATCATGTCGAGGAACTGGGTAAATTCTTCCAGGTTCGTCCCCATCTGGAATACGAGCTGGCTCAGGGCCATCTGCTGCCAGCCGGTCAACCGGTCGAAGGTGCGGCAGTAGGCCTTGGCATTCAGAACCGACTGAATGATGGCGATGCGCAGAAGCTGCGCCGCCTCATCCTCGGTGATTTGCGGGCTCAGCTCGCCGATATGGCCGCGGTATTCCTGCTTGCCCCAGGTGTCGAGCTTCTGGTGGAAATCGTCCAGGATCCGGTTCAGGCGTTCGGGTTCAAGCCGGGCGGCCTGCCAAAGCTCGGCGGAAGCGGGCTCGATGAACGGATTGGGATTCAGCGGATCGCGCTGCGGGTGTTCGCGCGCGGGCAGATCGATGCTGACGCCAGCCCCGATGAGCGGCTGTCCGGTCTTCGGATCGGGATATGCGGCCAGTACCCAGCCTTCGTGGTTGCGGTCGCGCAGCAGGCTCATCAGCAGGTCAACGTCGAACTTCACGTCGGCCTGGGTAAAGCTCTCGAGTATCTGGACCGCCGGCGTTGCGCTCGCCACCGGGATCGCCGGCGCGTCACCGGCAACCGCAGGTGCGGCCGTCTGTGTGGATGCGGAGTCTGTGGGCAAGCCGGATGGCGTCTGGCCGTAGGTGGAAACAGCCGACCCTAAAACAACCATCGCCAGACCAAGGCGCGCGTGCAAATCTATCATGCGAACCAATCTTCCTAATCTAGAAAGCCCCCGATACTCAAGAATGTCGGCCAAACGCTCCCAAATGCAATGCCCGGAAAGCGTCAAGGGAGCAAAAGAGTAATCAGGAGCTTCTCAGGGAAGACCCTCGAACTGTACGTATAGATAAACCCGGAAGCCCTCCGGATTCCTTGCTCCGGGACAAATTTCATTCCGCGCCCACCTGCTCCACCGCTTCCGCCGTTTCCCGGGAGCCGCGCACCTTCACGCGCGCGGTCGTCAGGAGAAAAACAGCTACCGGGATCACGGCCATTCCCACGTACTCCTCGGCAGCCGGCCGCTCATGGAGGAACAGAATCCCCAGCAGCACGGCAACCACCGGGTTGACGTAGGCATACGAGGACACCTTCGCGACCGGCACGTGCTCGATGAGGTAGATGAAGCCGGTATAGCCGAGCAGCGATCCGCAGGTGATGAGATAAGCGAGCGAGCCGGCGGCCGCGGCATTGAAGTGAAAGCGAGGCCACTGCCCGAGGGCCGTACCCAGGCCGGTGTTGAAAACGCCGGCGGCCAGCATCTGCCAGGCCGCGGCGACGAAGCTGTTGGCCGGCAGGCGGGTCCGCCGCGAGAGCAGGCTGCCGATGGTCCACGAAAGCGCCCCGGCCAGGAGCGCGGCAATGGCCAGCAGGCGCGCGCGATCCCCGGCGATGCCGTTGCGCAGCGAAGGCCACAGCAACGCGGCCAGCCCGGCAAAACCCATGGCCATGCCCAGCCAGCCACGCGCCGGCAAAGGCTCGCCGCCGGGAAGGAACATCTCGATCAGGGCCACATAAAGCGGGATGACGGCCAGCACCAGGGAGGCCAGTCCGCTGGGCACGGTTTGTTCGGCGTACACCAGGCCGACGTTGCCGCCGCCCAGCAGCAGCAGTCCCATCAGGCCCAGCAGCAGCATGGTCCGCGGCGGCCACAGCAGGCGCAATCCCCGCCACCGGCACCAGGCCAGCAGCACAGTCCCGGCGATGAGAAAGCGCGTTCCGGCCAACAGAAGGGCCGGCATCTCGGCCGCGCCAATGCGGATCGCCGTGTACGTCGAACCCCAAAAAAAATAAACGCCGGCAAAGGCCAGCACGATCCTGGCCGTATTGACCGGCGTGCCGGGAGGGCGCTCTGGAGGGGTGGAATTCATGGCAGGAGCAGGACTACACGTCCATCGTAGCCCGGAGTCAGGCTTTCATGCTTCCCGCTTCTTGCCCTTTTCTCCCGCCCTGACGGACGGTTGCTCCCACCCCCCTTTCAAGGCTAACCACAACAATTCCTGAGGCATAGGGGTGACCAACAGGGTCTGGACTCAAACCGTCAGACCTCCAATGACCGCATTCCCGCATCACAAAAATGATGTGCCATTTCAGCTTGAGGGAAAGCGCGCCGCCACGCTTGCGGTAATCCATGGAAAGACCCGGTGACATGACCACGCCCGCCATCCTAAATCCTTTGAATTCCGCTGCCCCTGGGGAAGCCAACCCTCGCGACGACGAAGTCCGCAACCGGCTGGCGGCCATCGTGGATTCTTCCGACGATGCCATCATCAGCAAGGACCTGAATGGGATCGTCACCAGTTGGAATTCCGGCGCCACTCACCTGTTCGGCTATCGACCCGACGAGATCGTCGGCCGCTCGATTCTGACCATCATTCCTCCCGATCTGCAAGCCGAAGAACCCATTATCCTGGCCAAGCTGCGCAGCGGTCAGAAAATCGATCACTACGAGACGGTGCGCCTCCGCAAGGACGGAACCCGTGTGCACGTCTCGCTCACCATCTCACCGGTACGCGACTCCACCGGACGCATCGTCGGCGCATCGAAGATCGCGCGGGACATCGGCGAGCGCCTGCGCATGCAGGAAGCCATCATCGAGTCGGAAAAGCTGGCGGCTACCGGGCGCATGGCCGCGGCCATCGCGCACGAGATCAACAACCCCCTGGAAGCGGTCACCAATCTCGCCTACCTGCTCAGCACCGACCCCTCATTGGGCGACCGGGCGAGGCACTATGCGGAAATGCTGCTGGAAGAGATCAACCGCATCAGCGACGTGGCCAAGCAAAGCCTCGGGTTCTTCCGCGACAGCAAGAAACCCGGCCTGTTCGACGTATGCGAGCTTCTCGACTCCGTGGTGAACCTGTATCGCCCCCTGCTCGACAAGAAGCGCATTAACCTGACCCGCAATTTCACCGGGTCGTGCCGGGTGCACGGATCGGCGGCCGAGACCCGCCAGGTGTTTGCCAACCTGGTCCGCAACGCCATCGATGCCACGGATCCAGGCGGCCTCATCCAACTGCGGGTGCGGACCACGCGGTCGGGGATGCGCCGCATTCTCATCGCCGATAACGGGCGCGGTATCTCGCCCGAGACCCGAAGCCGTTTGTTTCAGCCTTTTGTCACCAGCAAAGGCACGGCCGGAAATGGGCTGGGCCTGTGGGTGAGCCAGGGAATCGTCAGGAAGCACGGCGGGAGCATCAAGCTCAGGACTTCCGATGTCCCGGGCCGCTCCGGCACTGTATTCGCTGTGCTTCTGCCGGCCGGAGCAAACCAGGTATCGACAGACGCCGGACTCGCGTCAGGATCAAAGTTGTTGATGCAGGAGCGCCTGGCGTCTTGAGCTGGGCTTTAGTGTTTGCGTGAGAACTGGATCTTCGCGCTAACTTGCTAACTCGCCATGCCGCGCAGCGGCGCTGACTTGCTGTTTTTGTCATCAAAAATCGTGGGCTCTATGCCCAAAACGAGTTCTCACGCACACTCTTTAGCCCCTGAGGGAAACCTCTTCTACAAGTCGCGGGCATCGGTCAATGACCCTGTTTTCGGCGGCCCACCCTGGCCCCAAA
This sequence comes from uncultured Acidobacteriota bacterium, assembly GCA_963720105.1. GTDB lineage: Bacteria > Acidobacteriota > Terriglobia > Terriglobales > Acidobacteriaceae > Telmatobacter. Next base: position 87,686 of record CAVREL010000076.1, on the reverse strand, counting down.
ACAAAGAAGCGGCGAGGGTGGAGCACCCGAGTCTACCCATGATTGAGAGTCCGCTACGGCTCGGCGCAGGTAAAGCTTGTCCAGTTGCTGGTATCGCCCGAACCCTTATACTTCGCCAGCTTCGGGTAAGCACATAAGGGCCGGGTCATGGTGTCTTTCTTCGCTCCGCTTTGCCCGGGTTCGAACCGGGTTGCCACCACTTCATCCAGCGGGGAGCCCTTTTCGACCCAATTCTCCAGGGAATCGAACAGCCCGTACCTTGTCCCTTTGGCGGTTTCGATTCCGAATTGCCCGAAGGCGCTCGCCCCGGGACCTCCCAGGCAATGCTCCATTCCGGGCACGAGGTAAAGCCGCGCGAATCCGTCCACCTTCTCGGCGCCCATGGTCTGCTGCACATTCTTGAAGTACTCGATGGTGTACCCGGGGGGAATGGCCGGGTCGTTCCAGCCGTGGTACAGGATCAATTTTCCACCCCGGCCCGCAAACCGGCTCAGATCGGGATTGGTGGAATCCAGGTCCGCGGCCGTCTTTTCTCGCGAAAGCTTCCGCATCTGGTCCGGGTCGGCGGTCAGACCGTTCCATTTGGGATCGCCGGTCACCACATACCGGAAGTCGTTGCGCACGAAACGTGAAATCAGCGAGGCTTCGGGATCCTGGCCTACGACCCACTCCCGCCATCCCATCTCGTCGCCCATGGAAAGACCTGGCCCCAGGACGTGTCCCTGGCCATCCCTCGCTCCGCCGTACAGGGTCTTCAGCGCATCCACCTGCGGCTGCGTCAGGCACTGGAGAGATTCTTCCCCTTTGCAGAGCAGCACCTGGGGATCGAAGCGGCACTGGCTGGGATCGCCGATGACCCCGTCCTTCACCCCATCCTGCGCATCGCAGGCATCCAGAGCCGCCTTCTGGATGGATTTCAGCTTCCAGTCGGAAATGTAGGCGCGGGGATCTGCCAGGGTCTGCGTGAAACCGACGCCGGCGGCCAGCATCATGGACCAGTGGCTCGCCGGGGCGCCGGCCAGGATTCCGTCGTAATCCTCCGGAAACCGCTGTGCTTCCATCAGCGCCTCGCGGCCGCCGTCGGAGCAGGCGTCGAAGTAGGCCTTCTGCTGCGCCTTTCCGTAATATTCGACGACGATCTGTTTGGCGCGCTCGGTCATCACGTGCACCGCCCGCCAGCCGAAGTCCTTCACCTTCTCCGGATGTCCGAACGCCCAGGACGCATCCGTGCCCTCCGCCTGGTGGCCCGCATCCGATCCCGTCACGGCAAAGCCGCGCTTGAGGTAATTGGCCATTTGCGGGTAGCTGATCGAGCCCGCAAATCCTCCATTCCCAGTCCCCAGCAGGCGGCCGTTCCAGCCCTCCTGCGGAAGCCACACCTCGAACCGGATCTTCGAGTCGCTCGACGGCCGCAGAATCCCCGTCACCCGGCAGAATGCCGGCAAATCCTTGAGTTCCGGCTGGTCGTCGCCGACCGAGAGCGTACCCGACGTCACCGCCTCCGCGCCGGTGATGGTCGTGTTCTCCGCCTTGACGGTCTTCAGCGCGCCACAGTCAGCGGCATGCAATAGCAGCGACGGCACTCCCAGAACGCAGACCAGCGCCCAGCGGATTCGAGTCATGGAGCCTCTTTCCCTGCAACGGATCTCAACTTCCGAGCCTTTATATCAGACCGGCCGAATGGCAAGACTCGTTGGCGAAAGCCCCAGGCGCAAAGCCCGCAAAGCGGGCGCAAGACAATAGCCCCAGGCGCAAGCCTGGGGAATGCGGGTGAATAACAGATTCAGCCCCCGCAGGGGGCGACAGATGCACATGCACTTGATGCCACCGGGCAGAAGAATACCCGGTCCATTCGCCGCTATCTGAAAATCGGCCACGATGTTCAAGGAACGAATTCACGCGGTCAAAGAGCTGATGGTTTCGACCGGCGCAGGCCGCCGGCTTAGCAGCCGTTTCTCCACCGTGATCCAGGAGATGGCCCCGTAACCAATCGTGCCAGCCAGTGCAACCCCCATCCCGGCCCAGCCTTGAACCTTGGTAAAGACGATGAGGATCACCCCGATGTGCACCAGGTACATTGAATAGCTGATCTGGCCGATGTAGGTCAGCGGCCGGACCTTCAACCACCCCACCCCTTTTCCGCCCAGCGCATAGACCATCAGCCCCAGGCTGGTGATGAGGGTGGCTTCAAATACCAGCACGTTGCTGGCACGCGTGTTTGAAGATAGATTCATGCCATTGTGAGCCAGAATGCGCAGGCCCGCATAGCCCGCAGCCGCCAGCAGGATGCCGGCTTTCGCACCCCATCGCTCGACCAGATCGCGCCGGCTTCTCCACACCAGGCACAACAGGGCGCCCGCCGCCAGCAGGTCCATCCTGAATATGGTCGATTCATAGACCACGTAATGGTCAGCGAAGTGAAACATCCCGCGCAGCAGCGGCGCGGCGATCATCAGCGCCACGCACAATCGGCCCAGCGAGCGTTCGCTCAGGAAATACACCGCCAGCGGCCACGCCAGGTAGAACTGCTCCTCCACCGCCAGCGACCAAAGCGGTCCGAAGGCTCCGGGAAACGAAATGTGCAACGGCTGAAGGAGATTGGCAAGAAAGATGTAGAAGTACCAGTAGCGCATCCAAGCCACGCCGACGAACAGCGACGCAAGCGCCAGAAAAATGCCATACGGCGCGAGAATGCGGCGCGCGCGGCGCGCGTAAAACCCCCGCAGATATTTTCCCAGCCCCAGCTGCTTGCCATCGAGCAGCACGCCGGTGATCAAAAAGCCGGATAAAACGAAGAAGACATCCACCCCCATCCAGAGAAACCTGATCTGCGCGGAATGAGACACAAAAACCGCCAGGATGGCGAGCGCGCGAATGCCGTCGAGTTGGCGGATTCTCTGCATGGCCGATTCCGTTCCCAGGGAAGTAAACCGCAATCTCAGGGGAATATTCCGGAGAGCTCCCGGCAATGGATCAGACGCATGTTCCCTGTGATCATAACCACATGCGGACACCGCCCCGTACGATATTCTGGGTCTTCAATCATCCGAGGTGAATTGGTGTCCGCATTCAAACGTCCTCTTGTGTTGACCATCCTGGATGGATGGGGTTATCGTCCCGAAACCGCTAATAACGCCATCGCGCTGGCGAACAAGCCGTCTTATGACAAGCTGCTGCGCGAGTTCCCCAACACCCTGATCCGCGCTTCGGAGCACTTCGTCGGCTTGCCCGACGGGCAGATGGGCAACAGCGAAGTCGGTCATCTGAATATCGGAGCGGGGCGCATCGTGCAGATGGACATCACCCGCATCGATATGGCGATTGCCACCGGCGAATTCCAGAAAAATCCCGCCATCGTGCAGGCCATGCAGCGCGCGCGCGAAGGCGGGCAACTGCACCTCTTCGGCCTGGTTTCCGACGGCGGCGTGCACAGCCACCAGGAGCATCTCTATGCCCTGCTGCGCTTAGCGCGCGAACACAAGCTGGAGCGGGTATTCGTGCATGCCTTCATGGACGGGCGCGATACGCTGCCGACTTCCGGCGCGGGCTATATCGCCGCTCTCGAGCAGAAAATGCGCGAGTACGGCGTGGGCAAAGTGGCCACCATCAACGGACGCTATTACGCCATGGACCGCGACCGCCGCTGGGAACGCGAGCGCAAGGCCTACGATGCCATGGTCAACGGCAAGGGAGAAGGCGGCGCCTGGCATGACCCGGTGGCCCGCATCAAGGAGAGCTACAACAACGAGATCACCGATGAATTCATGGTGCCGTTTGTAGTGGTCGATCACGCCGGCAAGCCCGTGGGCCAGATTCGCGACCAGGACGTCTGCATCAATTTCAATTTCCGCGCCGATCGCGCCCGCCAGATCACCCGCGTGCTGGCGCGCGAAAGCGGGCTGAACAAGAACGGAGGCCGCGACCTGGAGGGATGGGAGGCGCTGGATCAGACCATCACTCGTACTGAAATTCCAAAGAATCTGCACTACGTGTGCATGACCCAGTACGACAAGCTTTACGAGCTGCCGCTGATCATCCTGCCCGAATCGATGGACAACATCCTGGCGAACATCTTGGCGGAGCATCATCTGCGCAATCTGCGCGTGGCCGAAACCGAGAAGTTCGCCCACGTGACCTATTTCTTCAACGGCGGAATCGAAAAGCCGTTCCCCGGCGAAGATCGAGTGCTGATTCCTTCGCTGAAGGTCGCCACCTACGACCTGGCTCCAGAAATGCGCGCCGAGGCCATTGGCGATGCGGTGGTGAAGGCCATCAACGACACTGCCTTCGACCTCATCGTGGTGAACTTCGCTAATGCCGACATGGTGGGCCACTCCGGTAAGCTGGAGCCGACCATCAAGGCTGTCGAAGCCGTGGACGCGCAACTGGGCCGCATCTACAAAGCGGTGAAGGAAAGGAACGGAAGCTGGCTGATCACCGCCGACCACGGCAACGCCGAGATGATGGTTGACCCTGTGACCGGCGGACCGCACACCGCGCACACCACCAATCCGGTGCCGTTCATCTACGTGAGCGAGGAAGCCGGCCATTACCGCGTGCGCAATGACGGATCGCTGCGAGACATTTCGCCCACGCTGCTGAACCTGCTCACGCTCGGGTTGCCGAAGGAGATGACGGGCGCGGATTTGCGGGTGCCTATTACGAAGTAATATCCTGGAGGAATGTCGCGGGCGAGGCCCTCCGGCCTCGCCGTTATCTCGCCCGAAGTAAGAAACGTTTCCTCCGCTGGACACACCATACAAGTAGAGCTAAGATCGTCCGGTCCACAAAACCGGACAAACAAATAGACACTTTCTTTTCCCCAGCTCCCGCGGGTTCCCAAAAAGCACGAAAGTTGCTTCTCAATTTTAGAGTAACGATTCCCCCCGGCCTGTCACGGCTGCTGGTCAGCGGCGGTGGTCCGCCGCAATGGACTGTCTGCGGCCGTTGCCGGCCCGAAAGCCATGAGAGGTGTGTATGAAAACTCAAAAGCGTCCGCTCAATGTTTCGTTTCGGCGCGGCTCGCCCGCGGAACGTATGTACCGCGATTGCGCGGGTCTTCCAGGAACAGAGGTGATCGCGCCCGGAGCGAAGCCCACTCCTCCGCACGACCTGCATTTCCATGGCGGCAGGACGATTGCGAATCTTCACTTCAAAAACTTCTATGTCGGCGCCGACGCGTGGCCCAAGACAGACATCGCCAACATTGATGCCGCGCTGGCCGCCGCCTTGTCTGACGCTCATCTCAACAACGTGATGCAACAATATTTCCCGGGCGCGATCACCAGCACGTTCGATGGGTCGGAGACCCTCAGCGGCCCGGCGCCCGCCACCGTCTCCCAAACCGATATTGAAGCGGTGGTCAACACGCTGGCGAGCCAGGGAAAATTCTCCGCAAGCGACCTGAACTCCACGGTGTTCAACTTCATGCTCCCGCCCGGGACGGTGTTGAACGATAACACCACCGGCGGAGCAATCACGCAAGCGGCGAAGGATGAGGCAAGAGCCAGGAAGAGCCCGGTTCCAACCGACGATAAAGCCGACTCCCTGCACGGACTGGGCGGGTACCACGGATCGATTCATGTGGGCGCCCAGACGATTCTTTACGCCGTCGGCGTGTATTCCCAGGTGTTGCCGGACGGCACGCAGAACGGAATTCCCGTCTTCAACCAGCCGTGGAAGAACGTCGTGGCCACCTTCTACCACGAACTGAACGAGGCCCGGACAGACTGCGATGTAGAGGATGCGATCCGGGCGGGCAACGACCCCTCGGCGGTGAGCCTCCTTGGCTGGACCTCAAAGCAGGGTGAAGAGTGCGGGGACTTTCCGGTATTCGAAGCCGGCAACAACCTCGGGCTGGTATTCCAGGAAGTCGAACTGACCTCGGGCGCGGGCACTGTTCCGGTGCAGTTCCTCTATTCCGATCATGTCCATGGACCGGAGGGACCAGTTACAGCACCGGACCCCAAGGCGCCCGCCACGGTGCGCCATCACGCACAGGCAGTCGGATCGGGCGTTTGAGATCGCACCCGGCGGCTATCCATCAACACGAAGGCCTCCCGAACTGGGAGGCCTTCGTCTCTCCATCGCCGAATTGGTTAACGCGAACGCAGCGAGCGAATGGCTTCAGGAAGATGCTCTTCCAGGTGCTTGGCCCGCTCTGACGCAATATCGCTGAGGTAGCTCGGCGCGGGCGTGGCCGTCAGCACCAGCGCCAGCGCGATCACTGAGAAGATAAGCCCTGCAACGCCTGCCGAGATCAGCATGTGGTACACATCGGAGATGTCCAGCCCCAGAATGTTTAATGCGACATGTTCCAAAGGCTTGATGTGCTGGAGAACCGCAAGGGCAAAGAGGAAAAACAGCACCGCCAGCGAGGTCAGCACGGCCAGCGTTACATCGAGACTGCGGTGGAATTTCAGCCGGCTGCGGCAGTGCGCGCATTCGGAGAAATGTTGTTCGTAATCCCGGCGCATCTCGGGCGAAATCCCGGAGATGTCATATCGCCAGCTCGCCAGGATGGAGCCCACGACGTGATCATTACATCGGGTTCGTGCCATTTGTTTGGTCACCCACTTCGTTAGAGTCGGGTTTCCCGCCCGTCTTTCGCGATTGCCGTGCCGCGATGGGCCAAAGAACCGCTTCCCGTACTAGGATGCTCCGCATTCCGGAGGCGATGCGCTCGATCCGCAGAAAACCAGTGTTGCCATCCGGCCGCATTTCCAACCCCGGCCAGACTGGCGCCCTTCCGCAGAGACCGGCTCTGTCCATTCTAACGTACTTCGCTAGAAAGAGATAGGAGAAAGAGGCTCGTTTTGCCCAGCCAGCAGAAGCCGGTTGGCGAGCAGGCTTGCCCGCCCCGCCAGCGCCCGCTCGGCCGTCACCCGCGCCAGGTCTGGAAGGTTATTGCTTTCTGAAAGATGAGCAAGAATCACATACGTGGCCTGGCCGTCGTATGCGCTTTCCAGGAAATCGGCGGCTGCCTCATTGGAGAGATGTCCCACACGCGACAGAACGCGCTGCTTCACTGACCACGGATACGGTCCATCGCGCAGCATTTCCAGGTCGTGATTCGACTCCAGGCACAGCAGGTCAACGTTCTTCAGTTGAACCTTCACGTTGGGAGGAATGTACCCCAGGTCCGTGGCCAGCGCCATGCGCACCCCCTCGGCCTGGAAAACAAATCCCACCGGATCGGCGGCATCGTGAGGGATCGTGAACGGGCTGACCGAAATATCGCCGATCTGAAACGGGCGGCCGGCCTGGAAGTATTCGACCGATGGCAGCCACGCCGGATCGGGTTTCTCGGATCCTTTTTCGTCGGTGTTGCCGGCGCCATCCGGGCCATTGGATGGGGTTTGCGCTGTTTTCTGCTCCGGCTCCACGCCGGCTTCTGCTTCGTCGCATTCGCATGGGTCGGGTTCGGGCGCAGCTTCGGCCTGACGGGAAGCTGCTTGCTGCCGGCACTGCTCGATCCACTGCGCATAGGTCATCTGCCGCCGCGGCCTGATCCAGCGCATCCAGGCGCGATGGGTGGCTTCGGTGAAGTAAACCGGAATCCCCAGCTTGCGCGCCGTGACCGCCAGGCCGCCAATGTGGTCCATGTGCTCGTGGGTGATGATGATGGCGTCCAGGGTTTCCGGAGCCTCGCCGGCCAGCTTCATGCGCCGGAACAACTCGCGGCAGCTTAGGCCGGCGTCAACCAACAGGCGCGTTTTACCTCCCGAGACAACGGCGCTGTTGCCCTTGGAGCCCGACGCCAGCACCGTGAACCGCACCATGTTGTGAGCATACAGCCAGAAGCTGTGGAGCGGCAGCAATAGGGGGTTTACCCTGAAGGAACCGTACCTGATAAGAACTCATGCCGAAATTGCTGCCGCCGCCAAGGGCTTCGGGCTTATGCTGGCTAGAAGCCGCTGGTAGACGCTGCCAAATGCTGTTTTGAAAGGGCACGACTTCAGAGGCTGCGGAAAACTCGTTACGGGATGTGCTTTGTAACAGGGCACGACTTTACAGGCTGCCGAAAAACGCCGCGTGTGGGCTGTTTTGAAAGGGCACGACTTTAGTCGTGCCAATAAGCCGAACAAAATGTATCGGGCTTTAGCCCCTGAGGGATGTTTTTACCTCGATTCGCTCGTCCCTTAACTGTTTTTCCGCAGCCTCTTTAGTCGTGCCGCAAGTGGCCCAAAATCAGCGCGGGCTTTAGCCCCTGCTATGCTCGCCCGCAATTTCGCTGCACATTCCCCGTTTTTCCGCAGCCTGTTCAGTCGTGCCGCAAACGTCTAAATTTGACACCGGCTTTAGCCCCTGACGGATGTTTTTCCGCTCTGGTCCCATTTCTGGTTCGAATACAACATGAACTTCAAATCTATCCAAACCGGCCTGGTCCTGACATGGGTGACTATGACCCTGACAATCATTTCTGTTTTGCGCGCGGCAGACAAACCGGCAACCTCCGCACCATGGGACGCCCGCGCCGCCGCTCAATATCTCGACGGCCGCGAAACCTGGTGGCGGAACTGGGATCACGCCAACCGAGACCACGGCACCAAATGCGTCTCCTGCCACACCCAGGCGACCTATGCCCTCGCGCGGCCCTTGCTGCGCCGCGATCTTGGCGAAACCACTCTGTCGGACGGCGAGAAAGTCATGCTGGCCGATGTCGAGAAACGCGTCCGTAACTGGGACACCATGCTCCCCTTTTACAGCGACGAGAAATATGGCGAAGGCAAGGAAATCGAGTCGCGCAACGCGGAATCGGTCTTGAATGCCATCATCCTGGCCAGCTACGACCAGGGCAAGCCCCATTTGAGCGAACTCACCCGCATGGCGTTCGATCATGCGTGGGCTCTACAGTCGCAGACCGGCCCGGACGCGGGCGCCTGGGTGTGGCAGGACTTCAACTACGCACCATGGGAGTCAAAGGAATCGCAATATCACTGGGCCGCGCTCATGGCAGTGGCTGTCGGCAGGGCTCCCGGACTATATCGTAACGATCCCGGCATAGCTGCCAGTGTGAATCTGCTTCAAGGCTTCCTTCGCAGCCACTACGACTCTCAGCCGCTTCTGAACAAGGTCGTCGCGTTGTGGGCTTCGACAAGAATGACTGGACTGATAACGCCAATGCAGAAATCTGAGCTTCTCATGCAGCTCTATCGAATCCAGCATCCCGATGGGGGATGGAGTACCACCGACCTGGGAACCTGGAAACGCCGCGACAAAACACCCCTGGAGACGCGTTCTGATGGCTATGCAACGGGCTTGGTCGAGTTGGCAATGATTGAATGGGGACTCGAAGACTCCTGGGCGCGGATGCATTCCAAGCCTGTTGACCCGCATCTGATCTCGACACGAGGCAAGCTTGTAGTCGCAGGCTACGCATGGCTTCTTGCAAACCAGGACAAGAAAACCGGCTCCTGGCCCGCCTGGTCATTGAACAAGAATCGCGATCCTCAGTCGGACGCGGGCCTGTTCATGACCGACGCCGCCACCGCCTATGCCGTGTTGGCGCTCAAGAACATGCCCTTACTTCGTTAGGCGGCATTCTGAGTTGATGTGTCCGCATGATCGCTCTATCACAGGCAAGACTTCCAAACTGTCTCACCGAAGGGTTCACCCTCATAGCGGCAGCAAGCCCCTTCCCTAAAATAACTTTGTAAGCGTCTTGTCTTCAGCGGCTTGCGCCAACGCCATTTTGCAGATCAATTCCAGTAATTTCGTTATCCTGAACTCGCAATATCGCAAAGAAGGGCTTTTCAGCCGCTCCGCCGGCTCTCCTGCTTGTAAGCATCGCCATTTGACGACTTTGAGATTCACAGTCTTGAGACTGCGGTCTTTACGAGTGAACCGTACCGGCAACTGCTTTTCGTGTGCTAACTTGGCGAAAATACCCGGGGGGCGGCGGGGAGAGGGGATATACCCCGGGATACCACAATATGGTCTAACCGGTGAACGCTCGCCCATCCATCCCTGTTTCCGTCGATCACCCTGGCTCGGATACGCCAACTGTAAAAATGCACGAGTTGTGGAGACTCAACAGGTCAGTCCGGCACATTCGCCGGCAATTCAATCGACACCAGCGTCCCCCGCCCCGGATTGCTGACCACCGTAAACCGCGCCAGCGGCCCGTAGAGCACTTCCAGGCGCTCGCGCACGTTCTGCATGCCGATCCCGTTGCCCGTGCGCTGCAATGTCGACTCCGGCTGCGCAACAATTCCCACTCCATCGTCCGCCACTTCGATCGACACGCGATTGCCTTCAAGGCGGCTGCGCAGCGTCACCGTTCCGCCGTGAATGCGCGGCTCCAGGCCGTGCTTGATGCTGTTCTCGATCAGCGGCTGCAGCAGAATGCTGGGCACCAGGATATCGAGCGTCTTCGGATCGATATCCTTCTCCACCCGCAGCTTGTCCGCCCCGAAGCGCACCACCTCGATGTCGAGATAGTCGTCAGTGAACGCCAGCTCATGGCTCAGGGGAACATAGGTGTCGTGATCCTTGAGCAAGGCGCGCAAAATATTGGCCAGCTTGACCGTCATCTCCCGGGCCAGCTCCGGCTTCGAGCGCACCAGCGAAGCGATGGAATTCAGCGTATTGAACAGGAAATGCGGATTGATCTGGCGCTGCAGCGCGTCCAGCCGCGCCTCCAGCAGCAGGTGCTTCTGCTCTTCCAGCTTGATTTCCAGGCGTAGCGCGTTCCACACCTTGAGCGCAATCCCGACCACCACGGGGGCGCTGAGCCAGACCAATATCCGCAGGCCCCACGAGTCGGTCATCAGCGCAAACAGGCGCCCCGGTTTCAGACGGGCCACCGACTCACGGCAAGCCTCGAACGCCGCGATGACGATCAGCATCAGGAACTGGCGATCGAAGCGCAGCTGACGGAGATTGCGCCGGACCCAGCGATAAAGGCTGAGGTCGATGAAGGGGGTGAACCCCCAGATATCCTCCTTTTGCACAAATCGCCCCAGAACTCCGGCGGCCAGACCTAGGATGGCGTCGAAGGGCAGGGCCAGGTACTCGTGGTGGTAGACCGCCGGCCCTGAGAGCACGACACCGCTCAGCATTGCCCACCCTGGACCGACCAGCAACCCGATCAGGATGACCGTCTCAAAGGAAATATCCGCCGCCAGGAAGTTCTGGACAATGCAGCGAATCCACACTCCGAGCGTCAGGGGCACGAGGAAAAACGCCAGCAGCCCGATAGTCTGATAGCGGCTGCGGCGCTCGGCAAACAACAGCCGCTGGAACGTGCGCGACCGCGCCAGGGCGCTGGACACCGCCGCCGCCACCCCCAGCTTGATCAGCAACGTGATGAGAATCAGCTTGTTGTCTGCCACGCATTCAATGTAACGCCACGCGCCCCTTGTTCCGCGTTTTTACGTAGAATGAATAACATGGGATTTGAAAGCGTAAAGAAAATCGCGGAGGCGGATTTCCCTACCCGCTGGGGCGCTTTCCGCATCCTGGGTTTCGAAGGGGTGCTGCCGGCCGCGCGGCCCTGCTGCGAACACGGCGAATCCGCCGGCAAGCAGGTCGAGGGCCTGGTCGCGCTGGTCATGGGGGATATTTATTCCGCTCCCCCGCTGGTGCGGATTCATTCCCAATGCCTGACCGGGGACGTGTTCGGGTCCCTGCGCTGCGATTGCCGGCTGCAGTTGGAGCTGGCTCTGCGCACCATCGCCGCGGAAGGAGCTGGCATTCTCCTTTATGAACAGCAGGAGGGCCGCGGCATCGGCCTGATGGCCAAGCTCAAGGCGTACGAATTGCAGGACAAGGGCCTGGACACGGTGGAAGCCAACGTCGAGCTGGGATTCGCGCCCGATTGCCGCGCCTACGAGTTGCCTGCCGAGGCGCTGAAGATCCTGGGCGTAAAGGCCGTCCGCCTGATGACCAACAACCCCGAAAAAGTGGCCGCATTGCAGGCCGCCGGGATCGAAGTCACCGAACGCGTCTCGGCGGAGGTGGAACAGCACGACAGCTTCGAGCGCTACCTCAGGACCAAGCAGGAAAAAATGGGCCACATCCTCGATTCAGTGAGCGAGATCGACACGCTGCTGTAAATCCGATTCCGCTGTGACATAAGTCATTGGGCCGCCGAGCCTGCCCTGAGCTTGTCGAAGGGCTCGATTCTGAGACCTGGGATAACGCTACAGCGCACTCCCTCCGCGCATCGCCTTCAACAGTTTCGCAGTAGTCACCAGTTGGCCCACGTGCCGCTGGGTGTGATCGGCCACATGGATCAAGGCGCCGCCCAGCGTGGTGGGCAGATTCTTTCGCCCCACCCTGCGCTCGGTATTCAAATCGGCCGTGGCCAGCGCGCGCACTCGATCGGCTGCCTGACTCAGAGCGGTCTGGAGTTGCGTCAGCAATTGCCCCCGCGTCTCAGCCCCCGATTGCTCCGCCTTCATCGCACTCAACTGCAGCTCTGAAAGCTGCCCGCCCTCGGCATACGTAAGCAGGCGATCGACGGATCCCGCGATGTGCCTCAGCTGGGCCGCCACTGACATGAGACCGAACGGCTGGGCATGTATGTCGAGATCGCTCAAGCCCTCGGTCCAGCGGTTCGCGTCGTCTGCGGCAAGTTCGAGAGCGTGAAGGACGGCTCGGGGCACGGCTGGAACCTCGGTGTGGGTGCCGCGCAGCCAGGGCTCGGTGTAGGGTGCAACGGTTGAAGTGCTCATCGGAATTGACTCCCGGGGATTGGAGTGTTTCAGGCGATCGGAAGATGTCTAGCGTGAATCTAGCCGGCGCTCTTCACCCGCACCACCGTGATCTTCGCAAATCCTTCTTCGAAAACCGGCGGTTTCAGCTTCTCGGCCATCTTGCGCATCACGTCTTCGCTCACCGATGCGATCGCGCTGACCGGTTACGCTCCAGGCAAACCTCAAGAGGCACATCGAAAAATACCGCCTGCACCTCGTAGCCGAAGCTCTTGGCCATCTTGATCCATTGCCGGCGCTCATGGATAGACAGGTTGGTGGCATCCACGTAGTTCCACGGCATGCGCGCGATCAACCTGGCCCGCAGCAGCGACCGCAGCGTGGAAAACACCAGTCCCTGGTAGCGCTGCTCATCCACGTCGTCGAAGAGGATGTTGCGCAGCAGATCGCTCGACAGCGGGGTCACACCGCGGCGGCGGAACCAGGTGGTCTTTCCCGATCCGGGCAGACCGATGGCCAGCACGACATAACCCTTGGGGGCCTGGGGAGAACGATCGGCCGGCTGAACCTCGGGGGGTGGCACCGAAGGAATCTCGGGCTGGGTCTCGACTTCGAGGCGGCCCGATTCGGGGGGTTCGTTCCATGCCGGGCGCGGCTCCTGGCGCGGCAGGCGATCGGGTTTCGGGGCGCGCTCCTGCGGCGTCGCCCGGCGCGGTTGCTCTGCGGGGGGGGCCGGCCGGGGCGGAGACGGCCGCCCCTGCGGCGCACCCGCCGGCTCATCAAGATAGGAAGGCACCAGCGGAGCCGGCTGATTCGACGGCAGTTCCTGGCCGATTTTGCCTGTGGATTCCGACAGATTGGGAGCGCGTCTCGAGCGTCTTCTCATTCAGAATTCAGCACCTGCTTTGTCTACCGGGATACCATACCACCCGAAGCCGCTGCAAATCGTGTGCAGCCCATCACATACAATCGTGCGCCCCAAACCACAAACTAGCGTTGAGCGGTTTGTTCGTGGGTCCTGAATGCTCAGCGGGCGCCGCCTTTGGTACTCGCTGGCTCCAGTGATACGATCAAGGGTTTGGTGGAATTGCCTGGAAGGCGTACCTTCAGCCCCCGAACGCCAAATTTCATTCACCATTTCACGCTTTTTTTGAAAGCGTACGAAGGAGAACTTACGCATGGCAGTTAAGGTTGGCATCAACGGTTTCGGCCGTATTGGCCGCAACGTCTTGCGCGCCGCGCTCGGCAATTCCGACGATCGATTTTGTCGCCGTCAACGATCTGACGAGCCCGGCCACACTTGCTCATCTGCTTAAATACGATTCCATTCTCGGCAACCTGCCCAACGAGATCAGCGTCGAAGGCGACTTCATCGTGGTCGACGGCAAGAAGATCAAGGTGTGGGCGGAGCGGGATCCCGCCAAGCTGCCCTGGGCTGAGGTCGGCGCGCAGATCGTAGTTGAATCGACCGGCTCACTTTACCGATGCGACCAAGGCCAAGGCGCACCTGGGCTACGACCGTGAAGAAAGTCATCATCTCGGCCCCGGCCACCAACGAAGACATCACCCTGGTGCTGGGCGTGAACGAGGAGAAGTACGATCCCGCCAAGCACAACATCATCTCTAACGCCAGCTGCACCACCAACTGCCTGGCGCCGGTGGTCAAGGTCCTCATCAAGGAGTTCGGCATCGTCAGCGGCATCATGACCACCATTCACAGCTACACCAACGACCAGGTCATCCTCGACTTCCCGCACAAGGACCTGCGCCGCGCCCGCGCCGCCGCCATCAACATGATTCCCAGCTCTACCGGCGCCGCCAAGGCCCTCAAGCTGGTGATTCCTGAGACTGCCGGCAAGCTGGACGGCTTCTCCTTGCGGGTGCCGACCCCCAACGTTTCGATCGTCGACCTGACCTTCATCAGCGAGAAGGCCACCGATGTGAAGTCCGTCAACGCCGCTCTGAAGGCCGCCTCGGAAGGCGAACTCAAGGGCATCCTGGGCTACGAGGAAAACCAGTTGGTCAGCTCCGACTTCAAGGGCAACCCGCTGTCGTCCATCGTTGACGCGCCGCTGACCAAGGTGATCGGCAACAGCGTCAAGGTTCTAAGCTGGTACGACAACGAGTGGGGCTACTCCAACCGCGTCGTCGACCTGATTGGATTCCTGGCCAAGAAGGGACTGTAAAAGCAGTGGCCAGTGTTCAGTGGTCAGTAATCAGTCACGCCTGCTTGCCAAGATCCGGCGGCTGGTTTCTGACCACTGATCCCTGATCCCTGATCACTGTTATGCGGCAGAATATCAGCGGCGGATCCCCCTACGAACCGATCATCGGCTTCTCCCGCGCAGTGCGCGTGGGCAATGCCGTGCATCTTGCCGGCACCGGTCCTGTCGGAGCTGACAATGCCGACGCCGAAGCCCAGACGCGGCGCGTCTTTGCCATCGCATCAGAAGCGCTGGCCAAAGCCGGCGCCTCCTTCAACGACGTAGTCCGCACCCGCATGTATCTCACCCATGTAGAAGACTGGGAAGCCGTGGGCCGCGTTCACGGCGAGTTCTTCGCCAACATCCGTCCCGCCGCGACGATGGTCGTCGTCGCCCAGCTCGTCAATCCCGCGTGGCGCATCGAGATCGAAATTGACGCCGTTATCTCGGATTCCCCTGAAGCGACGGAATCAGCAGACGACAATATTCAGATGATCGAGCTTCCAGGCCAGCCTCAATAGCCGCAGGCCTGGACTGATCACTGATAACTGATGACTGACAACTGAAAACTGAGGATCCCATGTCCAAGCTCTCCATCCGCGATATTGAATTGGCCAACAAGCGGGTCTTCATCCGCGTCGATTTCAATGTGCCGCTCACCGAAGACGGCTCGACCATCACCGACGATACCCGCATCGTAGCCACGCTGCCCACCATCAAGTACGCCCTGCAGCGCAAGGCGAAGGTCATCCTGGCTTCGCACCTCGGCCGGCCCAAGGGCAAGCCCAATCCCAAATACTCGCTGCGCCCGGTCGTCGACCGCCTGCGCGAACTGCTCGACAAGGAGATGGGAGAAGGCATCAACGTTGCGTTCTCGCCCGACTGCGTGGGCGAGATTGCAAATGAGCTCGCGCGTCAACTCGAATCGCGCCAGGTCCTCCTTCTGGAAAACCTGCGCTTCCACGCCGAAGAGGAAGCCAACGATCCGGCATTCTCCAAGGCGCTGGCCTCGCTGGCCGAGGTATACGTCAACGACGCATTCGGCTCCGCGCACCGCGCGCACGCTTCCACCGAGGGCATCACGCACTTCCTGAAGCCGGCCGTTGCCGGGCTTGCTGATGGAAAAGGAAATCACCTATCTCGGCAAGGCGCTCGAATCGCCCGAGAAGCCATTCGTCGCCATCATCGGCGGATCGAAAATCTCCGGCAAGATCGACGTGATCCAGAACCTGCTCGACAAGGTCGACACCCTGGTGATCGTGGGCGGCATGGCTTACACGTTCCAGCGCGCGCTGGGCGTCACCACCGGCAAGTCGCTGGTGGAAGAAGACAAGATCGATATCGCCAAAAACACCGCTCGAGAAAGCGAAAGCCAAAGGTGTGAACCTGCTGCTCCCGGTCGACAACATTCTCGCCGACAGCTTCTCCAACGACGCCAAGACCCAGCCGTGGGACTACGTCGAAGAACTTTCCCGCCGACTGGCAGGGTCTCGACATCGGCCCCAAGTCCATCGCGGCGATTGAAGGAGATCGTCTCCGACCGCGCGCACCATCGTGTGGAACGGACCGGCCGGCGTGTTCGAGTTTCCGCGCTTTGCCGTGGGCACCAACGCCATCGCCCGGGCAGTGGCAGCCAACAAGGCGGCCACCTCCATCATTGGCGGCGGCGACTCGGTGAGCGCCATCAACCAGGCCGGCGTTGCCGACCAGATCACGCACATCTCTACCGGCGGCGGCGCGTCACTTGAGTTTCTCGAAGGCAAAAGACTGCCCGGCGTGGAAGCCCTGACAGACAAACAGCCCGCCGTCGTTTAAGCCTGGGGGCCCCAGGTCCCTGTTTTTGGGACCTGGGAACCATCAGGTGTAACTACCCGTGGTCAGAGATTAGAGAGTGACGTCGAACGTAAACGTCGAAGTGGCGCCGCTGGGCGGCAGAGGCTCCACTCCATCCACCTGCAATGTCGAGTGCTCCACCGCTCCGCTGGCGTCGATGGCCGCAACGCCAAAGGCCAGCAGCGCGCCCCTCGTCGCCGCAGGATCGGGAAGAATTGCCCAGGAATACGGAATCGTGAGCGTGCAACTCAACGTGCTCGTTCCGGTCCAGTGTGCAAGTCCAGAGGCGGTGTCGATGCCTCCCGAAACCACTCCATTGGTCGTATCCAGTTCGCCGCCGATCGCCGTCAGCGAGCAGTGATAGGTGGTGCCTTTGCGGAAATGCGAAACATCGCTGATGTTAATGGTGACCGCCACGGTTCCGGTGGTGGGCGTAACCGACGGCGAGGCCATCGGCGTGGCTTTTAGTTGGACACCGTTGGGGACCACCTGGTCGTGCTGCGCGTCATAGCTGAACGTGATGCCGCTCCGGGGTTTGGTTGGGGCTGTCTGGGCCGACGCCGCACCCAGGGAAACGGCGCACAGAATAACCGCTACACTTCTATAGGGGAGTCGCATAGGTCATCTCCGTTTAGGTGGGTTTTTTGGACCGAAATCGTGTGGCTAGCCGGGAAGTGGCTATCCCCGCACAGAAATCGTTAGATAGTTGGATGCAGCCTGGTTCGTTGCATCGTAGAACAATTTCCGCAATTCTGTCGCGTAACGAACGTCATGAACTGCGGCCCCGCTCGATGCGGAATGCGTGTTGTGCCCGTCATCACCCTGATGACCGAAGGCCTTCCTCTAAAATCAACCCTGAGGATCCCTGAAAAATCATGCCACGTAAAGCTCTGATTGCCGCCAATTGGAAGATGTACAAAACCCCTGCCGAGGCCAGGGCGTTTGTCGATGCTTTTCTGCCCCTTGTTGCCGGACATAACCGCGACGAAATCGCGCTGTTTCCCTCCCCCGTTCTGCTGCCCACCGTAATCGAAGCCGCCCGCGGCTCGCATGTCGCCGTTGGAGCGCAGAACATCCACTTCGCCGAAGAGGGCGCTTATACGGGGGAGACGTCTATCCTCCAGCTTCTGGCGGTGGGCGGAACTCATACGCTCATCGGCCACTCCGAACGCCGCCAGTACTTCGCCGAAACCGACGCCACCGTGAACAAGAAATTACACACCGCACTGAAGCATGGCATCCTTCCCGTGGTCTGCATCGGAGAAGTGCTCGCGGAGCGCGAAGCGGGCAAAACCGAGCAGGTGCTGAAGACCCAGGTGACCGGCGCGTTCGCCGGCATTAGCCCGGAAATGGCGAAGCCGGTGGTGATCGCCTACGAGCCGGTGTGGGCCATCGGCACGGGAAAGACCGCCACGCCCGAAATGGCTGCCGACGCGCACCGCATCGTCCGCGCCGAAATAGCCAGGCTCCTGGGCAACGCGATCGCGGCGAACATCCGCATCCTATACGGCGGCAGCGTCAAGCCCGACAACGCCACCGCGCTCCTTTCCCAGGAAGAAATCGACGGCGCGCTGGTCGGCGGTGCCAGCCTCAAGCCCGACTCCTTCACCGCGATCGTGAAGTATTAAAAGAAACAACTCAATCGGGGTGCCCCGTCCTGGCTTTGCTAGGGCGGGACAGGACATTTCATCCGGCCTTCCAGCCGGCCCATTGGCAATTTTTGTCGATTTCATCACCCCGTGGCGAACCAGTCTCCTCGCCCCGTCGTACTATGATTCATGGCCGAAGGCTCAGTCCAGACAGCGCCCGGCGTACTTCCTTTTCAGTCCACCCGGCAAGTTGACGCGCCCTCGCGCGAGCTCTACATCGATCGCCTGCGCAGCGTGATGACGGTATTCGTGGTGCTTCACCACACGGCTATCACCTACGGCGCTCCCGGCGGCTGGTACTATAACGAGCTCCATCCCTCCGGCTCAGTCTCAAGCCTTCTGCTCACGTTCTTTGTCGCCACTAACCAGGCCTACTTCATGGGGTTCTTCTTCCTGCTCGCGGGTTACTTCACGCCACCGTCGCTGGAGCGCAAAGGATATGGCCGCTTCCTGGGCGACCGCTTCCTGCGTCTCGGTCTGCCGCTGTTGGCCTATATCTTCTTTTTGAATCCGCTGACCGCCGCCCTGCTCCGCGCTTACGAGGGCAAGGGGTTCTGGCCCACATTTGCTTATTACTGGCAGCACGCCATCATCGGCGCCGGGCCGCTCTGGTTTGCCCAGGCGCTGCTGATGTTCAGCCTTGGCTACTGCGCCTGGCGGGCGCTTGCGGGCGCACGGCTTACAGATTCCGAGCGCATACCCACCCCGGTTCCCTCGGCAGGCCGTTTGCTCGCGAGCGCATTAGCGGTCGGCATCGCCGCGCTTGCCATTCGCCAGTTTGTTCCAGTCGGCGTGAACGTCATCGGCCTGCAACTGGGATACTTTGCGTCCTACATCTTTCTCTTTGCCGTCGGAATCGCGGCATGGCGCCACGATTGGCTGCGCCGGCTCGAGTGGAAAAGCGCGCGCGTGATGCTTCGGGGAATGTTCGTTACGTCGCTGTTGCTGCCCGTCGCGATCCTCGTCGCCCGCACTCGGTACGGGCCGGGCAAAGCCAACTTTGGCGGCGGCCTGTCATGGCCTGCGATTCTCTACGCCTTGTGGGAACCCTTCGTCGCATGGGGCCTCATCGCTGCATGGCTGCTGTTCTTCCGCAAGCACATGAATCGGCCTTCCGCATTCTGGGCTTGGCTCAATCGCCGCGCCTACGAGGTATACATCATTCATCCGCCGGTTCTCGTGGCGCTGAGCCTCTTGTTCCATCCATGGATCGCACCGGCATTGCTGAAGTTCTCAGTAACGGGAATGCTGGCATGCATCGCGTGCTGGCTGATCGCCGATCCGCTCGTGCGCCTGCCGGGCCTGCGGCGTGTCGTTTAGCACGATCGCCGCCGTTGTTCACCAGAAATACATTCGCCGGGTGCCCCAGGTCTCGATTTTGAGACCTGGGATACCGCAATGATTCACGCTGATCCGCTCAGCTGCCATGCAACTGACTCGAATCGGATGAACATCTGATTTTTTGAGGAGAATAGGCATGGCAACCAAGAAGGCCGCAAAGAAAAAATCCACCCGGCGGAGCTCGAGCACCAAGAAATCATCCGCGAAAAGATCCACCGCCCGGAAATACTCTCCCGCGGCAGGCAAGAGCGTCGAGACCGAAATGAGGGCGATGAAGAAAGGCAAGCTCCGGTCCGGCCGGAGCGGCAAGAAGGTGAAGAGCCGCAAGCAGGCGATCGCCATCGGACTTTCTAAGGCAAGACGAGCGGGAAAGAAGGTCCCTGCCAGGAAATCATAAGATCCACCGGCCCGCAGATAGCGGATTCTGTTTTCATCCAGGCTCGCGACACTGGCCGCTCGGGACATCACGCACTGGTGCGCCTCCTTCCGGACTGCTTTTCGCCATCTAAATTTTCCATTCCGGGAGTGCCCGGCAATATGGCATGATGGCGGCACCATGAGCCGCCCCATGATCCGAGCAGTTTTTCTGTCGATCGCCACTGTCCTGTTCACAGCCGCGATGTCGGACGCGGCAGGGCCCGCGCCGGCTCGATACCTGATTCGTGGCGACATCGTGACTCCCAGCGGCATCCTGCCGAACGCGTGGCTGGAAGTTCGAAACGGGCGCATCCTGAGCATTCAGAATGATCGTCCCGCCGCGGCCGACCTCCCCGTGCTTGAGACCACCGACATTGTTCTGCCGGGCTTCATCGATCTTCACAACCATCCCGCATACAACATATTCCCCCGCTGGACTCCTCCGCATAAGTACGCCAACCGTTACCAATGGCGCGACTCCGATGTCTACCGTTCGACACTGGAGATACCCGCGCTGAAACTGCAGGATGATCCGGGTAATTACTGCGATATCGATGAGTATGTCGAAGTTAAGGCGCTGATTGGGGGAACAACTTCCATGATCGGGATGTCCGCGCCCGATTCCGCGAAAGGTGTGCCGGATTGCGTGAAAGGATTGGTGCGCAACCTGGGACTCTATACAGGTTTCTATGGCTCGCAAGGCAGCGAACGCATCGTGAACTCAATCGGAATAACTTCTCTCGACATGGACGCCAACGCCGCCGCGCGTGATAAACAGGGCATTGCCGATGGCGCCATCGACCTGCTGGCGATCCACATCGCCGAAGGCCTGCCCGCAGACGCGGAATCCGCCCAGGAACTGGACATGCTGGATGCGCACGGGCTGCTGACCGCGCACACGGCGCTCATCCATGCCGTGGGCCTGTCGCCCAGCCAGGCGGCGCGGGTCCATCGAGCCGGCGCATCGATCGTCTGGTCGCCGCGCTCGAATTCCGAGTTATATGGCGCCATCGCCAATGTAAGCGCATGGTATCGCGAAGGCGTGACGATTTCGCTCGCCCCCGATTGGGCGCCGACCGGATCCGACAACATGTTCGACGAAATCAGGTATGCGGCCAAGGTAAACCGCGAGAATCTGGACGATCTGTTTTCGAGCCGTCAACTCATTGAAATGGCATCCAGCATTCCGGCCAGGGTGGCGAGAATCGACGACAAAGTGGGTACGCTCGCGCCGGGCATGTTCGCCGATCTGATCCTCGTACGGCAAACCCGGACCGGCGGCCATCGGAGTATCTATGATGCCATCGTCGCCGGCGCCATCCTGGATATTGACCTGGTAGTCATTGACGGAATCCCGACCTACGGCCAGTCAGGGTATCTGGACAAACTCCACGTAAGAACAGAACCGGTCACGGTGTGCGGCCAAATGCGGGCACTCAATTCCGATGCCCTGCCCAATGGGCCGTTCGCCCAGGCAACCGCCCGGCTGAGCGAAAAGATGAAGGCCGCCGGATCGCAACTGGCGCTGCTGGCGGAGTGCGAACCTTAGGAGCCTGTGGTGAAAGTCTGGTTTTGAAAGGGCACGGCTTCAGCCGTGCCGCAAGTGCCGCAGAAATGAGCGCGGCTTTAGCCGCTGAGGGATGGTTTTCTGGAATTACGATTTCTGCCACAAACTGTTAGGAGCCGCATATCGGATCAGGGCCTCGATGGTGCGGTCTTCTGGTTCGTGAGCACTTCAGAAACGACCGACGCAGCCGAGTCTTGCCACGCCGGCATCGTGATCCCGAAGACGTTCTTGAGATGACTGCAGTCGAGGCGCGAATTGAATGGGCGCCGGGCAGTGGTCGGGTACTCGGTCGAAGGAATTGGAACCAGCCGTGCCAACTTTACATTGGGACGGGCCGCCGCGAAGATGCGCAGAAACTCTCGCGCGAAGCCGAACCAGGTTGTTTCTCCCGAATCGGCCGCGTGATACACGCCCTGCTCCTCGCGCACCACGTCCGGAATGGATAAACCGGCGCCGGCGCTCCGCTCCGAGATGGTTTGCATCACCTGAACGGTCAGGCGCGCCAAGTCACGCGACCAGGTAGGAGCGCCATGCTGGTCGTCCACAATGCGTAGTTCCTCTTTTTCCTGCGCGAGCCGGAGAATGGTCAGAAAAAAGTTCTTCCCCCGGCTGCTATACACCCAGCTGGTGCGCAAGATGAGGTGCGGGGCTCCGCTGGCCGCAAGCGCCTGTTCGCCGGCCAGCTTGCTTGCCCCATAGACTCCCAGGGGCGCCACGGGATCGCTCTCCACCCGCGGCCTCTTGCCGCCGCCGTCATAGACATAATCCGTAGAGAAGTGGATCACCGGAATGGAAAGCTCGGCGGCGGCCTCTCCCATGGCTCGCGGCGCTTCGGCGTTGACGGCGTAAGCCAGTTCGGGCTCGCTCTCCGCTTTGTCCACGGCGGTATAAGCCGCGGGATTGATGATCCAATCGGGTTGAAGCTCGCGGATCAGCTTTTGAATGGCGGATGGATTCAAGAGATCGACTTCGGACCGAAGCGGAGCGATCACTTCGCCGAACGGTTTCAGCATCGGCAGAATATCGCCGCCGACTTGTCCGCTGATCCCGGTAAGCAGGATGCGAGCATTGGACGATGCCATATCTTTCTCAATCACTGGTAATCATTCTTCGCCGCGATACGGCACGGGTAACTCGGCCTCGGTGAACAACGGGGCGGTTGCATCCTTTTCAGAAACCTGGGGCTCCCCGATCGTGCCGATCGGCCATTGGATGGCAAGCGTGGGATCACTCCACCGAATCGAGCGTTCTTCCTCGCGGCAATAGAACTCCGTAGTCTTATAGAAAACGTTGGCCGTTTCCGACAGCACCACAAATCCGTGCGCGAATCCCTCCGGAATCCAGAGGAACTCCAGATCGTCTCCGCGCAGATCCGCACCCGCCCATTTGCCGAAATCAGGCGACCCGCGGCGCAGATCGACGGCCACATCCCAGATATGTCCTGAAAGAGCGCGCACCAGCTTGCCTTGCGGCCGGCCAACCTGGTAGTGCAAGCCGCGCAGCACTCCGCGCCGCGAGAAGGACTGGTTATCCTGCACGAATTCCGCCGGAAATCCAGCGCCCGCAAACGTCCTGGCGTTGAAAACTTCGGCAAACCAGCCGCGCTCGTCTCCGAGCCTCTTCGGCCGGACAAGCTTTACGTCGCGCAATGCAGTATTTACGATTTCCATGTCTCTTAGTAGACCGTTTCAATAAGTAACTGGCGAAGATAGTCGCCGTAACTGCTCTTTCCTATCTTCGCTGCCAGCCCTCCAAGCTCATCGCCGGTGATATAACCAAGCCGGTAAGCAATCTCTTCCGGGCAGGCTACTTTCAATCCCTGCCGATGTTCCAGCGTAAAGATGAAGTTACTGGCATCCAGCAGCGAGTCATGAGTTCCGGTGTCAAGCCATGCCATCCCGCGGCCCATCACCTCGCAACGCAATTGACCGCGCTCCAGGTACCAGCGATTGACGTCCGTGATTTCCAGTTCGCCGCGGGCAGACGGCTTCAGGCCTTCAGCCACTCCCACCACCTGGTTATCGTAGAAGTAGATGCCGGTCACCGCGTATCGCGACTTCGGCTTCTGGGGCTTTTCTTCCAGGGATACAGCTCTTCGTTGCGCATCGAATTCCACCACGCCATAGCGTTCCGGATCGTTCACCGGATAGGCGAACACGGTGGCTCCCGACGTTCGCGATGCCGCTTCGCGCAAATCGTGCGCGAATTCGTGCCCGTAAAAAATGTTGTCGCCCAGAACCAGGCAGCAGGAATCCTGGCCAATGAAATGTTTTCCGATAATGAATGCCTGCGCGAGGCCGTCCGGCGAAGGCTGCACGGCATATTGGAAATCGAGTCCCCACTCGTGCCCCTTGCCCAGAAGGCTTTCAAAGCGCGGCGTATCCCGCGGCGTGGAGATGACCAGAATCTCCCGGATTCCGGCCAGCATCAGGGCCGACAGCGGATAGTAGATCATCGGCTTGTCATATACCGGCAGAAGTTGCTTGGATACGGCCTGGGTTACCGGGTAAAGGCGCGTGCCCGATCCGCCGGCGAGAATGATGCCTTTCATCGCGCACCTGCCGGAGCCGTGGACGCGTTCCCGGTACCGCCGCGCTCGCCGTAATTAGCATGCACCCAGTTCTGATATGCGCCCGACGTGACTCCGTCCATCCATGCCTTGTTCTCCAGGTACCACTGCACCGTCTTACGCAGCCCGCTGGCGAACGTCTCCTGCGCGCGCCAGCCTAGTTCTGTTTCGAGCTTGCGCGCATCGATGGCATAGCGGCGGTCATGCCCGGGACGATCCTCAACGAAACGGATCAACTGCCGGTGAGGCTTGTGCGGAGAATCGGGAACCATTTCGTCAAGTAAATCGCAGAGCATGTGAACCACGTCGATGTTTGCCTGCTGATTGCCTCCGCCCACGTTGTACGTCTCGCCGATCCTGCCTTTTTCGAGCACCGTTTCAATGGCCCGGCAATGGTCGAGCACGAACAGCCAGTCGCGCACCTGGCGTCCGTCGCCGTATACAGGCAAAGGTTTTCCTGCCAGCGCATTGTTGATCATCAGCGGCAGCAGCTTTTCCGGAAATTGCAGCGGTCCATAGTTATTCGAGCAGTTAGTGATCAGGGCCGGCAAGTTATAGGTATGCGCCCACGCCCTCACCAGGTGATCGCTGGCCGCCTTCGACGCTGCATACGGCGAGTTGGGAGCGAAGGGCGTGTCTTCGTGAAAGGGCGCATCGTTCGGCCCCAGCGTGCCGTACACCTCGTCCGTGGAGACATGAACAAATCGAAAACTCTCTTTCTGCTCCGCCTTCAGCGCCGCCACGTACATGCGCGTTGCCTCCAGAAGATGGAAAGTACCCAGCACATTCGTTTGCAAGAAGGCCTCGGGGCCCAAAATCGATCGATCGACGTGACTTTCGGCGGCAAAGTGCACGACCGCCCAGGGCCCATGCTCGGCCAGTAAACTGTCTAACATCGGACGGTCGCAGATATCGCCCTTCACGAAAATATGATCTGGATTGCTTTCCAGCGACGCCAGGTTGCCCAGGTTGCCCGCATACGTCAGGAAATCCAGGTTGATCACTGGCCCTTTATTCTGCGAAATCCAATGTAAAACGAAATTCGATCCGATGAATCCGGCGCCGCCGGTGACGAGAATCGGCCTTTTTTCACGCATCGTTTATTCCGGAATTCATTATATCGAGACTATATGTTCAGCTTGCGCAGTGCACAGCGGGCAGCGTGAAATCCGCACATGCCGTGGACCCCTCCGCCCGGAGGTGTCGATGCCGAGCAGAGGTATAAGTTGGGTGCGCCGGTGGCATAGCCGCGGAGGGTCGGACGGAAGAGAAATTGCCGTACCGTCATGGCGCCTCCGCTGATGTCGCCTCCCACCAGGTTCGCATCCATGGCCTCCAGTGCCGCCGGCCTGGAAACATGGCGCGCGAGGATGCAGTCGCGGAACCCCGGAGCATAGCGCTCGATCTGCGCCTCGATGCGGTCAGCCATGTCCACGGTCGAGCCGTTAGGCACGTGGCAATAGGTCCATAGAACATGCTTGCCCTCCGGAGCGCGCTGCCGATCGAACCGCGTCGGCTGCACGGCCAGAACCAACGGGCGGTCCGGATGGCGACCCTGCGATACCTCGTATTCTCCCGCGGCAACCTCCTCGAAACGGCCTCCCAGGTGGACGGTGATCGCGCGGCGGCAATCCGGCGCGCGCCACGGCACGGGCTCCGATAGCGCGTAATCCACCTTGAACGCGCCCGGGGCAGGTTCAAAGCGGTCCACGGCTCGGCGATATCCGCGCGGAAGACGATCACCCGCGATCTTCAGCATGGCTCGCGGAGTCGTATCGAACAGCGCCAGCGTCCCATCTCCGGCGAGTTCTGCGAACGCCTGCGCATCGATGCGGCGCGAGGTATGCAAAGTGCCACCCAGGACCTGAAGATGGGCAATAAGGGCCTTGGAAAGCGCGCCGGCGCCGCCTCGCGGGATGGGCCACCCCGCAGCGTGCGCGGCGATGCCCAGCATCAACGCCGGAGCCGAACTGAGCGGACGATCGAACGCCAGGAACGAATGGGCGGCCAGCCCCGCAAACAAGGCTCGCGCGGGCGTCCCCCGAAGATATCCGGCAAACGTCTGCGCCGACTGCACCGCCAGCACCCCGAAGCGCGCCATCAGCGTCGGGTCGCGAGGAATCCGAAGCAATGGGCCGAGGGCATCTTCGGAGAATCTGCTCCATTGCGTGACGAACGGTTGCAGCAGCCGGCGCCAGGTTGCGCCGTCGGCGCCCAATGCTCTTTCTACATCCCCCAGGTCCCGCTCCATGACCGCTGCGGTTCCGTCATCCAGCGGATGGGCAAACGGCGCCTCTCCATGAACCCATTCCAGCCCATACTGCGCCAACGGGAGCGTGTTGAAGAACGGCGATCCGGCGCCCAGCGGATACACCGCCGACCCGAAGTCGTGACCAAATCCCGGAACCGTCAACGGCAGTGTCCGGCAGGCGCCGCCGGGCTCTTCTTCCGCCTCGTAGACCTCAACCTTCAATCCTGCCTGGGCAAGGACAATGGCGGCGGCAAGGCCGTTGGGACCGGAACCGATCACGATTGCGCGCTTCACCCTTCGCCTCCCATCAACTGTGCGGCGGCAGTTCGTCGGGCCACTGGACCACTTCCGGTCTGCCATCCTCACTCAGAGTAAGTTCCGGCGTGTACACTCCTACCCATGAACGGCGCCACCAGTCGCCGCTTCGGAGCTTCTCTTCCGCCGGGGTAAACCAGTACTGCCACAGGACCGCGCGCACGAACCGTGGCCGCGCCCGCGAGAACGGGTTGCTTCGGAACAACCCCAGGACATCGGCATCGTTGGCCAGCAGCCGTTCTTCCGTGAGTGGTACAAAGTCATTCTGGCGCCAGTCCGCCAGCGAGGCAAACCATAAGTTCCACTCGAAACGCGGCTGGTAAGGCGCGTAGATCCGCGGCGCCTCGTTCAACGCCTGCGGCTTGTATCGAAACGGATAGGCGATCCAGTTGCTCCCGTCGTTCGACCCCTGGAATTCGATCTCGTACCGGCCGCGCGTCATCACCGCAAAGAGGCCATATTGATTGGCAATCCGAAATGGCTCCAGCAGCGCGATCGGCGCGGCCGGCAGGGGAATGCCACGCAGGGCGAGCCCGATCATCTCTGTCGTGGTGTTGTACGCAATCCACGTGAGCATCACAACCGATACGGCGAATCGAAATGCGCGCAACTGCTCCCGCAGCCGGCCTCCGGACCGCGGCACGGGGCGATCCATTTCCGCTGCAGCGGGTTCGCCCGGCGCCGCCTGGCTGGTGGAGAGAATCGAAAGCGAGGGCTCCTCCGGCGGTTCCTTGATCGCCCGCGAAACCGGTTCCGGCGGCCGGAATCGCCCCGGAACAAACCGGCGCAGGAACTTGTCATCCAGCAGCAGGAACCCCAGCGACAACACCAGGTAATTGAGGAATGTGTAATTGCCCGTAAGGATCACGCCAATCTCCCACGGCGTAACGATAAAAAAGCAAATCATCCGCACGCGCCGCGGAAAAAACATCATCCATGGCACGGCGAATTCCATGATCAGCGTGCCCAGCGCCGTGGCCGCATGGAACCAGTGCGGCAGGTGCTCGACGTACCAGCCGATCCAGGTCGGCAGCGGACCGTTCTGGTAGTACTCGTCCATGGCGGTCATGTTGCGCCACTGCTCGTCGCCGCTCAGCAGCTTGACCATACCCGACTCGAAGTAGATGCGGAACCATTCCCATTGCAGGAGAAACAGGCTGGCGCGCGAGGGCGGACTATGCGCTCCCCATCCGGGTATCAGGCCGCGCGGCGCAAAGAACAGCGAGAGGAAGCCGGCCTCCAGGAGCATCCCGTCGGACTGATAACTCGACCAGACATCGGTGGCTGTCACAAACGAGAGGAAACAGACAAAACAAACCAGCAGCGTGAAGCGCGGCCAGAGATTCAGGAATACAGCCACGGATGCCAGCAGGCCGATGATCATCACCGCCATCAGCATGCGTGAGCTCGACGAGGCCCAGAACAGCGACGGGGCGAACCAGAATCGCCTCGCGCCCAGCGCCCGCGCCACCGCCGCCAGAAACTGCCCGGCAGGAAGAACGCCGCCCGGCCCCATCAGACCCTTGATCTGGAACAGCAACGAATAAAACGCCGAGAAATACCACAAGGCCATGGCGCGGAGAAAAATCCAGCGCGATATCAGCCGCCCGGCCGCACCGTAGCGCGAGTCAAACAACCACCGAAAGACATAGCCGGCGCGCTCCATCCTGATGCGATCAGAATAGCGATTCGGACCTCCGGTGTCATTTTGCCCGTCGACGTGGTAGCGTCTCACTTTGGAGGCGCCGCCCGTCCGACAGCGCCGCCTTTTCCAAGGAGATGCATGAGCAAGCCCGATCGGAGTCGAGTCATCCATTTTGCCGAGGCCCAGGCCGGTATTCCCGGCGCCGCGGGTGAGCGCTCAGCTCAGGTGTGGCAGCGAGGCAGCCTTGACGTGGCGCTCTCTCTGCCACTGACCCCTGCCGAGCAGACACCGCATGCGCAAGACGAGATTTACATCATCGTCCATGGGAGCGGAGTCCTGTTCCATGATGGCAGGCGGGACTCGTTTGAGCCTGGAGACATTCTGTTCGTGGCAGCGGGAACTGAGCATCGCATTGAGAAATTCACAGAGGGCATCGCTCTGTGGCGCGTCTTCTATGGTCCCAGCGGGGGCGATGTCGATGCCCCTGCTTAGGCTTTCACGCCAGTCGAAGACGGCGGCGCTCGGGCGAATGGTCAGGATGAAAGAGAGACATGCCCTTCCGCCGGACTGCCCGGGGGCTTTACGACCAGCCAAAAGAGGACGATACTGCCTTCATGACCGCCCGACTGGAAAGGGTGCTTCCCTGCCCCACGGCCCGATCCAGCCGCAAGCCAACGCGAACACCGCAGCCGGTTTACGAATTCCGGTACGCCGATTCCGCCCAGACTGCGTCTACTTAAGAACACGGCCTGTTTTCAACGCCGGGCCAACACAGGAGCCACGCATGCCTGCAGCTCACCCGCTTCCCCAAACCCTGGGGGAACTGCGCGCCAGCAAAATGTTTTCTCCGGCGCAACTGAATACCCGCAGCATCAAGGACGAGATGCGGAGCAACCTCATTGCGCGGCTACAGGCGCGCGAGACCATCTTTCCCGGTATTGTGGGTTACGACGATTCCGTGGTTCCGCAGATCGTCAACGCCATCCTCTCGCGCCAGAACTTCATCCTGCTGGGACTGCGCGGGCAGGCCAAGAGCCGCATCCTGCGCGCCCTCACCGCGCTGCTGGATGAGCAGATGCCCTACATCGCCGGCTGCGAAATCCGCGACAACCCCTATCGCCCGCTCTGCAAGCGCTGCCGCGACCTGGTCGCCGAGCGCGGCGACGCCACGCCCATCGCCTATGTTTCGCGCGACGACCGCTACGTCGAGAAGCTGGCCACCCCCGATGTCACCGTCGCCGACCTGATCGGCGATCTCGATCCCATCAAGGCGGCGCGCGGCGGCATCGATCTCTCCAGCGAGCTGACCATGCACTACGGCCTGCTGCCCCGCGCCAATCGCGGCATCTTCGCCGTCAATGAGCTGCCCGACCTGGCCGGCAAAATCCAGGTGGCCCTGTTCAACATCATGCAGGAAGGCGACGTGCAGATCAAAGGCTACCCCGTGCGCCTGGCGCTCGACGTGGCCCTGGTGTTCAGCGCTAACCCCGAGGACTACACGGCGCGGGGTAAGATCGTCACGCCGCTCAAGGATCGCATCGGGTCGGAGATTCGCACCCACTATCCGGAGAGCCTGGAAGAAGGCATCGCCATCACCACCCAGGAAGCGTGGCTCGCGCGCGGTGCCGCGCCCATTGAGATTCCGCAGTTTGTGCGCGAAATTGTGGAGCAGGTCGCCTTTTCCGCGCGCGAGGACAAGAAGGTCGACAAGCGCAGCGGCGTCAGCCAGCGCCTTCCCATCGCCACCATGGAGCTCGTCCTTTCCAATGCCGAACGCCGCGCCCTGGTGCACCATGAGAAAACTGCGCTGCCGCGCGTGGGCGACATCTACTCTGCTCTGCCCGGAATCACCGGAAAGCTGGAGCTGGAATACGAAGGCGAAATGAAGGGCGCCGATACGGTGGTGCGGGACCTGATCCGCACCGCGGTGGGCAAGGTTTACGATCGCTACTTCGCCGGAACCAACACCCAGCAGATCGAGCAGTGGTTCAACCTGGGCGGCACGGTCAAGCTCGACGATAGCCAGTCCACGTCTGCGATCCACGCCGGTCTTAAGCAGATTCAGGGCCTCTTCGAGCGGCTCTCGCCGTTGGGCGTAAAGGCCTCCGATGCCCCCGAGAAGGTGGTGGCGGCGGCCGAGTTTCTCCTCGAGGGAATGGTGGCGCATCGCAAGCTGAGCCGCAGCGAGCAGCGCGAATTCGCCGCTCCGGAAAAAACACAGCGCAAGCAGGAACGCGTCGAGCCCGAACTCGACTACGACGACTGGCAGCAATCCCGCCGCACCCGCCGTGGGTACAACTGAGCCAGCTGAAAAGCTGATGGCTGAAAGCTGAGAGCTGTATCATGAGAAGCGTTCGCTACACAAAATACGTCGGCGACCTGGCCTCCGAGATCGACATGGAGAGCCTGCTGCAGGCACTTTCGGAATACCTGCTCGATTCGGGATTTCGCGACCCTTACGCGCGTTTTCAGCAGCTCGACCACAATCTCGACGACCTGCGCGAGGCCCTGCGGCGCCTGCTCCAGTCCGGCGAATTCCTCGATCCGGAAAATCAGGAAAAAATCGATCAGATGGCCGCCGATGGCACCCTCGACGAGTTCATCGACAAGCTGATCGAGCGCATGCAGCAGGAGAACTACATCTCCCCCATGCGCGAGCCAAGCGAAACGGAGATGTCAGAGGTGGGCGGCAACATTGGCGACGTCCAGGGCGAGGTCCGCTTCGAGGTCACGGACAAGAGTCTCGACTTCCTGGGCTTCAAGGCCCTGCGCGACCTGCTCGGCTCGCTCGGGAAATCGAGCTTCGGACGCCACGACACGCGCCACTGGGCCACGGGCATCGAGGTCAGCGGCGGCTCGCAGCGCTACCAATTCGGCGACACACTGAACCTCGACATCAACACCACGCTAAGCTCCGCCATCCAGCGCGAAGGCATCGGCCTGCCTCTCAATCTCGAATACGAAGACCTCTACGTGCATCAGTGCGAATACCAGAGTTCCTGCGCAACGGTGGTGATGCTCGACTGTTCGCATTCCATGATCCTCTACGGCGAAGACCGCTTCACGCCCGCCAAGCGCGTAGCCATGGCCCTCTCCCACCTCATCCGTACGCAGTACCCCGGCGATTCGCTCTCGCTGGTGCTCTTTCACGATTCAGCCGAAGAGATGCCGGTCTCGCAACTGGCGCGGGTCAAAGTCGGCCCCTGGTACACCAATACGCGCGAGGGCCTGCGCGTGGCGCAGCGCATCCTTGCCCGCCAGCGCAAGGACATGAAGCAGATCGTCATGATCACCGACGGCAAGCCGTCCGCCCTCACGCTCCCCGACGGCCGGATTTACAAAAACGCCTACGGTCTCGATCCGCTGGTGGTGAGCGAAACGCTGGAAGAAGTTTCACGCTGCAAGCGCGCCGGCGTCATGATCAACACGTTCATGCTGGCGTCGGACTTTGGCCTGGTGCAGTTCGTCCACAAGGTGTCGGAGATGTGCCGCGGCAAGGCCTACTTCACCACCCCCGACACGCTGGGCGAATACCTCCTGATGGACTACATCAACCACAAGTCGCGCACCATCCACTAACCCTCAAAGAAGTTGTCATCCTGGGCGGAGGTCGCCGCGGCGACCGCAGGCCAAAGCCTGCCCTGAGAATTCCTGAGTTGTCCGAGGTCTCCCGTAACGATGCTTTGTAACAGGGCACGACTTCAGTCGTGCCGTAAAGGCCCCCAAAAACGATTTGGGCTTTAGCCCCTGAGGGATGCCGGCCGGCCGCATTCCATGGTTTATGGGTGCCGCAGCGCGGATCTTTGACTGCGGTTGCTTTTCGCCGCATGTGTTCCGCAATTCACCCAGAGAGAATCCCAAGTTGCGGAGAAAACCTGGCAGCTTCGATCTCAGTTTCCAGCATTTCCAACTCACGCTGAATTCGCGCGTGATTTCGTTGCCGGGCAAGAATCGTATACGAAAAAGTGGCAACGCGAACATGACGCGGCGGTAGCGGGTTCGCAACAAGCCAATAGAAGAGAATCAAGGTCGCGCCGCGTTCAGAACTAGCTTGTTCATACCTGAAAACGGCGTTGCCATCCTCCCGAACTTTGGCTGTACCTTCCACACCCTCGCTTTTCACCCCGGGTACAGCGCCTTGAAGCACCTCAATTGCAGAGTCGGATCGCAGTTCCTTGGGGGCTTTCAAGGTGAGGATCGTCAGCCGAAGAGTTCCCGAGCCGGGCCGATTCGCATAAAACATTCCGCCGTCAATGTCTGAGTATTCTTCTCGCCAGTGAGCCGGAATGCGGAACGTCACCACACCGCCGCGGTACACAATCGTTCTCATTGCCGGTTTATCGGGCGACGAGAAAAATCTCTTAAGAAAAGCCATAGCGCGCCCGCCGCCAATGAAGTTTCTCTCTGATCCCTGATCTCCGATCTCTGTCTCACCGCTGCGGCATGGTGCGCGTGGTCTGCTCAACATTCACCGTGCCGATGCGCTTTTGGAAACGAAGAGCGGATGCCGGCGCGTGGGTGGCCTTCACCAGCTTGCCCTTGGTGTCGAAAGACATGCTCCACTCCATCGGGCCCTTGGACGACGAAACATCCTCAAAGTGGATCACCGCGCTGCCATCGCTATTCACGAAGAGGGTGGGCGGAGCGGTGGCATTCGCGTTGCCTTTGTCGAGCGCTTCCGCCGGGCCACCGAGTTGGGGATTGGCCCCGGCAAGCGCGGCATAGCAGAGGCCTGTGCCCAGCCAGTCGGCCTTGGCAGCGTCCCCCTCTTCGGTGCGGATCCGATTGAACGCGGCGATAGTCAGAGCCCCGATGGGAGCGGGCGAGAATAGCGAATAGCCCCTGCGCACGATGGGGATGATATGCACCCGGCCTTCGCCGTTGCGCGGGATGGCGGCGGAGAACATGCTCATGTCCCGCGTGTCTTCGCTGCGCGTGAAGCGCAGGAACAGGTGATTGGGCAACGCCGGGCAAACCAGTTGGTGATAGGTCCAGCCGTTGCCGTTGAAGTCGAGGTTTTCAAATCCCGCCCGTTCCTGGATGGACGATTCCGCGTCGGCCACCAGGTCGCGGTCGCCGGCGCTCATCTGCGCTTCCGACAGGATCCGGATGGAACCGCCCGATGATGGCGCGGTGCTATCGAGGGCAAATGGAGACTTGGGCGGGGTCAGGGCGGGCAGAGTCTTGACCTTACCCGGCGGAAGCTGGTCCATGTCCACGGGAGCAGGCACAATCCTTACGCGCTCATGCGGAGCCGCGGGATCGGGCTGGGGATTACTCTGGGCAGACAGCCATGCTCCGGTCGCCGATGCCAGGATTGGCGCAAGGAACAGAAGCGGTGTAATGCGGGACATTGTGGCTCTAGAGTACCACCGATGCGATTGAGCCGATTCTGACACTTTCGATCCATTCTCCCGAAAATACCGGGTTTTCATCGGGGATTCGACGGAATCGGGCAATCAGGCATGAGCAGGGGCTGAAGCCCACACTCATTTTGCGGCAGTTGCGGCACGACTGAAGTCGTGCCCTGTTACAAAACGCATTTCTTGGTCCCTTGGTCCCTGCTTTACTGCAGGTTCGCCATCAGCGCATCCAGTGCCGCTTTCGGGGGCCGGGTCAGCGACTCGGGCAGAGTCGCCAGCGGCTCATCCACCACGTTGAGCAAATCGATAAACGACGGCTTCTCCGTGTTGATATAGAACACCCCGGTGAGGATCTCTTCCTTTTCATGGGCTTCCATCAGCGTCCTGACAGCCTCAGCTTTGTTGGTTGGATCGTAGTCTTCGCGGAGCTTGCGCAGCCGCAGGCTCGATCCGTCGTGCATTTCCACGTCATACACTTCGCCGGAGCCGTAGTCGACCTCGATATCCTCAAAGCTGGCGATGAACCCGATCTCGTTGATGGGCTCGTCGTTCTCCTGCATGAATTTGTAGCTCTTGGTCGAGCCCTCGTGGTCGTTGAAAGTCACGCAGGGGCTGATCACGTCCAGCATCACCGTGCCCTTGTGCGAGATGGCCGCCTTCAGCATGGCCAGAAGCTGCTTCTTGTCGCCGGAGAAGGACCGGCCGACGAACGTGGCGCCCAGCTGGATGGCCAGCGCGCAGGTATCGATGGCGGGCAGATCGTTGATGACCCCGGTCTTGAGCTTCGACCCGATATCGGCGGTGGCCGAAAACTGCCCCTTTGTGAGCCCGTACACGCCGTTGTCCTCAATGATGTAGATCATGGGCAGGTTGCGGCGCAGCATGTGCACGAACTGGCCCATGCCGATGGACGCCGTGTCGCCGTCGCCCGACACCCCCAGCATGGTCATCTGCCGGTTGGCCAGAATGGCGCCGGTGGAGACCGAAGGCATACGGCCGTGCACGCTGTTGAAGCTGTGCGCGCGGCTCATGAAATATGCCGGGCTCTTCGACGAGCAGCCGATGCCGCTCATCTTCATCACCCGCTCAGGCTCCACGCCCATCTCGTACATGGCGTCGATAATGCGCTCGGAGATGGCGTTGTGCCCGCAACCGGCGCAAAGCGTGGACTTGCCGCCGCGGTATTCAACGATGGGAAGGCCGATGTGGTTGGTTTTGGGTGCTGGTGCTGCGGTTGCCATTTTCTTCGATTCCTCTATTCCCTGGGTCCCTTGGTCCCTCGTTCCCTTGGTCCCTTGTTCCCTTGTTCCCTGCCTTTTACAGCCCTTCCTTAGTCACGAACTCATCGGTGATGCTGCGCGCATCGATGGGCAGACCGTTGTAGTGAAGAATGCTGCGCAGCTTGACCACCTGGTCGGCCGGCAAATCCAGCTTGAGCAAGCTCTCCATTTGCGCGTCGCGATTCTGCTCGATCACGTACACGCGCTCGTGCGACGCCACGAAATCGTGAATCCGGTGCGCGAACGGATAGGCGCGAATGCGCATGTAGTCAACCTCGACCTTGTGTTCCTTGCCGATCTGGTCGAGGCTCTCGCGCACCGCGAAATCGGAGCTGCCGAAGGCGAGGAATCCGATCTTCGAGCCGCCGTCCTTCACCACCACGGGCTCCGGCACAGCCTTGCGCGCGTTCTCAAACTTGCGCGTCAGGCGATCCATCACTTCCTGGTATTCGTCCGGCTTCTCCGTGTAACCGGCCGCGCTGTTGTGGCCCGAGCCGCGCGTGAAGTAAGAGGCCTTGGGATGGATTGTGCCGGGCAGGGTGCGCCATCCAATGGCGTCGCCGTC
Source organism: uncultured Acidobacteriota bacterium (assembly GCA_963720105.1). Lineage (GTDB taxonomy): Bacteria > Acidobacteriota > Terriglobia > Terriglobales > Acidobacteriaceae > Telmatobacter. The sequence continues at coordinate 52,028 of CAVREL010000076.1, read as the reverse complement.
CACATCGCGATAGCGTGCAAACCCGCCCAGGCGCTTCAGATCCTCGGCGGTAAGCACCTTGCCCCGATCCAGCGGCTTGTCGGGATACTGGAACGGATCGGACATCCAGTTGTTCATGCCCAGGTCGAGGTCGGTAAGCACGAACACCGGCGTCTGGAACCGCTCGGCAACATTGAACGCCTCAAATCCGAATTCAAAGCACTCCCTCACCGAGCCGGGCAGCAGCACAATGTGCTTCGTGTCTCCGTGAGAAAGGAAAGCGGTTGAAAGCAGGTCCGCCTGCTGCGTACGGGTCGGCATCCCCGTCGAGGGGCCGGTGCGCTGCACGTCGAAGATCACCCCCGGAATCTCGGCATAGTAGCCCAGGCCGGCGAATTCACCCATCAGCGAAATGCCGGGACCGGAGGTCGAGGTCATGGAGCGCGCGCCCGCCCAGCCCGCGCCCAGCACCATGCCGATGGCGGCCAGTTCGTCTTCGGCCTGGACCACGGCAAATGTCGCCTTGCCTTCCGGCGTCACGCGGAATTTCTTCAGCAGATCGGTCGTCGCCTCAATCAGCGAAGTCGAAGGCGTGATCGGATACCACGCCACCACCGTCACCCCCGCGAACACCGCGCCCATGCCGCAGGCAGCGTTGCCGTCGATGATGACCTTACCTGCGGTCTGGTTGGAGTGCTCGATGAAGTAGGGATCCTGCTTGACCAGCTTCTGCTGCGCGTAATCGTAGCCCGCCTGCACCGCGCCGAAGTTCAGGTCGAAGACCTTCTGCTTCTTGGCGAATTGCTTCCTCACGCTCTTTTCGACCACGCCCAGGTCCAGATTGAGAAGCTGCGCGACCACCCCCACGTAGACCATGTTCTTGACCAGCTTGCGCAGCTTGGCCTCGGTGCAGACCGCGGCGGTGATCTTGTCAAAGGGAACCGGGTAGCACACCACGTCGCCGCGGTACTGCTTGAGGTTGAAGTTTTCTTCGTAGATGGCTGCGCTGCCGGGCGGGAGAGCGAGGATGTCGTCCTTGGCGGTTTCGGGGTTCAGCGCCACCAGGATCTGCACATCGCGCGTGCGGGCCACGTAACCATCTTTGCTGGCGCGAATGGTGTACCAGGTGGGAAGTCCGGCGATGTTCGAAGGGAACAGGTTCTTACCGCTGACCGGTACCCCCATTCCGAAGATGCTTTTCAGCAGAACGCTATTGGCGGATTGCGAGCCGGACCCGTTCACCGTTGCTACGATTATGCTGAAGTCGTTGACAATGCGCGCGCGCGCGCCGAATTCGCCCTGTTCTTGACCGAGGGCAAGGTCTCCTGTCGCCATGTGGCGGGATTCCCTTTCGCTGGAATTTACGTGGAGCTACGGCGTCTTCGGAAACGCGTCCTCTCGACTTCGTGCAGAGCCGTGCTCCCAAAGGGAGGCGGCGCGACTCTACGGTCGAGGCATAGGGGATCGAGCAAATCCGAAAATGCGATCGTTTTCACCCATCAGTGATTATAGTCACTTGCCAGTGCGCCCGTCCCATTCCGGCATGACAACCTGGGTACCGGCCCTTACACTTCCGTGCCCCGTCCCTCCCGATTTTTTTCCGTCGCGAGGGCGGGATACCATGGATCTCCTATCTGCCTCGACTCACTTCTACCGTCACACGGCTTCCATTGATCAACCCGGCTCGGATACACCCCGGTACAAAGGCTCTAAATATCCTGGATTCAGTACACTACCACCTGCCTTGACGAATCCTTCCGCCACCGGATCAGGAGCGTGGTGGCGATCACGATCAGCGCCACCGTCAGGCCGATCCATAGCCCGTAAATCCCCCAATGCAAACCAAAACAAAGGAAAAAACCCAGCGGAAGTCCCAGAATCCAATAGCCCACGAAGTTGGCCGCCATGGGGATGCGGGTTTCTCCCAGCCCCCGGAGGGCTCCCGTCGAAACCGTCTGGATGCCGTCGAAGATCTGGAAGGCCGCCGCGACCCCGAGCAGGCTGGGACCCACGGCCAGGACGCGCGGGTCACGGGTATAGAGGGCGATCAGCGGACGCGGGGCGACCAGAAAAACGACCGCTGCCAGGAGCATGAATCCGGTGCCCAGCGCCAGCGCCAGCCATCCCGCGCGGCGGGCGCGCGCCGGGTCGCCGGCGCCCAGCGCATGACCCACGCTCACCGCCGCCGCCGCCGAGACGCCCAGCGGCACCATGTAGGTGACGCTCGCGTAGTTCAGGGCGATGGAGTGCGTCGCCAGGGCTACCGGGGTCAGCAATCCGGCAGCAAACGTGCCCAGGTTCCACGCGCCGACCTCAAGGATGATTTGCCCGGCGGCCGGGGCCCCCAGGCGGACAAGTTGTCTGATCCGGTGAAGGCTCGGTCCCGCCCAGTGGCGGAACAGGGGATGGCCCCGGGAGCGCTCGTAGCGCCAGGCGAACCCGATCAGGCTGGCGGCCATGCCGATGCGCGCAAGAAACGTGGACACCGCCGAACCGTTCACCCCCAGGGCCGGCATGCCCAGCTTGCCGTAGATCAGCACCCAGTTGAAGAACCAGTTGACCAGGTTGGCGAAGACGAAGGTCAGGGTAATGACGCGCACCTGGCCGACACCCTGGAGATAACGCCGCGCGGATCCATAGAGGAGCAGCGGCAGGGTGCCGAAGTTGAGGATGCGCATGTAGGCGCCTGCGGGGACGGCTACCTCGGGCGTAACGCCGAACCGGACGAGCATAAAACTGGCGCCGAAGACCAGCAGCATAAGCGGCGGAGTGACGATGCAGGCCAGGTAAACGCCCTGCGCCAGCCAGCGATGGCAGGCATCGTGATCGCGGCGGCCGTAGGCGTGCGACACCAGCGTATCCAGACCGAGGAGCAGGCCGATGCCAAACAGAGACGGCGTGTAGTAGACGGCGTTGCCCAGCGCGACCGCGCCGATCGCCGCCGGACCCAGCCTGCCCACCATGATGGTGTCCACCACGCCCTGCGCCATCCAGCCCAGCTCGCTCAACACCACAGGCACGGCCAGCGCCACCATGGCGCGCAGTTCCCTTCTCCAGTTAGCTGGGGCCGCTACCTGCATTTTTCTACTGTATATGGGTCACATTGATGACGCTCCCGTGCCCCATCCTCGCGACTCTTTTCTGTCGCGAGGGTGGGAGACTGATTATTTTCCGCCGGCATGCGGCAGCATCTGCGGGAAGTCCGGAATGAGATCCTCGAGAGCGAACGAGCGCTTTTCGATCCCGTCGCGTGTGTGGGCCGCGCTTTGGGTGACAATGTGCACCCATTCATGGAGAACGACGCGGGAGATCGCCTCGGCCATGGCCGCAGTACGGGTGCTGCGATTCATCCACAGCGCCCGCTGTCCCAGGACTTCGTTGATGCGCGCGCAATCCACATGAATGAAGGGCTTAATCTCGCTGTGATCGCGCGGCACCCATCCGAGCGCCCCGCGCACTTCATGCTGGCCGGGTTCACCCACCAGATGGCAACTGCCATGAAGAAAGATCTCGATGATGCCCTCGAACTGCGTGCCCGGCGCCAGCCTGTCGCCGCGCACGATATCCAACCCCCCCGCCATGAAGTGGGTTTCCAACACCAGCCTCTCAAACCCCTTTCCCAGGGCAGAGGACAGCGCGGCCCACTCCTCGTCGCTCATCGGCTTGTCGGCAAACACCACCAGCGTCACGCGCGGCGTGGCCACCACGGCAGCATGCATGGTCACGCGCGAGGCCAGCCACTGCAGAGCCAGCAGGAGCAGTGGAAGAAGCCATCGGGACAGGCTCAACAGCCGGGGATCGAAGCGCCAGTACGCGAGCGCTGATGCGAGCGATTTCATGCTGTGGATGTTCGCCGTTGCGCGGTCCGGCGCGCCACCCGCTTCTTGCGGCAAATTCCGATGGCGTACACGGAATGAGAGGGGAAGTCTCAATCTGGCTTTCATGTGCGACCTCCGGCTAAATGGGAAAACCGGCCATTGAGGCCGTTTATTCCCGCCTGATGAAAAGATTCTGGCGCCGGCTCTTGTATTCGTCCAATAGATTGATAGGATAGAAACCATCTCGATGGGAGATGGATCATGGAAGTCCGCCAGCTACAGATTTTTCGCATCCTGGCCGAAGAACTGAATTTCACGCGCACCGCGGAACGGGTGCACACCGTCCAGTCGAACGTGACCGCGCAGATCAAGGCCCTGGAAGAAGAATTAGGAGTACCGCTGTTTGACCGCCTGGGACGCCGGGTGACGCTCACCGATGCCGGGCACCGCTTTCAGCCGTTCGCGGAGCACGCTTTGGCGGCCATGGAAAAGGGTCTGCTGGCCGTGAAGGCCGGCTCGGAGCCGAGCGGACCGCTGCGCATCAGCGCGCCGGAAAGCATCGTCACCTACCGCCTGCCGCTGCTGCTGAGAAAATTCCGGCGCCGCTTTCCGCACGTCGAACTCATCTTCCGTCCCCACGCGGATACGTCGTTCGGCGCCGAACTCGAGTCGGGAAAGCTGGACCTGGTCATCGATATGCGCGATTCCGTCGTCAACCCCGCGTTCGAATCGATGCCGCTGCGCGTCGAGCGCATTTTCCTGTTGGCGCACGGAACCCATCCGCTGGTGAGGCAACGGACCGTAAGGCCCCCCGACCTGGCGGGACAAACCTTGCTGCTCACCGAGCACGGATGCGGATACCGCGCCAAGCTCGACCGCCTGCTGGCCTTGCAGAGCATCCGGACGGGAAACGTGACCGAATTCGCCAGCGTGGAGGCCATCAAGCAGTGCGTGGCGGCGGGCATGGGCATCGCCCTGCTGCCGGCCATCACCGTGGCGCGAGAGATAAAGCAACATCATTTCAGGGCGCTGCATTGGGCGGGTCCATCGCTCGATATACCCACCCACATTTTGTGGCACAAAGACAAATGGATCTCTCCGGCCATGTCGGCCTTTCGCGACCTGGTAAAGGAAACCCTCGATGAGGCTGAGCCGGAAGGAAATGGTTTGGTGATCTCGGGAACGTTTGCGCGGTAGAGCAGCCGACATTAACGGCAGCGCGAACCGACAATCATCTGCAACTGTTCCATCAGCCGGTTTCCCATCTCAGCAGAACTGATTGGAACGACGAAATGATCCACTTGACCATCGAAATCGAGCGCGCCATTCACGGTCGACGTTTCATGAATCACCCTCTGTTTAGCCCGGATCCGAAGCCATGGGAAATTGCATGACGAATCCTGCTCGCATACTGAATGGGTGGTGTCCCGAAGCTGAGCAGGCCGCGCCTCGATTAGGCTGAGTCCATGGGCGATCTCGGGCGTGAGCGCAAGATTGGCGGAATAGCGATACGTATCCTGCAATTCGCCGGTGGGCGCCTTGCCGACGGTTCCGGCGAACTTATCAACAATCATCGCCTCGATGTGCAGCTCACACCGATTCAGTTCGAATTCCTGAATTGCCCCATAGACCGAGCCACGATACGAAGCTCTTTTGTTCTCCTTGTCGACGAAGGATTGCGTGTAAAACACGTACACGCCCCTTTTGGCTTCCTCCGCAGCGAGAGAGGTCAGGTCGGACGAGATGGGGACCGATTGACTCCAGCCTTGTGCCACGATAACAAGAAACAGCAGGCATGTTGTCAAAGCGCGCATCGGCTCACCTCGAACAATGGAAGGATACATTGACGCGCATGGAATACGTCATTTAGGGTAAAGTCAGCGCGAAGGGCGCATCCCGTCCGCGGAAAGGGCCGTGCCCACCTCCTGTTCGACACAACTGACGAAACTTCTTTCAGCCTGATCAATGCGGACTCCAGGCACATGACGAAAGGAGCTTCGTATGCCTGAAAAAGAACTACCCGCCCGTCCCAACCTCGAACAATACAAGAAGCAGGCCAAGGAATTCGCGCGCGAATGGCGCGCCGGAAATCCGGATGCTCTGGCCAGCGTGCGGCGCCATCATCCGCGATTCGGCGCAAACATGGATCCCGCGAACCCTTCCCAACGCCTCGCACTCACCGATGCCCAACTCGTGATCGCCCGCGAGCACGGCTTCGACAGCTGGCCCAGATTTGCGGAGCGCATCAGGCAGTTAAACCTGGAGCGCTCCATCGAGGCGCTCGATGATCCGGTCGCCGCATTCATTCGCGCTGCGTGTGTACCGCGCCAGGACTCCCATGCGTCAGGGACGCTGGAAGAAGCCGAGGCGATTCTTACGCGCTATCCGCAGGTGGCGCGCGCCAACATCCACACGGCCGCGATCCGCGCCGACGAAACCGGTGTGCGCGAGTTCCTGGCCCGCGACAAAAAGAATGCCACGGAAAAGGGCGGCCCGTATGAATGGGACGCACTCACGCATCTCTGCTTCTCGCGCTACCTGCGCCTGGATGGCGGCCGATCGGATGCCTTCGTGCGAACGGCGCGGGCTCTGCTCGAAGCGGGCGCCAATGCGAATACGGGATGGTACGAGATGATCGACCACCCCAATCCGCGGCCGCTGTTCGAGAGCGCCATCTACGGAGCGGCGGGCATTGCGCATCACCAGGGCCTGACGCGGCTGCTGATCGAATACGGCGCCGATCCCAATGACGAGGAGACGCCCTACCACGCCGCGGAAGGCTACGACCTTGCCGCATTCAAGGTCCTGCTCGAGAGCGGAAAACTGAACAGCACCAGCCTGGCCACCCTGTTACTGCGTAAAGGCGACTGGCACGATACGGAAGGAATCCGGCTGCTGCTGGAGCATGGAGCTGATCCAAACGACATGACCCGTTGGGGCGCCACGGCACTTCACCATGTGTTGAAGCGTGATAACCGCCTGCAGAATGTCACCCTCCTTCTCGATCACGGAGCAAACCCGGCGCTGAAGGACCCGCGAGGCCGTTCGGCAACCGCCATTGCGGCGCATCGGGGACGCGGCGATGTGCTCCGCCTGTTCGAGGAGCGTGGAATTGACTGGGGACTGGAGGGAGTCGATCGCCTGATCGCCGCGTGCGCGTTGGCCGACGACGCGGCAATCCGCGACATCGCAACCCGGGAGCCGGGGCTGGTTCAGCAGCTTCTCGTCAACGGCGGACAACTGCTGGCGGAATTCGCCGGCGTCGGCAACACGGAAGGCGTGCGGCGTCTGCTCGATCTGGGCGTAGAACCAGGAGCGCTGTTTCGCGAAGGCGACATCTACTGGGATCTCGCCCGCGACAGCACCGCGCTGCATTCGGCGTCGTGGCGCGCATGGCCGGCAACGGTGAAGTTGCTCATCGAGCGCGGCGCGCCGGTGAATGCGCTGGACGGCAAGGGCCGGACCGCGCTCGCACTGGCGGTCAAGGCGTGCGTGGATTCGTACTGGAAGGACAGGCGCACGCCGGAATCGGTCGAGGCTCTGCTTAAGGCGGGCGCCACCGTTGACGGCATCGAGATTCCGTGCGGATACGATGACGTGGATGAATTGCTTCGTGCCTGGCAATCGGTGCGATGAGAACTCCGTCGCCACTTTTCGGCTAGCCTCTGAACCCGCTCTCCGGCACCCACGGCCTAAGTTCGACGCGCCTGGTCGTGATCACGAGCTTCGCGGGCGTCAGCTCCGGGCCTTCCCAGCCTTCCTTGACTGCCTCGATGCGGATCTCGCCGGGACGCTTTGTCGATTGCACGATCACCTGTGCCAGCCCGTTGAACAGCGATCGCCGGGGTTCCTTGTCGCTCTCCTGGCAATTGGGATCGCCATTGCCCACCCCGATGAGCGCGCCTTCTCCGGAAATCTTGAAGCCGACGAGATTGCCCGCGGTGGGCACAATACGTCCTTCCTTATCGAGGGCTTCCACCTTCAATACCGCAACGTCTTCGCCGTCGGCGTTGATCCGTTGTGCGATCGGCAGTCAGGCGAATCGCCGCCGCAGGGCCGGTCGTCTCGCGCTTCTCCGTCAGAACCACCTGGCCGCCCTTGGAGCCACGCGCCTCGATAGCGCCGGGCTCATATTTCACCTTCCACTCCACGTGGCCAAGGTGCGGCACTTTCTGGCTGCCGGCGCTTTTGCCATTCACGAACAGCTCGACCTCATCAACATTGCTATAGACCCACACCGGAATCTCGTCGCCTTCCCTGCCTTCGAAGTTCCAGTGCGGGAACAGGTGCAGTGACGGCTCCTTTCCCCACCACGCCTTGTAGTAGTAGAAAGTGTCCTTGGGAAATCCGCACGTGTCCACGATGCCGAACTGCGAGTTGATCGAGGGCCATCCATAGGGCGTGGGCTCGCCGCGATAATCGAAGCCGGTCCATGCGAAGCCGCCGGCGAGCCACTCGCGGGTGCCATAGAAGGTCCACCACTCCTCCGCGGTTTCACCCCAATCCACCACGCCGTTGTAGTCATTCACCAGGTTGCGCAGCGGGTCGGTGGTGTACATGCCGCGCGTGGAAATGGCGCTCGATGTCTCCGATCCAAACACGGCTTTATCGGGATGCCGCTTGTGGAACCCGTCGGGGAACTCCAGATGATAGTTGAATCCGATGATATCCAGCGAGTTGGAAACACCCTTTTCGTTATCCGCGTTGACGGCGGCAGAAACCACGCGCGTGGGATCGAGTTCGTGACAGCGCCTCACCATGGTCGCGCCAATCTTGACCCCCTGTTCTGCCATTTCGCCCTGCAGCTCATCCTCCTCGTTGCCGATGGACCAGAGGATGATGGACGGCGAGTTGCGATAACGCTTGACCATGGTTTCGAGCTGCGCCAGGCCTTCGCGGCTGGAACTCATCTGGCGCGTCTCGCACATCATCATCATGCCCATCCGGTCGCATGCGTACACCCACTCGGGCGTAGGCATGTTATGCGACGTGCGCACCGCGTTGCAGCCCATCTCGCGTAGCACGCCGAGCCGGAACCACTGCACGCGATCGGGAACCGCCGCGCCCACCCCGGCGTGATCCTGGTGATTGCAGGTGCCCTGTATCTTCAGCGGCTTGCCGTTCAGGAAGAAGCCCTTGTTGGGGTCGAAGACCGCCGTGCGCACGCCGAAACTAATGCGCTCGGCATCGCGGACCTTGCCGCCGGATTCAACCGACACGATGGCCGAGTAGAGATGCGGCGCTTCGACGGACCACAGCGCCGGGCTGGCGAGCTGTGCGGTCGCCGTGAATGATGCAGAGCCGTCCACCGCGATGGATTGCTCCGGCGCCTCGGCAGTGGCGACGGTCTTGCCTGTTCCATCGATGATCTTCCAGGTGACCCTGGCGTTCTCCGCCTGCTTGCCGTCGTTCACCACCACCGTTCCCACCGACAACGTAGCGGAATCGCCGCTGACCGCGGTGCGAACGGTGCTGTCCCACTTGCCCACGTGCAGGGCATCAGTCTTGTTCAGCCATACGTGGCGATAAATGCCCGCGCCCTCATAAAACCATCCGTCGCCAAAGCTGGCATCGACGCGGACCACAATGCAGTTCTTCGCCCCATAGGCAAGGAAATCGCTGAGGTCGAAATGGAAAGGCGCGTAGCCGTTGTCGTTGCGGCCCACGAAGCAACCGTTGACGAAAACCAGCACGCTGCGAAATGCGCCGTCGAACTCCACCGCTATGCGGCGGCCCAGGTCGCTGCCCGGAATATCGAACTCGCGCCGATACCATCCGATGCTGGTTTCGGGGTAGCGGCGGCCGAGCGGCTTGTAGCCATGAGACTGCACCGGCACATCGTCGCCGACCTTCGAGTCATCATGCACAAAGGGCAGCTCGACCGCCCAGTCGTGAGGCAGGTTGAGCGGGCGCCACTTCGAGTCGTCGAACCTGGCCTTGGCGAAATCGAAGCCGCCGGTCTTGTCGAAATCGCCCTGTCCGAAACCGAATCCGAGATCGCGCGCCGGAATGGTTCCGTGACCGAAAGTGAACCTCCATCCGAAATCGAACAGAAGCTGCTCGCGGGGAGCGAGGGCGGGCGAGGCGGCAGCCGAGCCCGCGGGCGATGATTCGTTCATCAAGACCGCGGCGCGCCCCCAGGCAGAACGGCCCAGGATGGACGAGCCGGCAAGGACGGCGCCGGAACCGAGCAGATGACGACGCGAGATAAAGGGCATGGCATACCTCATTTCCCGAAGGTCCGGCGAGCCGGCCAAGCCTGGTTGACTGGATTCAACGCGCCACTATAAACCAGCGGAGGGGAGTAAGTAAACGATTTCAGAAGCTCCCGGCGCCAACTGGAGCGACCCAGGACAGCGTGTTAAATTCAAGTAGACAACCATTCCCAGGAGAGGTGGCCGAGTGGTTGAAGGCGCACGCTTGGAAAGCGTGTTTAGGGGAAACTCTAACGTGGGTTCGAATCCCACCCTCTCCGCCAGCTTCTGAAAATAATGGACTTACGGCCCGTGTTACACCTCGTGTGACACTTTCTACCATCGATAATCAGGGTTCTTCGCTGCGAGCGGGTATTGACCTTAAGGGGCAATATCATGCGAGCACGTCTGTACATTCGGGTCCGGCTGAAGGATGGACGCCATCCCTTCGTCGAGCCGGTTTCCTCGGGGAACAACAAGATCAAGGCCTTCTACGCCATTGTGGACGGCGAGCATGAACACCATCCGGAGGGAGTCTATTACCTCCGATATGTTCGGGACGGAAAGCGGGTTTGGGAGTCCGTTGGGACGGACCCCGTATCTGCCGCCAATGCTCTCCGGAAGCGCAATGCGATTCTGACCGCCAAAGAAGCTGATGTTGAGGTTGTCATCGACGGGCGTGATGTCGACTCCTCCGGCCGTTCCCTTGCTATCGCCATCCAGGAATACCTGGAAGAAGTGAAGGCCGCGAAATCACACAAGACCCATATAGGCTATACGTCTTCGCCCCAGTGCCAGTGCCTGAGACATTGAAGCCATAGGATCCCGCAATGCTCGAGCCGGCGAGGTAGGAATCCGTCACGTAAGCCGCCAGGGCGGCCGCCATAATCTGCGCGTTCGTCTTTTGGCCGGTGACCCCGAAGAACGTCAAGAAGAGCGCCGCGACGTTAGCGTTTGTTTTCCCCGTGAGGTTATTGCCGCTGTGCGCACCGTAAAGATAGGGGAAGCTCGTTGCCAGCCAATTCGCCAGATTCGTGGCGTTCGGCCCACCGTTCATCCCGTCGATCAGACCTTGCCCATTCTTGTTTTGCCAGAAGCCGATCGTCGCTGTGTCACCCTGGCTGACGACGCTGGTGATCGTGATTACGGCGGTTGCTTGCGCACTGGGTGCGTTCGCAGCAGTTGCCCAGGCGGTGTTGGTGAGCGTACCGGTCATCGAAGGAACCGCGACGTTTGCACCCGAGACAATCTGCATGTTTCCGGCGGCGCCACCATACACGCGACCAGTTAGATTGCTACTATCCGACTGGTATTGATCGTTGGGGCAGAGAATTACTCCCTGGAAAATTCCTCCGTTGTTGTTCAGTTGGACTTGCTTGGCGCTGCTCGTAAAGTTCCAAATCACCTGATCGGGGGTCAATCCGCCGGTCAACACAACCTGGCCGCCGAGGTTGGTATTGCGATTCGCGGCAAAGTTGAGGACAACCGGATTACCCGACCCATCACCCTTGATCGTGACTGTGCCGGAATTAGTCTCGCTGTAGGATGTCACATTGAAAACCCGGTAGGTGACGCCGTTATACGTGCCTAGCGCGCCGGTGCTTTCATTGATCGTCAACGAGTTGTTGTTGATGGTGAGCGTGGTTCCTGACAGCGCCCCAAGGCCAGAACTCAGATTATTAATGGCGGTCGCCTCGGTGGGCACCGCCGAGACGTTGTAATTGACGGAACTCGGGCCAACGTTATTGCCGTTGCTGTTACTGTATTGCCCTGTTTTGGCTGCGGCAAAATCCAGGCGTCCGAGGATTGCTCCCGGACCACTGTAGGCCACCTTTCCTCCCGCAACCCCGATATTACCGTTGACGACGTCGTTGGAAATCGAAAGCTGATTGCTCCCCGTTCCCTCGTACAAGACAACATATGCGGCGAGCCCGCCAACATTGAGCGCTGGATTCACGGACGTAGTCAGATCGCTGCTGGTAGTGATACCCGTGATATGGACTGTGAGCCAGGTTCCGGGCGCGAGGACTGAGACGCTATTCAGAGTAAGCACCTGACTACCGGTGGATCCCGTGATCTTAAAGGATCCGGGGTTACCGACGCTTGGGTCAATCGCCCAGCTAACATCTCCTCCGCCACCGGCGGGAAGCGGGTCACTTAGAGCCAGACCGGTGGCCGTCGCCGCGCCGAGGTTGCTGATCGTCACCGTAAATCCGGCGACACTCCCGGCTGAAACTATCGCGTTGTCCGCCGTCTTCGTCACTGAAAGTGAAGGTGTCCCAATTATCGTGATCGCGCAGGCCGTGCCGGTGGCGCCGTTGGCGTCCGTTACCTTCACAGTGAACGAGCCGCTGGCGGTTGCCGTCCCCGTAACCGCGCCCGTCGACGGATTCAGGGTGAGGCCGGGGGGCAGTGTTCCGACGATCGAGAAGATGTAGGGAACCGTGCCACCGGTGACCTGCATGGGACCGCTGTCAAACACGACGCCCACTTCGCCGATGTTGTTGGTTCCGCACTTTAACGTCAATGGCGGATTGATGGTGATGTTGCAGGTTGTTCTCGTGGCTCCGCTGGCGTCCGTCACCTTCACGGTGAACGAGCCGCTGGCGGTCGCGGTGCCCTTAATCGCGCCCGTGGACGGGTTCAGCGTAAGCCCGGGAGGCAGGGTTCCGATGATGGAAAAGGTGTAGGGAGCCGCGCCACCGGTGACGTGCATGGGGCCGCTGTCAAACAACACGCCCACCTCGCCGATGTTGTTGGTTCCGCACTGTACTATCAACGGCGGATTGATGGTGATGTTGCACGTTGTGCTCGTGGCTCCGCCGGCGTCGGTCACCTTCACAGTGAACGAGCCGCTGGCGGTCGCGGTACCCGTAATCGCGCCCGTGGACGGGTTCAGCGTGAGCCCGGGAGGCAGTGTTCCGATGATGGAAAAGGTGTAGGGAGCCGTGCCACCGGTGACCTGCATCGGACCGCTGTCAAACAAGACGCCAACTTCGCCGATACTGTTGGCTCCGCAGCTTACCGTCAATGGCGGGTTGATGGTGATGTTGCAGTTGGTGCTGGATACTCCACTCGCGTCCGTCACCTTCACACTGAACGATCCGCTGGCGGTCGCGGTGCCCGTGATTTCGCCCGTTGAGGTATTCAGCGAGAGCCCAGCGGGCAGTGTTCCGACAATTGAGAAAATGTAGGGACCCGTGCCACCGGACACCTGCATGGGACCGCTGCTAAACACCACGCCCACTTCGCCGATGGAGTTGGCGCCGCAACTTACCGTCAAGGGCGAGTTGATGGTGATTTGGCAGCTAGTGCTGGAGAGTCCGTTGGAGTCGGTCACCTTCACAGTGGAGGATCCGCCTGCTGTCGGGGTGCCTGATACTTCACCCGTGGAAGGATTGAGCGTGAGGCCGGCGGGCAGGGTTCCGATAATCGAGAACGTGTATGGAGCCGTGCCAGCGGTTACCTGCATGGGACCGCTGTCAAACAAGAGGCCCACCTCGCCGATATTGTTGACGCCGCACTTCACCGTCAGTGGCGGGATGACTGTGATCGAGCAGTTCGAGGTGCTGGTATTCCCATTGCTGTCGGTCGTTGTCACCGTGTACTGGAAGGTCCCCGTCGCCGTGGGCGTGCCGGAAATCGTACCATCTGAGGCCATGGTCAAGCCGTCCGGCAGGCCAGAGGCGAAGTAACTGTAGGGCGCAACTCCGCCGGAGGCGGTTACCTTGATGGGCACGATCGGCGTTCCCTGAACCGCGTTGATCACCACGCAAGTGGAGGAAATCTGGTAGAAGCCGAAGTCGATGGTCTCGTCGGTGGTGATGTCGCCATTGGAGTTTACAAGCGCCAGCGTAACCACTGCGGGATTCGCATTGCTGTCATTCGCCGTATCGCTGTTCGGCGCGTTGACCGTTGTGGCATAGAAGCCAGCCGGCGGCGAAACCTGCACGTGGTAGGATGCCGGGCACAAGCCGGTGAACTGGTAATAGCCATCGTTCGTGCCGTTGTTGTGTGTAATCGCACTACTCAACAGGTGGTTCTGAGCATCGAAGAGCTGTACCAGCACATTGTTAATTCCCGGCTCGCCAGCATCCTGTATGCCGTTCGCGTTCAGGTCGTTCCAGACAAAGTCGCCGATGGCTCCATTACACGGAGACACGTACCCGAAGTCGATCGTCAAGTCGGACGCGACATTGTTGCTGCTATCCAGTTTCAACGTGACGGGCGCGGGGCTGCCATTGCTGTCGATTGCCTGGTCCGCTCCTGCGTGCGGCGTGGTAGGCGTGAAGTTCGGCGGAAGCGTGGAAGCATCCACAATCACTTCGTAGCTGCCGTCACAGACGCCGGAGAACAGATAGTTGCCGTTGGCATCCGTGGTTGCGGACTGGATGAGCTTATGCGTGCTGTCGTAGAGACTCAGGCTCACGCCCGTGATGCCGGGTTCCCCGGCAGCCTGCAGGCCGTCCAGGTTCAGATCGTGCCAGACAAAGTCTCCGATGGTTCCGTTGCATGGGGTCACATAACCGAAGTCGATCGTCTCATCCACGCTGGAATCAGAGGCCAGCGTGACGGTGGCCGGGCTTCCATTGCTGTCTAAAGCAGGATTGCTATCCAGCATCACGTCCGTCGGGCTGTAGTTGGGAGGCAGAGTCGTGGAATCCACCGCCACCACGTATGTGCCTTCGTCGAGGCCGGTGAACTGGTAATAGCCATTCACGTTGTTGGGGCCGCCCATGGAAGTGGTAGTCGTGGCCAGCAGAGTTATGCCGTCGCTCGCATAGAGGTTGACAACCACGCCATTGATACCAGGCTCGCCGGGCTCCTGGAGGCCATCACGGTTGGCGTCGTACCAAACGTAATCGCCGAGTGCGCCCTGTAGCGCGATGTAGCCGAAGTCGATGGTGTTGTCGACGCTTGCGTTGCTGGTGAGCACAACCGGCGCAGGATTCGGATTGCTGTCGTTGGCCGTGGTGCTGCCAGGAGCATTCGGCATGGTTGGTTCAAAATGAATCTTGCCGTCCGAGCCTTTGGGCAGAGTTGTCTCATCCACAGTGACAAAGTACGTTCCTGCACATACCCCCGTGAATTGGTAGTACCCATGCTGCGGTCCGGTGGGACCGGCGCCCGTCATCGTGGTCGCAATCACGTTGTTTGCAGAGTCGTGCAATTGCAACGTGACGCCGTCCAGTCCGGGCTCGCTCCCGTCCTGGATTCCATTCGCGTTCAGATCGTTCCAGACGAAGTCGCCAATGCTGCCATGGCATGCGCCGGGAGTTCCATAGATTATTCCCTTCGACTGCCCGCCGAAGCTCATGCTAAAGCTGCCGGCGAAATTCGGGACGCCGACCAGGTTCTCCAACGTCATCACCATCCACAGGTCGTTGTTCAGGCTGGGCGGCTGCAGGTACAACGGCGCCATCGATCCACCACTGACAGCGATGCGAAATGCGAAGTTCGATGTATTGTTGACGCCGTCGAAGTAAAACTCCGTCACTGTCCCGGTCAGGAGCGGGGACGTGTAAATCGTAGTTCCGTTCGTGATCTGTCCATTGAGAACAAAATCCGGCTGTCCGGCAGTCGGATTGCCGCCAATTAACTTGCCAGCGTTGTCCACCTGGATCGCCAGATTCATCACTGGAGAAGGACAACCCGACCCGCAGAATCCCTTGGTCGGCGGAAAAGCAACGGAGATGCCTACGCCCGTCATCGAGAACGCATGCTGGGCGGCAACGTAGGAACCCAATCCGTAGGGGTTGCTGTTCAGGCTGTGCGTGTATGCGATTTCAGGATTGGAGGTCGCAGGTGTGGGAAGGGAGTTATTCTGGGCAAGGGCGGAGCACGCCAGCATCACGCCGGCAACAACGCAGGCAATTGTTTTTCTCATATTGGTCCTTCCGCATCTCTTTGGCCCAAGGGGAATCTGCCGCGCCCCCTCGCTGGAACGTTTCCGTATGGGTCCACAGCGACTGGGCCTGGGCTGGGCTGCGTCGGCAGCAGCCGTCGGGTATGGGGACGGAGCAGCCGGTAAAGCCGGTTCTTGAAGTCGCACGAAACAAAGCGATGGGGGAAGCGCTCTCGATCCACGCAACGAACGCCTCAGTGTTGCTGGCAGGCCCGCTTGCGTGCTACAGCCGCAGCAAGTCCGCTCAGCATGAGTACAAGGACCGAGGGTTCGGGAATTGTCGTTGGCGCCATATCCGCATATGCGCCGGAGACAGCGGACGGATCGAAACTGTGATAGTCGATTGCCACGTACGGTCCGAAACTGGTCGGTGCCTGGCCTTCCAGAACAGCCCATTTCGCAGACTCGTCGTCGGTGATTGAGTAAATCTGTCCGTATTCGCCGCCGGCGGCACTGGCCGAGGAAACAAGCGATCCTGCGAGATAGACGTCCAGCACGTCGGTGCCCCAGATGGAGAACCCACTGGAGTCTGCCGCGAAGTTGAGGCCGGCAAAGCACGGAATGCTGGAGCAATTGCCGCCATCGGTGATCGACTCAACGAAACCGTTCATGGAACTGCCTGTGCCGTTGATGTTGCTGATAAACAGATCGGGTGGCGGATTCAGTGGGAACACGTCAGCAACAGCCATGTTCGCCGTCGCAAGCAAAATAGCCAGCAAAATTCCCTTCAATATGCGCATGAGGACTCTCCCTTTCCCCCAGTTAGCGCTCTTCCATAGCCATCGAAGAGCTTCAATGCGAGGGCGGCTCCGACCACACCAAATCTCCCCGCACGCTTCACCCTGCAGTGCAGCAGTCTCATTTTGAGACATAAGGATTCCGCCCCTCCCTTGCACTTTGAGGGCCAAGCCGCATGCTTATTTAATTGAGAGGTTTAGAGAGAGGTTGCTCCGGAGTGTGAAACAGATTGCGCAGTCGGACAAGAACATCTTTACCGTCGGACGGCTACCGCGAACCTGACGCCAAGACCGGAAACGGTACGCCCGCACAGACACCTGCACAGGCAGACGCCGATCCTTTCAGAATTCGGCGGGCGATTGCCACCTCGGAATGGGTGAAAGCCCAACCGAATCTTACCCAGCCCTGGGGTTCTGTGCCTCTTGGGGTGATCTTGACGCGCGGAGGACCCTACCCCCTGAATCCGCATGGGGATCGTTGGGACACGCAGAGCGCAATTTCGCCGGACGACTGAATTTGATTTAATTCTGGCGTCCAAATTTGGGTTGTGGACGCCGATTACCCCGGGCGGCAATCATAGCCATGGCCACCGAGCCGGTTATCGGCCAGTTCAATTTTGATTCAATGTCCCTTTGCCCGATCGCGGAGGCGGGAACCGAGGATGAGATGGACGACGACAAACATGTCGGTAAGTCAAAATCAAGCGGGCCGCGCCAGATCGTCCTTACCGTCCGGTACTCTCTTACCGGCGTTTTCATAGCTGGCTTGGTTCTTCGCTCCGGCTATCGTTTTTTCGGTGATTTCCTTTTGACAGTCCGGGCACAGTTCTGCACCAAATGTCTCGATTTCACATCTGGGGCAAAGGTGGTACGCGCGCTCTCTCATCTCGATCTTGCTCTCGATGAATTCTGGGGGAGATTAACGCTAGTGGTCCTTGCAGGGAAAGTCTGTGATGGATCTGACAAAAGTGGGGTCGCACCAGATGCCAGCGCTGTTCTGAGCTTTCATTCTGCGTAGCTTGCTCAGCCACTGAATACGCCCAGTGCGGATTTCCCGGCATGAACATAAGTGCCCACGGAGGTTCTCCGCCATGACAGGGAGCGCAGCTCGACGTTCTTGTAATTCATTTAGTTCACCGAGCCATGGCACAATTGGCAGTCACGAGTTTCGATATCGAAACTTCCTGCCGGCATTAGGTCTCTGACCGGAAGCCGATACAGATGGTTTCTTCGATCGAACACGTAGACGAGTTCTCCGCATTGGCGGAATACAAATAACTCGACTTCGATGCCGTGCCTGAGAATCTTGGCTGCGTCCCCATCACGAAATTGATGCATAAGCTAGTTCCTGTGCAGCGTAAATTAGAGTTGAAACTGGCAGGACCGCCCGAGATTGGAGAGTTGATTCCGTGCATCAGGCCCTTGGCATTTAAGGAAACGATTGCTGGTTTCTGGCGCCGACGCTCTTTCGCGCGTATTGTTGGATCACCCCAAGCCCTCCAGTGCGGCCTTCGCGTCCTTTGCCGTGGCTGAGTTTGGTTGCAATGAAATCGCTTTTCTCAGATGACTTTCCGCATTGGCTTTGTCCTTCAGTTCGCGGTACACCATGCCGAGGTGGTACTGAATGTTCTGATTACCCGCATCCGTTTTGGCGGCTTCCTCCAGCAGGTCACGGGCGAATGAGTACGTCTGTTTGTGGTAATAAGCCCAAGCAAGGGTGTCCGCGGTGTTGGGCGAATTCGGCATACCGCGCCTGGCCGTCTGCGCCAACCTCAACGCCACATCAGCATTGTCCCCTTTGGTGAGCATCAGATAGGCGAGATTGTTGGCTGCGACAGGCTGTTCCGGCTGTATCTGCAGAGATTTCTTGTAATACTCTTCAGCTTTGGCTTGGTTGCCGTTCGAATCCTCAAGGGTTCCGAGGATGGCGAGAACTCCGGCATTGCCGGGATGCGCAATCAACCATTGTTCCCACGTCGCGATGGCACTCGGAAGTTGTTTTCTCTGGACCTGGATGCGGGCGATAAGCATAACCGCTTGCCCGTCATTCGAGTTGATCTGAAAGGCTTTCTCAGCCGCAACGAGCGCCTGATCGAGATCTTTGGTCTGCATCCGGTATTCGGCTAGCAAATCGTAGAAGCCACTATTGGCCGGTCTCTTTGCAATCTGTTGATTTATCCGCGACAATGCAGCATCGTAATGCTTTTGAAACAGATCGTAACTCACCAAAAGGCGCAAAGCCTGAATGGAATCGGGATCGTGCTCCAATGCCTGCTCAAAGAGTTTCACTCCTTCAGGAAACTTCCTTTGCGAGAACCGGATGTTGCCCAATTGGAAATAGACAGCTGCATTGGATGGTGCCAGCTTCATGGCCGTCTGAAGATCCGCTTCAGCCTTATCCGTTGAGTTGCGAGCCATTTCAACCGCCGCGCGCCACACGTAGCCGTCGGCGAACGTAGGCGCGGTGGAGATGGTCTTGTCAGCCACCTCCGAGAGGAGACTCACATCGCCTTTCTGTGAGGCAATCACGGCGAGCTCTTGCTGCGCCTGCAGTCCCGGGGGACTCAGCGCCACGACCTCCCGGAAACTCTTTTCGGCAAGGTCCAGGTCACGTTTTGCCAAAGCAGCCCTGCCCAGCCAAAACTGCATGAACGTGTCTTTGGGATAATCCTTGATGGCGTTTTGCAGCGCCACAACGGCATCATCGGTCTTGCCGGCATTAAGAAGTACGATTCCGTTAAGAGCAAGAACCTGCGGGTCCTTGCTATGCTTTTTCATCAATCCGGCGATCACCTTTTCTGCTGTCGCAAAGTCCTTTGCCTGCAGGAGGGATCGGACGTAAGCTTCCTGTAATACCAAATCCTTGGGGTGCTTAGAGGCGATGGCCTCGAACTCCTGCTTTGCTTTGTCCGTCTGTCCAGACCGTTGGTAATAATCCGCGAGAGCGCGAACCCCTTGCGGGTTGTCCGAAAGGTCGTTGGAAGTCTGGCGAAGAACGCCTTCGGCTTTTGCCTGATCATTTTGGCGAAGATAGACTTCCGCAAGGCTCTCGCGGGCTGGAAGACTCTTCGGATTGGCGGTTATGGCATCGCGAGCCGTTAGTTCGGCTTCCTGCCACCGCATCTTGCTAACGTAAAAAGCGGTAAGCAACAACCTTGGACTTGCAGACTTCGGATCCAGCGCAATAGCGCTCTTTAACTCCGCCTCAATGGAATCTGCTTTGGCCGGATCTCCCGACTGAAATAATGCTAGCTGTTCGTGGAAGGCGGCCCGCTTGGGATCCAGTTCCAAGGCGCGTTGTATCTCCGTGAGAGCCTGATCTCTCTGGCCCTTCCTGAACGCAATCCCCGACAACAACGCGTGGGCGTCCGCATTATTGGGCTGCGCAGCCAATACGCTATCGGCCTGCTTCTTGGCATCGTCGATCTTACCGGCTGTGAGCAACAGGCCCGCGAGATCAATCCGGGCCGGATAGTTGGCCGGCTGCAGATCCACGGAACGGGAGAGTTCCGAATAGGCCGCACCTATCTGGCCGAGATGCAGGTATGTCTTGGCAAGCTCATAGTGAGCATCAGCGAAGCTCTTGTCGATTTTGAGTGCGTTCGCGTATTGGATCGCGGCTTCTCTGTACTTGCCCTGGAGGCTATACCGCTTTCCGCTTTCCAGGTATTTCTGCTTCTTAACATTGGGGTCGGTGTGGCAGCCGGCCAAAACAATGCACGTTGCGAACAGCAACATTGAAAGCGCAATTCCAATGGGCAGCCGCAATCTAGAACTCCGGAAATCTCTCGCACGATTATGCATGGCTTTCCTCCCCGATTCCCCATCTCTTCAAGTGACAGGCTGGCCCGAGGTTCGGATCGCAAGCGACCGACGCCGTCCAGCAAATGCACGCTAACGCAGGTGAAACGGCTCGGGCCCGATTGGGGCGTAGTGCAACGCCCTATAATCGCCTGCAACGGGCCTTGGCCCGATAGGGTGAACTCGAGGCAGGTAACCGGGGCTGAGTAGCAGGGTCATAAGCAGGAGTAGCATAGAGTTCTTCTTTCTCCCTCTGCATTACCGGGCTTGGGACCGGCTCACACAATTGTGAGGCTGCATTACGCGGCGCTACACGGCCTGACAAGGATTCACAGAGACCCGTGTTCTTTCGCCTTGAGAGCGAGCGAAAAGCAAAAAATGGCTTAGCGACCACTCTCGGAATTGCGATCGGATGCAAAGCGCCGATAGGATTTGCGTTTGTCTACTCGACACGGCCAAGATGTTCGCGATCTTCGCACGAGCTTGTCCGTCATTCTTTATGGCCCCTCGTCTTGGCAATTCACGACGCATACCAAAAGTCCAACCTTCCCTCCCATGCACTCAGTTCGGAATAAACCGCGGGAGCATTGGCGCGAGCTGTGCGACAAATGATTCCGCTCGCAGTTTTGCCTTTCCTATGTCTTCGTTAGGGGCGATCGGGGTGATCACTCGAACCAGCGCGCCGTCACTTCGATTCATGCGGATTGCGTCGGCCACAAGATAGAACTTGGCCGAATACTCACTGGCAACGCTGCGGCCATGCGCCTCGTACCAATAGATGACGACGTCCTTGGACGAGCCATTGCCAATGGTGTATTCGCCGACCCGGTGGGATTTTCCGACGACATCCTCCAGCTCTACGTATTGGGAAGACTGGAAAGCCCAGCCGGACCCCGGCAAGCAATGCTTTGGAGAGTGAATAGTCACCCCGGTTCGCTGCGACGGAAAGTAGGCAATGAAAAGGGATACCGGTGGTGCATTCTTGTCAGGGACATAATTACGTGAAAGAAATTCCCCGGCTCCCAGAACTTGCAGCGTCTCAGCATCGATACTCAGATCGGTTCCCAGCCATCCGTCAATCCTGTTCGGAATTTGCGACAGGGACTGTCGGCCTGGAGTTGGTTCGGACCTGCTGCGGCTTCCGAGCAGAAGCGCTGTAGCCGATAAGAGACCTACGACAGACCAAAACCGCAGTTTGTTCATACCCGGTGCCTCACTTTCCAAACGATGGACATCGCTCGATGAACGAAGAAGAGGCACGTCAAAGAAACCACAAACATCACCCAGCCGGAGAATTCGTGAAAGAAACCCATCGCCTTGTCCGGATCCCAATACTGCACACACAATCCGGTGCCTACAATGCGAAGGGAATTGGCCGTGATCGCAATCGGAACACTAAACAGCACAAGGATTATCCGACGGAGAATCGATTTCTCGGCAAAGTATCCATAGAAAATGGACATCGCAACGAGACTCACCAGAGAACGGATGCCGCTGCAGGCCTCCGCTACTTCCAGTTTCATCACCGGCAACTGAATGACGTTTCCCTCTCTGAGGACCGGTACGCCGAATAAAGGGAGCACATCGCTGGCAGCCTTGGAGGCGAAAATCTGTAAGGGCAGTGTGACCTGGTTAAGCAGAATCGCTGGGATTGGGATGGCGATTAATAGCACCGATAACGCAAATCTCAGCTGCCTCAGGAGTGCCCACCCTCCGAAGCACAGGGTGAACCCTGCGAGCAGGATGACAATTGAAACTCGCGACAGGAACAGCTCGGCTCCCAAGTCTCCCACAACCAGCAGGAGAAGGCCCAGGAATATGACAAGTACCCCACTCCAAGTCGGCCTAATCTCCGTCTTCCGAATTGCATCCTTTCGTGACCAGATCAGGTAACCGGCGAACAGCGGAACGAGGAATCCGTGTGAGGCGTCGGGTATCTGCCACCAGTCAAGGACGAGCTTCCCTATGACACGGTGACAGTTGACTGCAGCGAGTGTTCCGACCAGCCCTGCCCCCCAAATAAATTGGGCCGAAGGGGTGTGAAACCAGCTCGTGATACCCACTGTCGGGGATTCCGCTGGAGCTGCCGCCTGGTCGACGGGTGCAATAGGCATGTGAATTCCTGACGGAGCTACTTGCAATCCCCGTGCCGAACGCCTAACCGCTCATTGTTCGGTAGATGTTCGATCCTTACCCGAAAGAGTTAGCTCAAGACCTTGGGTAAGTGGAAAGGATTTTCCACTCCAATGGGCAACAGATGACGTTTCCCGATACTTCAGGAGCGGAGTTTCTGTTCCCTCCGGGCACTCTGGTGTGGGAATTCCGGTTCAAAACGGGGTGGACAGAGGTGAAAGTGTCTCCGCTATCGGCCAATTCCGGTTTGGAATGCCCTTTGCTAAAGAAGCAGGAAGAGAAAGCGTGTGATGACATTAACCGATAGGAAACTCAACGGGCCGAAACACTCGGCGGGAGTGAGCCCGTCGACTGACCATACCCGGCGCACGCTGATTTGCATAGCCGAGAGCGATTTACCCGTTCTTCTTGTAGGCGAAAAGGGCGTCGGCAAACGGGCAACCGCCATGGAGATTCATGCTCAATCACGACGGTCGCGTCAGCCATTTCGGGAATTCTGCTGCCCGGAGCTCGACGCTCATGCCATCGAATCGATCTCGGAGTTCAATGGAACCGTGTACATGGCTGAAGTTGGGGAACTTAGCCTCGCCCTGCAGGATCTTCTTACAAAGGGTTACTTCCTCTCCGACCAAGCCCAAAACTGTCGACTTCTGTTTGGTTCCAGCCGGGAGCTTCAAGACGATGTCAAAACTTTGCACATGAGAGAGGAATTCTATTATCTCGTGTCTGCCATCACGCTACGACTTGCTCCCCTTCGCCTGAGGAAACGGGAGATCCTTGAAATTGCAAACAGGCTTCTCGAGCGTTATTCCAAGCTGTTCGACCGCCCGAAGCCAACCCTGAGCCAGGATGCAATGGATTTCTTGATTGATCACAACTGGCCGGATAACGTTCCTGAGCTCGAAACAGCCATCAAGACGTTTGTGGCCATTGGTGACCAAACCATTTCACTTGCGGCTCTGCGGGCCGCCGCCGCCCCGTTGTCCCGGTCGAATGGTCATAGAGAGAACCTCTCCTTGAAGGAAGCAATACGGAGAGCAGCGATCGACGTGGAGCGCCAACTGATATCCCAGGCGCTGGGTTCGAACGGGGGCAATCGAAAGCGAACGGCGAGAGAGCTGGGGATCAGTTACAAGACCCTGCTTTACAAGATCAGGCAAGTTGGTATCGAGGACCCCGCTGCGCGTTCTCGATTCGGAGTCACGGTATGACATGTAAATACTTCTTAGTTGCCGCCATTCTTGCAACACCGCTTTGTTGCCATGCGCAAGCAATCGACTCAGGTGTCAAGGCACCGGCATCGCTTTCTCCTTCATCGACGCCTTCGGAGCCGGTCTCGCCATCAGCCCCACTTGTTTCCCCAGATGCCTATGTCATTGGTGCGTCGGATTTGCTGAGCATTACCGTGTGGAAAGAGACGGCACTTTCCGGAGAGCTGTTGGTTCGGCCCGACGGAATGATTTCCATGCCGCTTCTGGGCGACGTGCAGGCAGCCGGATTGAATCCCTTGCAACTGGCAAGCGAAATAGAAACAAAGCTGAAGAAATACGTGCAGAGCCCTGGGGTAACCGTTGAGGTCAGGCAGATTCACAGCAAGGTTGTTTACATGCTCGGCGAAGTCGGGAAGAAGGGCCCGATCGACTTGACGCCGGGGATGACCTTACTGCAGGCGATTTCGACCGCCGGCGGGCTGACCGACTACGCGAATTCAAAGAAGATCTACATCCTTCGAAACAGTTCCGGCAAACAGGAAAAGATTCCCGTGCATTATAAGGAAGCACTCAAAGGCGACAATGCACTCAACCTGGTCCTGCATCCAGGAGACACGATTGTGGTTCCGTGAGGTAATAGCAGATGAAATCGAACTGCGCAATCGCTTTGTTTCTCTTTGTGGCGAGCACTTTTGCCCGGGGCCAGGTTGCGCCCGCTGCAACTACGGGCAATGCTGACCTTCAATATGCGCTGCGGTATTCGGAAACAGCAGAGTTCGCAGACACACTCGGAACCTGGCACACGATCGATACCTCGGGCACTCTGAGCTATACGAACGGCGGAAAACGGAACCCCTTTAACCTTGATTACACCGGCGGGTATTCGTCCACCATTTCAGGTCCTTCGTATGCCACGGGTGCTTTTCACCGGCTAATGCTCTCTCAGGGCTTTGACTGGCGTAAATGGTCCTTGACATTGAGCGATGACGTTGGCTACCGTCCGCAATCCCCGGCGACAGGGTTCTCCGGAATCTCGGGCACCGGAGAGCCGATCGGACCTAGTCCCCTCCCGCCCTCCGATCAGTTGATTCTCACGGTCAATACACACGCGCTCAACAACAGTGTCTCGGCAAGCGTTCAACACATTGTCGCGCATGGCTCAACGTTCAACGTGGACGCGCATGACGACTTATTGCGCTATCCGGACGGTAACGGCTTCGACACGGATCGGTTCTCAATCGGGGCTGGACCGACTCTTCGTGTCAACGCACGAAACTCCCTTACCGCACACTACTCGTTCTCCCGATTCAGCTACTCCGACTACGATACGAGCTTCGAGACCGATACCATTCTGTTCGGCCATAGCAAGGTGTGGAATCGAGCATTCCGTTCTTCCCTATCGCTTGGGCCGGAATGGGTGCACCGTACGACGTTTGTACCTGGCTCGACCAGCGTG
Source organism: uncultured Acidobacteriota bacterium (assembly GCA_963720105.1). Taxonomy (GTDB): domain Bacteria; phylum Acidobacteriota; class Terriglobia; order Terriglobales; family Acidobacteriaceae; genus Telmatobacter. Next base: position 26,794 of record CAVREL010000076.1, on the reverse strand, counting down.
TCGGTACAAGCTTCACTTGACTACCAAGCGCGCCAATTCTCGGCAACTCTGGCATACTCTCGTGGAACCTACGGCGGTTCCGGATACCTCATGGGTGCCGAGGGTGATTCTGTCGATGGCAGCCTGTCTCGCAGGCTGACCCAAACCTTCACATTCGAAATGAGTGGAGGCTACCGCCATACCTCGGCCCTCGTACGCAGCAGCAATATCTCTGGCGAGTTTGGAAGTGTCCAGGCATCCTGGCGCATTACCCGACACGTAAATGCGTTTGCAAATTACACCGCGACGTCTCAGGCTTCGAATGGCCCGGTCCCTTCCAACGTGCTTAATCAGTGGCTGCAAACCGTGAGCTTCGGTATCGGCTTCTCCAAAGACACCAGATCCAGCAGATGACGCGAGAAGGAGTCGTATGTTAGGGCATCGTGAACTCACCCTGCAGGACTATACGGGCATTCTGAAACGAAGGATTTGGTTAATTCTCGGTTCCGCACTGGCCTTCTTCGGAGCGGGCATCGGTTTGACCCTTGTGATTCCACCCCAGTTTGAATCGCAGACTCTGGTTATCGTTCAGCAGCAAAAGGTACCTGAGGACTATGTCAAGCCGGTGGTCAATGAGGATCTGAACGCCCGTCTTGCCTCGATGAGAGAACAAATCCTGAGCCGCTCTCGCCTCGAACCGATCATTGAGAGATACAGCCTGTTCACCGGGGCCAAAACCACCCTGGATGATCGTGTGGATCTTACCCGGAAAGCCATCGTGATCAAGGCCATTCCTTCGGGTACGAGCAAAGTTCCCGGATTCTATATTACTTTTAAAGGCCACAGTGCACGGACCGCACAGCAGGTGTGCGCGGATATTACGTCCCTCTTTTTGAGCGAGAGTTTAAGCGCCCGTGAACAATCCGCCGAAGGGACAACCGCCTTCTTGTCCCAACAACTTGATGATGCCAAGAGAAACCTCGATGATCAGGATGCTAAGCTGGCCGCATTCCAGCGCAAATACATTGGACGCCTGCCGGGCCAGGAGCAGTCGAATCTGAATACGCTCCAGGCGCTGACTACGCAGTTGGATGCCGCAACACAGTCCCTGAACCGCATGCAGCAGGACGAAACGTTTCTTTCGGCGTTGGTGTTGCAACAGACCACCCAACTTCGAGGGTTCGATCCGCCCAGCGGAGTTTCCGCGGATACGCTTGAAACGCAACTGAAGGCGCTTCGCGCGCGGAAGCAGGAATTGGAAGCCCTCTACACTCCTGATCACCCGGACGTGATAGCCGCTTCGCGCAGGATTGCAGATCTGGAACAGGAGATCGCCCAAGGTGCCGCCCATCCGGCCGCCACAGCGCCTGCTGCCCAGAGCGTTGCGTCGGATCCACCGCAATTGCAACAGGCAAAAGCTCAACTCCGGGCAATCCGTCAGTCCATTACCACACAGAAGCAGCAACAGGCTCGACTCGAACAGCAGGTGCGCCTTTACCAGGGACGCATTGAATCGAGTCCCACGATTGAAGCCGAGTTCAAACAGGTAACCCGGGATCACGAGACTGCCCTTCAGTTTTACAACAGCCTGCTTGCCAAGATGAACGAGTCTTCCATGGCGACGAATCTGGAGCGGCGGCAGCAAGGGGAACAATTCCAGGTTCTGGATGCTGCCAACCTGCCCGAGGATCCAAGCTTTCCCAAGTCGACCGTCTTTGCGGGGGGAGGGTTTGCCGGTGGACTGCTCATTGGGCTACTTGTCGCAGCGCTTCTTGAGTATCGCGACACATCGCTGCGAACTGAAAGGGATGTCCTTGCGTTTACAAATCTCCCGACCCTCGCTCTTATTTCCTACGTCGAGGGTCTTCCCCAAGTGAAGCCTTTGCGCAAGTCATGGATGCCATTCTCTCGCAAGACTCGCATCCTCGAATCTTCGAACGGCTAGCCACATGTATCGATCTTTCTTCCATATCGACGCCTTGCCCTTCGGCTCAAGTCCCGATCCGCGGTTCCTCTATGTAATGCCCCAGATCCGCGAGACGCTTGCATGCCTCCAGTATGGAATCGCAGCCCGTAAAGGCTTCGCCGTCCTAACCGGGGAGGTTGGTACAGGGAAAACAACGCTGCTCAAGACGGTCTTGCAAACATTTAACCAGGGTCGGGTGTCGACCGCGTTTGTGTTTAATCCTCGCCTCGAGGATCTGGACTTTCTGGAGTTTGTCCTGACTGATTTCGGCATACCTCCGAAGGCCCGGACGAAATCCGGGATGCTTATTCAACTCAATAATTGGCTTATCGAGCAGTTCAGCGCCGGCCGAGTGTGCGCACTGGTGGTGGATGAAGCGCAGAATCTCTCTTGCGACCTTCTCGAAGAAATACGGCTTCTAACAAATCTCGAAACGTCCTCTCAAAAGCTACTGCAGATAGTACTTTCTGGCCAGCCCGAGTTTGAGGCCAGGCTACTGGAGCCATCACTTCGCCAGTTGCGACAGCGCGTCTCATTGTGGTGCAGGACGCGAGCGCTTACGGCCGAGGAATCGCGCGCTTATATCGTCGAGAGATTGCGGATTGCCGGCGCAAGGAACTTCATCTTTTCAGGCGAGGCACTGCAACTCGTACATCTCCACTCCAAGGGAATTCCGCGGCTCATCAACTTGCTCTGTGAACAGTCGTTGATCAGCGCTTATGCGGAACAGGTTAAGCCGATTCCAGGGCGGATTGTGGAAGCAGTGTCAGCCGATCTCAGCCTGGAGTCCCAACCTTTTCTCGTCTCCGCGAGCGCTAGCCGTGACTTGGATGTCATTACGCCGCCGCTCAAATTCATGCGTGCCTGGAAGGAACGGAAGATATGAGTCGCATCTACGAAGCGCTCCAACGTGCGGAAACTGAACGAAGGAACGTATCCCATCTCGATGCGCCGCAGAGCCTCGAACAATCGATTGCGGCACCCGTTTGCGATCGCCTTCCAGTCCAGGATGGGATCGACCTCGACAACCTTCCCCGACTGTCGTGGACCCCCAATCTAATGGCCTTGCCGACTTTGGCGGATCGCGGCAAGTGTGTGGAACAATTTCGCAGTCTTCGTTCGCAACTGCATCTTCACCGGCTCCAACTGGATCTCAAGACTGTTCTTGTCAGCAGCGGTCTTCCGGCGGAAGGCAAGACCTTCGTAGCGTTGAACCTTGCGATGAGCCTCGCACATAACAGTGAGAAGCAAGTTTTGCTTATCGACGCTGACTTGCGCCGGCCCGCCGCGCATACGCTTCTTGGCGCTCCGCCATCGCCTGGACTGGCTGAATATCTCGAAGGAAAAGCGTCGGTTCATGACACTATGCAGCGAAGTGCGGCTCCCAAATGCGCTGATATACATCAACGCAACTATTCCAATCTTACCTTCATCCCGGCAGGCAAATGCAGCGATGGCGCATTAGGACTTATATGTAGCCATCGTATTGACGAGCTCATTTCGCAGCTGTCGCCTCTCTTCGACTGGATTATCCTCGACTCTCCTCCAGTCCTGGTCGTCGCGGACGCCGTCGATCTGGTCCGTGCGGTCGACGCGGTGCTTCTCGTCGCTCGTGCCGGAACCACCCCCTACACTGTCGCGCAAAGCGCTCAGCGCGCCTTCAGCAACTCCAGACTGCTGGGATTTGTCCTTAATGCGTCAAAGGAAGCAACGCGAAATGACGCGTACTACTCCTACTACGACGATCGCGTACCCGACTCACAGAACACTTCGAATAAAAAGCGCCGGAAAGAGGATCGCAAATGATCAGACTTTTCAGCGTTTACTTTCCCACGCGACACCTTGTGCGGTTCGTCTGCGAGCTGTCCCTCATCTGTGGATCGCTTCTGCTTGCGGCGGCATATTCTCTCGGTCCCGACGCATATATTGGCCTGATATACGAATACGGCCTCCTAAAAATCGGATCCGTTGCGGTGTTTACCATTCTCCTTTCCCACTACTTTGACCTATATGAGCCTAGAAGAATACCGCAACGGTGGGAGGTTTATTTTCGCCTTCTGCTGGTTCTCAGCGCTTTGGCGTTTGTGCTGGGCGGGATTGTATTCTTCCTTCCCGCATTCGAGCTTGGTCACAATGTGCTGTTCGGCGGGGTATTGATTCTATCGATCGTGCTCGTCCTGTGGAGGCGTGCGGATGAATGGATCGTTAGCTCACCATTTCTCCGCGAACACGTTTACGTATTGGGATGCGGACCCAAGGCACGTGAGATCGTACAAGTGCTGAAGGTCCGTCGAGATGCGGGTTATCACGTGGTGGGCTGGAGCGGAGAACACAACCAATCCGAATCGGCCGAGACACTCGAGGAAGGACTCCGAGAACTGCGCGCCAGTGGCACTGCCATCGACAGGATCATCGTTGCTTTAGAAGACCGTCGCGGTGTTCTGCCGATTCGCGAACTTCTCAACTTCCGCCTTGCTCGGGTGGTAATTGATGATGCTCACTCGCTCATGGAGCGGCTCTCGGGAACCCTTCCCCTTGAGGGACTCAGCCCGGGGGCCATCCTTTTTTCCCAAGGATTTCGACTCCGCGCACCTCAGCAGTTGATTCGCCGATGCGTGTCATTACTCGCCGCGGCCATTGGTCTCCTGCTCTGTCTGCCATTGATGCCGATTATCGCCCTCGCGGTCCGCCTCTCTTCGCCTGGACCGATAATATTCCGGCAGTCGCGAGTTGGGTACCGCGGCCGCCTGTTTACAACATTGAAATTCCGGACCATGCGCGCGGATGCGGAGGCTAGCGGCGCCGTTTGGGCCAAAAATGGCGACCCCCGTATAACACGAGTGGGACGCTTCATGAGAAAGACCCGCCTCGACGAAATCCCTCAATTGTGGAATGTCCTGCGAGGGGAGATGGCATTTGTGGGGCCCCGCCCCGAGCGCCCGGAGTTTGTGCAGTGGCTGAGCAAGGAAATCCCCTACTATGACCTCCGGCACATGATTCGCCCTGGGCTCACCGGCTGGGCACAGGTCCGCTACAAATATGGCGCATCCCTGGAGGAGACCAAGCGGAAACTTGAATATGACCTCTATTACCTCAAGCACCTGTCGGTCGGCCTGGATCTCCTCATCATGTTCGAAACGGTCAAGACCATTATCTTGCGGAGGGGTGCGCAGTGAGATTGGCGTTTTGGCTTTCACTTGCAGGCGTTCTGTATACATTTGTGGGGTATCCCGCCCTGATATGGATATTGGCGCGCCTTCGCCCACATCATTGGACCGCCGGGCCCATTCACCCGTCGGTAAGCATTGTGCTCCCAGTTCACAACGGTGAGCCGTTCTTGCGTTGGAAGATCGATCACCTTCTGCACCTCGACTATGCCAACCTTAGAGAAATCATCATTGTGTCTGATGGTTCAACGGATTGCACGGCGGATATTCTTGCCAAGGTGCAGCATCCCATCGTTCGCCCCATCATTCTCCGGGATCAGGTGGGGAAGGCTGCAGCCCTAAATGCAGGTGTCTCACTGGCATCGGCAGAAATTGTACTCTTCGTGGACATTCGACCCGCGATTGGTCCGGGTGCGATTGAGCATCTGGTCAGCAATTTCGCCGATCCGCGGGTGGGATGCGTTACCGGCGAGCTCTCCTTGAGGGTGGGCGACCATGATGCGGCAACCAGCGCAATTGGGGGTCTTTATTGGCGCTATGAGCAGTGGATCCGGAAGTGCGAATCCGCATTTGATTCTCCCGTGGGCGTGTACGGAGGGTTCTACGCCGTCCGCAGGTCGGTGCTTGTCAACCAACCGGACGGAATGATCCTGGATGACATGTTCCAACCTCTCTCCATCATCCGCCAAGGCTTCCGGTCAGTGCTTGACCCAAGCGCGAAAGTTTACGATACCTGGCCCAGGAGAGTAGGGGGCGAGTTTACCCGCAAGGTGCGGACTCTCGCAGGCAACTACCAGCTCTTTAGAGTCGCTCCACGGTTATTGACCCCGGGGAATCGTGTCTTCTTTCAATTGGTTTCACATAAGATAACGCGACTGGTCGTTCCATTCCTTCTGGTCCTTATGCTGACCTTGTCGGTGGCTCTTTCGTTTCGATCTCCTGTGTACGCGGGCCTTGCTTTGGCGCAGGCGATCGTCTGGGTCGCAGCACTTTTGAGCCTTCGGTTTCGTGTGCCGCTGGTGCAGCGCCTCGCCGCCCCAGCCGGTGCACTACTGATCTTGAACGCTGCTGCCGTCGTGGGGCTTTACAGGTTTCTTGCGACGCGCGGACCCCTTTGGAGGATATGGAACACTGGACAGTTTGCAGGTATGAACTGAGAACTTGCGGAAGGGATCGCAACATTCATCGAGTATCCAACCGAGGACAGGCCAAGGGAGCAGTCCAATGAGCCTCAACTGGGAACCCCACTATAACGTGGTCACTATCCGTCAAAGAGTCATGGAACGCTCGCCGCAAGCCCACCTCGAAGCCCGCTACCACAGACTCGGCACCAAGCTGGTCGTACGTGCCGCTTTGCTGGCGCAGGCCGCTCAAGAGGTCGTCCGGAGCAACGCCATCCGATCATCCATCATCAGTCTCAAAGCTGCCGTCAACGAGTGGCACAAAGGCGTTAACAAAGTTTCCGATGTTATGGAAGATATGCGGAGCGGGAAGGCATGACAATTCTGCGTACTCGCGGCATTACGAAAACTTCAGTTACACCGATGCCACGAAGATGGCGGTTGGCTTGCGACTCGTAACGGTCCGGCAAGGAGGCGAGGGCTGAACAAGGGAGGGTGTTGCGATGAAGGTTTTCCGTTACATGTTTATTGTCATGATAGCTACTGGAGTTACCGCATTCTCTATGTTTCATTGGCGCATGGTCAACCTGAAGGCGGGAAGGTCTGCACATATCCCGCAAGTGCGGCCGTATTTTCCTCCCGATGCGATCTGGACCCAGGACATCAGCCACGCGGCCGTTGACCCCAAATCTGCCGAGATCATCGCGTGGCTCGCGAATGCCGGTGGATGGGGACGGGGCCGGATGCAGGTGGACTTCAGCATTCGTGTGCTGCAGGCTGATGCCACTACACAACAGGTTCCTTTTCGCAAAGGGCGCGAGTTTTACGCCCGCGACTCGGATCTGGTGCCCTCCATTCCCATGCCGCCGAAAGGCGGCCTGGAGGGATGCGATGGATACCAGTGCAACGTGGAAGAAAATGACTGCCATCTTATCGTTGCTAACCGGGACCAAAACAGGCTGTATGAGGCATATCAGGCAAACCTGGAAAATGGTGTCATGGCCGCAACCGGTCTAGTCGTTTGGGATTTAAGCCGAGTGTACCCTCTGTCCGGGCGGGGAGATCAGTGTTCTAGCGCTGACGCAGCAGGCCTTCCAATCGCACCCTTGCTTTTCACCGCGGACGAACTTGCTGCCGGCAGCATCAACCACGCGATTCGCTTCATATTGCCCAATGCTCGAATTCGAGCCAAAGTCTTTGTACATCCCGCAACGCACGCCGGAGCTCCTCACGGGCCGGAACTCGCCCCCCCGATGGGCGCCCGCTTTCGCCTCAAGGCTTCCTACGATCTGTCCCATTTGAGTTCTTCCGCGCGGGTCGTCGCCCGTGCAATGCAGAAGTATGGGATGTTCTTGTCGGATGGGGGGAACATTGCACTCACAGCCCAGAGCGATGCAGACACGCTAACCAAATACGCCGACGTCGATTTCGGCCCGCACGACCTGCAGGAATTGAAGGTTACTGATTTTGAAGTTCTGGAGTTGGGGACACCGATTACGTTGACCTATGATTGCGTGCGGAACCGATAACTTGGACACTCCAGGATGAGGACTAACGTGACCAATCGTTACCCTTGTGCACCTGTAGCATAGAGAGCCGCATACCCAGCCGTCATATGATCTAACAGGAATTGAGACCGAAACGTGGTTTCAGCGTTTTGCGACAGCACGGCACGGTCAGTGCCAACCGCTGCAAACGTAATAATGGCCTTCGCCATGCTCTCCACGTCTCCTGGCGGAATAGTAATCCCGGCCCGTGCGAGCCGGACAATCTCCGCCATGCCGCCAACGTCGGGAACTATGGCGGGCAGACCAACCGACAACCCCTGCAGAAGAGCCATCGGAAGGCCCTCGGACACCGAAGACATGATAAATGCGTCCGCGGCTGAGAAGAAAGGGGACACATCGAGCTGCTGGCCCCAAAACGTGACTTCTCGTGTGATCTCGAGTTCCGCAGCCAAGTGTTCATGTGCTGAACGTTCGCTGCCGTCGCCCACCACCCAAAGCCGCAGGTCCGGTCTGGAAGCCAACGCGTTATGAAACGCATTCAGCAGGAAGGGAATATTCTTTACAGGGGCCAGCCGCCCAACGAATAGGAACGTGAACCCGGTCTTCGGAGGGCAACTCCGGACTGGAACGCGCGTTATCGGCGTAGTACCGTTATACACGCGTACGATCTTTCTTTTCGGTATCGTGTGAAGGCTCTTCAGGTTCTCAGCAGTCGCATCGCAAATCCCTACGACCCAGTCGCAAAACATGGCCGCAACTCCGTATTTCAATTCAACCGACAGTCGCCGGGGGGCAGCAACAAGGCTGTGACGAGTGGAAATGACGCTGCGCACTCCTGCGGCGGCGGCGGCAGGCCCAGCATAAATGGTCGGTGTGGGATTATGCATGTGGACGACATCGAAGTGGAGCTTCTTAAAAGCCCTATAAAAGCTCTGGACAGCATCAGGAAGATGCCTGGCCATGTTGGCTTCAACTGCGAAGCCCTCATGCCTTAACTGCTCGCCGAGCGGACCAAGTGAAGCGATCGCGTAGACACTTGGGTCATGCCCTTGGTCTCGCTGCATCCGACACATTTGCGCCACCAGCGTTTCAGCGCCCCCCACTTCCATGCTGTCCACGACGTGTGCAATCTTCATCGTTAATTCCGCCACCGCGGATGTTGTGTGCTCGATACTAAAACGACTATTTGACTTGGGCTAAGTCACTTATCGTCACCGCAGAAACAGCCGCTTCGCGATAGTGTGACCGCCGTGCCAGGAACCTGCGCTCGACAAGATGCCACATCGCAAATGACCCGGCAAAGATTAACGACATGGCAAGAAGGAAGAATACTGGCGGAGCGACGCGAGTTCGTGCGAGAGCTGTGAGTATTTGCAATATGGGCCAATGGACGATATACACCCCGTAGGAGAAATCCCCATATTTCGCGAAATTGCCCCAATAGCGCCAGAAGCCAAAGAGCAAGACGACTCCGGATATCCAAATGACATCGAGAACCTCTCTCCCGGTGAAGTGGTCGACGATAAACGAGACAGCTGTCATCAAGGCCACTCCCAGGAAGTGATTCCTGAGCCAGTCGAAGTTCAGCAGGATCATTATGCCCGCGCAGAAGTAGATCATCTGCCCGGGAAACTGAACCTGCAATTCGCCATACATCGATCGGGAGGGAACCGCTGAAGAACTATGCATTGAGTCGAGCCACAGCAGTCCATATTTCCAGAGACAGGTAAGGGCGGCCAAGCTAATCAGCGCTTTGTTAACACCAAATCGGCGACACCAGTAGGCCAACAGGGGAACAGCAAGGTAAAACATTACCTCGATTTTAAGGGTCCAGAGGGCTCCGTTAACAGCTGAGATGCTGTTGGCCGTAAATACCCCGGGAAGAGACGGCGCCAGGAAATTAAGGAACAGTAGATTTGCTCCAACATACTTCCAGAATCCCCATCCGAAGTATTGCAGAGCAGGTGCGGAACTTAACGCGAATAGCGCGCAGGCGGGCAAGACGATGATCGTAAAATACGCTGGATAAATGCGCCTCACTCGCTTTTCGAAATAAGAATGGGCCGACGATGATCGAATGTAGCTCCGGTACACAAGCATTCCGCTGATAACGAAAAAAGACCTGACGGCGAAGTGCGGCGACATGTATTTGCCAAGCAGCGCGAAAGCGGGGAGCTCCGTTAGGGCGGACACATGAAAGAGGGCGACAATCGACGCAAGAACCAGGCGCAGGCAGTCCAGATTATTCCGGTCAAAATCCCCGCCAGCTTTCGCCACAAATTCTCCTGATGGTGACAGCGTTCGATTCAAGTTGCCCTGATCGATACTATGTCGCTAATTAGGTGAAATAGTGCTACTATTATATACACAAATCTATCTGAAGCGAAGGACTACTCTACCCGTTACCCGGGATTTCTTCTATTGATTGGGCAGTCGGTGTTAGCTTTCGCGTTGGGTATCAGAACGCGGTGGCGCCCCCCTCGGATGAAGCCTTGGTGTCCCGTCGAACAGGCGTAGTGAAAGTGATCATGAACCTACCTCGACATGCAGAGATCTGGTTAGGGCCGTACCTGAGAGATCGACTGCGGAGGATAACTCGACCGATCAAGGCCCGGCGCGCTTGGGTAACCATTACCGATCACTTCGAACCGCTCGGAATGAGTACGTCTGTCCATGAGGCAATGCAACGCGTTGCCCAGTGGCGGGATCGATGGCCCGCGATTGCAGAAGACGCGCCGCGTGACGCGGATGGCCAGCCCCCCCAATACAGTTTCTTCTATCCCCAAGAAGAATACCGTCGGGATCTGCTGGATGGGATCGCGGAGATCGTACGCCTTGGGGTTGCCGATGTGGAGGTTCATCTCCACCACGATCACGATAGCCGCGATGCTTTCGTAACCAAAGTGACTGATTACTGTCGGAGTCTGACCGATGACCATGGTCTGCTCCGGAAGCAAGACGGCCGGACGATGTTTGGCTTCATCCACGGAAACTGGGCACTCGATAATTCGCGACCCGATGGCAGGTTGTGCGGTCTGAACGGGGAAATTGCGCTGCTGCGGGATTTGGGCTGTTATGCCGACTTCACCATGCCATCTCTCCCATCTGCTACCCAGGGCCGGATCGTCAACCGGGTTTATTGGTGTACGAACAACCCAGACGGTCGCCCCAGATCATTCGATCGCGGCCTTGAAGCCGCAGTCGGGGGAGGCAAGCGTGGGGACCTATTGATGATCACCGGGCCGCTCGGTATCCGATTTGGCGAACGCTTGATGCCGCGGCTTGAAACGGGGGAGATCGCCGGCTATGACATGCCAACGCCCGCACGCGCACAGCGCTGGTTTGATCTTGCGCCTCGCATTGGAGACGATCTGTTTCTTAAGCTCTACACTCATGGGGCGTCAGACACGAATCTCCGCCCCCTACTCAACGGTGGTCTTTCGCGCTTGTTTCAGTGCCTGGTGGAGGAGGCGCAGCGCAGAGAGATCGAGATCCATTGGGCTACAGCCTGGCAGATGTATAGAGTGATCACCGGCACTGATGGATCATGCGAATCCTAGCTAGGTAGGTCGGGGAAATGAATTCGTAGCATCCGAGTCAAGATCTGATGACGGGAGAATCAGGTGCGAGTCTTGCACGTAGTTGGAGCGCGACCGAACTTTATGAAGGCAGCACCCGTGTTCCACGCTTTGCATAAGCGTGGGCACGACCAGACACTTGTTCACACGGGCCAACACTACGACGCGAAGATGTCGGATGTTTTCTTCCGCGAATTAGAAATTCCCGATCCCGACGAAAGCCTAAACGTCGGATCGGGTTCTCACGCACAACAGACTGCTCTGATTATGACCCGCTTCGAGCCCATCCTGATAGCACGGCGGCCAGATATTGTGCTGGTTTACGGAGACGTGAATTCCACGGTCGCAGCAGCACTGGTCTGCTCAAAACTGGGATTTTCCATCGGACACGTTGAAGCGGGCCTGCGTTCTTTTGACCGTTCAATGCCCGAAGAGATCAACCGTCTGATTACCGATCAACTAGCCGAGATGCTATTTACTCCTTCAATGGATGGAAATGAGAATCTTGTGCGAGAGGGGATTTCAGATAAAAGGATCTTTCTGGTTGGAAACGTGATGATTGATACCTTGGTTCGATTTCTACCCAAGGCTGACCAGATCTTCCAACAATTTCGCGACCGGTTTGCCCTGCAGCGCTTCGGATTGGTGACACTTCACCGCCCGTCGAACGTGGATGACGCTTCAACGTTTTTGCCGATATTGCAGATTCTGAATTCGCTTAGCCGGCGTATTCCCTTGCTGTTTCCTGTACATCCGCGAACCCGGGACAAGTGGAGAGTCGAATTACAACAATGCCATGACACTCTGCGTGTGATCGAGCCTCTTGGTTATGTTGAGTTCCTCGCTCTGCAAAAGCACGCCGCCGTCGTCCTTACGGATTCCGGGGGTATTCAGGAGGAAACTACCTTCCTCGGAACCGCTTGCCTAACGTTACGCGAAAACACCGAGCGTCCAATTACAGTTTCACACGGCACGAATGTATTGATTGGCAGAAACTGGGATCTCTTGCGCAAGGAGTTTGACCGGGCCGTCAGTAACCACAAATCCGTACAGCGGGTGCCGCCCCTGTGGGATGGCCATGCTGCGGATCGAATTGCCGACATTCTCGAGCGCGAGAACCCTAACTGCCGGACCGGTCGAGGTAACCAAGAGTGAAATGAACGCGCTTCTGGTCAGTTATTCCTTTCCTCCCTGCGGCGGCACGGGTGTGATGCGCGTCTCCAGCCTGGCGCGGTTTTTCCCCGCCGAGGGAATAAGGGTGGACGTATTAACCGCGCGCAATGCTGCCGCCGTGGGTGTCGATACCGGCCTTCTACGGAGCATTCCCGATGAGGTCACGATCCACCGTACGCTCACATTAGATCTTCCATTCGGGATCAAGAAGAGTGTTAAACGCCTCCTCACGGGTAAGCGAACGGCTTCGAATCATAATGCGCGAACCGATCAAAGAGAAACAAAAGGGCGCTTCGCCAAAATGATTGCCGATGTCCTGTCGCCTGATCCCCAAGTCACATGGATCCCAGTACTCAAACGTTCTGCGACTACACTCATCAGAAAACGAGATATCGACATTGTCATCATCACTGTTCCCCCATTTTCGAGCCTTCTTCTGGCGGAATACCTCCGCAACAAGTTTCCTCATTTGCCTGTGGTACTCGACTTTCGGGATGAATGGCTGACAACAACGTTCAGCCTGGTGAGCTTCCTGTTTAACAACACAGAGAAGGCGCGCCGAGTGGCCGAGAGAATTGAATCGCGCGCAATCACGGCGGCAACTCTGGTTGTTGCCGTTACCGAGGCTGCCCGACAACAGATCCGGGCCCGCTACCCACATGAACCCGAAGGCAAGTTTCGATTGGTCTCGAACGGCTTTGACGCCGCAAGCATTGTAAAGACGCCTGCCCGCTCGTTGCAGCGGACCGATTCACAAATCGTGGTGACATTTGTAGGGACCGTTTATGCCTCCACCGAACCATCGAGCCTTGTTGAAGCTCTGGAGTCTTTGCCCATCGGCCTGAGAAACAGATTCAAGCTGAGATTTATTGGTCATATTGAAAATGACCGCTATCGAGAAATGCTACTTCGGCTAGGCGATATGGTGGAGTTGAAGGGATTTCTGCCGCAACATTCGGCTTTGGACCTGATGAAGGAGACGGACTACGTTCTTCTGATCAATCATGATCCGCTAAACGTCGGTGGCAAGTTTTATGACTATGTTGGTTCCGGAAAACCAATCCTTGGCGCCGTGCACCCGGATGGCGAGACACGCCGTCTTTTAGAAGAGTTGCGGGCTGGATGGTGGGCCGGCGACCGCGACGGCGAGGCCATACGGCGGTTATTCATGGACGCTGCTAGCCGAGCTGACCTACCAGGGACTGCCTTTCACCCTGATTTTGAGCGAATTGCTCAATTCGAGCGCAAGCCGCTGGCACAGCGCTACGCCCGGCTCTTGCACTCCATTGCAGATCAGCCATCGATTGAAGAGCCCTCCGAGCACGAGGCCGTAACAGCACGAGAGTCCAACTAGCCATGCTCCGTATCGCCGCTGTGACCAGACATTTTCCATCCAGCATTGCGCCTACGGATGGACGATCTACAGTTGAGGTCATCCGCCTGCTTTCCCGGATGTGCAACCTAAGAGTGTTTTCGGCATTTCCTGCCCGTTTGGCCTTCAAACGTTTCAGACCATCATTGACACGCATAGACCGATCTTTCATCGTACCGGGTGTTGATGTAGGTTACTACGAATATCCCGCCATTCAGCTTCTGTCTCGGCCGCTGAACGGATGGATGGCGGCACGGGCACTGCTCGATGACGTCCGAGCGTTTCAACCGGACTTGATATATTCCGTTTTTCTTTATCCGGCCGGATATAGCGCGCTCCAAATATGCCGCACTCTCAAGTTGCCTGTGGTCGTAGAAGCTGTGGGGTCTGACGTACACAGCATCGGAGATCCTTTGTCGGCATTTTTTACACGCAAAGTCCTTCGAGAATCCGATTTTCTTTTTACGGTAAGCGAGAGTCTGCGCAAGCTCGCCGTACCTCTTGGCGCCAGGGATGATCAGAGCCGTTCCATCTTAAACGGATGTGACCTGTCCGTGTTCCGGCCCCAGGACCCTCAGGAGACGAGAAGAGAGCTGGGAATCAACACGACCGCAGAAGTGGTGGTTTACGTAGGTCGAATGGACATCAAGAAGGGTTTGCGTGAGCTTGTGGAAGCAGCAGCTCTCGTTTATCCCCAACGGACTAACCTGCAGGTCTATATGGTGGGAGATGGGCCGGACAGACCTATAATCCAGACGATGGTCGATCGATTGTGCGCCGGCAACTTTATCCATCTCATGTCTGGCTGCTCTTTCGACGAGGTGGCGGGGTGGATGGCCGCAGCTAACGTGGTGACGTTGCCAAGCTATGCCGAAGGCTGTCCAAACACCGTAGTTGAGGCGCTGGCATGTGGACGACCGGTTGTCGCGACCGACGTCGGAGGCATTCCCGAAATCCTCGGACCGGATTGCGGTTGTCTGGTACCAGCGCGCGACGTCAACGCCCTTGCCAGGGGCCTTGCCTCGTCTCTTGACAGGAAGTGGGATCCCGTGGAGATCTCCGCGAAAAACAGCAGAAGCTGGGAGATAGGCGCGGCCGAACGTCTGCGCGTATTTGAATCGCTTGTATCGGGTGGCGCGGCGGCTGCAAAAGCGCGCTGCGATCGATAGTTGCTTGTATCACCTGCGGCTATCGCGTTTTTCCGTCAGCGATACGAAATGACTCAAATGTCTGCTGAATTCCATCCTTTGTCGATACGAGTTGCCGCCACCCTGCCTGATGGAGCTTTGAGTTGTCGAATCGATTGCCTCCCCAAAGAGCCGCAACTTTATACCGCGTCAAAATGGACGGTAGTTGACCCAGACTCCGGCGGTTGTAGTGCTCAAGCAGCCATGCGAGACACCAGGTAACTCCATAAGGAATGCGAATAGAACGAAGGCGCTTGACTGACTTCTTATATTGTTTCAGGTATCGCGAGGCAGTCAGCAGTTCGTCATCGTGGATGTTATAGACTTGGCCGGCTGAATCGGGGTGAGTCCCCGCGATCACGATCGCTTCTGCGCAGTTATCAACGAAAGAGAGAGGGAGACGATTGCGGCCGCCGAGATGGAAGAACAATGGCCCGATTTGCAGGCCAACGCGGGAAGACATCTGCCCTCCGCCCGGTCCGTAGATCACCCCGGGTCGGACAACGACCAGTTGAAATCCCGACCCTTTCTGATAATCCCAAAACAGCTGCTCCTGGCGCAGTTTCGAGTAAGAATAGGTGTCCCGACTTTCGGGATGCGCCTCGAGGGGGGTCTCCTCATTCAATTGTGCTCCACGGCCTAGCGGTACTACGCCGTATACGCCGAACGAACTTACGAAGATAACGCGCGTGTTCTCGGCCGGAACATCGTCACGCGACACGATTGCCTCAAGCAGGTTGCGCGACGCCACGACTGAGTCCGCGAACAGATCCGCAGCCGCACCTCTCATCCCAGCTGCAAGATGAAAAATCAAGGAAGCCCCACGCACTGCCTGTGCGCAGTCGCGCTGTGAGCGTAGATTGCCGCACGAGATCTCAATTCGAGCATCCGGGTATTGCCTCGCAATTTCGACAATACGCTCGGATTTGGCAGAGTCCCGGATCAGACACCGGATATTCTTATGGCCGTGCGCAAGTAAAGACTCCACGACGTGAATGCCAAGAAAGCCTCCGGCTCCAGTCACCAATACGTTCATGCGAATACCTTTGGATAGACCTGGTCGAATATCTGTTCCATGATTTCCGATACGCGCACAATCTCCTGATACGCGATGGGAGGGCTCGACTGATTTTCAATGCAGGAATAGAAGCGACTGAGAAGCTCGCGCATCCCGTCGAAGTAATGGAAACGTGCCCCGGAGAATCTCCGAACATTTCTGAGCCCATGGCTGAAGTGATCCTTGGCGGTCAAAAACGGAGGTATGAGGCGCCCAACAGCGGACGGAATGTTCTGTGTCCGCTCAAGAACGAGGGTGCGCGCATTGAAGTCGAGGAGAGCTGTATTCCGGGTTCCGTAAAATCGAAGCGTGTGTCCGATCGGTCGAGCATGCGAACTGAAGGTCGCATAAGCGCTCACCTTCGCGCCTTGGATCAGAACCCGCAGTTCATCGAGAAGGTCATTAGCGCGCGGCCCTCGATCATTTTCCAATTGATAAGCGAAGGCGTGTACCGCCGGATGTTGATCCGAGATGAAGGGAACGATCTTGTTCAGAACGTGGTCGAGAACGTTCTGAAATAGCATTCCGGGCATGCGACGCACCCAATGGTCTGGGTCATGTTTAATTGCCATGCCGAACTCACCCGCGAGGTTGTAGCCCAACGTGCTCTCAATGTGTACGGGATCGCCGAGGACTCCTTCTTCGAAAAGACGCTTTAGTTCCAGTGCCTGAACTTCGAAATTGGGCCAGTAGTTCACGGTCAGCGTTCGATTAGCAGCCGTAGCGGCATTCACAATGCGCTTAACCTCCAAACCATTCAACGCGACAGGTTTCTCCAGAAACACGTGGCAGCCGGATTCGAACGCGAGCCGGGCCAGTCGCAGGTGCGACTCCGGAGGCGTCGTGATATGTAGCACATCGGGTTGTTCATGCTCCAGCATTTCTCTTAGGTCTACATACCGCCTCGGGATGCCGAAGCGAACCGCAAGCTGTTCCGCCATGATCGGCTCGAGGTCACACACCGCCTCCAACTGCGCCGTTGGGACCTTTCGGATCTCCTCGACGTGCGCATCGGCAATCTTGCCACATCCGACGATCGCTATCCTCATTCGATGCTCCCTTCTCCCCGATTGCTCTTACTGCTCGCGTCCTCCTAGCTTTCGCACACCAACAATGCCATATGAGTCCTACATATCCTTTCGTCAGCGCGCCTCGTGGGGTTCCACAAGCCTCCCGGGATTCCCAACGCAGATGCGGCCCTGTGGTACATTCTTGGTTACGACCGTCCCGGTACCAATAATCGCTTCGTCGCCGATGGACACTCCCGGAAGCACTGTGACACCTCGCCCCAGCCAAGCTCGGTTTCCGATGCTGATCGGGCGGACTTCTTGCGGATCAACCTGGAGTCCCTGAATCCGCTTTTGCGCGTCCTTGGGATGAGCGGAATAGTCGAAGAGGTGGCAGCCGCCTGCAATCAGCACATCTTCCCCAATGCAGATCGACCGGGCAATGGACAACGCACATCCATGGCCGATAAAGGATCGATCACCAATTCGGAGCTCCGCTGGCTCGGAAAGGACGCGCCCTCCTGAAAAGCTCGACCTTCCTGAAAGGCGAACGTCATCTCCCAGGTAGACCTTAAGGTTTCCCGAGATGTATGGCACTTGCTCGATCTGAGTTCCTCTTTCCAATGTGTTCGCATTTTGCGCGCAACAGTGGATAGCGATAACAGGCAACAAGGAGACGTTCGTTTAGTTCGCGATCTAACTCTGATGCGCGATCTACCGCCCTAAAAACAGGTCACCCCTTCCTCAGTCACGAATGAAAACGATGCCTTGACGAACGATCGCACCATGGGCCGCAAACACATTGTTCCCTATGGTCTCATCGCGCCCACGGTTTCATTTCGGCGCGCCTCGCCAACGATTTCGAAAAAGGCACCGGTTTTTCGGAGGCCGACCTCGCGCTATTCTGGCAGGTGCTCCAATCCATGTTCGATCATGATCGTTCCGCCGCGCGCGGCGAGATGACAGCACGCGGGTGTATCGTCTTCGAGCATGAAAGCGACATCGGCAATGCACAAGCCACAAAGCTATTCGACCGCGTCACGATTTCCCGCACTGCTCGCGGAAGGCCCGCCGCGCGCCTTCTCGGACTACGCGATATCGGTTGAACGAGGCCGACATGCTCGCAGGCGTTAAGCTGATCCGGATGATCTAACACATCGACCGCAGGGCAACGAACACGGGAGGAGAGAATGGACGAATCGGATATGAATTCCCCTCTCCGCCTTGCAACATTTCTGTTTTGCCCACGCCAATGCGCGCTAATCCATGTCGAGCAGGTCTGGGCCGAAAACCGCTTCACCGCGGAGGGCAACATCTTGCATGCCAAAACCGATCAGGTCGCGTCCGAGATACGGCGCGGTGTGAAAACGGTCACGGCGATGCCCATTCGGTCGTTTCGGCTCGGAGTTTCCGGCATCGCCGATGTGGTGGAACTCGACAGGCTCGATGGCAGGTGGCAACCCTTCCCGATCGAATTCAAACGCGGCAAACCGAAGGCCCACCGCGCTGACGAGGTGCAGCTCTGCGCCCAGGGGTTCGCGCTGGAGGAAATGTTTGAACGGGACATTGCCGAGGGTGCGCTGTTTTATGGTGCCGAACGGTGGCGAACCCGCGTAACGTTCGATGCAGACCTCCGTGTCCTCACCATCCGCATCGCGGCCGAGACGCGTACAATGATCGCCTCTGGGGGCGTGCCGACGGCCGATTACGAGCGAAAACGCTGCGACGCCTGCTCGCTGATCGATATCTGCCCACCGAAGAGCTTGGCCCGGCGCAACAGTGTCTCCGAATGGCTCGCCCACCAGATCGAGGAGCTGCGAATCCGTGGTTGATCGCCGCTACATCAACACGCTCTACGTCACCAGCGAAGGTTCCTATGTTCACAGGGATGGAGCCAATGTGGTCGTCAATGTAGACGGCGCCTCGGTGATGAGGGTCCCGGTCCACATGCTCGGTTCAATCGCGTGTTTCGGACGCATCTCACTCTCGCCAGCGTTGATGGCTTTTGCCTTCGAAGAGGGGGTCACCATCACTCACCTCTCTGAAAACGGAAGATTTCTCGCCCGCGTCGAGGGTCCAGTGAAGGGCAATGTGCTTTTGCGGCGCGATCAGTTCCGCGCCCACGAGAGCCCGGAGACATCCTCCGCACTCGCCCGCTCGATCGTCATTGCAAAGGCGACGAACCAGCGGACAGTTGTTCAGCGTGCGCTGCGCGACCATGGGGCCAACATGGACAAGGCCGCCACCACACTTATGGCGACAGCGATAGATCGTCTCGCTGATGTTGCCCGACGTGCGCTCAGGCCGTCTGATCCGGATTCGTACGGGGATTGGAGGGAGAGGCCGCACAGGTCTATTTTTCGGTCTTTTCAAATCTTTTGCGGACGCGGGATTCCGCGATCCGGTTTGAGGGCCGCTCACGTCGGCCGCCGCTTGATCCATCAACGCGCTGCTGTCGTTTCTGTACACACTGCTGGTCCACGATTGTAGGTCCGCTCTGGAGACTGTCGGGTTAGATCCCGCTGTTGGCTTTCTTCATCGACTCCGGCCTGCACGTTCCGAGCTTGGCGCTGGATCCGATGGAAGAATTCCGGCCGCAATTCGCCGACCGCTTGGCACTTTCGATGTTCAATCGCGGTGAGCTGACGGTGTCCGATTTCCGGTTTCTAGAAAATGGCGCTGTGTTTCTCGCAACTGATGCGAGCAAGCGGGTGTTGGTCGCGTGGCAGGAACGAAAACGCGACGAGATTGAACATCCTTTCCTGAAGGAACAAGCACCGCTCGGCCTGCTGCCGCATTTGCAGGCGCAACTTCTCGCTCGGGCCATCCGGGGCGATCTCGACGGTTATCCGCCGATGATATGGAAAGGGTGAACCGATGCTAGTTTTGGTGAGCTATGATGTGGAGACCACGTCGCAGGGAGGCAGAGACGCCTGCGCCGAGTTGCCAGGCATGTCTGGATCACGGCCAGCGCGTGCAGTTTTCGGTCTTCGAGATCGAGTCGACCCACCCATGTGGACCATGCTACGCGATCGGCTCGTTAAGGAAATCGATCCGACCCGAGACAGTTTACGGTTCGAGTTTTGGGGCAAACTGGAAACGGCGTATCGAGCACGTTGGTGCGAAGCCGAGCCTCGATTTTTATAGTCCGTTGATCGCGTGACCGCAGATTCGTACCGTTGGACGAAAATGATATCTGCCCCGACCGTATTTAATGATTAATGTTTACCAAAAAATATTCCGCGCGAACCTCAACGCGACAGCGCCCGCCCTGGGCTGTTCGCGCAAAAAGAAACTTCAATCCTCTCAACAACTTGGCAGCTGATCGCTAGCGCACAAGATCAACTCTTGGTCCCTGAGTGCTCAGGTTCGCGCGGCAATATGGATTTCTCTCGACCACACAGTCGGATATGCTCGGGCTGTCGCCCCTCGCGCAGGGGCGTGGATTGAAACCACTTGATCGGCGTCGCCAGTCGCGACGTCGACCTGGTCGCCCCTCGCGCGGGGGCGTGGATTGAAACACGCGCATCGACGCTATCAGCACGTCGGACGGCACGGTCGCCCCTCGCGCGGGGGCGTGGATTGAAACGCGCGATGCCTGCATGCCGACGATCGCCGATCGCAGTGTCGCCCCTCGCGCAGGGGCGTGGATTGAAACATCTGACGATCTGTCGATTGCGCCATGCTCGCAGCGTCGCCCCTCGCGCGGGGGCGTGGATTGAAACATCGTCGCGAGCCTGCAGCACTGCCGCTCGTGCGAGTCGCCCCTCGCGCAGGGGCGTGGATTGAAACCATTCAGCAACTGCGATGCATCGGCCGTCATCGGCCGTCGCCCCTCGCGCGGGGGCGTGGATTGAAACTGTCTGATGCCGGCGACGATCGATCGCGGCTGATCGAGTCGCCCCTCGCGCGGGGGCGTGGATTGAAACGGCATGATCGACCTGCATCTGCGACGGCGATCGCGAGTCGCCCCTCGCGCGGGGGCGTGGATTGAAACGCGTCGTACGGCAGCGACGCGGAACGGCGAGCCGCGTCGCCCCCCGCGCGGGGGCGTGGATTGAAACAGCTGCAAGCGCGAGCGCCGATGACTGAGCTGCCGGTCGCCCCTCGCGCGGGGGCGTGGATTGAAACATCGCATCGACATCATCGCGCTGACGTCGATCGCGTCGCCCCCCGCGCGGGGGCGTGGATTGAAACGCTGATGCGCAGCCGATCGCAGCTCGCGCGCCGCATCGCGTCGCCCCCCGCGCGGGGGCGTGGATTGAAACGTACGCAATGGCATCGTCGCTGACGGCTGCGGCGATGTCGCCCCCCGCGCGGGGGCGTGGATTGAAACCTCGTCAATGGCCGCATGTGAGCTGTCGCCGTGCGCAGTCGCCCCCCGCGCGGGGGCGTGGATTGAAACCATCGTGCGATCGACGCGGATCGAGCTGGTCGACGGAGTCGCCCCTCGCGCGGGGGCGTGGATTGAAACTACGTCAGCGTGACGCGACGATCACCGCGCAGACGCAGGTCGCCCCTCGCGCGGGGGCGTGGATTGAAACACTAGTCGGCGAGCATGCATGCGACGTGCGATCGCGTCGCCCCCCGCGCGGGGGCGTGGATTGAAACGCATACGCAGCTGCGGCGATCAGCGGCAGCTCGCGGGTCGCCCCTCGCGCGGGGGCGTGGATTGAAACTCTATCAGTCGCTGGCGATCAGACTGCACGGCAGTCAGGTCGCCCCTCGCGCGGGGGCGTGGATTGAAACAGCTTCAGACCTGCGGGCCTTCGAAGGGCTGAGACCCTGTTCATTTTCCGTAGTGAGTTGTATGAGATGAAAGATTTAACTCATCTCGCTTTTGATCATCAAGTCGAGTTCCGGAGTGGGTCAATTTCTGCCGCCGAGTTTCGCGACCGCCGTGGAAGAACTTGCTCGGATACCGGACGCCAAGGCACCCAACCGCTGTACCGTTTTCTGGTTGATGCAATGACAGTTGCAACCTATGGTAATCATCGCGCCCGCAGAGAAACCCCGGCCACTTCGGACAGCCATCAGCGGGACGCCAGCAAAACACCGCCCATCAGTCCGGCCGGCGTCGGCGAGCCATCCCACAAACCGGCAAAGGCTGCGCGTAGATGACCGCCGTGCCCAAGCAGGAACACCGCAGTGGGTCACTATCGCGTTTTCGGCGGATGGTACTAAACTTATTACTGCGGCGTACCGGAACGCGCATTTCCGGACAGGCGTTCGATAGTATAGAGGTGCCACGGGCGCCACAGCGACTACGACCGAAGCGTCCTCAACCGCCGCGCCCTCTCCGCCCAAGAAATCCAGCAGCTCATCCCCTCCCGCAACTCCCCCTTCCGGACCCATCGACCCATCCTACAACCACGTCATCCACCAGCGCATCAGCACCACTCCGCAGTAGCGGACACGTTGCACACTTGTGTACTTGATTCTTGGGCTTGCTGGGGATGGGATTGCAGAAGAGAAGGTGCATTATGTCTGAAAATGCCTCATAACGGTGACGCTGCCAAGGGAGATCATCATGGTTGACACTTGTCTTTTTCCAACGGGTGCGTCGGAGGGCTGGGAAATAGCAAGGAAACAAGGATGTATGACGATCGGTTATCTTAGACAAAAGGGAACGTTGTTTACTATTGAAGCGAGTTTTAGTGTTGAAGCGAACGCCGGCCTCGCTCTTGAGGGAATAAGTGACGGACCATTTTCCTCTCGCGAAGAGGCAATGACCGCCATCAAAGCAAAGACTGGTGGCACGTGCGAAATATTCTCGGTTGATGCATTTTTTGTCAGGTAGCCCATTCGCGTGTTCGCCTTCGCGGTTGGCGCGCCCTATCCATGTTGGCATCATGTGGCAGCCTTCCCACACCGACGCTGCCCCGCCGATCAGGTGATCGAATAGAGCGGCAGGGAATGTCAGCCGTGCGTTATCTGCTGGGGATTTACCGTGCTGGCGTCGTGTCCAGGGCCGCTCCGGTCGCTCCCGAATTAACATTATGACATTACGATCTAGCCGGTATCTAGCCAAAGCCACTGTCTTGGATGTGCGCGATGTCCGTGCACGAACCCTATGCCCCACTCGCGCTTGCCGTTCGGATCATAGCTGATGTGGACGTGTCGCACCTGCTCTGCATCGACCGAGTAGCCACCGGGCCACTCATCGAGCTGCGCATAGATGCAATCATAACTTGGCCCTGCAATATCGACCGCTTTCCCGAATGCGTGCAGGGAATCCGCGCGTCCCGACAATCAGGGTATGCCGGACGGTAGAGATAAGATGCGCGCCGGGGCACGCCAAAATAATCTCTGAAGCTTTGTCGGACAGCGTCGCGACGACGCGGTCGAGTTCGGGCCCGCGGCAACTCTCGCGGCTGTGGCGACAGCCAATATTGCAGCCACGCAAATCCGCAGGTCCCTTATAGTTGTCATGTTATCACTCCCATTTTACCTGTCCGCAGTGCCCACTTAGGAGGCGAATGCTGCTTTTTTGCGATTTTTTGCAGGCGCTGGCGGTGGAAGCTGCCGGCCGGTCCGGGTGCAATTTGCCACCTTGGAGGTGCGCGACAGGCAGCTCATGTGGGCTGATGAGCTACGAACCAACATTGAGGACGCTTTTCGTCAGCCCGCGAGAATAGCCGCCGCACCTCAATGCAGCCAGTCATGCGACTTACAATCACGCACTGGCACGGCAGAAGACGCTCAGCCGGGACGGCCTTGCGGCCACCTCACCACATCAGCCGCGACACCACCCAAGCCAGTACCTATACGATCGCCACGTCCTCACCGAACAGAACGGCTTAACCTCGACAAGTTAGGGCGCGCGGTCCTCGTCAAGATGTGGGCATTTCCATGTCATAGGCCCTCTTCCCCCACAAGCTAAAGTAGTGTAATGCTACCCTCGAGCTGCCAACGGGACGTGCCGAAGTCCCTAATTTTACCGGTAGCACACATGCCGTCGGCGGGCTAGAACCTTCAAATAACTGAAATGATCGTCTCGCAGGTGCCCAACCGTGCCCGCGATCTTGCACGTCGCAGCACACGCAGCGTTTCAACAATCAGGGGGGAATAAAATGAACAAGTGTCACATCATCACTCTGTCTGCGGTAACGGCGCTGGGATTGGTCCTGCTACCAAGCGGCGCAATCAGCCAGCAGAGATCGCTCAAGGACCAACTCGTCGGCACCTGGACCATCATCTCATTTGAAACGACGCCTCCGAACGGGACCAAGCTCCAGCCATTCGGCGCCAATCCGAAGGGCATTAACGTCTACGATGCAAATGGACGCTTCGCGTATGTGTGCGCGTCCGGACTTGCCGAAAATCGCGTCCAATAACCGATTGACCCCGACGCCGGATGAAGCCAAAGCCATTGCCGTAGGGAGTCTTGCCATATTCGGTACGTACACCGTGGACGAGGCGAAGAAGACCTGGAGCCAACGGAACGAGGCCAGCACGTTCGCAAACCTGGTCGGAACCGATACCAATTTTACGGTCGTCTCGCTCACGGCCGACGAATTGAAACAATTTGGATGCCGTGGGCGGCGGCCGAATCGTTATAACCTCAAGACGCGCAAAATAGTCGTCATCCAGAGCGCTCTCGCGGGCGCCACCGGCTTCCGCAATCAGTGCCCCGTACACTATGCGTACGTCTTTTCAGACGTAAGGAACGAACATGAAAACCCAATCCACTTTACTTACGTGCACACTGCTTTGCCTAGCACTCGCGCTACCGGCAGGCTATGCGGTCGCCCAACAGAAACAGCAGGTTTCCTACCGGTTCTGCTGAAAACAGCAAGATCACCCAACAGCAGAATATCGAGTGGGAGATGTCCCCAACCACATCGTGCGTACCTATGAGGTTCACCGCACCTATCCGAGCAACCCGCCGCTCATCAATGGACTAAGCTAGTCGAGTCCCTGGGACCGAGGCATCACTGATCTCATCGACGGAAACGGAGGCGGCACCCAATACACGGTGTTCGTGACCGAGAACGGCGACAAACTGTACGCGCAACGCTTCGTAACGTCGTCCAAACAAATGCCGGCAAACTCACCGCCACGGGCACTGGTCCTATTCTCGGCGGCACGGGGAGGCTCTCGCTAGTCCAAGGGATCCTGCGACTGGGAGCCAACTTTGACCTCAAAGCCGGAATGAACGAAGTTCCAGGGCAGCATCGAGTACTCGACCAAATGAGCGACGATGAAGCAGCGATCTGGCGGGATGGGCGCCGTGCGGTTCGTGTGGCGAGATGTTCGTTTGCACTGACCTCCCGAATGACGGCTCTGGGTCGGGGGCGGCGGTGGCGAAATCGACCGCACGCCCGGAATCACCCAGTTCCGGAAGCGCTCGGACGGAGCGTGCCGACTTGGGGCCCTGGCCAAATCTGGACCGCGATTGTGACCCGGTTCCCATCGACCTCGGGCACCGCTAAACTTACGCAGGCGGTAATCAGCAGCGGCACATTAGTGGACGACCTGGTGCCTGACGGGAGAAATCCATCATGCGAACATTCATCATCGCCGCGACCGCAGCCGCAGCCCTATTCTCATCGGCGGCGTTCGCGCAGGAGCCGAGCCAAGGCACAGCGTCGATCCCGGATTTCTCCGGCATATGGGCGCATCCCTCCTTCCCGGCTTCGAGCCGCCGGCATCGGGTCCCGGCCCGGTGGTGAACAGGTCGCGCACGCCGCAAGTCTCGACGCTGACGGCCGAACCTTGCCGGCTGCGAACGGCGTCCTCGTGAGCAACTTCAGCCAGCTGGTCGGCGATTACACCAATCCGATCTTGAAGCCCCAGGCGGCGGAAGTCGTGAAGAAGCACGGCGAAATCTCGTTGACGCGGCGTGCCGCTATCCGACCCCGAGCAACCAGTGTTGGCCCGGAGGGGTGCCCTTCGTTTTTTGCGAATATTGGAATGCAGATGCTCCAGCAGCCGGACAAGATCACGATCCTTTATTCCAACGATCATGAAGTCCGCCACGTGCGCATGAACCAGCCTCATCCGGCGCAGGTGACGCCGTCCTGGTATGGGGATTCCGTCGGCCATTACGAAGGCGACACGCTGGTGATCGACACCGTGGGGGTCAAGATCGGGCCGTTTGCCATGGTCGACTTGTACGGCACGCCGTACACCGAGGCTCTGCACGTGGTGGAACGTTATCGGCTGCTCGATTACGAAGCCGCGAAAGAAGCGGATTGGAACGGGGCGCAAGAGAGAATGTCCGTCTTCGGCGGCATCCGATACAGGCGTCGGCACGCGACCCCAACTATAGGGGCAAGGGCCTGCAACTCCAATTCACGGTCGAGGATGAAGGCGTCTTCACGATGCCCTGGTCGGCGACCATAACTTATCGGCGCCCGTTGGCCTGTCGAGCGAATGGCCGGAAGTTGTCTGCGCCGAAAACCCGCATGAATTATCTTCGCCGGAAAGGACGCCGCGGTCCCGACTGCGGACAAGCCGGATTTCTGAGCGCGATAGCCCGCGCGGAAAAGAAACGCCACGTCACGCTGGGTTATGGGCCGCCGTCCTCCCCCGGCTCCCCGTGGCGTCCGGTCCTCCCGCAACTCCGGATATGCTACAAGGACGATCGGGCCATCTTCTGTCCTCCGGGCCAGGACCGGAAATCACGGACCCTTCCAAGGTCACAGAAAAGTGGTGGGCACTCTTCTAGCCCGAA
>CAVREL010000075.1:0-39618 GCA_963720105.1 uncultured Acidobacteriota bacterium | reverse complement strand
CGTGATTGACCACGGTCGCGGCATCCCGCCGGAACATGGGGACAAAGTCTTCGACCGTTTCAGCCAGGTGAACGAGTCCGATGCCGCAGAGAAAAGCGGCTCCGGCCTTGGTCTGTCGATATGCAAAGCTCTGGTAGAGTTGCACGGCGGAACGATAAGCGTGGCAAGCGAAGTAGGCAAGGGAAGTACATTTAGTTTTACAATTCCGGCTTATCTCAAGCAGAATCTCGAAAGAAAATGGAGCGAAAGCACATGATGGGCGGCGTGGCGTTGATGGTCTTTGGCGCCGGGCTGGTGCTTTCCAATCCATACGTTCGGCGCTACATGTCGCAATTGGGAATCGGCAATCTTGCGCAGACCGTCATGCCCGACGTCGAACGCTATCTGCGCTTGCGCGCCATGTGACCGCGTTACCGGACAAGGAGACCCGATCGCAATGGACAGGGTGAATGACGCGGTGACACCGGCGGAGCCGGAGCAGGCCCATACCCGCTCTCGATTCGTGATGGATTCCAGGCGCAGCCGGTTTACCGTGCAGACGTTCGCCACCGGCCTTCTTTCCGCCATGGGCCACAATCCCACCATCGGCATCCACACGTTCAGCGGCGAGGTGGGGTTTGACCCGGATGGGCCGGAAGCTGGCCCACTACGGCTCATCATCCAGGCCGGATCGCTCGAGGTGCTCGATGACGTCAGCGACCGCGATCGGCGCGAGATGGAAAAGGTCATGAAGAACGAGGTGCTGGAGGTTGCCCGATACCCTCAGATCGCCTATGAGGCTTCCGGCATTGAGGTAAGAAGGCTCAGTGAAAGCTTGTACACCGCAACGATTGACGGCGAGTTGAGCTTTCACGGTGTCACGCGCCGTCAGCCGCTCGTGGCGCGGATTGCCGGTTCCGGCGACATGTTGCGGGCGTCCGGCGATTTTACGCTGAAGCAATCCGACTTTCAAATCAAGCCGATCTCCGTTGCCGGCGGCGCCTTGAAGCTGAAAGATGAACTCAGGTTCGTATTCGAGATGATCGCGCGCCGTCAGGAACCCGGCGCGTGAGTGAGTTTCCAATGTGAGGTGCGCATGTGTTTGGCCATACCGGGAAAACTCGTGGAGCTTCTTTCTGGGCAGGATAGCGTTGGAGTCGTCGATGTGGCGGGCGTCCGCCGCAAAGTCCAGCTCGGCCTCCTCGCAGAGGATATGCCGAAAACCGGCGATTGGGTGCTCATTCACGTGGGATTCGCCATGTCGAAGATCAGTGAATCCGACGCCGTCGAGCAAATGCGCCTCCTCTCCATGCTCGGGGAAAAAGAGATGGCCATGGAGGAAGTTCGCGGTTACGGACTGGACGAGCACACCAATCAAATTGGCACGGAAGAGCCCGCGAGAGGAGATCCATTGCACTCGCGATCCATGGAGATATGACGATGCGCTATGTCGATGAGTTCCGCGATCCGGAACTGATATTAAAGGCATCTGAAGAAATTCGTCGACTCGCCGATCCCAACCGGCACTATCGCATCATGGAAGTCTGCGGCGGGCACACGCATGCCATCTACCGCTTCGGACTGAAAGACATCCTGCCGCCGAATCTCGAGCTGATCCACGGCCCGGGCTGCCCGGTGTGTGTCTTGCCCATGGGGCGAATCGACGACGGCCTCGCCATTGCCCGGGAGCCGAACCGCATCTTCACTGCATTCGGCGACATGATGCGCGTCCCTGGCGCGCAGGGCAGCCCGCTGGAGCACAAAGCGCGCGGAACCGATGTGCGTATCGTCTACTCACCCGCCGACGCTCTTCAAATCGCAAAACGCAACCCCGACAAGGAAGTCATCTTCTTTGCCATAGGCTTCGAAACGACGGCTCCCTCCACGGCGCTAACGCTGATGGCGGCGAGAAACGGCGACATTCGCAATTTCTCCGTCTTTTGCAATCATGTCACCATCGTGCCCGCGATTCGCGCCATCCTCGACTCGCCCGATATGCGCCTCGACGGCTTCATCGGTCCCGGCCATGTCTCCACCGTGATCGGCTGCCGGCCCTACGAATGGATCGCGCGATCCGAGGGTAAACCCGTAGTCACTTCGGGCTTCGAGCCGCTCGACCTTCTGCAGTCGATCATCATGCTCCTGCGGCAGCTTCAGACAGGCGAGGCCAGGGTCGAGAACCAGTACAAGCGCGTCGTTCCTTGGGAAGGGAACCGCGCCGCCCTGCAGGCTATGGCCGAAGTCTTCGAACTCCGTCCTTACTTCGAATGGCGCGGCCTCGGCTTCATCTCGCAATCGGCCCTTCGTATCCGCGACAAGTATGCTGCGTGGGACTCGGAGAAGCGCTACCCGGTGCCCGAGACCCGCGTAACCGATCCAAAATCCGCGCAGTGTGGAGAAGTGCTCAAAGGCGTGCTGAAGCCCCACCAGTGCAAGCTTTTTGGAAAAGAATGCACTCCGGAACATCCCGTCGGCGCACTCATGGTTTCTTCGGAGGGCTCATGCGCAGCCTATTACAACTACGAACACCGGAAGTCTCTGGTAACGGAGATCGCCGCAACGGCATAAACGGGCACGGCAAGGCTGCCGAGGCTGCAAGCCCGGTCCGCTTCCGCGATCCGCAGATCGAAATGTCGCATGGCGCCGGCGGTAAAGCCAGCCGCAGGCTCATCGAAGGTTTATTCGCGCCCCTGCTTTTGTCCGGCTCCGGAGAGCAACTGGCCGATGCCGCGATTCTCGAAATCGGCGGAACACAGATCGCTTTCACAACCGACAGCTTCGTGGTCCGCCCTCTGCGGTTCCCCGGCGGATCCATCGGCGAACTGGCCGTCAACGGAACCGTCAACGATCTGGCCGTCTCGGGCGCGCGTGCATCCGCGATGGTCGTCACATTTGTGCTCGAAGAAGGCCTTTCCGGCAGCGTTCTCGAAGCCGAGGTCCGCGCCATGGCCGCCGCCCTGGCGCGCGCCGGAGTCGCGATGGTCGGCGGCGATACCAAGGTCGTCGAACGCGGCAAGGCGGACGGCATGTACATTACTACCGCCGGCATCGGCGCCCCGATTCCGGGCGTCCGCATCGATCCACGCGCTGTGCGTCCGGGCGACAAGGTGTTGCTCTCGGGTCCCATCGGCGACCACGGAATCACCATTCTTCTTGCTCGAAACGAACTCGATCTCGAAGCCGACCTGGTTTCCGACACCCGCCCCATTCTGCCCATGGTGGAAGAGTTGGCCGCAGCTTGCGGGCCCGCTCTGCGCTGGATGCGCGATCCCACGCGCGGAGGGGTCGCCACCTCTCTGAACGAACTGGCACGCGACTGCGGCCTGGCCGTCGAACTGAACGAAGAAGAAATCCCCATGCACGATGCGGTGCGCGGCGCGTGCGAACTGCTGGGGCTCGATCCGTTGCACATTGCCAACGAGGGCCAGTTCCTCGCTGTCGTTGCGCCGGACTATGCCGACATCGCCCTCAATGCCCTGCAGCAATCCGAAGGCGGCGACCAGGCCGCAATCATTGGCGTAATCCGGGAGCGGCCTGCTAACACCGTGCTCGTCAACACCCGTTATCGCGGCACGCGCATCATCGATATGCTGGTCGGCGATCCGTTGCCGAGGATCTGCTAGGAGAATGCGATGTTAACCCAGGTGGATCTGGCCCGGCAGATTTCGGAACGGCTGCTCGGACGCAATCAACTTCTGGAGGATTTCTTCGCGCAGCATGCGCATGCGCTGGCCCTCGCTTGCCAGGAAATGGCCCAGCGGTTTTTACGCGGCGGGCGCTTGCTCTCCTTCGGCCGCGGAGCTTCGTCAACCGACGCGCAACACGTTTCGGTCGAGTTTGTGCATCCGGTCATCGTAGGCAAGCGGGCTCTGCCGGCGCTCGATCTCTCGGCGCAGATACGCCCATGGCTCGATGCCATCCTACGTCCCGATGACATCGTGATGGGATTCGGACCTCCGGAAGGAGACCCGGAAGTCTGGGCGGCGCTCGATTGGGCGCACGCACAGGGAGCGATGACCTTCGCTCTGCCCGGCCTTCGCGGCTCTTTTGCTCTTCAGGCAGAGATTGGCCATCCCTTCATCCATCAGGAACTGGTCGAGATTCTTTACCACACCATGTGGGAAACGGTGCACGTGTTCCTTGAGCATCGCGAATTCGGTCAGGACGTCGGCCAGGCGGAGTTCCTGTACCCATTTCTCGGGCAGAGCAAGCAGGAGACTTCGGCCATTGTCGACGAGGTGGCCGCATCCATCCTGATGAAGGTTCGCGATGACACCCTGCTGCGCACGCGCCTGGCCGAGGAAGAAGCCGAAACGATCTGCGCGACCGCGCTCGCGATTCATACGCGGTTGATCCACGGGGGCAAACTGATCCTGTTCGGCAACGGTGGCTCGGCAACCGACGCCAATGACTGGGCGCTCGATTGCGTCATGCCCCCCGACGGCCTCCGCGGCATCCCTGCCATCTCGCTCTCCATGGAGCCCGCCAATATCACCGCCCTCGCTAACGACGTCGGCACAGAAGTGATTTTTCTGCGCCAGCTCATTGCGCACGGCCGACCCGAGGACGTCGCCATCGGCATCTCCACCAGTGGCGGCTCGCGCAACATCATCATGGCTCTCGAAGAAGCCCGCAAGCGTCGCATGCTGACGGTCGCCCTGCTCGGCAATGATGGAGGCGAGATCGCGCGCCGCGGATTGGCCGATTTCCGCATCATCGTCCGCAGCGATTACATCCCCCGCATCCAGGAAGTGCAGGCCTCCGCCTATCACGTCATCACGGAAATCCTGGAGGAACTCGGCCATGCCCACACTTGAGTTGTACGGCTCGACCCAATGCCCATACACGCAGGAGTTCCGCGAATGGCTTGAATGGAATCGGCGCGACTACCGCGAGTACAGCGTCGACGCGGATCCGGAAGCCTATGCGCGGCTGCAGCTGATCACCGGTGGCGCCGCTGCGGTTCCTGTTCTGGTCGAAGACGGGCGGGTCATTCAGATCGGATGGCAAGGGCGAAGTTGCTTCTTGAGTGGATCGCGACCGGGTGACAAGGCCGGGGTGGAACAATCATCGGAGAAACAGTGATCCCGTTGGCAGATCAACGAACTCGCTGATTGTTGTGCTCGATTTCTTCACCACTGCACCTCGAGTTCGGGCAGGCCGGCGATGTCAAATCGCGCGTAGCAATACCTATCGGCATGCTTGCCACCTGGAAGTATGTTCGCGTCCCTCTGGATACCCTCGAAAGAAAAACCAAGTTTCTCAGCAATGCGTCGGCTAGCCTCATTTCCCCCTGAGTGCGTGAGGCCGATTCGCCGCATTTCGAGCGCACCGAAGGCATAACGCACCAGGGCATTTGCTGTCTCGGTTGCGAAACCTTGTCCTTGGGCGCTCTTGCGGACCCAGTACCCGGTGTCGCATTGGCGACCTTGCCAGTCGAGGTCATGAAACCCACACCAGATGACTGCTGTGCCCGTTCCAGCCTCGACCCCAATCAGCTCTATGCTGTGACGCAGGATGAAGCTGGCCATTACATGCCGATTTCTGATTTCCATTGCTTCGGCTGTGAACTCGCTGCGATGATCAGCCCATCGCATCCATCTGTGCAGTTCATCCCAGGTCTCAGCAACCGCAGCCGACGTAATTGCCCCGTCGCCAACTTGTTTGGGCCGGATGAGGAGGCGTGGCGTGCGGATCGGCATCGGAACATCGATCAACACTGGGTTAAAAAAGGTCATCCTCCATCATGTTAGCGAACGGCGGTGCGGCCCGAACCCCAAATGCAAATAAAGCGATTTATTTCACTTGCCCGCCGCTGCTCCGTCTCGGTATAGTTCGGACTTCCAGGAGCGTGATCGGAAAAGAGGAACGAATTGCGGAGGCCGACCTATTCTCCCGTGTCCTTATCATCCGGGGTTATCGACTGTTCATTCTGGAGGAGGTAGTTCAAGTGCGTCGCCTTGTCTTGTGTTTCGCTCTCGCCGCCTTGGTTCAGGTGGCCAGCCCGGCCGCCGCCCAGGTGCAAACCAACGTTCCCGACGTTGTACCCGGCGCAAAACCCGTCACCGTCGAGCGCATCAAGATTCACGGAACCGCATTGGAAGGCAATCTCGAGGGCAACGCCGTCGATCGCGATGTGATCGTCTTCCTGCCGCCGGACTACGCCAAATACAAGAAGCGCCGCTATCCCGTGGTCTACGCTCTGCACGGTTACTCCATCGGTGCAGAACAGTGGACCCACGAGATCCACGTCCCGCAAACGATTGAAGGTGCCTTCGCGAAGGGTTCGCAGGACATGATCGTCGTCTTGCCCGACTCGAAGACGGTGCACAACGGTTCGATGTACTCCAGTTCCATCACCACCGGAGATTTCGAGAAGTTCATCGCTCACGACGTCGTAACTTACATCGACGCGCACTACCGTACCATCCCCGACCGCCGAAGCCGCGGCCTGGCCGGCCACTCCATGGGGGGATATGGCGCCTCCCGCATTGGCATGAAGTACCCCGATGTCTTCGGCGCCCTCTACATCATGAGTCCCTGCTGCATGTCGGCCAGGTCCGCGGGACCGCCGAACTCGGATCTCGAGAAGGTCGTTGCCGCCATCAAGTCTCCCGCAGACGAGGAGAAGCTCGGGTTCTTTGTGCGCGCGCAGCTCGCCACTGCCGCCGCGTGGTCGCCGGACCCAAAGAATCCGCCATTCTATCTCGACCTGCCCACCAAAGACGGCCAACCCCAGCCCGACGTCCTCGCCCGATGGGCGGCCAATGCGCCGCTCGCCTTCGTCGATCAGTACATCGGCAATCTCAAGCAATACCGTGCCATTGCCATGGATGTAGGTGACCAGGATGGCCTTCGAGGGGATGCCGGCAAGCTGCACGACGTCTTCGACAAGTATGGCCTGGCCAACACCTTCGAAGTCTATCCCGGTACGCACACGAGTGCCGTGGCCGATCGCTTCCAGAACCGCGTTTTGCCGTTCTTCAGCAAGAACCTCTGCTTTAACGATGACTGCAAACAGGCGGGAAAGTGAGCCAGATTCGATGAAAATGCAGATCGCAGTTTTTGCCGCGGCCGCGCTTTGGGCCGCATGGGTTCCGGCAGCTGCAGCCCAGACGGAAACGCAGGCTCCGCAATCGATTGTCGCCAGCATTGATGCCAGCCAATACGCATCTCCGGCATCGCAGTACGTCTTCGGCATGTTCATCGAGCATATCGGGAAAACCATGTACGGTCCCCTCTGGGCCGAAATGCTCGATGACCGGAAATT
This sequence comes from uncultured Acidobacteriota bacterium, assembly GCA_963720105.1. GTDB lineage: Bacteria > Acidobacteriota > Terriglobia > Terriglobales > Acidobacteriaceae > Telmatobacter. Next base: position 32,369 of record CAVREL010000075.1, on the reverse strand, counting down.
TTATTTCCCGATCACTTCCAGCGATCCTCCGAGCACCGGCCGCCAAGGCGGTTTTCCGGGCATGCGGCTGCGGAAGTGGCGTCCGGTCGGCCCCGACGCATCAGTCGTAATGGACAAGGAGAAGCCCTTCGTCGGCGATCAGAGCCCGCGCATTCAGCTCGATGCGACGTCGCCGCGCGGTATCCGTCAATCTGGTCTGGCTGTGATCAAAGACAAGCAGTACATTGGCCGTATCTATCTCCGCGGAACAACGGGCAGCGAGGTGAAAGTCTCGCTGGTCTGGGGCGCGGGCGGGAACGAGCGGCAAACGATTCCGCTCTCCCCGCTCGGCAGAGAATACAAAAGTTTCGCGCTCAACTTTTCGGCGAGGGCCAACGCCGAAGATGCGGCACTCGAAATCGCGGGAATAGGCACGGGCAGCTTCTACATTGGCGCTGTTTCTCTCATGCCGTCCGATAACATCCATGGCTTCCGCCCTGACACCATCGCGTTGCTAGAGCAGATCACGTCGGGATTCTGGCGCTTCGGCGGCAACTACACCTCCAACTACACCTGGTACAACGCCATCGGCGATCCTGACAAGCGCCCTCCGGAGTGGGACTTTGCATGGAATCAAATGCAGCCCAACGATCTGGGCATGGATGAATTCGCCGAGTTCTGCAAGCTCATCGGGGTGGAACCTTACATCAGCGTCAACGCGGGACTCGGCGATGCACACTCTGCGGCAGAGCAGGTGGAGTACATGAACGGCGCTGTGAGCACGCATATGGGATCGCTGCGCGCCAGGAACGGTCATCCTGAGCCCTACCACGTCAAGTTCTGGAACATCGGCAACGAGCCCTGGGGATCGTGGCAGATCGGACGCACCGATACGAAATACTTCATGCAGAAGCACAACGACTTTGCCAAAGCGATGCGCAAAGCGGATCCGTCGATTGTGCTCATTGCCTCCGGCGAATTTCTGGAGGATGGCAACGTGCCGCGCGACCAGCGGGCCAGATACATCGGCAATCTCGCGCCGCTGTTTGGAACCGAACACGATTGGACGGGAAGCTTTTTGAAAGACTGCTGGGGGAACTTCGACGGCATCGCCGAGCACTGGTACGCATCGCCCGGCGTTCACTTCGATCTCGAAAAAGCGAAGACCCTTGGGGCGGATGCGCCCAATGAGCAGGCCAATTTGAAGGTGGACCAGAGTCTGCTTGAATACGCGCGGTATCCAGCCAACATCGTGCGGGTGAAGGCCGAAGAATGGCAGGGATACGAGCAACGGTTCCCCGCAATGCTCGACAAGAAGACCTTTCTCTCCATCGATGAATATGCGTACTTCGGTGGGGGATTCGGCCGGCCAACCACGCTCAAGGCAGCCCTGGCCTACGCAATGATCTTCAACGAAATGCTCCGCCACACTGACTCACTCACAATGGCCGGGCACACAATGGGTACTTCTACGCTGGACTTCAACGCTACGTCCTCTACGCTGAATACTCTAGGACTGCTGTTCAGAATGTACAGCAACCAATTCCCGGGGTCGATTCCCGTTGCCGTCACGGGCAATTCGCCGCAGCCCGCGCCGAAGTATCCGCCCGGCCCCGACCAGCCGAAAACGAACTCCGGCAGCCCGACGTATCCGCTCGACGTGTTCGCCGCCCTGACGGCCGATCGCAAGTTCCTCACCGTTGCCATTGTCAATGCTACGGAATCCGCGCAGCCTCTTCATCTCAATGTCTCGGGAGTTCGACTCGCCGGGGCGTCGACCCAGTGGCAGTTAACTGCGGGCAGCCTGGATGCGGCTAACCAGGTGAATCATCCGCCGCAGGTCGAAGTGAAGGAGATTGCGATTGGCGCCGCGCCAAGCTCGCTCACGGTCGCGCCCATAAGCGTCAACATTTACCGTTTTCCGGTTCAGCGGTGACCGCGCGACAAATCGGGACTGACGCGCGTGATCCTGCAATTGGGAGCGAATGATCATTCCGATTACGCCAGCAGACTTTGCACTTGTGGGACCCGTATTCCGCATCGTTCATACCCAAAGGAAACAGGAACTGCATGGGCGCGTGGCAGCCGCTGCGCCGATCATCGCTCACATCGTTTTCCTGGCGCTCGTGCCTGGCTCCGCGCACCCGCAGCAAACCGGTCCCGCCATGCCGATGCAGCCGGTCTACCGGGATGGCGCTGCCTATCGCCAGTTGCATAAGAAAGTGCTGAACACGCGACTGCTCGATGGCATGGAGAATCTCACCCACTGGTCCTTCCAGGGCGTCGGCTCCATGACGCTTTCTACCACGGAAGTCAGGCAGGGCCGCTACTCCCTCCGCATCGCATCCAACGACAACATCGGCCGAGTCAATGGCAGCGGCGACTGGCAGGACCTGATCGCAACGCGGAGCTTTTCGTCCGAAGACTGGCGTCCTTACAATCGCATCTCCCTCTGGGTCTATCCCGATGTCCACGGAGCCCCCGCGGTGTCCATCAATCTCACGCTGCGTAACGAAGGCGCACACGTACTACCCGACGATCAGAACGAGGGCCGCAACGACTCCATTCCACTCCGCAATCATGAATGGAACCAGGTCACCTGGGAGATCGCTCCGCTCGATCGCGACAAAATCACCGGTCTCAGCTTCGGGTATGCCTTGCCCAAGATGTTTCCTGACCCGGGTGATCAGTCGATTCTCTATATCGATCAGCTGGAGCTACAAACCGTCACTGCCGACCATGTGGAAGGATGGGACGTTTCAGCCGGCAGCATCGCTTTCAGCCAGGCTGGCTACATGCCGGGCGCGCCAAAGGTTGCGGTCGCGAGCGGTCTCCCCAGGCGCTCCTTCTCTCTGGTGGATAAGAGCACAGGAAAAGTCACATTTACCGGCCGGATTGAGGACAGGGAAACAAACCTGGGTAAATTCCAAGTGCTCGATTTCTCGAGCGTCCACAACCCCGGCACCTACTTTCTCCGCGCCGGCAATACGGTCACGCGACCCTTCCCCATTGGCGATGATGTCTGGAGCGACAGCATCTGGAAGACAATCAATTTCATGTACAGCGAGCGCTGCGGGACGGTCATCCCGGGTGTTCACGGCATATGCCATCAGGATGACTACACCGTCCACGGCGACCAACGCATCGTCGTAAACGGAGGCTATCACGACGCCGGCGATCTGAGCGCCACCGGCAACACTCCGGCGATGTCCTATGCACTCTTTGAGCTCGCTGACCGGCTGCAGCAGCAAGGCGAAAACTCCGCGCTGAGTAACCGGCTCATCGAAGAAGCCGAGTGGGGCCTTAACTGGGTCCTCAAGACCCGCTTCGGCGACGGCTTCCGCAGTACCGGCCAGCTCATCAGCTACTGGACTGACGGTATCATGGGAAACGCCGACGACCGATTCGGAATGGCGGTCAACGATCCGGAATGGAACTTTCGCGCGGCTTCGCTCGAAGCTCTCGCCGCCCGGGTGCTGAAGAACAGAGACCCGGAACTGGCGCAACGCAGCCTCGCAACCGCCGAGGAGGACTGGAAATTCGCGGTTGACGGCCTGAAGAACGCCCCACCCATTCCCGAGGTCTATGGGCAAAAGGACGATCTCGAGCGCAGCTCCTTTGGCTCAATTGCTTCGATCGACCTCTACGAAGCGACCGGTAATTCCCTCCACGCCGATGAAGGCATCGAGCTCGGCAACCGGATTCTCGCATCCCAGGAGCGCATTCTTCAGCCCTGGCCTTTGCGGCTTACTGGTTACTTTTACACTGGCCCTGGCCGAGAATCTCTCTTCCACCGCTTTCACATAGGCGAGGAAGACCAGCCCATCATCGCCCTGGACCACCTGTGTCGCGCTTTGCCCAACGACCCTCACTGGATGCAGTGGTACTCAGCCATCGTCCTGCACGCAAGGTACTATCAGCAGGAAGCGGCGTCCGCCGATGCGCCCTGGGATATGTTGCCTGCCGGAGTCTATCGGCTCAGCGAAGCCGACCATCTGGCGCAGTCTGCTTCGTGGCGCCCGCTGGAAACCGCAAACCGCGACACCTTTGCGGCAGAAGTGAAACAGGGCCTGCCTCTCGGCGGGGATTATTACCTGCGACGCTTCCCGGTCTGGTTCCAGTTTCGCGGAAACTCCAGCGTACTGCTCTCATCGGCCAAAGCGCTCTCCGCGGCGGCCCAACTCCGCGAAGACATGGCCGGTGAAAACCTCGCCCAGGAGCAGGCGCAATGGTTCATCGGCAGAAACCCCTTCGCATCCAGCATCATGTACGGTGAAGGATACGACTGGACCCCGCTGTATAGTATCCGCTCGGGCCAGATGGTGGGTGCGCTGCCCGTCGGGATCGAGACAAAGGGCATTGCCGACACTCCATATTGGCCTGACCAGATTTGCTGGACCTTCAAGGAAGTCTGGACCCAACCGGCCGCCGAATGGATCTGGCTGATGAACGACCTGAGCGGTCCCGCGGTCGTGCGCGGCATTGTCGACCCCGGCAGCAAAGGCTCCGTCCGCCTCATCAATGAAAGCAGCCGTCAGGTCATCACCGCTGCAATTGCGCCGGATGCTACCTTCCGCGCAGCCGTTCCGCAGGGACAATACCGCGTTGAATTCGGATCCGCCGGGACCTCGCTCACCGCTCTTGCCGCTAGTAGCAATCCTATTGATCTCCGCCGTGCTCACGCCGTGGACTTCCATGTCTCTTCCACCATTGCCGGTCCGGGGGACATTGTCGTGCACGTCAGCATCGAAGGCGCCGGCCGGCACACCTTCTCCATCCGCACCGACAATCTCGTTGTCGCGGATCCGACGGTGGCCACAGTCGACTTAGGCCCGCACAGCAAACAGGAGATTGCCTGGCGCGCCCATGTTAGGGACGAGTCGACTCCCTGGGTTGTCGTCGTATTGAAGGATGGATCGCTCAGTGGTCACGCGGAACTCAGTGGCATGCGCTGAAAAGGGCCTATCGGCGGCCCGACAAAAGGTCCGCCCTTTTACCGCCCCAACAAGCCGATCGGGCGAATGCGAGGACGCTCTTGCGATTTGGATGGATGAGTCAGGCCCCGCTGATCAGCTTGAGGTAGTCGGGCTCGTCGGAGATCTCCCGATGCCGGAAGGCACGCGCGATTCTGCGCTCCTTCAGGAAGAAGACGCCGGGCATCTGGTATCCGTCTTCCCGAATCAGCCCGATGCCGTACTTGAACATCGCGCCTTTCAGCCAGCCCTTCCAGACCGCCAGATTGAAAAGTTGCAGATAAGGGTTGGTCCGCGACAACGCGAAGGCGGGGAGCTGATACAGCGTCGAATCGGGGTTGCTGATCCTCTCGACATCGGAGAGATGGTAGTAGTCGAAGTATGGCTTGGCTCGCTCGGGCAAGCCGAGGTGCACAAAGACAGGCCGAACGCCCTTTGCCTCAATCTGCGGGCGCAGCTGCGAAACGCGGTCGAGAGCCATGGCGCAGAAAGCGCAGCCAAAGTGGCGAAGAAAGACAAGCAGGACCGGCGACTCATCGACCAGCTCGAGCAGCGAGCGGCCGGTCTCGGTGCGGAAGTCGCGCAGAGAACCGGCGAGGTCCGATCGGTCGGTTGACTGGAGAATTCCCATAGACATTGCGTCGTCTGCGCTCTTGTGAGAGGCGCTATCAAATAGATTACGCCTGCTACTGCGAAATTTGGTTCACGGCAGTTTGGAGTGAAATCGAGCACAAGGACGACGGATCTTGCCCGCGAATCGTCGTGCCAAGGCAAAAGGAATTTCGAGGCCGTGATCGAGACGCAAATCATCGATACGAAATCCGGACCGCCGCATGTGCTTCGTCTGACTTGCTGGTGAGATCGCAATCCTGAAAGTACGCCGTCCAAGTTGCTGTGGCCTTGAGCGTATTTGGCACTCGCGGAGTGATTGCCGGTCTGTACATGCAATTCAAGGCGAGGCCCATGTAATTCCCCGCTGAAGCGCGTATCGGGTAGCTGCCGGTTAGCGTCGTGCCACCGCGCCAGACGGTCTTTCTTGCTACGGCGAGATTATCGGCGACGAGCGGTATGGCAAATCCACTTGGCTGGTCGATTTGGCTCATCGGCAAGAATCCTGCCAATGGGCCCGAGTGAATCAGACATCAGGATCATCCTTGTTGCCAAGCCTGTCATCCAACTTGCAGAATCGGAGGGGAACGATGGTCGACCTCGGTATCGAGCAGCGGAGTAGTTCCAAACAACTGTGACGGATTTGCGCCTGTTTGGGCTGTTTTTGGTCCTGTGGCAGCGCATCGGATTTTCGGATCGTCAACGGATTTCGCCTGGTAGGCGAAGCCACTCTCCGTTTTTGATATTGCACAAAGAAGGGTAATTGGATGCAAGTTGCCGGGAAGAAATCTCGGGCGGTGTGCAGCTTCGAACCGCCGCGGGTGGGCGCACGAATGGGAATGCAGGCAAGTTCAATGGCGCTCCTGTATAACAGCCATCCTGCCATGCTCGCAGCGGTGTTTCTGGCTGTAGCCTTCCAGTCCATCACCGTAACCGGCGCGGCCCAGGCCACGGAAACGAAAGTCCAGGGTCTGCACTTGTATCCCGATCTTCCGCTGGAGGCCCTGAAGAAGACCGTTCCGGCGCTGGAGGGCCTGCGACCCGCGGCCGACCAGCAGCGGCTCTCAGCCATTCTGAACGACATGGCGGGAACGATTGCCGATATGGTACCTCGCCTTCCCGACATCGTCGCGCGGGAGGAAGTCGTTCGCACTGAAACCAAGTCCGGTCCTGCTCCCCCGCAGAGGCTTATCGGCGTCACGCGGCCGGGCTCGGGTCCGGCGATGATTACTCCCCAGTACCCACGCAGCGAGCAGTACCAGTACCTGATTCTTTGCCACCGCGCCGCCAACGGCGCAACCTCGATCGAGGAGATGCGAACCGATCTCAAAGGGCGCTCGCTCGATTCGCACAAGGCGGGCGCTCCGCGGGGATCGGGGTTCGCCTACCAGTGGCTTCTGTTCGGAGCCGCCAACCAGGCCGAGTTTCGCTTCAGCCTCCTCGGCGAGCAGCAGATCGAAGGCAGGAACACTTTCGTCCTCGCCTTCGCGCAGATTCCAGGCTCGGTGAAGTTTCCTGCCATCTTCCAGTCTGAGGGCAAGCAGGCGCCCTACTTCTACCAGGGCATCCTGTGGGTCGACCAGGCAACCTCGAATATCGTATCGCTGCGGAGCGATATTGAGGCTCCGCTCAGGAGCCCGCGCCTCGAGCAGCTTACAACCGAGCTGCACTTTCGGTCGGTCAGCATTCGCGATTTCGACCAGAGCTTCTGGCTCCCCAACGAGGTGCGCATCGAGATCGAGCAAGGCCCGCTTCTGATCGAAGAGAAGCACCAGTACTCGGATTATCATCTCTATCACGCATCCATGCGCATCCTGCCGCAGCAGTGAATTAAGGGGCAACATGCAATTTCATGCCAACCGGGTGTTCGCGCTGTTGATGGCTCCGTTGTTTATCGCGTTCTCCGCTGCTGTTGCCCAGGGAGTGACGCAGATGACTGCTCAATCCGACCAGGCTCCACTGCGGATCGAAGTCAAGGCGCTTCTGATTCCTGTGGTGGTGCGCGACGCGCATGACCAGGTTGTGATTGACCTGAGCCAGGCCGATTTTGATGTGTTCGACCAGGGTAAGCGGCAGGCGATTACGGGATTCTCGATCATCCGGTCCGCGTCCGCCGCCGTGGGCGGAGCGGCGCCTGCTCCCGCATCGGCGTTACCGGCTTCTGCTCCGCCACCTCAGCCGCCCACGCCAACGCGCTCGATTGTGATCCTGTTCGACGATCGCCATCTTGACCCGACCGGCCTGACTGAGATTCAAGACCGCGCGGCGAAGATGTTTGCGGGCACCATCGGTCCTGCCGATCGCGCCGTGGTGCTGTCGTACTTCGGAGTCAACTCGGGGATCACGAACAACCCCGATACGCTAGTCAGCGCCGTACACCGGATCAAGGCGCACGCGACCAATCTTGCAGACCGCGCACGTTGCCCGGATATTGACTACTACACCGCCGACCAGATTCTCAACAAGCACGATAATTCGCAGTACCAGGTCGAGATCGAACGAGCGGCGAACTGCACCCACAAGAGCTCGGTCACCAATCCGGGGTACGTGGAGCAGCTCGTACACCAGGCTGCCAATGAAGCGCTCGTCACCGGCGATCAGGACGCGATGCTCACGCTATCGTATATGCGCGACGTGCTGCATACGATGGAGAAGCTGCCCGGGCAGCGCACGCTGATTTTCGTCTCGCCGGGCTTCCTTAACTACTCCGATGAAGCCATGCGCATCGAGTCGCAGATTGTAAACATGGCCGCGGGGGCGAACATCACCATTAGCGCGCTGGACGCCCGTGGGCTTACCGGCGGCATGATGGACGCAAGCCAGAGCGGCGCCGGATCGATATTTGCGCAGATCACCGGCACGGCTCCGTCGAATCATCATGAGTCCTCTTCGGAGGCCGACGACGCAATGGCTCAACTGGCCGATGGTACGGGCGGGTATTTCGTCCGTGGCGGCAACAACCTCGAACAGCAATTTGGGCGCGCGGCGGTTGCTCCCGACGCAACCTATCTTCTGGAAATATCGCTCAACTCCGTCAAACCGAACGGCAGCTATCATGCCTTGCGCGTCCAGGTGAAGCGGGTGGGCGTCAAGATTCAGGCGCGGCGCGGGTATTTCGCTCCGAAGGTGGCGAAGAACGAAAAGTAGGTTGCGGCAAAAATCAATGAGAACGATCGCTGGTCTTCCTGGGACAGGTGCGTGGAAGAGGCGGCGAAATCAGCGGCTTCCAGGTGAGGCGTACAGGTCTTTTCCGTAGAACCACCGAGGATAATACCCTCGTAGCACATTGAACGCGACCCAAAGGCCCATGCGCTCCCATGAAGAGTCGAAGCGGCGCTGCATCCGGAAAGGTGGCCAGATTCTTTTGCCAGGCCGATACCTTGATATCGGAAAGCCGGATGATGAGGCAATATCGTCGCGCCGGCTCTCTCGAGATCAAGCCGCATGAGACACAGGAGAAGCAACCTGGGGGTCGATAACGACTGGGTCATGCCATCCTCCAGGAGGCGTGACTGCGGTGTCGACACGGGACGGTCCCCACGTACCCTTTGCATACTCGTGAACCGGGGTGGCGGCCTGCAGGATTGGATCAACGATGCGCCATGCCTCTTCGACGTAGTCTTCGCGGGCGAAATGGCTCGCGTCACCGGCCATGGCGTCAGTCAGCACGCGTTCATACGCTGCCATCTCTTCGGGGCTCGGCCACCGGCTGGCAATCATCTCAACAGGATGGTCCTCCATCGCGTCGGCTCGTCCCATGACGTTGGTGCCGATCGCGATGCCCATATCCGGACTGATTCGGAACCGCATGTAGTTTCTACCGGGCACATGGCCGGGAAAGAATGTGGGTGGTTCGCGAAAGATGGCTAATAACTCCGTACAGGTTACAGGAAGATATTTACCGGCGCGAATGTAGCAGGGCACACCTTTCCAGCGCCAGGAGTCGATTTCGAGGCGAAGGGCGGCAAAGGTTTCAGTCGTTGAATCGGGCGCTACGCCCCTTTCCTGGCGATACCCTTGAAATTGACCACGAACCAGATCAGCGGCCGCAATGGGGGGAATCGCCTTGAGCACTTTTACTTTCTCATCGCGGAGTGTCTCGCTGTCCGCGCGCACCGGAGGTTCCATCGCCAGATTGGAAACGATCTGGAAAATATGATTCTGAATTACATCGCGGATCGTGCCGGTCTGGTCGTAGAATGCTCCGCGGCCTTCAACGCCGAAGTCCTCGGCCATCGTGATCTGCACGCTCTCAATGAAGTTTCGATTCCAGAACGGTTCCATGAAAGCATTGGCGAAGCGGAAAAGCACAATGTTGTTAACCGGTTTCTTGCCCAGGTAATGGTCAATTCGAAAGATGGCTGACTCGGGAAACACGCTGTGCAGGATGGCATTCAAATCCCGCGCCGAGCTCAGATCGTGGCCAAAGGGCTTCTCTACAATCACGCGCGACTCGGCGCAGCCGGGTCCGGCCGCACAACCCGACGCGGCTAACTGATGCACCACGGTTTCGAACATCACCGGCGGAATAGCCAAATAGTGGGCCGGGCGCTGGACTGCGCCTAATTCGCTTCGAATCGCCTTGAAGGTTTCCGGGTCCTGGTAGTCGCCGTCCACATATCGGAGCGACCGGCAAAGACGGTCGAAGGCTTGCGGATCAAGCCCGCCGTGCTTTTCGACGCTATCGCGCGCCCGTCCCCGCAGATTGTCCAGGTTCCATCCCGATTTCGCTACTCCAACTACAGGCACATTGAGGTCGCCATGCCGAACCATGGCCTGCAATGCAGGGAAGATCTTCTTGTAGGCCAGGTCGCCTGTTGCTCCAAAAAAGACCAATGCATCCGATTGAGCGTCGCTCATGCTCCTCCTCATGCAATGCGCACATACAGGGAATAGGGCGCAGGACCAGTCAGTCCTGTCCATAGGATTCTGGAGGACGGTTTAGGTTTCATTCATGGCCAGGAACCGAAAAATGGTCAGAGCCGGTCCGGCGGCTGGAGATCTGCGATCGGCAGCCGGACACGAAATTCCGTCCGTCCGGGCCGCGACTCGAATTCAATAGCGCCGTCGTTATGGTTCACGAGGCGCCGGGCAATATCGAGACCAAGCCCCATTCCCTGTCCCTGGCGTTTGGTGGTGAAGAACGGATCGAAGATGCGGTGCCGAATCTCGTCGGAAACACCGGGTCCGTCATCGAGAATGCGGACCAGGACCTTATGATCTTCGCGGCCCGCGGATACTTCCACCCGCCCTCCAGGCGCGACTGCGTCCAGGGCATTATCGATCAGATTTCCCCAAACCTGGTTCAATTCGCCGGCGAAGCCTCGCACCCTGGGCAGCCTGGCCTCCAGCGCAAGGGTTACCGCGACCGATTTTTCACGCGCCTTCGAATTCAATACGGCCACGGTGTCGCCCAGGCCGGGGCCGAGATCCACTGCCTCGGCAACGTTCGCCTGGTCCATGTGGGTGAATCCCTTCACGGCCTTTATCAGGCTGGAGATGCGCGCCCCTGAATCCTGGATATTCGCCGTGAGATTGCGGACCGCGCAACCCCCGGCAGCCCAACGGACCATCGCGTTCAAAGCCGGCCGATCGACGATGGCAACCAGCGATTGCAGCACATCGAAGGTGACCTCGGTGTCGGCCAGCATATCTGCGTTCGCCGTGTCCAGGCCGTGCCTGGCGAGCCATTCAGTCATAGCTTCTTCGCGATCCGACTGTTCCAGCGGTGACCGGACCCCCGAGGCGCGTTTTGCCATGCAGGCCGCCCGAACCGCTTCCACGGCAGCGATCTGCGCATCGCTCAGCCGGGCCGCAGCCAGATCGCGCGTAGCTTTTTCGGAGTCTTCAATTCGATCCCTGAGGATGGCCGCGGATCGCTCGATGGCGGAAGCAGGATTGTTCAGTTCGTGCGCCAGGCCGGCTGAGAGCTTGCCCAGAGAGATCATCTTTTCGTTCTGCAGCTCGCTTGAGGTGAATAACCGGGCGCGATCGATCATGGTATGGACCAGGATCGACGTGACCTCGAAACATTCCTGCGTCATCGCTCTGACATAAGCGCGTGGGATGGCTAGAATTTCCAGCGGTTCGAGGGCGCTCGAATTTCCCGGCGCAACCGTAAGGCGCGAATATGGCAACAGTCCGGCAACGTCGCCTGCGCGCCACTCAATCACCTTGTTCAACCCGGCGCCGCGATCGACGAACAGGGCCAGACGTCCCGAAAGGATGATGTAAAGGGCTTCGACCTGGACGCCCTTCACACTAAGCACTTCGCCGGTATTCAGCTTGCGAATGTGCCCGTGTGCCGCGAGCCATTCCAACTCCGATCGGGGCGCTCCGCCCAGGGTTTTGTGCTCCGCCAACCTGTCAATCAGATCCTGCTCTGTCACTGGAGTGACCTCTCGTACTCCGAGGGTGGGGAATATGCCTTAACACCATATCAGCCGTGAGTGGGTTGGCGCCAAAAACGCGAAAATGGTAAGCATTCCGAGCCGATGAAAAGAGCGTTCTCTGTCCTGAGCCCGGAGGAACTCGGTGATCTCAAAGCGGCGCTGCTGGGCAGGGCTCGTCCGCGATGAGTACAGTAGATTTGAGGTGTCTTATGGCCCAATCTAACACCGGCATCGGCAATGTCACCACGAATACGGGGCTGGTCGAAATGGCGATGGCGTATTCCCGCAGCCGCGTGCTCTGCGCGGCTGCACGTCTCGGCGTTGCCGATGCACTTGGAGACGAGGTGCGTAGCGTTGGCTTCCTGGCCGAAACGTGCAAGGCAGACACGGATGCGCTGTATCGCCTGCTTCGCGCTCTGGCCAGCATCGGCGTGACCGAGGAGACGACGCCCGAACACTTTCGGCTGACTGCTTTTGGCAAACCGTTGCGGAGGGATGTGCCTCAGTCCGCCTGGCCAGCCGTCGTCTTCTGGGCGGATCTGCTTGCCGACGAGTGGTCCCTGCTGACCGACTGTGTTCGCACAGGTAAGCCGGCCTCTCAGGTCCGCGATCCGAAGATACATTCGCGGTGGTCACAGGATACCGAAGCCAGTTCTATTTTTCGCGCGGTGATGGGTACGGCTCCGGCAGAGAATTACGCGCCCATCGCCAGGGGGTGGGATTTTTCCCGGGCGAAGGTGGTTGCCGACCTCGGAGGCGGTGGCGGATCGCTGATTCTGGCCGTGCTTGGACTCAACCCGCATGTGCGAGGCATGCTTGTGGATCTCGAGCCCAGCGTGGATGCCGCGCGGGCGCGCTTCGCGGAGGAAGATCCTTCCTCCCGATGTGAACTGATCGCCGCAGATCTGATGCAATCGGTCCCAGCCGGCGCCGACGTATACATGCTCAAGCATGTACTGCACGGGCGCCGTGACGGGGACGCTGTGGTTATTCTCAGGAACTGCCGCGCGGTAATTCCGCAGAACGGCAGTTTGTTGATCGTCGAATTCATCCTTCCTCCCTTCGTTTCGCATGCAGATCCACAACTGGAAGGCCACCTGATGAGCGACCTTAACATGCTTGCTGTCACCGGCGGTAAAGAACGCAGCGAGCGCGAATGGAGATCGCTTCTTGAGGCAGCCGGCTTCATCCTGACCGGGGTATTCCCGGTTGGAGGCGACAATGCGGTGGTGCGGAGTGTGGGGATCGTCGAAGCAAAACCGGCTTAGGGACAATCGAGATCAGCTCGGAGCGTTCGGCGGTTCCAGATGCATGCCAGAGGTTGGTAATGGCGGGTGACCTCCGGCTCTTCAATAACCGATGCAATAACATCCGATACCGGTCTGTGTTGGACCGCGGATGGACGAGGATATTTACTCGAAGCTGACCTTCAGGACGGCGTCGGGCACGCTGACATAGAGCTCATCGGTATTCGGGTCCGCGATGATGCCGAGCGGATAGACCAGCTTGGCCGGCAACGGTCCGGGAGCATTCCAAGACGGGCCCGGCCCGCCCACCACCGTGGTTACCACACCGGCGGGCGTAACCTTGCGGATGGCGTTGTTAAAGGCATCGCAGATGAAAAGATCGCCGTGCCGGTCGATGGTGATTCCCCAGGGGCCATTGAGCCTGGCCGCGGACCCGGCGCCATCGGCGCTGCCCGGTTTTCCCGCGACGCCGGCAACCGTGGTGACGCGGCCGTCGGGCGCAATCTTCCGCAGGGTGTGATTATTCAGCTCGGTCACGTATACATTCCCGGCGCCATCGGGGGCGACGCCTGCGGGGCCGTCGAAACGCGCCGCCGCGCCCACACCGTCATCACTGCCGGCTTTTCCCGCGGAGCCGGCCAGGGTGCTGACCACGCCATCGGGGGTGATTTTGCGGACGGTGTTGTTGTTGTAATCGGCGATGTAGAGATTTCCTTTGCTGTCTGCCGCAATGTCGTTGGGAGCGGAGAACTGGGCCGCCGCGCCCTTGCCGTCGGCGGAGCCGGATTTTCCTGACGTGCCGACAAACGTTGTAACCACGCCGGCCGGCGTAACCTTGCGGACGGTGTTGTTGTAGAACTCGGCGGCATAGAGGTTTCCGGAGGGATCCATGGCCAGCGTGGCGACTCCGCCGAACTGCGCGGCAGGGCCGGTTCCATCCGCGCTGCCGCCTTTGCCGGGCGTGCCCGCGAATGTAGTGACCACGCCCGCGCGGGTGATCTTGCGGATGGTGCCGTTGTCCATGTCGGCGACGAACAGGTTGCCGTCGCGATCGAGCGCTACGCCATTGCTGAAGCTGAAGCGCGCGGCAGCGCCCACGCCATCGGCGGATCCACTCTGGGGCGGCGACCCGGTAAACGTGGTCACCGCGCCGGCGGGTGTAATTTTGCGGATCTGCGCATTGCCATCGGTGACGTACAGGTTCCCCGTGCGGTCAACGGTGATGCGCTGCGGAAGGCTGAATCGCGCGGCTGCGCCGGTGGCGTTCACGCTTCCCCATCCCCCGGCAGTTCCCGCCAGGGTGGAGACGTTGCCCTTGGCATCGATCTTGCGGATGGCGCCGCCGAACGTATCGGCGACATAGATGTTGCCGGCATCATCGACGCCGATCCCCATGGCGGCGTTGAACTGCGCCTTGGCGGCCGGCCCATCGGCTGAGCCGCTCTTGCCCACCGTGCCGGCAATCGTTGTCACCACGCCTTTGGGGGTGATCCTGCGCACCGTGTAATTGGCGCCGTCCATCACGTAGAGGTTTCCCTCCCGATCGATGGCGATCGAGGTGGGGTTATTGAATTGAGCCGAGGTTCCGGTTCCATCCGCGCTGCCAGGCTTGCCGGCTTGTCCCGCAAAGGTGGTGACTACGCCCGCCGGCGTGATTTTGCGAATGGTGTGATTGGATGAATCGGAGACGAAGAGATTGCCCGCCGCATCAATGGCGAGCGCTGCTGCTCCATTGAACCGCGCGGCCGCGCCTGTGCCATCGGTGCTGCCGGTCTGCTTCGCGATGCCGGCGACGGTGGTGACCACTCCGTTTATGTCGATCTTGCGAATGGTATTGTTGCCCCCGTCGGCGACATAGATGTTGCCGGCGGCGTCGACGGCGACGTCCGCGGGAGAGTTGAACTGAGCCGTGTTGACTGGACCATCGGCGCTTCCAGTAATCCGCAGGGTTCCCGCAACCGTGCTCACGATGCCGTTGGGAGCGATCTTGCGAATGAGGGCGTTGGCCGAATCGGCGACCAACATATTTCCGGACCGATCGAAAGCCATGCCATTGGGATAGCTGAAGCGCGCCTCGGCAACGGAGCCATCGCGATAACCCTGGCCCGAGAGCCCCCCGGCAAGCACCGACAGGGCGCCGCGATGAGCTGACGTCGATTTATCGGCGGCCCATGCGGGAAAAGCGATAAATGCCAGCATGACGACGAATGCCGAAAACGCCGCGAGTGAATGGGGGGCCGATTTTCCGGACAGGAAACGTGCGTGCGCTGGCCGCGTGGCCACGGCCGAATGGTGATACATGACAGCTATCCTTCGTTCTGGAATCAATTCGACGTTAGCTCTCTCATGGTTCGAAGTCGAGCAGGTTGTGATGGCCGGGATTCAAGGCCGAGCGAGACGGAACCCGGCGCGAGTCATCAGGCGGGGTTTGACTGGGAATTCGATTGGAGCCACAATCGGTGTCATCAATCCAGTCAGTTACCTTGATGTTGTGTTTGCCTGCACCGCCCGAGGAAAGGGGAACGATGCGCCCATTCGTTTCAGCATTTCTTGTCCGTCTCAGCGCGATGGTTTTTCTGATCGCTTTGCTCGGTTGTTCATACCTGCTTGTGATTCGCCCCGCCCAGCTGCGGTGGGGAGCGACGCCCGAAGAGATTGCGCGCGCCATGCCCGAAGATGAGATCGTGGCGCATCCGGCCTTTGACGCAACGCGCGCCATCACCATCCGCGGCACACCGGAACAGATCTGGCCGTGGCTGGCGCAGATGGGGTTCGGACGGGCCGGATTCTACGGGTACGACCTGATTGAGAATCTGGGCAGCGGCACAGATATTCATAGCGCACGGACGATTCTGCCTGCGTATCAGAACCCGCGAACGGGAGATCCGCTGCCTCTGAGCGTGGCCGCGACGCTGGTGTTCGGAACCGTCCGGGCAAATTCGGTGATGGTATGGCGCTCGCGGGATGTGCCCTGCGACGGCGTGTTCATCTGGCAACTGGTCCCGCTGGATGCGCAACGCACGCGTCTGATCAGCCGCATCCGGTGGAACTACGGCGCGCCGGGGCTGTGGTTGAAGACTCTGAACCTGTTCACCGAGTTCTCCGATCACGTGGCGGTGCGCAAGATTCTGGAAGGCGTGCGCGACCGCGTGGAAGGGCGCGATCCAGAGCCGTTAGCGGTCGAGGGGTTCGCCATTGGCGCATGGCTGCTGGCGTTTATGGAACTGTGCGTGGCTACGGTTGCCGTTGTCTTCAGCCGCAGTTGGAGAATCGCGTGGCTGTTCGCATTGGGTGCGGGAGCGCTATTGCAGTTTGTCCTTTACAGCAATGCGCCGGCGTGGGTTTGCGCGCCGTTGCCATGGCTGTATCTGGCGTGGGGGATTTCGGCCTGGCAGAGAGGAAGAGCGAAGCGAAGGCTCACCGAGGCGATGTTGAGGGCTGTGGCGGGTTGATTCCGGCGGCCATTTGATTCCTGCAAAACAAATGTCGTGCCCCGATGGAGAATAGCAATCGCAGATACTTCGACTGCGCGCCGCTTTGCGGCGCTTCGCTCAGGTTGACAGGACATTATTTTTGCCGTGGTCAATAATGATCTGGGCTGCGCACGCGCAGCACGATGCGGCGATAGGATGTCAGACGGGGCGAGCCCTCATCCGTAACTTCTAAAATGATGTGCGCCACGCCGTCGCCCCGGCAGGGGATCAGGTTGGGAATCCACGCGGGCCGGCATGCGGAATGCACTGTCACGTTGGCCTTTGGCTGATCTTCGCCGGTGATTGCAACGTCGGCTCCGTGGGTCCCGTTCAGGCCGGCTTCGGCATAGACCCACCATCTGAAGTGGAGTTTCTGGCCGTCGGGATCGCTGCTGCCGGCGGCATCGAGGGTGATGGTCTGGCCCGGCGCGGCTTCCATCTCGATGGGACTGGTTCCGGGACTTCCGTTCACCACCAGGACAGGACGGTGGTTGGCATGCGCGAAGTCTTGAACCGTCCAGTCCATGCGCGCGGCAAAATCGTTCTGGTAGGCCTCGCGCCAGCGCCAGATGCTGGCCTGGTCCGACACGTGCTCCCGGCCATCGACGCCGCGCACGGTATCCTGCGATGTGGTGCGCATGAACTCGTCGCCGCCCTGCGTCCAGATGGCATGCGGCTCGCCGCGCGGCTGCCGATAGACGTAGCGGCCTCCCCAGCCGCCCCAATCGGGGCGCCAGTACGCGTTGAGGCCGTTGTCGATGAGGCCGAGAAACGACGGCGTGTCGCCTTCCATGATGAACATGAAGCGCGGATAGAGCTTGCCCAGCGGGCCCTTGGCGCGGATGTTTTTGTCGAGCCATTCATTGCTGACAAGGCTGGTGTCGGCGCCTTCGCAGTTGCGGTAATAGAGGTCGCCGCTGATGCCGGTCCAGGTAGCGTAGTAGTACTCCTCGCCGTTCTGCTGGCTGGGCATGACGATGTAGAAGAGCGACGGAAATTCGCGGCGGATCCAAGGACCGGCGTCGTCCTGGTCGGAGATGGATGAGATACGCAGGCGGGCGATCAGGGTTTGCATCTCGGCCGGCGTATGCGCAGCGCGCAGATCGAGCAGAGCCTGGGCCAAGGTATTGGTGCCGCCCCACACGCAGATCCACAACGGCCGCGGGTCTTCGCGCTCGATGGCGTGCATCAGAGCGCGCGAACCCGGTGACCCCTTCCCCTCCCCGACCGCAGCAATGCCATATGCCGGCTGGCCGGGAAAGACGCGCGCATCCAGATCGTCGGCGGTTGGCCAGCCCTTGGCGTGCAAAAGCAGATTGTCTCTCACCTGGCCGTAGGCGTGGATGAGCGCGTGCATGGTTTCAGGATGGGTCGCGGCTTTCTGCCAGGTTGATGTGGCGGCGATCATGACTTCGAGATCGAGTTCATTCGAATAGAGCAGGAGGCGCACAAACGACATCTGGTCGTCGGGCTCGTTGCCGATGTCGCTGATGATGGCCACGCGCGGATGTCCGGAAAAGGTGTCCACGGGCTGCGGCGGTGTTGGCGCCGGCTGGGCCATTGCGACGGACGTTGCCACGAGAATCGTGATGAGCCACGAAGTTAGGCTCCGCAGAGCTTGCATGGTTCGCATCGGTTCCTTTTCCAAAAAGGCAGACAGCTTCGCTTTGCAGTCGATGATCGGCTGAAGACCGCGCTCGATTTGCAATCATAAATACCTTCGGCGGGAAAGCAATCCTGTCGCGCTGTTCCCAGGTCCCAACACCGGGGACCTGGGGCACCCAACGGGGAATTCGGCAAGACTATCCCGTGCGCTGCTTGAGGAGTTGATCCATGGCATCCGACCGCAGGATGGGAAACAGCTCGGCGGCCTGGGGCCGCGGCGCCGTGATCTCGCCGGTGACGCGGGAAAGTACGGCTTCGAGCAAAGGCGTTGCGCGCGTAAGCTGGCGGGCGCGGATGATCATGTCCCAGAGGGGCTCGAATTTCTTCCAGCCCGCGGCATAGAAGAAGTGCTTGGCCTGGTGCTTGAAGGCGCCGTGATGCAGCGAGGCGCGCGCGATCGAGCTCCAGCGATAGAACTCGCGATAGGCCCAGTCGTAGCCGGCTTTCAAAGTTTCAGGCTTGAGTTTGGCCGGGCGATAGACCACGTGGCGGGTGTCGTAGAGGTTCCAGTCGTGGGTGACGATGTGGCCTTCGTTCATCATCCGCTGGTGGAGGCGTGTGCCGGGATACGGCGTCTGGATGTGAAATGTCGCGGTGGTGATGCCGTTCTCGATGGCCCAATCGACGGTGCGCCGGAATACGTCCTCACCGTCGTCGTCCATGCCGAAGACGAAGCTGCCGTTGATCATGATGCCCAGCGCATGCAGGCGATCGGCCACCGCCCTGTAGTCGCGGCCGAGGTTCTGGCGCTTGTTGCTGCGCTTCAGGTTTTCAGGCGCGAGGGTCTCGAAACCCACGAAGATGCTGCGCAGTCCGGCTTCCGCGGCGCGCTCGATGAGGTCGCCGCGCAAAATCGAGTCCACCGTCGCGGCGCCCTGAAAAATGCGGCCCATGCCGCGCATACCTCGAAAGAGCACCTCGGCAAAGCGCGGGTCGCCCAGCAGGTGATCGTCGAGGAAGTACAGGTGACGGCCGGGGAGGCGGTCGATCTCGGCCAGGGCATCGTCCACCCGCTGCGTGTAGAAGCCGCGCCCGCCCGCGAAAGAAGGCGTCCTTGTAGCAGAAGTCGCAATGCTGGGGGCAGCCGCGCGTGACCACGATGGAATTCGGCACCAGATAATGAGTGCGGCAGATCAAGTCGCGGCGGATGGGAGGAACGCGCTCGAGCGTGCGGCCCAGCGTTGACGCATAGACGCGCTGCGGCCGGCCGGCGCGGAAATCAGCGAGGAATTGCGGAAAGGTTTGCTCTCCGGGGCCGAGGAAGATGGCGTTCGCGTGTGGAGCCGCTTCGTCAGGAAGCGATGTGACGTGCAGGCCCCCCAGACAAACGAAGGCGCCGCGGCTGCGATAGTGGTCCGCGATGCGATAGGCGCGGTAGGCATTGGTGATGTAGACCTGAACGATGACCAGATCGGGCGTGTCATCCAGGCCCAGCGGTTCGACATGCTCGTCGACGATGACGGCCTGATCGTCGGGCGAGAGATAGGCTGCCAAAGTCGCCAGGCCGAGGGGCGGAAACAGGGAGTACTTGATCGGGCGCCAGTAGGGATCGGTCGCCTCGGTGAGCGCCGGAAGGATGAACTTCACCTTCAAGGGAAGGGAACCCAACGGAGGTCGCAGACACCCATCGGGCGAACTCATCGCGCACCGCCGGCGATTGAAACGACCGGTGCCGGCACGCCGCCGAAGCGCCGTTCGCGATGGCGGAACTGGTCGATCGCGGCATCGAGGTCGGCTTCGTCGAAGTCGGGCCACATGCGGTCGGTGAACAAGAGCTCGGCGTAGGCCGATTCCCACAAAAGAAAATCCGAAAGACGCTTTTCGCCGCCGGTGCGAATCAGCAGATCGACATCGCCGGCGTTGCCGGCCAGGGCCTGGTCCAGCAAAGGGCGCACGAGATCGCAGGTTGGTTGCGTTTCGCCGGAGAGCGCTCGCATGGCATCGGCCGCGGCGAGAGCAATGGCGTCGCGCGAGGAGTAATCGATGGCCACGCGCAGATGGATGCCGCGGCCTGCGGCGGTGCGCCATTCGGAGTTCTCGATGGCGCGCAGCACCGGCTGCGGCAGGCGATCGCGGCGGCCGATTACCTCCAGCCGCGCACCGCGTTGGCGCATGCGTTCGGTTTCCAGGCGCAGAAAGGCGCGCAGGAGCAGGAAAATGCCTTGCACTTCGGCTGCGGGGCGCCGCCAGTTGTCCGACGAAAACGCATAGAGCGTCAGGCAGCGGACGCCGATGTCGGAGGCATGCTCCACGATCCGCCGGGCCGCCGCCAGTCCCGCGCGATGTCCGGCGATGCGCGGCAATCCGCGCCGCGTGGCCCAGCGGCCATTGCCGTCCATGATGATGGCCACGTGCAACTCCTGTCCCAAAGTGCTTTGCATCGTAAAGTTACCTCGTATCTAAATGCTTTTGCCTGAGTCCCAAAGTGCGATCTGTATCTATGTCTGGTTTTGCGGAGTCACATGCGCGTTGCCTGTCTCCCCCGCGCGCATTCCTGCGAAGGAGGCGTACCAATCGATTCCGCGAGTGAAATACATGGCCGCCGCTACGGCCAGGAAGCTGGAAATCGCTCCCACGAGCAGAGCGTTGTCCTCGAGGCGCAGCAACGTGTAGATCAGCCCATAAAGCAAAGAGAAGACGATAAGAGCACGAACCGCGAACATGCGGCTGGAGAAAATCCAACCTGTGTTTGCCGCCAGAAGGATCACCGTGGATGCGCCCGCGATCAAAAAAGCGATGTCGAAGCCGATCCGCTCGGCAATAGAAAGCAAGAGCAGGTAAAAGATGATCTGCGCGATACCGACCAGGATGTATTGCGCGGGATGGGCGCGCTTGCCGGTGGTGGTTTCGAAGATGAAGTAGGAGAGAAACAGCAGTCCCAAGAAGAGCGGGATGTACTTGAGCGAACGATTCACGGATTGATAGGGGTCTGCAACTTCGATGAAGGAAAAGCCGAGCGCCGCCGCGTCCAATCCCGAAATCGTGCCGGCGCGCCCCTCGGCACGCACCCCACGCGCAATGAACGGGACAGACCACTCGGCGGAGAAGCCATGGTCCGACGCGCTGCGATTGACCGGCAGAAACCCTCCGTCAAATCCCGGACTGGGCCAATCGCCTTGCGCGCTGACATGAGTTGTCTTGCCATACGCCAGAACGGCGACCCGCTGCGCACCGGAGAACCGCAAGGCCGTGCTCACGTTGAATTGCGCGCCGGGCTTGGCGACATCGCCGATCTTCGCGCCGAACAAAGTCAGCTTCGGATGCGGGCTCTGATCGGTACCGAAAGCCGCTTCATCGGCTGCTTCAGCCGGAACGAATGTGGAGGTCTTTCCGTTGGCGGTCATCGTGGCGTCAGCAATAGCTCCGCGCGGATCGCTGACCCCCACCTCAATTTCGGCCCGGCTCCAGTCCAGTTCCGCCCCTTGCGGCGCGATGGCAGGGACTCCGTTCAGGTCAAATGCGGCGTCCATTTTCAAATCGGCGCGGAACACCGGGACCTTGAACAAGGAGCGTCGGCGTTCTTCGGTGGTGGTCTTCACCGTGGCAGAGGCCTGCGCCGGAAAGACGAGGTAGACACCATGCCGGGCCGCTTCTCCGGGCGAAGCTGAGGGGACGTTGTACGGGATCGCCAGCGTCGGACCCAGAAACGTCTGCTGTCCGCCCACATGGGCGCTGATTTCGGTGACGACATCCGACGCTCGCTTGGTTCGATCGTCCACCAGTCCATCAACAAAAAGGGCGGGAATCAACATCAGCAGCGCCAGACTGCAGACCACCAGGAGTTTAACGCCCATGGACCGGGAGTTGATCTTGCCCGCCAAATTCGATCCGAATACCGAGATTTCGCTCATTATCCCTCTTCACTATCAATTACTTTGCGATACAAAGTCAGTCCGCAAAAAATTTTAGACCCGGGAAGGAGTCAGACCGCGCACCAGGCCGGGTACGGCTTCTTCGCGGGCGACTTTGGCGGCGTCGAGGACGACCTGCTCCAGGGTCTCCAGGTATTCGACAAACCGCTTTCGGCCCGACGCGGTGATGCGGCAGACGGTCAGCGGACGGTTGTGGTCGTAACCCTTCACGATTTCAACTATCTTGGCCTTTTCCAACACCTGCAGATGGCGGCTCAGGTTGCCGTCGGTGAGAGAGCAGAGTTGCTTCAGATCGGCAAAGGTGACGCCCCTGGGATTGGTGATGAGCGAGGTGAGGACGCTGAGGCGCGCGCGTTCGTGAATCACGCGATCGAGGCCTTCGTAGGCGAAGCGCCCTTCGCTGCTTCGCTCTTCCCGGGCTGGAGGTTTAGGCTTCATCTTCACCTTCCCGCGCATTGAAAAACAGGATGGCCGCCACCAGCAGCTGGCCTGCCCCATATGGAATGCCCATGGCCCAGGGCGAGAGCGCGCGGTTATCGGCCAAGGCGATGCAGACCAAGCCGGTAAGCAGGTACCAGAGGCCGGCGGCGATCATGGGCCGGGGAAGAAAGCGGCACGATGAGAACACCCCCAGGCTGAAAATGATCTGCCACATGCCGGGCAGCATCCACTGCGCCCCGGGCACAAACCGCACCAGCACAAAGGTCATCAGGAAGCCGGCGCCCGCCGAAGGCAGAAACTGCTCGACCGCCATGCCCACCATCTCGTCGGCCATGCCGGAATGGATGCGGCGCGTGCGGGCGCGCATCTGGGTGGCGATCAGGGCGGCGGAAACAATGGCCGTCGAGATCCACGTGACCAGGTAAGCGGAAATGGCCTTGGACGGATCGGGCAGCCAGACCGCCTGCGCCAGCGCGGCCACCATGGCAATCAGACCGGTTGCAGCCAGGGTCGCCGGGCCGTAGCCACGGAACTCTGTGCTGCGCGCCATTTGCCGGCGAATACTGCTGATGTCACCCAGAGCCTTGTTCAGGTCATTCATGGCGGAAATCCACTTTGCATTGCAAAGTAAAACATGGGCCGGGCGGGTTGTCAAGAGCACGAAGGAGGGGGCGGCACGTATCAGGCTTTCAGCGGCGTAGCCGACCCGTAGAGGGTGAAACGGGGTAGGTGTCTCCAGCTTCGAGACTTGGTTTCTTTTTTGTTTCCGACCGTCGTTGCCGACGCGTAGCGGATGAAACCTTCACATATCAGCGTAAGTCCGAGCCCGCCCTCGCAGAGCGGTTGTATGGCGGCTGTGTTCCCCATCACTGTATCGGGTTCAGATCGGGGCTATACCGGGCTTAATTCAACCCGATGACATTCACTGCCGAAGCCCGGTTTTACGAGAAGCTTGCCAACCAGAAGATCAGGTGCAAGCTGTGCCCGCGCGCCTGCATCGTGAGCGAGGGCGAACGCGGCCATTGCCGGGTACGCGAGAATCGCGGCGGCGCCTTCTACACGCTGGTGCATTCGCGGGTATGCGCCGCGCACGTCGATCCCGTAGAGAAGAAGCCGCTGTTCCATTACCTGCCCGGGACCACGGCTTTTTCGATCGCCACCGCGGGCTGCAACGTGCACTGCAAATTCTGCCAGAACTGGGATATTTCGCAGTCGCGGCCGGAGAAGATCGCGGCAGAATATGTGCCGCCCGAGCGAGTGGCCGAGTGGGCGGAACACTACGGATGTCCGACCATCGCTTACACCTACAGCGAGCCGGTGGTGTTCAGCGAATTCGTGATGGACTGCGCGGACGCCGGACACGCGGCGGGCATTCGCAGCCTGGTGGTTTCAAACGGCTATATCCAGGAAGAGGCCTTGCGCTCAGTTTATGGCAGGATGGACGCGGTCAAGATCGATCTCAAGTCGTTCTCCGATTCGTTCTACAGCCAGATCGTGACCGGCCAGCTCAAGCCGGTGCTGGACACCATCGTGACGCTGCGCAAGATGGGCAAGTGGACCGAGATCGTGTACCTGGTGATTCCCACGCTCAACGATACAGACGATCAATTCCGCGGCCTGGCCGCGTGGGCCAAATCAAATATCGGCGCCGATGTTCCCATCCATTTCACGCAGTTCCATCCTGACTACCTGTTGGAAGACCTGCCCGTGACGCCGGTGTCGACGCTGGAGCGCGCGCGGGAGATCGCGATGGCCGAGGGTCTGCATTACGTCTACATCGGCAATGTCCCGGGACATCCGGCGGAACACACCTGGTGTCCGGGTTGCGGGCGAGCGGTGGTGGAGCGCAGCGGGATGGCCCTGCAGAAGATGTCGATCCTCAAGGGCATGTGCGCCTTTTGCAATCATCCCATCCCGGGAATCTGGCACGCGTAGCCCAATTGAGGGTGCGATGAGCCGCGCAACAGAATTTGGAAGGCACGTCATGTACGGATTACTTTTCAGCATTTCTTTCTTTGGCAGCCAAAGTTCTCTTCTGGAAGCGGCGGATCGCAAGGTGCGGACAGCCGGCGTGGCGGGCAGTTTCTATCCTGCCGATGCGGCGGAACTGACCGCAATGATGGACGGGTACCTGGCGGAGGCGGATGTGCCGCGCATCGACGGGCCCATTCTTGGGGTGATCGCGCCCCATGCGGGATATCAATACTCGGGGCCGGTTGCCGCCTGCACGTATGCCGCGCTGAAAGGGCACAGATATGCGCGAGTGGTGGTCATCGCTCCCTCGCATGTCGAAGCGTTCGGCTTCACATCGGTGTACGACGGCGATGCGTATTCCACGCCGCTGGGTACGGTTCACGTGGACACGGGATTCGCGAAGCATCTGGCCGGGATGAAATCGTCCATCCGGCTCTCCGGCTGTGGACACGCGCTGCGAGGCGGCGAGGTCGAACATGCGATCGAGGTTCAGCTTCCCTGGCTGCAGCGGGTGCTGGGCGAATTCACGCTGGTGCCCGTCGTCATGGGTGACCAGAGCTACGAAAGCAGCCGCGACCTGGGAGTGTCGCTGGCGAACTTGATCGCGAAAGACGGCGATGGCGCGACATTGATCGTGGCCAGCTCCGACCTTTCGCACTTTCACCCTGACAACGATGCGGTCAAGATCGATCGCAAAACGCTGGATGCCGTGCAGTCGTGGGATTACTTGAGCATGTCGCGCAATTTTGAAGAGCGGGTGTGGGAAGCGTGCGGCGGCGCGCCGATTGTCGCGGCCATGATCACCGCGGAACGCGAGGGCGCCGACCAGGCGATGCTGCTTCACTACGCCAATTCCGGCGATGTTACCGGGGACAGGTCACCCGTGGTCGGGTATGGAGCCGTGGCCCTGGTGAAAGCCCCGCAACAGCATGCCATTGAAGATACGTTCTCGCTCTCCGAGAGCGAGAAAGATGCGTTGATCGTGCTGGCTCGCACATCCGTAGAGCACGCCATTCGCGAACAAAAGCCGTACCAGCCGCCCGCGCCTTCCCAACCCGCGCTGAACCGCGAAAGCGGCGCCTTCGTCACGCTGAAGGAAGCGGGAGAACTGCGCGGGTGCATCGGGTACCCGTCAGCCAGCAAGCCGCTTTACGAGACGATTCGCGACACCGCCATGCTGGCGGCATTCAGCGACCAGCGCTTTCGGCCCGTGTCGCCGGATGAAGTGTCGAAGCTGGAATATGAAATCTCGGTGCTGTCGCCACTGCGCCGGGTGGGGGACGTGAGACAGATCGAGGTGGGGCGCCATGGACTGCTGGTGAAGAACGGCCGCCGCGAGGGGCTTCTGCTGCCGCAGGTGGCCACTGAACAGCACTGGGACCGGGTGACGTTTCTGGAGCAGACATGCGTCAAGGCCGGGATGTCCGAGCAGTGCTGGAAACAGGAAGGCACCGACATCTTCTGCTTCACTGCCGAAGTGTTTGGGGAACACCGGCCCCTGGAGTCTGAGTAACGGCCGCGAGACTCGAAAAACGGAAATTTCCACCGGTTGACGTTGTCGGCGCGGTCGGCGCTATGATGTCTCGGGAGGTCCCTCTCATGTCGCAATACGTCTTTCATTGCCAGGACTGCAACAAGGAGTTTACCCAGTCGCTTCACATGTCGGATGTGGACAAGGGCGGCGTGACGTGCCCGCAGTGCGGCGGGAAGAATGTCCATCAGCTTGTCGCGGCCTTCACCGCCGTGACTTCGAAGAAGAGCTAGGTCTGTGCCCAGGGCGTGATCCCAGGTCCCAAAACCGGGGACCTGGGGCACCCGCTAAGGATTCTCCTGGATCTTCAGCACCAGGCATGTGATTGTGTTCTCGCCTCTTACGAGCAATTGGTGTGGCTGGCCTGCCGGCACATGCACGATGTCGCCGGCGCGCACTTGATGGCGGATTCCGGCTTCCACGGAGGCGCCCCGCATCTCCCCGGGACCAACCTTCCTGGATCCCGCCAGCGTGCCGCCGACCACCAGCGTGGCATTCCCCTCGAGGACCACAAAGATGTGGGCGAAGTTCTCTTGCAGCTCGGCTTCGCCGTCCCGGCTGCGAAACGAGAGCATGGTGCTGTGCTGCGGCCACTCCTTGATGGTTTCGGTTGCGTAGCCTTCTCCATATTTGGCCAGCTTGGCCAGATACGCCGCCCGCTCCATCAGGATGGGCATGGTCCAATGATCGGCGGCGCTTTGCGGTTTGGGCCCTGGTGACGATTCCGGGAGTTGGATCGCCTACGCCCGCCGCCACATGGAGGACAACCGGTTACCATGCCGGCCCTGTTGCCGTTGATGGCTTACCGGTTAGTGACTCTGGCTTGCGAGACGCCCAAGATCAACGCGACCCTCCTGGGCAATCAGCGGCACGTATATCGGCAGGTCAATCTGGGATTCACCGTGGCAGGCGGTATTATCGCCGCACCTGGTCGTTGTGGCGAATGCGGTCAACTCCCGGAGAAAGAATTTGTGAATTCACTCCTGGAACTGCAACGGAAAGCCGCCTCCAAGACCCTCAGTCCGGAGCAGGCGGGGGGGGCGACGATTGCGTTTTCCAGCATGGCGCGCTGGAACGTAAGCCGTCACATACCTGTGCTGCCGCCCTACTGCTCGCTCATTGTCGGACACGCTGCACCAAAGGGTGGAACGGCGGTGCTGGGCGCTACCTACGACCACCGTGTCCTGAGTGGCTATGATGTCCTGGTGGTGCTCGAAAAGCTGGCCATGCCACCCAAAAGAGACTAAACATCGTGAGTTCCGATCTTTCAGAAATCAAATCCGCGATTCGGCGGAAATCCAGCAACTTGCGGTGAATCTGGGCGCTGACGCATCGGCATGCCGATGACGAAATCATCCCGGCCTCGGGCATTTTAGACTCCGCCGCGCTCGTTGAACTTATTGTCTGGTACGAACAATGCTTCAAATTATCCATCCCGCAGGCCGATCTCAATATCGACAATTTCGGCTCCATCGAGCTGATGGCTGGATATGCAAAGGCCAAGCTGAGGCAGTGAATCCCGACGGGTATCTCAAAGTCCGGATGACGCCATCGGCGCGGCCGGTGCTGACTGTCATTGTGGACACCGAAGAGGAGTTTGACTGGTCCGACGAGTTCAATCCGGAGGCGGCCGAAGTGGGCCACATGGAACGTCTCGGCTGCTTCCAGGAGATCGCCAACGAATATGGCGTGCAGCCGGCATATCTTGTAACTTACGCGATTATCAGCCGCCCCGAAGGGTATCGGCAACTCTTGCAGTATCTGGATCGCAATCAAGCTGTGCTGGGAGCGCACCTGCATCCATGGGTGACGCCGCCTAAGGTTGAAGCGATAAACCGCCGCAATTCCTATCCTGGCAATCTACCGCCGGATTTGGAACGTGAAAAACTGGCGGTTCTCACGGAGAAGATCCGGACCTTAACCGGTCGACAGCCCAAGGTGTACAAGGCGGGCCGTTATGGGATTGGGCCAGCCAGCCACAGAATCCTGTCCGACCTCGGCTACGAGGTGGATACCAGCCCCGCGCCCCCGATGGACTTTACCGGGGATGGCGGGCCGGATTTTTCTACCTGGAGTACAGACCTGTCTTGGTTTGGCCGGCCTGGTGGATTGCTCTGCCTCCCGTGCACCGGCGCGTTTACCGGCTTGTTCGGCTCCGCTGCGCCAGCGGTATATTCGGCGTGCAACAGCCGAAGGCTTCGAGCGCCCCTGGCCGGCGATGATCGAGATGGACGCCGCTACCAGGGCGCGGGTAGATGCCCTGTGGGCCAAGCTGGGGCTGTGAAGTCTGCTATATCCTAAGACCATGCGCGGTATCCCTTTCCGGTTTCCTCTTGCTTTGGGTCTGATGGCCGCCGCGCTGGCTACTGCAATTCCCCTCCGCGCCCAGCAGGACTCCTTTCGCTGGATGGACTTTCACTCGCCCAAAGACCAGGACGTGATTGTCTGGGTCACGCGCGCTCTCGAAGCCGAAAAGTGGAGTTCCATTCGCGAGATCGGCGTCCTCTATGACGCCGCGTTGGTGGTCACCACGCTGCGCGCCAATCCGCAGGCTTCTCCCAGCGCGGACACGTTCAACCTGTGGAGCGTTTCGCTCACCACGCATGCCCTCACGCCGCTGCTCAAAGGCGTGAATCTGCGCTGGCTCGACTGGATGCAGTTTTCCGAAACCGGCCCCCCGGAACTGGGCGCCATGTATGAAGATTGCGGCGAGTGCGCGGCGACGACGTATTTCACCGCCCTCTACTACGACCGCTCCCCGCACATCTGGAATGTCCGCTGGATCCGCGGAGGCCAGGCGGTGCCCATCTGGAACGCCGGCACACCAGAGGGCGTGACCGTGACCCGCGTCTACGCTGTGCTGTCCGGTCCCAACGGCCGCCAGCTTGTAGGCACCTGGAACCATTTCGATTACGGAAAGGAAAAGCCCGCCGAGGACTTCGTTTACCGATACGACCTCGATTCGTTTAGCGGCCTGGAGCGCACCCAGCTTTTGAGCGGAAAGGAAGCCGAAGCCATGAAGCAGCGGCAGGCCGATGGTTCGGCCCTTTGTAGTCCAACTCCAGCATCTGATCCCCGACGTGGAGCGTGAAATGATCCTGGAAGACCTGTGTGGGCAGGGGGCGATTCGGGTCGTTCACTTCCTCAAGGAGCCTGGCCGTCTCTTGATCAGCAATACGTACAGCGCTGGCCGGGTAGAGCACGGCTGCACCGATATGGTCGGCGTGTGCGTGACTATAGACGACATGCGTGATGGGTTGATCGGTCACCTCGCGGATCGCCCGCAGAATATTGTGTCCGAGAGTAGGTGGCGCATCAACGACGATGACTCCCTCGGTACTCACGAGAAACACCATCTGGTAGAACCCATCGATAATCCAGTAGAGTCCACGCCCAAGCTGCTCCACGAGGTAGCCTGTGCTGGGAATGGCCGGGCCTTGAGCAATGGGCGGGACCGCAGCGAAAGGCGGCACGGGAGGACCGGGTCACCGACGGTAGGAGTACTTGCATGGGCAACGGCGGCAGGTGAGGTAAGGCTTGCAACGAGTGATCCGACGGTAGGGATGGTTGCCACCGATAAGCCGACGCCAAGTGCGGACCGACCAAGGAACCTGCGTCGAGAGAGGAGAGCTACTCTCCTGGTGGAAGGACCATGTTCATGGGTGTGTTCGTGGGAATTCATTGGTAATCTCCTTTTAGGACAACAAATCAACTGGACGACATGTTTAATCATGTCGCTTTCTTCACAAACGCACGTATTGAGGGGTAGGGGGCGTCCGGCTTAACAGCCAGATCACGCATGAAGATGACAGTAGGTTGATGAAACGCCTAGGAAGGCGGTGTGCCCTGCATTGAGGCGAGCCAAGCCATGATCACCTCGATCACTTGCTCGGCAGCAGCTCGCGTCGAAAGACCGCTCTTGACGAGCGACCTGCACAGCGAAGTCGGCGAGCGCAATCACGGTTCGCACGATCGTTTCGTTGTCACCCAGTGGCCTCAGGGCTTCACGCACGAGCGCCTCAATTGCCTTGTCGCGGCGGGCCACGCCTTGGGCGAGGACCGGCAATTTGTCCTGATCAACAGCGCGCGCGCTCGAACGAATAATAACGTTCGTAATAGGCGAAGAGTTCAGATACTAGGCGTTCGATCCTCCGATCCAGGCCTTCAACGCCGGCGAATATTTCTGCGTAGGCGCATGGGTGATCTCCTGAATACGAGGCCCGCATGCACGCACGACATCATCGTAGGTTGGGAAATGGTGATAGACGGTCCCAATCCCGACATCAGCACGTGCAGCAATGTCCTTAATACTGGTGGCCACAATGCCTTTTTCGGCGTGAAGGGCGACCGTTGCATCCACGATCTGCTGGCGCGTTTCTTCCGCCGTCGCGCTCCGTTTCTCCTGGTGATATTTGGCGTGGCGACACGACAACTCCGATATTTGATTGAACGTTCTCTCGATTAAATAATACCTGGCGAAACAGAGTTCGTCAAGGGATTTTTCAGGAAAGTGCTCCAGAAATGAGGTTACTCTTCTGAACAGAAAGAGGGGAGGGCTTTTCGACTTTGGGAAGCCACCACCAGTGCCACGAGGCGTACAAGGTTCCACCTCTCAAGCGAACAGTGTCTCTTACCGCCAAGGGTTAGCCCTGGCGGTAATGCTTCCTTGTTCCTGGCATGGCTAGCCTGGCACCTAAGAACAGGACACTGCAC
Organism: uncultured Acidobacteriota bacterium; assembly: GCA_963720105.1. Lineage (GTDB taxonomy): Bacteria > Acidobacteriota > Terriglobia > Terriglobales > Acidobacteriaceae > Telmatobacter. The sequence goes on along the minus strand of CAVREL010000075.1, from coordinate 1,500 downwards.
ACTTGCTGTTGCGCTTAACGATCCGGTAAAATTCGAGCCACCACCACCTCGCGCACCGCCAGTCACAAAGGATTTAAAGTTTTCCGGGGTGCCGGCTTGGTCATAATTCTGGTAAGGCGGGAAATGGTTATCATCTGTCGCCTTAACGCCAAGCGAGTTGTAGTTGGTGCTGAACTTGGTGTACACGGCAGCGGCCCACAGCCACTGCACGGTCAGAGGTACGCTTGCCGTCGCACGTAACGTCCCCATCCATGTGACCGGGTTAATGCCACCAGGCAATCCGCCAGTGGAACGACAAAGGCAAGGCCGGAGATGAAGGTATTGCCGCTGACGTTCGGCGGCACCTTTGTCAGCCACAAACCAGGAGTGGTAAAAGTGGTGGTGGCAGATGTCGCACCTGCACTGAACTGTGCCTCTCCGTCTTGGACACTTGGCTTGAAAGTCTTGCCAGCAGCAGTAAACTTAATCGTCTGGTGTTCGAATAATACTGTGGCAGACTGGCCAGATGGAGTCCCTGAACCTTGATCACACTACTGAACCAGATGAAGTCGCCCGCGGGGATGGGGGTACCATTAAAATTAGACTGGATCGAAGTCGGATTCTCGGCACACAGGCTATACCGTGGGCTTCGGCTGTGGGGATGTGTCCCTTGCCGAAGAACGTTGCCAGTGCAAGCAAGGTCAGCAAAATAAGAGCGAACGAGAGAACCTTTCTTCTCTGGAGAGCCATCATTTGTTACCTCCTGAGTCTGGGAAAGCACATGCCGTTCCCTTAATGAAGTTTCCTGCAAGTGGGCCGACAAAGGCACTTGCTGCTCGGAACACGACACCAAGGCGACCCCGGCGCGGTCACGCAGCCTGCCGTCGGCCACCGCCATAAACCCGGCGCCGCCTTCGTGGCGGAGACAATGACCCGGATCGAGTTCTTCTCGATCAGCGCGCTGGTCAGCCCGACATAGCTCTCACCCGGCACGCAGTAGACCTGGTCGACATCATGCGCTTCGAGGCTTTCGGCGAGCAGGCGAGCGACGGTTTGGGTCATGTCGGGCATCTCACGCGAATTCGGATCGGATGCCGGGGCGGGGATACAGGAAGCTCCGAGACCTCGTAGGGGGTCGCTGGGGCGCTTGTTCAACTCGCTCAGAAACGTCCGCCAGATGTTCAACCGAACGCCCCGCTCCTTCCAGTCTCGCAGTCGCCGCCAGCAGGTCGAGGGATGCGGCGTTTCCTCGGCAACTCTTGCCAGCGAGCCTTGTCCGCGGTTATGCAACAGCTTCTAGCCGCCCTCGCGGTGCTTATGGAGCGCGTCTTCAATCCCTTTTTCGATCAGGGCCTCAAGTTCATCGCGTGTGAAGCTGACGCGGGCAGCAACCTCCGTCTCGGAGTCACCGGGCATTGCGGGCCGACCTGTGACGCGGTGACCGACCCATAGCGGGCGCGTGCCGCGAGCAATTTTTCCACATCGCGGCCAGAAAGCAAAACTTGTTTGCCAAGTGTCTCC
>CAVREL010000074.1:0-64327 GCA_963720105.1 uncultured Acidobacteriota bacterium | reverse complement strand
CCATCGCATGAGGATGAACAACTCGGATCGCAAGGCCCGCGCCCGGAAGACATCGACACGTCCGCCGGATACGAATTGTCCGATGTTCGTGTCAGCGGGATCGTGGTGTTCCTTACCGCGCTGGCCATCTTCGTGGCGGTGTCGGGCATTCTATGTTACGGAATCGGCAAAATCATCAATGCGCAGATGAACAAAGAGGACGGGCCGAACAGCAAGTGGACCAAGACCGCGGAGGTGCGGGAGCTGGGAAATATGCCGTCAAGCCCCGCGCTGCAGAACAAGATGGCGGAGCTCACGCAGCAGTTCCCCACGCCCCGGGTGCAGACCGACGACGGCAACCAGGATGTGGCTGACCTTCATGCCAAGGAGGATTTGCTTCTCGAGAACTACACGCGCGTGGACGGAAAGCCGGGCACGGTGCGAATTCCAATTGAGAGGGCGATGGAAATCATTGCGCAGCGCGGATTGCCGGTAGCGCCGGCAGCGCAGAAACAGACGCTGATGACTGGCGACAAGGAACCGATGGTGCAGGAACCGCTGACCAACGGTTTCGCGCGGACGGCATATGAACTTGATGTGGAAGCGGCGAGAGAGGCCGAAGCGAAAAGGCCGCAGTAGTGGTCTCCCACCTTCGCGACAGAAAAAAGTCGCGAAGATGGGGCACGGAAGTGCACAGGCGATTGCTGATTGAAAAGCAGGTCCTTCGCTCCGCTCAGGATGACAACCTGTTGGGGAGGCGAAGAGGGAAACAGAAGTGCAGTGATCATGCAGTATTCGGACACAATTCGGAGAAGGGTTCGAGAGGTGGCAATCTTCGCGGTCGCTATCGGCATGGGTGCGGCCTGCCTGCCGGCGCAGGTTTCCGGTTATGGCGACAAACAGATCGGACCGGCCAATACCAAGTCGCCGATCCTGGACAAGGTGGGGATTGCCCAGCACCTCAACGAGCAGTTGCCGCTGAATCTCACTTTTACTGACGATGCGGGCAAGCAGGTACGGCTGCGGGATTACTTCGGCAATCGGCCCGCGATCCTGGCGCTGGTCTATTACCAGTGCCCGATGCTGTGCTCGGAAGAACTGAACGGGCTGGTCAGCGCGCTGGAGATGGTGAGCTTCCGTCCGGGTAAGGACTTTGACGTGATCGTGGCCAGCATCGACCCCACCGAGGGCCCCGAGCTGGCGGCGGCTAAGAAGCGCACGTACGTGAAGCGCTACGGGCATCCCGAGACGGCAGACGGATGGCATTTTCTCACCGGCACGCAGCCCAACATCGACGTCGCTGACCAAGGCGGTCGGTTTTGGATACACGAAGATACCGGGACCAGACGGCAAACTCACCCAATTTGCCCATGCGAGCTCGATCCAGATCGTGACGCCGCAGGGCAAGCTGGCGCAGTACTACATGGGAGTGGAGTATTCGCCCAAGGATCTGCGGCTGGGCTTGGTGGAGGCCTCGAACAACCGCATCGGGTCGCCGGTGGACAACATTCTGACCTACTGCTATCACTACGATCCCGGCACCAACAAGCATTCGCTGATCGTGGCGCGGGTGGTGCAGCTGGGCGGCCTGGTCACGCTGCTTTCGCTGGGAGGATTCATGTGGGTGATGTTCCGCCGCCGACATGCGCCGCGATCGCACGCCCACAGACGGAGCGCTGGCCTCAGGAACAAAGGTGAACGGATAAGAAATGAGCCACATCAGTGAAGTACTCTGGCAATTTCTCGTCAAATGGCTGACGGACTTCGCGTTGTTTCCGCCGGAGGCATCGAAGATCGCCCCGCAGATGGACGCGCTGTATTTCTTCATGGTTCTGGTCAGCCTGATCGGACTGACGATCGTGGTTCTGCTGATCACGACGTTCTCGGTCCTGTACCGGAAGCGGCGCCATCCGGTCGCGGTGCAGATCGAAGGATCAACCCTGCTGGAGGCCACCTGGACCATCATTCCCCTGGGCCTGTTCCTGGTCATGTTCGTCTGGGGTTCGATCATCTATTTCCGCATTTACACGCCGCCCGCCAACGCCATGAACATCTACGTGGTGGGCAAGCAGTGGATGTGGAAGGCGGAGCATCCGGGCGGGCAGCACGAGATCAACTCACTGCATATCCCCAGCGGCCGCCCGATCCAGTTGACATTGATTTCCCAGGACGTGTTCCACAGCTTTTCGATCCCCGCGTTCCGGGTGAAGCGCGAAGCGATTCCCGGCCGGTACACCTCGGTGTGGTTTGAACCCACCACGCCGGGCACCTATCACCTGTTCTGCACGCAGTATTGCGGCACCAACCACTCGCAGATGATCGGCGAGATTGTGGTGCTCTCGCCGGATGACTACAAGAAATGGCTGGAGCAGTCGACCAGCGGCATGTCGCTGGCCCAAAACGGGGAGCGGCTGTTCGCAAGCCTGAGCTGCAACGCCTGCCACAACGGGCGGCCGGACTCGCGCGGGCCCAGCCTGGCGAACGTTTTCGGATCGAAGCTGGCGCTGACCAACGGAGGGTCGGTGACCGCGGATGAAGGCTTTCTGCGACAGGCGATCCTCAATCCGTCAGAGCACGTGACGCAAGGCTACGCGCCGATCATGCCCACCTACCAGGGGCAGATCAGTGAAGACGGTGTGATCGCGCTGGTGGAATACATCAAGAACCTGAATTCGAATTACCGCATTGAACAGACGCTGAATACAACCAACTTCCTGCCGGAGAGCGAAGGCAAGCTGGAAAAGCCCGCCGGACAAAAAGCGGGCGAGGGGACTCCCAAGGGACAAGGGACGGTGAAGCAATGAGCGAAGCCACAATCGTAAGTCTTCCCGACCAGGCCACAGCCAGGGTACCGAAGACTAACTTCCTGACCAAGGAGAACGGCCTTTTAAGCTGGCTGCTCACGGGCGACCACAAGCGGATCGCGACCCTGTACCTGATCTCGATCACGTTTTTCTTCTTTATCGGCGGCGCGCTGGCCGGGCTGATCCGGCTGGAGCTGCTCACGCCGCAGTCGGACCTGATGGCCACCGACACCTATAACAAGGTGTTCTCGATGCACGGCATCATCATGGTCTTTTTCTTCCTGGTGCCATCCGTGCCGGCCACCCTGGGCAATTTCCTGATCCCGATCATGATCGGGGCCAAGGACCTGGCGCTGCCCAAGATCAACCTGCTGAGCTGGTACCTGTACATCGCGGGCGGCGGGCTGATGCTGTATGCGATGGCCACCGGCGGCGTGGATTCAGGATGGACATTTACCGAGCCGCTGTCCAGTCATTATCTGAATACCAATGTTATGTTGGCGGCGACCGCGGCATTCATTGCGGGGTTCAGTTCGGTGTTCACCGGCCTGAATTTCATCGTGACGATCCACAAGATGCGCGCGCCGGGCATGACTTGGTTCCGGCTGCCGTTGTTTGTGTGGTCGCACTATGCGGCCAGCGTGCTTATGGTTCTGGCGACCCCGGTTCTGGCCATCACGCTGGTGCTGGTGGGCGTGGAACGTGGACTGGGCATCGGGGTGTTCGATCCCGCCAAAGGCGGCGATCCGATTCTGTTCCAGCATCTGTTCTGGTTCTACTCGCACCCGGCGGTCTACATCATGATCCTGCCCGGCATGGGCGTGATCTCCGAGGTGATTTCGACCTTTGCGCGCAAGCGGGTGTTCGGCTACACGGCGGTGGCGTTCTCGTCGGTGGCCATTGCGATCTTCGGGTTCTTTGTGTGGGAGCACCACATGTTTATCATGGGCGTCTCCAACTACTCGACGCTGGTGTTCTCGCTGCTGACCATGCTGGTGGCCGTGCCCTCGGCGATCAAGATCTTCAACTGGACCTTTACGCTCTACAAGGGTTCGCTGACCTTCGAGACCCCGATGCTCTACGCGTTCGGCTTCATGGGGCTGTTCACCATCGGCGGTTTGACCGGCGTCTTTTTGGGATCCACGGGGACCGACATTCACCTCACCGAAACCTACTTCATCGTGGCCCACTTCCATTTCGTGATGGTGGGCGGAATGCTCATGGCGTTCCTGTCCGGAATCCATTTCTGGTGGCCGAAGTGGACCGGCCGCATGTATCCGGAAAAGATCTCCCAACTGGCGGCGCTGGTCACGTTCATCGGGTTCAACTTCACCTTCTTCCCCCAGTTCATTCTGGGCACGCTGGGCATGCCGCGGCGATACGCGGCCTATCCGCCGGAGTTCCAGATCCTGAACGTGTTCTCCACCGCCGGAGCCACCATTCTGGGTGTGGGATACGTGCTGCCGCTGCTGTACCTGACGTGGTCGTTGAAATACGGTGAGATAGCCGGCAGCAATCCCTGGCAGGCAACGGGTCTGGAATGGCAGATTCAGTCGCCGCCTCTGACCGAGAACTTCACCCAGATCCCGGTGGTGGACCACGAGGCCTACGACTACGAATGGCTGGAGCGCCAGAAAGAAAAAGAGGTGACCACCAGTGTCGGATAGCACCGCGATTGTGAACGGCGCACCGGCGGAGGGAAGCATGGCTGAGCCCGAGCACGCGCACCCCCCATACCAGCGTCACCATTTCGAGAGCATGGGCCAGCAGGTAGACGCCACCAGCTTTGCAATGTGGCTGTTCCTGCTGACGGAAATCATGTTCTTCGGCGGGCTGTTTACGGCCTATCTTATTTACCGCAACTGGTACTACCCGGCCTTTGTGGTGGGCTCGCACCAGTTGAGCCTCATGTGGGGCACGCTTAACACCGGGGTGCTGATCACGTCGAGCTTCACCATGGCCATGGGCGTGTGGTGCGCGGAAACACGGCGCAAGGGCGGACTGGTGCTGTGCCTGACGCTGACCTTCCTGCTTGGCCTGGCGTTTCTTGGCATCAAGACCATCGAATACGGCGAGAAGATCGAGAAGCACCACGTCCCCGGTTTCCACTACAGCGTGCAGTCGTTCGTCGATCCGCAATCGGATCCCGAGGTTTACAAGGAATACCACGACAAGCCCCTTCGGCTGGATATGGCGCGCCACACCGAGGTCTACTTCTCTCTTTATTTCGCCATGACCGGTATGCACGCCCTGCACATGATCATCGGCATCTCGATCCTGGGGTTCATGATCTTCCGTGCCCAGGCCGGAGCCTACACCACCGGGCACGTCACCTTTGTCGAAAATTTTGGGCTGTACTGGCACTTTGTCGATATCATCTGGATCTTCCTGTTCCCGCTGCTCTACCTGATCAGCAGGCATGGATGAGGGCAATCGCATGACCACACATCATCATGAGCACGACAAGGTAGGAAGCGGCGGGCACAAGCAGGAGTTCCACGACTCTCACGACACGCTCGAGCACGTCGTCAGCCCCAGGATTTACATCATCGTCGGCCTAACCCTCCTGATCTTCACCGGATTGACGGTGATGGCTTCGCTTTTCGAACTGGGGGTATGGAATCCCATCGTGGCCCTGTTCATTGCTTGTGTGAAAGCCACCATCGTGGTGCTGTTTTTTATGCACGTGAAGTACAGCTCCAGGCTGACCAAGCTCACCGTGTCCGGCGGTCTGTTCATGTTCCTGGTGCTCGTCGGCATGACGCTGGCCGATTACTTTACGCGCGCGTGGGGAAGGTGGTAGGAGCGGCTTTTGGGCCGTGTTTCACTCATCGCGTCACGAATGAATCAAAACATCCCTCAGCCTACCTTTCCTTGAAAATCCTGCATCGAATGGGCAACTGGGTGTCGGCGATTGCGACGCCCGGGCAGAGGAGGACTATGGCTAACTCCAAGAAATGCGCCAATGCTGCCTGTAGCTGTATGGCCACCAACGGCTCGAAGTATTGCAGCGCCCATTGTGAAGGGATCGCGGACAAGACCGAAATTGTCTGCACCTGCGGCCATTCCAATTGCGCTGGCCATATGTAAGTCGCGGCAGATCAACTAAATTCTCCCGGCGGCCTAGCGCGCAACTCAGGCCTAGCAGCCCGTGGTGTAAGTCCAGGTACGTGAGCGGGGAAAAGTCTGCTATTTGAATCGACCTCTTCGTAGCATTGAGGCATGGGGATGGGAACACGCCAGGCTCAGGAGAAGCAGGAAGACATCTGGATCGCGAGCGGGGATGTGGCGCGGTCTCCAGGTCATCCTTTCTACCAGCGTCTGAATGAGCTTCTTGACGAAGAGAAGTTTGACGAATTCGCCGAGGGTCTTTGCCGGAAGTTCTACGCTCGCATGGGGCGCCCAGGTCTGGCGCCGGGGATTTATTTCCGATCCCTTCTGATCGGCTATTTTGAGGGCATCGATAGCGAGCGTGGCATCGCATGGCGTCTGGCCGATTCGCTGGCGCTGCGACAGTTTGTACGCATCGGAATTACGGAGCAGACGCCGGATCACTCCACGATTTCGCGGACGCGGCGGTTGATCGACCTGGAGACGCACCGGGCGGTGTTCAGCTGGGTTCTGGGATTGCTGGCGGATCGGGGACTGATCCAGGGCAAGCGGGTAGGGGTGGATGCGACTACGCTGGAAGCCAGCGCAGCGATGCGTTCGATAGTGCGGCGCGACACGGGGGAGAGCTACGACGAATTCCTCACTGGTCTGGCGCGGGCTTCTGGTGTGGCGACGCCGACGAGGGAGCAATTGGCGCGGTTGGACCGCAAGCGCAAGAAGCGCACCTCGAACCAGGAGTGGATGAGCCCGACGGACACGGATGCGCGGGTGACGAAGATGAAGGATGGGCGCACGCACCTGGCGCATAAGGCCGAGCACGCGGTGGACCTAGACACCGGCGCGGTGGTGGCGGTGACCCTGCGGGAAGCTGACAAGGGGGACACGACCACGTTGGACCGGACGCTCTGCGAGGCCGGCGAAGCGGTGGCGGAGTTGGTTGGGCGCGAGGCCGAGCGCCATCCCGACTCGGTGCCCAAGGTGAATGTGGCCGGGATCGAAGAGATGGTGGCCGACAAGGGGTATCACTCGGGCGCGGTGGTCGAGCGGGTGAAGAGTTATGGGGTGCGCAGTTACATTCCGGAACGGCAGCAAAAAGGGCAACGGCATTGGGAGGGCAAGGCCGGCCAGCAGCAGGCGGTGTACGCCAATCGGCGGCGGGTGCAGGGCCACTACGGCAAGAGCTTACTGAAGAGGCGCGGTGAGATGGTGGAACGCAGCTTCGCGCACTGTTACGACACCGGCGGCATGCGGCGCACGCATCTGCGCAAGCATAACAATATCCTGAAGCGTCAGTTGATCCACATTGCAGGATTCAATCTGAGCCTGATCTTCCGCCGCTTGCTGGGCGCAGGCACTCCGCGGGAGTGGAACAACCTAGGTGGAATGCTGCTTTTGTTCTTACTTGGGCTGTTTACGCGCCGCACGCATCGCAGTCGGCCCTGTAGAAGCTTCATGCGACAGTCTCATCCAACTTCTCCACATAAACGGCAATCCCTGCTCAGACAAGGACCTGCCCCGGATTAGCTACTTACACCACGGACTGCTAGCTGGGTTCTCGGCTCCCGAGCCAGTTTCGTTTCTGTGGGTCGGCTTGCTGGTGGGGAACGAATGGAGTTTGTTAATCGGATAAAGGCGCGATTCTCAGTGAAGGACCCGCCATAGGTGCCATACAGCATAAATGCCGAGTGCAGCGAGGGTTTCAAACGCGAGCCCCATCGCGATTCCCCGAACACAGCCCAGCCCCACGGGATCTGACACCGATGCCTTCTTCATGGCGCAGCCGGATGGTAGTTCTTTGGGCGACGGACGTCGTTGTGATAACGCAACCCGGCAGTTCTGGCCGAGAAGGGATTGGGGTGTGTGGAAAGGGAGAACCGGCCGGCTATCAACCCTGAGAGGGGATTCCAAATGCATCTCACATCGTCTTCTCGGTTGCGCAATGAATCAGATTCCCGGGACCGGGGAACAATGGGAATCGAGAACTATATCCAATCCCAGAGCGCGGCGTTTCTTAAAAGGCATGGAGTTCTTCTCCTCTCGCTTGTGCTGGCAGGATGCAGCAGTGCGCTCCGGCCACCAGCCAATTCAATCAAATCCGGCTCCGATTTGGCCAGCTCCGTTGCTGGACAATCCATGTCCGCGAATAGGATCGTGTGCTGGGGCGATTCGATAACCGCGGGGGATGAAGGTGTTACGGACACGGGAAACTATCCCGCGCTCCTGCAGGCCCAGATTGGCGGAGTGGTGGTGAACGAGGGAATCGGCGGCCAGACTTCGACCCAGATCGGAGTCCGGCAAGGAGGGGTGACGTCGTATGTGACTGTCGAGGGCGGATCGATTCCTGCCCAGGGTGGCGTGACTGTGAAGTTTGCTACCGGCTATGAACCGGTGACCCTTCCTACCCATTCCATTCAAGGATCGATTGTCGGAGTAGAAGGGATTGTAACCCTTTCCGACTTCCTTCCGGGCGGCACGTTCACCTTCACTCCTCTCGCCAACCGGGAAAGGCCGGTGACCGTGGATGGGACACCGCCATTCATTCCCGATAAGCCATACCAAAAATATCTGCCGGTGTTCTGGGAGGGTAGAAACAACCTCCTCGCGACCTCTGCCGGACCCTATGGGCCATCCCAAATCGAATCGGATATCGCGGCCCAGGTGGCTACTCTGCGGACGGGTTCGAATTACCTGGTGCTTTCCGTCAATAGTGAGAACGCGCCGGCCGAGAGGAAGGGCGGCACGATTTACGACACACTCATGACTTTGAATAACGACCTTGCCGCTACCTACGGAAGGCACTATGTCGATATTCGTTCAATCCTGGTCAACTCCTACGATCCATCTTCGCCGGTCGATGTGACGGATTATGAAAACGATATGCCGCCCACGTCGCTGTGGGCGATTTCCGGTGAAGGGACGCTGGTGGACACAATCGGGACCACGGACCCGACGTTCACGGTCAACCTCACGGCCGGCAGTCTCCGTGCCTACGCGACCCTGATCATCGATAACGAGAGCATCCGGTGTCTGGCGGTCAGCGGCTCCACGGTGTCGGATTGCACGAGGGGGTACGGTGGCGAGGTCTCATCCCATTCCGCCGGATCGGCGGTCACACAGCGTGATGGCGTCCACCTGACCAAACAGGGCTACGCGATTGTGGCCAATGCCATCGCGAAGATACTAGAACAGACGCAAAACTAACGCGACGGTCGGGTTGCTGGCTAACGGAGGAGACCGGAATCCACGTGAAAACCCTGCCCCAAGGGGTGCGGATGCGGGTGATGGCGTAGGCGCAAACCCCCGGTTCGGCCTACGATCTCCGGGCGAGATACGGGCGCCGGCTTAACTCAGACGTAAGCCCTTATCGACCAGTGCGTGACAGGCGTCACGACCTCCGGTTACAAATTCGACGCAGGATTTCTTAGGAAACGTAGTCCCGGCTTTGCATGTTCGTTCTTGCAGATTGTCCCGGGTCAAACACGCCCCTCAGTCCGGCAGCCATAATGCCAAAAGCAGACAATCCCATCTCTCAGATTCCCAAGAAGCAGATGGGGCTTAACGTGTCGTGCAAGGAAAGACCATGTCCAGATCGAAACTGGAATTGCATCGGAGTTTTTCATTCAGTTGCCTTGGATTCAGGTTGGTTTCTCTTCTGCCAGCAGCTCGTAGCGTTCAGGTCTCGCGGAAGAAAATCAGGTCCAATCCGGCCGCAAAGTCTTTCGGCCGGCGAGAGCGGGCCTGCCGCCGCCGCGGAGCCAGCATCTTCCATGTCGCAATGCTTGTCGTCGCTTTGGCCATGCTCACGTCTGGGTGCGGAGGGGTGAACACCGGCGGCAGCTCTCGCGGTATTTCGTCGCCTCCTTCCAATACCGGCAGCAATTTGGTGCCTCCTAAACGCGGGTATAACTGGCAGGGATGGGCGGGCTACTCGGCCAATGTTCCCGACGAGAACGTCCTGCAATGGAAGCTGAACGACGACACAAGCACCACCGCCGTAGCCGGCGGCAGTGTGCTGAATGGCTTCGCTCAGAGCGGCACCCTCGTGGGTGGAAGCAGCACGGCCCAGGTCGCTTCGACGATGACTGGAAATCCCGCTTTTCACTTGACCGGGCAATACGTCAGTGTGAACCTGTCGACGATTCATCCCTATGAGACCGCCAAATTATGGACCAAAATGACGGGCAATCCAGTGATCAGGCAGGAGTATCCGCAGGATTGCGAGATCGTCAGAAACCCGAACGGCCCCAGTGGGGGCGATTGGTACTGTTTTGGCGCTGCAGGGGGCAGCATCAGCCGATACGAAAGCGCAGACTTGATCCATTGGACCGGCCCGACGGCGGTCCTTGGCTCCGGCGGGACCGGCGCCTGGGACGAAGTAGTTCAGGGCGGCTATGCCTTTCAAGATCCACTCAACGGTGGACTCTGGATGCTGCTCTATCGCGGTTATAACAGCAATTCCGGCTACCAAATCGGTCTCGCCACCAGCACAGATGGTGCCCACTTCATCAGAAAGAATAATGGTGGAGCTAATGATGGGCTGTTTTCGCAATTTGGCGGCAACTACGACGCCCTGGCGGTGATGCTCGTCGGCACCACATATTACGTGTATGTGAACGGCTCACCCGCGCATGACGTCACAAATGTCTACTATTCAACAGACGACTTCAATACTTTTACCGCAGATTCCAATAATCCGATTTTTGTCAGTGGCTTCTGCCCGACTGTCTGGAGTTACGGCGGATATTACTATATGTTGATTGCCCGCGATCTCAACAGGACAAGCGCCGCACCCCTGTCCCACGGCATCGCACTTTACCGCTCCAAGAGTCCCACTTTCCATCCAAACAATCGAGATTACCTTGGCTACGCGGTCATTAACGATCAGAGCTACGACGCCGGCTATATGGACAGCCCCAGTGTTCCGACGACCGATATCTACAGGACAACATATCCACTCGAATTCGGAAATGTCCTGTATATGCTCTACGGGGGAGTGGCTAGAGCGGCCCAGTCTTTCAGCTTTACGCAAAGCATGGCTTATGCCTCCCTTTCCGGCCTTGCGGCATTGACTCCAATTCCGGAGGCTGCTACTGAATCGATGACTATCGGCACACCTGTCACATTCAGTTTCTGGATTCAATTTGATTCCCTCACCGATGGAGAGAATATCTTCCGGGTAGGCGGCGATACCCCGGCAGGTGGTTCGCCAACCTGGTATGTAAGCGTTCAGAACAGCGCGTTGGCATTGTATCTGGATGGTTCGTACGCGCTCGCATCAATACCCTTTTCGACCAACACTCCTTACCAGGTCACAATCGTCGATAATGTCAGCAACAAACAGATCTACATCAACGGAGTTCTCCACGGAACGTTTACGCATCCGCTTATCTTTCCTCATCCATCCCCCACGTACCTTTACCTCGGCGCAGGAGATGGAACCTCTCGGCTTCAGGGATTCATGGCCGATTTTCGAGTGTATTCACAGGCCCTGGACCCCGCAGAAGTCAGCGATCTGTTTGAGACCGGTTCGATTGCCGCTCATATTACCGAAATATCCGCTTCCACTGGGACCTCAACGGCTGTAATTTCGTGGCTGACGGATAGCCCGGCGGATTCCCAGGTGGTGTACGGCACTTCTCCCACGTATACGGCTTCCTCGGGCTTGAATCCTGCCGCGACCACGACGCATAGCGTAACGTTAACCGGTCTGTCGCCTCAGACTACGTATCACTTCGCGGTAAAGAGCAGTAACGGAACCATATCGACATCCGCCGATGGAACGTTTACCACGAATTGATTCTGGGAACTTACCCGCGAACGCAGATCCATCGACACCTTCCGGATTCATTTCCCCATCGGCTTGCGGGCGAAATAGTAGAGGGCGAACGCCAAGGCGGCGAAGGCCAGGACGCTGATCCAGTCGTGCTGGAGGAAGCTGGCGTGGAAGCCGACGTAATTGGGCCACTCCATCTTCATTTGCAGGTAGGCGTTGATGACGCCGAGGAGTCCCACGATGCCGCCGGCGGCGATGAGCCCGGAAGCAAACAGGGAGCCGGAGGATGTCTCGCCTTCGTCACCGCCGCCGGCTTTCTTCATGGCCGAGTCGACCAGCCAGCGGACGATGCCCCCGGCAAAGATGGCGCACGTGGTGCCGATGGAGAGATAAGCCCCGACCGCGAAGGTGAGCGAGCGGATGCCCAGCAGCTCGACGCCGAAGACGAGAAACACGCCGACCAGCACCAGGCCCCAGGGGAGCTTGCGAGACAGAATGCCGTTGATAACGGTGGCCATCAGGCGGGCCTGCGGCGCAGCGGCTTTCTCGCTGCCGATGCCGGGGATCCACTGCACTTCAATGCGCCGCGAACTGGGCGAGTAAAGGTATTTACCATCGGCGAGCTCAGTGGAGCCCAGGGCGTTAAGCACCACGTACTCGCTTTTCTGATGAATGGTGGTGGCGCCGGCGGGAGACTTGACGGGGATGCGATCGAGGAGGCCGTGGGAGTTCTGCAGGACAGCGACGCCTTCATGGGGAGCGTCGATATTCCAGTCGCGGGGGGATTCGCGGAACTCCTGCAGTCCCTGGTTCATGATGTTGAGCGTCCACCCGATGGCGATGGTGGAGACCGTGATGCCGATGAAGAAGGCGTAGCGCTGCTTGATCGGCGTGGCGCCGATGAGAAAGCCGGTTTTGAGGTCCTGGGAGGTGTCGCCCGCCTCAGCCGAGGCGATACAGACCACGCCGCCGATGGTGATGGCGAGCGCTCCGAAGGCGGGCGCGGTCCAACCGCTGACCAGGAAGATCGCCGAGGTCGCCATCAGAGTGGCGATCGTCATCCCGGAGATGGGATTGGCGGAACTGCCGATGAGACCGACGATCCGCGAGCTTACGGTAACAAACAGGAATCCGAAGATGACCACCAGGATGGAGGCGCCGAGGTTGGCAAGCAGGCCGGCCTGAGCGCCGGGGACCGGCTTGAGCCACAGAAAGAAGAACATCAGCACGATGAGCGCGATGGATCCGAAGACGGCGAAGCCCATGGATAGATCGCGATCGGTACGCTGCGTTGTGCCTTCGGCGGCGGCTCCGCCTCCGCGCATGGTTTTGAAGCCGGAGCGGAGCGCGCCGATGATGGTGGGGAGCGTCTTACAGAGGGTGATGAGGCCGGCTGCGGCCACGGCTCCGGCGCCGAGGGGCTTGATATACGTCGACCACAAGTCGCTGGGAGTCATCTGGGCGATGGGGATGGTGCCGGGATAGATGGGATGGGGCAGGTTCTTGCCGAAGAAGTAGAGGAGGGGCATGATCACCAGCCAGGACACGACCCCGCCGGCGAACATGATTCCCGCGGTCTTGGGCCCGATGATGTAGCCGACGCCGAGATATTCGGCGGTGGCATCGGCCTTGATGGAGGAGCCTTTCATGACGTGATCGGCGCCCAGGTCAGGGCGGTATTCGGGGGTGCCGGGCCAGGCGCCAAGGAGGTTGCCGTTCTGGAACGCGGCGTAGAGGGCGCCGAGGCCCAGGCCGACAAAGACCCGAGAGGCAGTCGAGCCGCCGGTGGCGCCGGCCTTGATGACATCCGCGCAGGCTGTGCCCTCGGGGTACTTGAGGGTGCTGTGCTCTTCGACGATCAGCGGGCGCCGAAGAGGAACCATGAAAAGGACGCCCAGGTATCCGCCAATCAGCGCCAGCATGAAAATACGAAAGTATTCGAGATCGAAGCCCAGGAAGATGAGCGCGGGCAGCGTAAAGATGACGCCCGCGGCGATCGATTGGCCGGCGTTGCCGCAGGTCTGGGTGATGATGGTTTCGAGAACCGAGGGTTTGCCCTGGTGCCGCAGCAGGCTGATGGAGATGACCGCGATGGGGATCGAGGCAGCAACGGTAAGGCCGGCACGAAGACCCACGTATACCGTGACGCCTCCAAAAATCAGGCCGAACACAGCGCCCAGCAGCACGGCGCGGATGGTGAACTCGGGGCGGTTTTCGCCCGCGGGCACGAAGGGGCTGAAAGTGGTCTGCTGCTTGGCGATCTGGGTTTCGGGCACGGTGCCTCCGGCGAATTGCTGGATATGGAATATTTCCCTGAAGGGGGAGTTTAGCAGTCAGGACGCGCGGTCTGCACAGTGTTTCAGGAGTGAGATTTGCTCGCCCTCCGGAGCCCGCTGAAGCTCTCTCCAACTGGGGCCACAGAGGAGGGCCGCGGGGACGTCCTGATGCGGTAATCGCAGGTACTTTTTTCTCCTGGCTTTGCGCCTGACCGTAGACATGCGTGTTTGCTTTAAGGGACAATGCAACCACGCTCAAGGGCGATTCCAAAGCCCTCGCAGGCACGACTCCTCATCCCCCCGGTTTTCCAAAGGAGAAGTCCAGTGATACCCACCCTTAGAAATTCTGTGTTCACAGGCGTTGCCGTGGTTCTCTCGATGGCTGCCACGGCAGGCGCCCAATCATTGATGACCCACCACGTGCGCGATGTGGTCCGCCGCGGTGAAGTGGCTCCCAACGGGCGCCTGCCGCAGGCCCAGGTCCTTCAATTGGACCTGGTGCTGCCCCTGCGTGACGCAGCCGGGCTGAAAAGCTTCCTGGCCGACGTCTACAACCCCAAAAGCCCGAACTTCCGCCACTGGCTCAACCCCGCGGAGTTTACCGCCCGCTTCGGTCCCACCCAGGCGCAGTATGACGAAGTGCTGGGTTTCGCCCGCGCCAACGGCCTCGAGATCACAGGCGGTTCCCGCGACGGCATGGACGTCCAGGTGAAGGGAACGGTTGGCGCTATTGAGGCGGCGTTCCATATCAGCCTGAACACCTATCCCCATCCCACCGAGAGCCGCACCTTCTTCGGCGTCGATCGCGAGCCGACCCCGAACCTGTCGTTCAAGCTTTGGCACGTTTCCGGATTGGACAACTTCTCCATCCCCAGGGCGCACTTCGTAAACCGCAACGACTTCGCGGCCCGCCATGGCATCTATCCCGAGCAGGTTGTGAGTCACGCGACCACCGGTTCGGGTCCATCTGCCTCGTTCCTCGGCAGCGACATGCGCGCCGCCTACGCCACCGGGACCGCGCTCACCGGCGCCGGCCAGCACGTCGGACTGCTCGAATACTACGGAACCGACCTTGCCGACCTGAACACCTATTACGCCAATGTCCATCAGACCAACAGCGTGCCGGTGAACCTGATCTCGACCGACGGAACCTCGACGAGCTGCCTCTACAGCCAGAGATGCGATGACACCGAGCAGACCCTCGACATGACCCAGGCGCTGGGCATGGCGCCCGGACTGGCCACCCTCGATGTCTACATCGGTTCCACCGACACCGCCATCATCAGCGCCATGACCACCCACAACCCCCTGCCGGGAACCATCGGCTGCTCCTGGGGTTGGACGCCGGCCGATCCCAGCACCCTCGATCCCTACTTCCAGAAGATGGCCGCGCAGGGACAGAACTTCTTTGCCGCGTCCGGCGACAGTTCCACCTGGTCGTCGCGCAATGAGGCCTGGCCGGCGGATGACGCCAACGTGGTTTCGGTGGGCGGAACGGATCTGACCACCTCCAGCGCCGGCGGGCCGTGGGCTTCGGAGACAGCCTGGGTCGACAGCGGCGGTGGTATCAGCCCCGACGGAATTGCCATTCCCGCCTGGCAGGCCCAGGCAGGGGTCATCAATTCGAGCAATCGCGGCTCAACCACGCTGCGCAACGGTCCGGATGTGTCCGCCAATGCGAACTTTACGTTTTACGTGTGCGCCGATCAGACCGCCTGCACGGCCAATAGCTACGGTGGCACCAGCTTCGCCACGCCCATGTGGGCGGGGTTTATCGCGCTCGTCAATCAGCAACTGGTCGCTAATGGCCAGCCGGCCATTGGCTTCCTGAATCCGACCATCTACAACCAGAACGTCACCTCCGCGTATTCGACCGACTTCCACGACATTACGAGCGGAACCTCAGGCAGTTATTCGGCGGTGACCGGTTACGACCTGGTCACAGGCTGGGGCAGCCCGAAACCGGCGCTCATCACGGCTCTGGCCGGCACCGCCAACACGCCCGGCTTCACCGTCTCCGCGTCCCCGGGCTCCGTTTCCATTCTCCAGGGGAACAGTGGCAACTCCACCATCAGCACCAGCGTATTTGGCGGGTTCAACTCCTCCATCGGGCTTACGGTTTCAGGCGCGCCCAGCGGCGTCACCGCTACCCTTAACCCGACTTCGATTGCGGCCCCGGGAAGCGGCTCGTCCACTCTTTCCATCGGCGTGGGATCCACCGTCGCCACCGGCACGTACACCCTGACGGTGTCGGCCACCGGCGGCGGCATCACGAACACCACCAACGTATCGCTCACGGTTACCGCGCCGAACAGTGGAAGCTTCACCATCTCCGTCTCGCCCACCTCGGGGTATCTCTACCGCGGCCAGAGCGGTTACGCGGTGGTCAGCACGGGAATCTCCGGGGGCTTCAACTCCTCCATCGCCCTTTCCGCTACCGGCGTACCCAACCGCGTGACCTGGAGCTTCACTCCATCGTCGATCGCCGCCCCCGGATCGGGCTCGGCGCACTTCAACCTGTCGGTTCCGTACAACGCACCCAGGGGCACGTATAACATCACCATTACCGGCACGGGCGGCGGCCAGTCGCACTCCACCGTCCTCACATTCCAGATACGATAAGGATTTCGGAACCTGCCTGAAGCGAGAGGCTCGGATCGAAATGATCCGGGCCTCTTTGCATATCGCTGAGAATCGGGCGATGTGGCGTGAATCTGAATACGCTACGGCGCGTTCCGGCATCGAAGATCAAATGAAAGATATTCCTCCGGGCACTGGCGCCTGATTACGGACTAGCCCCAACCGCTGTGCTTGCTGAGCGCCACCTCCCACTCCTGCCCAACGCGATCCATTTTGATGTTGATTTGGTAGACATCAATGTCTGCTTTGCGGAACAATGCTGCTACAGCCGAGGGCGACTCGAAGCCCCCGCGGGTACGACTCCTTATTTTCCCCCACCTTCCCCAAGGAGAACCCCGGTGAAACGCCACCTAAAAATAGCGCGTTGAAATCCAAGGGAGCATCGCAACGCAGCGAGTTTGTCTGTATTTGGTTGATTCCCCGTTGGAATTATAGTCGTTACGGCGGTCCTGTCGATGATGGCAACCGCCGGCGTAGCTCAATCTCTCCCCACCCATCATGTGCGCGACGTGGTGCGCACAGGCCAGGTCGCGCCCAACGGCCGCCTGCCTCAAAATCAGCTTCTGCAGCTCGATCTGGTTCTGCCGTTGCGCGATCCGGCAGGGCTGAAGAACTTCCTCAGCGATGTCTACAACCCCGCCGGCGGCAACTACCGGCATTTCGTTACGCCGCAGGAGTTCACTGCCCGGTTCGGCCCAACGCAGGCGCAATACGACGAGGTTGTCCGTTTTGCTCAGGGCAATGATCTTTCCGTGGTGGGCGGGTCGCGGGACCAGATGGAAGTGCGGGTCAAGGGCACGGTGGGCGCCATTGAAGCGGCCCTGCACGTCAGCCTGAACACCTATCCGCACCCTGCCGAGAACCGCACTTTTTATGGCGTGGACCGCGAGCCCACACCCAATCTCTCGTTCAGCCTCTGGCACATCTCCGGGCTCGACAATTTCTCCATCCCCAAGCCGCTCTATGTCAAAAAGTCCGATTTCGCTGCGGCGCATGGGCTCTATCCCGAGCAGGTGGTGAGCCACGCAACCACGGGTTCCGGTCCCTCGGCCTCCTTCCTGGGCAGCGACATGCGCGCCGCCTACTACGGCGGGACAGCGCTGACCGGCGCGGGGCAGCACCTGGGCTTGCTGGAGTTCGCGGGAACGGACCTGGCGGACCTCAACACCTACTACGCCAACGCCCACCAGACCAACAGCGTTCCCGTCAACCTGATTTCGGTGGATGGAAGCCCGACCACGTGCACCTATAATTTCGCGGGCGGCAATTGCGACGATACCGAGCAGACCCTGGACATGACGCAGGCGCTGGGCATGGCGCCGGGGCTGGCGAGCCTGGACGTTTACATCAGTACCACCGATGACGTGGCCATCATCAGCGCCATGACCACGCACAATCCGCTGCCCACCACCATCGGTTGCTCGTGGGGCTGGACGCCGGTCGATAACACCTCCCTCGATCCGTACTTCCAGAAGATGGCGGCACAGGGGCAGAACTTTTTCGTCGCCGCGGGCGACAGCGGGACCTGGTCGGGAATGAATCCGGCCTGGCCGGCGGATGATCCCTATATCGTTTCTGTCGGTGGAACGGACCTGACAACTTCCAGCGCCGGCGGCCCCTGGGCTTCGGAAACTGCATGGGTCGACAGCGGCGGCGGCATCAGCCCCGACGGCTTTGCCATCCCTTCATGGCAGGCGCAGGCCGGCGTCATCAATTCCAGCAATCGCGGATCGACCACGCTGCGCAACGGGCCGGATGTATCGGCTAACGCGGATTTCACATTCTTCGTTTGCGGCGATCAGTCCGGCTGCACCGCCAACGTCTACGGCGGCACCAGCTTCGCTGCGCCCATGTGGGCCGGCTTCGTCGCGCTGGTAAACCAGCAGCACGCCGGCAGCGGGCTGGGCACGGTCGGCTTCATCAACCCCACCATCTACAACCAGAACCTGACTTCCAGCTATTTGACCAACTTCCACGACATCACCAGCGGCAACAACGGCACCAACTCCGCGGTCACGGGCTTTGACCTGGTGACCGGCTGGGGCAGTCCGAAGGCGGCACTCATTACCGCGCTGGCTGGCGGCTCGTCGGGAACGCCGGCGTTCACCATCTCCGCCTCCCCAGGTTCGGGGACCATTCCGCAGGGCATCACCGGCAAATCGATCCTCACCACCAGCGTTTCCGGCGGCTTCAACTCCGCAATCTCCCTGTCGGTCTCGGGCGCGCCCACGGGCATGACGACGAGCTTCACCGTGAACCCCATTCCCGCTCCCGGCAGCGGCTCTTCCAGTCTGTACATGACCGTGGGACCCTCGGTCGCGCCCGGCACCTATACCCTGACGGTCACGGCCAGCGGCGGCGGTATCACCCACACCACGACCGTGAAAATTACGGTGACGGTCAGGCCAAGCTTCACAATTACGGTCTCGCCAAGCTCCGGATACCTCTACCCGAACATCTCCGGCCACGTGACGGTGACCACCGCGGTCTTCAGCGGCTTCAACTCGGCCATCGCCCTCACCGCCACCGGCGTGCCCAGCGGCGTGACGTACAGCTTCAGTCCCGCCTCGATCGCCGCACCTGGCTCCGGCTCCTCCCGCCTCAATCTGGCGGCCGGTCCCAGCGTGGCCCTCGGCAGCTACAGGATCACCATCACCGGCGCCGGCGGAGGACAGACCCGCTCCACCTACCTGACGTTGCAGATTAAATGACGACTCGGCAGTTCCCCTGACCACCGCGCGGCAAGCAGAAGGGCCCGGATCCGCAATGGACCCGGGCCTTTCTGCATTTTGCTTCCGGCCACTGATCACTGACCACTGTGTTTGCGAAACACGACCTTCAGTTCCTCCCGCCAGTGCTCGTTCAGAGCAACCAGTTCCCACTCGATCTGTGGGGAGAAGTAGCGCAGCACCGGCTCGTTGGCGGGGTGGATGCGCAGCGCCGGCGCGGCCAGCAGCAGACGCGGCGGCAAAGGAGAAACTTCAGCGCCGGTGAAATAGCCCTGGCGCTCGAACGCCGATAGCGCCCGGCTCGTGCTGCCCGGCGCCGGCTGGCGATCGCCGTTGAGCGCGCGCACCCGGATCCAGTAATCGAGCGCCTGCATCGGCAGATGCAGATCTTCCTCAGCCTTGAGTTCGATCACCGCCAGGCGGCCGTTGCGATCGAGGGTGAGCAGGTCGAGCATGCCGCGGTCGCTCGAGGAGAGCGCGGGAACCTGCGAGTAGAGCATGTCGCCCCGCAGCCCGGGCAGCAGGTCGTCGATGCCCGCGCGCAGGCGCGCCTCCAACCAGCGCTCCGGCTGCAGCCGAAAGAGTGCATCGGTGTGCGAGCCGCCGGGGCGCCGGCTCTGAAACAGGCGCGCAAACAGCTCGCGCGCAACCGAGTCATTCTCCTCCGTCAGCGGAGTCTCGTTGGCTCCCGCGCCGAACGTCACCTCGTTCTCGTGCGCGAACGAGTGCGCAGCCGGCCCATAACGCACCCGCGCGAATTCCAGACCGTAAAGCAGCAGTCCGGCCTCGGTTGCCGAATGGGGATGAATTTCAATGCGCTCTTTTGCTCCTGCGGGTACCAGCGCAAGCAGGCGGTCGAGCCCGGACCGGCAGCGCTCCACGGCCGCTGGGGCCGAAAATGCGTGGACCAGACGCGACGTCAGGTTTCCGGTGTCGCGGAAATCGACCGGTGAGAGTTCTTCGCTGCGCTCGTCGAGCGTGAAGAGCTGGAAATCGGCGGCCGCGTGATTGAGCCATGCCATGCGCTCGGCGGTGGTGCGCCACGCTCCCGCCGGCGCCACCACCTTGAGTCCGGAGAAGTGGCGGCGGCCTTCGCTTCGCTGCCGGCAGTAATCGAGCCACAGCACACCGAGGGTAAGAATGCCGTCGACCATCGAAGCGGACTCTGACGCGCCCACTCCGATGACGGCATCGGCCGCCGTTCCTTTCAGCAGGCGCCCGCGCACGTAGGCCGGGCCGAAGCTGTGCTCCAGGTCGACGGCCGAACTCAGGCCATCGACTTTCGACCCGATAAAGGCCCGGGAAAGCACGCGCTCGAGTTGGCGCTGATAGGTGCGGCGTGCGGTCTCGCGCGCGGTCGGTGTCCGGCGGTCGCTGGTGGGGACCAATTCCAGGGCTTGCGGTTTGGCCATGCCCATACGCCGCGTCAGCACCCGCAGGCATTGCGCGCGCTCCTGGATGCCCACGACGGTACGGATGAGATTGCGTTCGTCGCTCCAAAGCTCGAGCAGGCACCGGCCGTGCGACTCAGTGATCGAGTAGCGTGCGCTGCGCATGTCGAAGATAACCCGGCCATCTTCCAGGACCGCTGCGGCGGGATGCTCGGCCAGGTAGTCTTCGATGTCTTTGGCAAGGACGCCGGGGGCGATGGCCTCCTCTTCCGCCCTTCCCGCGATCCGGCCGGGAACCAATCCGCCCGTCCTACCAGCCCATTCGCGCGCGCAGGCTGGTGATGTGCGCGGTGTGATGGCGCGAGTGCCAGTCGTAGAGTGCGAGGGTGGTCGCCAGGTCCTGAACGCCGCGCTCGGGATGGGTGAATTTCTTCTGGAAGTCTTTCTCGGTCATCGATTCCAGCAGCCCGACCCACCGCTCGTGCAGCGCCCAGGTGAGCGTCAGCGAAATGTCGATGGGCATCAGGTTGTCGGGCAGCGCTGCCCAGGCGCCTTCATCGTAGGGCTTGATGACCGGCTCGTACTCGGTAAGCGCCAGCTTGAAGCGCGCGTAGGAATTCATGTGGCTGTCGGCGATGTGGTGCACCACCTGCCGCACGCTCCATCCGCCCTCGCGATAGGCGGTATCGAGTTGCGCGTCATCGAGGCCGCTCACCGCCTCGCTCAGGCGATCGGGCAATTCGCGCAATACGTCAATGTGCGCCGCGCGTTCATCGGCGGTGTAGACAGGAGCAGGCTGGAAACGCCCAATCGGGTAACGGAGGTCATCCATGGTCAGCTAGCCCTTAGCTTTTAGCTCTTAGCTATTAGCTTACAGCTTTTGCTGGCCGCGGGCAGGCACATCTCTTTTCCAGAGGCATGACCGGGTCAAAGCATGATGGTGGGATTCTAGAAGCTAAAACCTAGAAGCTAGAAACTAGAAGCTGAATTTCAAACGGACCGGCCCGCTGTCAACGTGCAGGCAACAGGGCCGTACTCCGGTTACGCCTTGTGATGGTGGTGATGGTGACGATGATGGTGCTTGGTCGCGGCGAACGCCGGAGCGGCAACCACCAGAACGAGCAGGGTGGCGAGCAGAAATTTCTTCATGGGTGCATCGTAGCACCGGGGTTGTTGCGGCAACATACCACCTTCGATGAAGAACCAAAGAATGCGCATCAAGAGAGAAACGGGTCAGCGGCCATCTGCGCGGGTGTTCAGTGACCGCCGGTCAGGGCCGCCGCGCCCGGGTATTCGATGTCGGCGCCCAGAGGGGCGGAGGCACTGCACCATTACCTCGGAACGGTTACCTCGGAACTGGAACCTGTTACGACAGACTCCGTTTCCGCACCAAATCGCTTCGCATGACACAGCCGGGCCGGCGCTTTCAGACGTAAGATCGCTTGAGTTGGATCAATGACCCCAATTGATCTCTGTGGCATCCTGAACACACATTTTGAGCGAACTCATGCGCGTCGATCCCATGTCGACGCGCCCCGATGAGAGTTCCTGGAGACATCATGCGGTTGGCGGGCAAGCGCGTCACGTTCACGATTCACCGCTCCGGGTGGGTGCTCATCGGCGCCTTCATGGCGTTCGGCTGGCGGGACCTCGGGCTGCGGAACGGGATCGTGGCCGGCTTGCTCGTGACCCTCAGCCTTATCATTCATGAGTTGGCTCATACCCTGGTGGCCTGGCTGTTTGCCGTTCCGGTGCACGGCATCGGGATCAAATTCAAAGGCGCCTATACCTTTCGCAAGCACGCCAACCGCCCGCTGCACGATGTGCTGATCGCCGCTGCCGGGCCGCTGGCCAGCCTGCTGCTTACCTGCGCATCGTTCTGGGTCCCCAGGATGGGCACGTGGCTCGCGGAATGGAATTTCGGCATCGCTCTGATGAACCTGCTGCCCTTCCCCGGGACCGACGGATACCGCATCCTGAAGACGATCTTCCGGCCCGACCTCTCCATCTACCAGCCCAAATTGCCCGAGACGGCATAACCACCGCGGCCGCCGGAGACGTTCCGGTTCATCCTTTCAAGAAGCGTAAACTGGAAGTGATGACCATTCCCGTTCCTTCCCCTGCTCCCAACCACAAGCGCTATTTTTTTGAGAAGTTCGGCATCACCGAGCGGCTGCTGGAGCGCTGCCTGGGCCAGGCCCTTTCGGCGGGCGGCGATTATGCCGACCTCTACTTCGAGTCTGTCACCGCCATCGGGCTGGGCGTGGACGAGCAGATTGTGAAGTCGGCCAGCCAGGGAACCAGTGCGGGGTGCGGCGTGCGGGTGATTTCGGGCGAGCGCACTGGGTACGCGTACACCGACAATCTCTCTCCCGAGCGGCTGCTGCATGTGGCCAAAACTGCGGCCCTGATCGCGTCAGGTCCGGCCAGGCAGCCTATCCAGGGATTCACCGAGACTCCGGTTGCCGATCTCTACCCGGTTCCGCTGGGAGGATTCGATCTGGACCTGGCGGCGCGGCTGGAACTGATCCTGCGCGTCGATCGCGCCGCGCGCGCCTTTGATTCCCGCATCGTGCAGGTGCGGGCCGGCTACAGCGAGGAGTTGCGGCGCATTCTGGTAGCCGGATCCGACGGCTCGTACGCCAGCGATACCCAACCCCTGTGCCGTCTGAATGCCTTTGTGATCGCAAAAGAGGGCGCCAACACGACAAAGGGTTCGGCGGGGGCGGGTGGCCGCTCCGGATTGGATCAATTCACTGGCCCAAAGAGTCCAGAGAACCTGGCCAGGGAAGCGGCGCGGGGAGCGATTCTGCAACTGGGCGCAGTGCCCGCCCCGGCGGGCGAGATGCAGGTCGTGCTCGGCCCCGGATGGCCGGGCGTGCTGCTCCACGAGGCGGTCGGACACGGCCTGGAGGCCGATTTCAATCGCAAGGGGACCTCGGCGTTCACCGGCATGATCGGCCGTCCCGTTGCCAGTTCCAAGGTGACGGTGGTCGACAACGGCACCATGGCCGGCCGGCGCGGCTCCATCAACGTGGACGACGAAGGCTCGCCCACCCAGGAGACGGTGCTGATCGAGGGCGGTGTGCTCAAGGGCTATTTGACCGACAAGCTCTCGGCGCGGCTGATGGGCACGGCCAATACCGGCTCCGGCCGGCGCGAGAGCTATCACTGCATCCCCATGCCGCGCATGACCAATACCTACATGCTGGCGGGCGACGATGATCCCGAGGACATCCTGCGGTCAGTGAAGCGCGGGCTCTACGCGGTGAACTTCGGCGGCGGCCAGGTGGACATCACCAATGGGAAGTTCGTGTTCTCGGCCTCGGAGGCGTACCTGATCGAGGACGGCAAGGTCACCGCGCCGGTGCGCGACGCCACGCTGATCGGCAACGGTCCAGAGGCCCTCAAATATGTCTCCATGGTGGGCCACGACCTGAAGCTCGATGAGGGCATCGGAACCTGCGGCAAGGATGGGCAGAGCGTGCCCGTCGGCGTGGGCATGCCGACCATCAAGCTGGACCGGATGACAGTGGGCGGGACGGGAAGATAAGTTCCAGTGTATGATATTCGGCGCCAAAAAAACTTCCTTTAGCGAGGTCGAATCATGCCTTGGAAGAACATTACCGCGGCTGAGGCACAGCCGTTGTTTTTGAAAGATCATCCTTTGGTCCCCGAAGTGACCGGCAAGTTTTTCGACGATCACATGATCACGACCAATCTATCCAAGTCGCAAGCCATTGCGGGCGCGGTGGAACGGTACAAGAAGAATCGGAACACCAAGAGCAGTTGGATCGAGATCACTAAGGAAACGCTCATCAATAAGGCCAAGGGATCTCAGAGAAGGCTGGCCGGCACATTCGGGGCCCCCCCAAAGCAGCAGATGACCGTCCAAATCAAGGTAGAAAGAAAGACCATCACGATCAGCGTCCTTGATAAGAAGGAAAAGCATCAATACGAACATGGGACCGTGGAGATCGATGGCGAGGATCATTATCTGAACTGCAGCTCCGCCGCCACTGCGAACGTCGACCTGCGAATCGTCGGCGACTGGAATCCGCTGACGGGAAAACTCGGTCTTTATCACTATGAAGAGGGCACTATTGCGCAGAACGCCGTACCCGCGATGCTAGCAAAATACCTCCAATGGAATATCGCCATGGACGGCACCCCGACCACGCCAGTGGCAACCTCTTAGCTACGCCGCGAGGCGGCCTGACGCGCCGGGGACGATTCCGTCTCGGTGAGATTTAGCCGGCCCCATGCTGAATGGATTGGCGCGCCCGGCCATCATACCCGCTCCGTTCGCGTGCGAGAAAGCTGTCGCGGGTGGCGTCATCCGCGCATCGATGGTGGGACGTCCTCAGGAAATCGCAGATGAATCAAACGCTGGAGGCATTCATCTCTGGATCTGATCCGGCCACCGCGGGCAACACCGATCCCCTGGGGACCATCAGATGAAGCCGATCCAGCGGCCGGCGGCCACCACGCCGATCCACAAAGCCAGCGAAGCTGCGCCCGAAATGCGCAGCCCGGGGCGCGGCTTGCTCTCGATATCCCACTGATCTACGCGCCGACGCGCGATGAAGTGAAAGATGAGTGCGTGGGCGCCGGAGAGGACGATGAGCGCCATCTTCACCCGGAATGCCGGATTGCGGATCATGTGCACCGCTTCGGACGAAAACAGCAGGCCGCCCGTAATCACCTGCAGGGCGAAGGCGGACCAAGCCCAGGGAAGCACGCGGCGAGCGAGGCCGGCGATGCTCTGGCCGCGGAGGATGGCGCCCATCAACCGTAGGTCGATGATGCCCACCGCCGCCAGCAGCACGGCCATTCCCAGAAGGTGCAGGGTCTCGATGGCGGGGAACAGCCAGAGCGACTGCCGCACGCTCGCGCCGATAGGGGTCTGCTCCAACCATTTCGAAATGGCAAGCAGGCGGTCCATTTAGGGCTTGCCCTCGAGCGAGCGGCCATCCGGCAGCCAGATTCTGCCCACCGACAAGTAAGGCGAGCCGTCCTTGGCTTTGAATCCCTGCACCGTCACGTGATCGCCTTTCTTGACTGTGGTCTCCGTCCAGCCGCCGTACTTGGTCAACATGCCCAGGCTGCCCAGCTCCAGTTTCCAGTTCGCCACCTTGCCTTTGTCATCCTTGAGATCGGCATAGATGAACGCATGCGGATTGATCCACTCGATGCCGGTGACCGTTCCTTCCATGCGCACGGTGTGGGTGGTGTCAAACGCTGCCAGGCCATGATGGGCCCAGAGAGCCGCCGCGCTCAGCAGGAATGCTGCCGCCAGCAGGATCCTGGCGATGGCCGCGGTCGCGCCTCCCGACGGCGAATTGTCCGATGGGCGGTAACTCATATCGATGACCTCTCGGGACCAAGAAATTATCTATACGAAAATCATAAATGCCTGCTCCGCCGGGCCGGGAGATCGCTCGAGTGCGGGCTCACGCACCGCGGCGCGGAACAACGGAATTTCCACAGCGGGAAAATCATCTTCCGACAACCCTCTTGCAACACCACCATTCCAAGGCTGTAACGGAAGAGAAATCTTCCAGAAGGAGAGAGTAGACAACATGGCCTTCGAGAGAATCGGAAACGAAACTCATGAATGGCTAAGTAGAAACTCTGGCAACCGATGTGACAGCGGGAAGGTGAGGGAAACTCGAGCGGAGCTCGAACTTTCCCACTGACTCTCTGTCATGAACGTTGTGATCCGGTATCCGAAACCGGATCTTCGCAAAGCGGATAGCAAGGGGCGAGATCTCCCCAAAGAGATTCTCGCCCCTTTGCCTTTAATACAGGGATCAGGGATCAGGCCGCGCGCAGGGATTCGATCGGATCCGACGCGGCTGCGCGGACCGCAGGCAAAGCAGAGGCGACGAGCACAAGCACGAAGATGATCCCCACGCCCAAAACGTAAAGCAGCGGCGCGGTGGCCGAAACGCCGAACAGGAAACTCTGCACCAGGCGCGCGGCGGCCAGCGAGCCGAGCACGCCCAGCACGCATCCCGCAAGCCCGAGTTTCGCAGCGGAGATCAACACCAGCCGCGCGATGTTGGCGCGCTGCGCGCCCAAGGCCATGCGGATCGCGATCTCCTGGACTCGCATTGACACGGAGAACGCCACCACCGCGTAGATCCCCGTCAACGCCAGAAGCAACGCACCCAAGGCAAACCCGCTGATCAGCCCGGTGTTGAAGCGGCGGGGCGCTTCCACATCGGCCATTACCGCGCTCATCGGTTGAATTCGTTCCAGCGTGAGATGCGGATCGATTTCCGCCACTGTGGCGCGCAGCGTTTGCGCCATCTGCTCCGGCGGAAAGATCGAGCGGACCACGATGAATCCTCCCGCGCGGCTGGTGAGCGTCTCCTTGTAGTCGTTGCCGTAGAGGGTGGTGGGCTGATCTTCGGGCGCATACCACTGGTCGCCGGCGGGCTGGTCGCGCGAGCCTCCCTTGGTATCGCCGACTACGCCGACGATCGTGGCCCAGGGCAGGCCTTTTTGCGGATTGCCAACGTGCATCCGTTTCCCGACGGCACTCTGGCCTTGCCAGCGGTCGCGCGCCATCGACTCGTTCACGACGATCACGAGCGGCGCTCCGGCACGGTCGTCCGGGGTGAAGATCCGGCCTTCGCGCAGGGGAATGCCCATGGCCCGCAAGTAGTCGCCATCGATAATCACGAACTGCGCGAATTTCAATTTCCACTGGCTTACCGGCTCGCCTTCGACGGTGTAGGCCGCCCCGCCGATGAGGCCCGAAGCAGGAATGGTGTTGCCCGTTCCCACCGAGGTCACGCCCGGCCTTTGCGCCAGCTTCTCCATGACCTCACGACGGAAGGCGCGCGCCGATGTTTCGGTCGGATATTGGAAAAGCGGCAGGGTATAGCCGGCCACCAGCACGTGATCGGGGCGGAACCCGGGGTCGACGGCCAGCATCTTCTGGTAGCTGCGCACGAAAGCGACAGACGTGTTCAGCAGGACCAGGGCCATGGCGATTTCGACCACCACCAGTAGGGAGCGAAGCGCAGCGTGACTGGCGCTGCCGGAAAGATTCTTTGCGCCTTCCTTCAGTCCATCTGTCAGGTTGATCCTGAGCACCGCGACGGCCGGAACCAGGCTGCACAGGGCCCCGGTGATGAGCGCCAGAAGAACGGCGAACGACGCGACGGCCGGATCCATGGCGATGGAGTCGACGCGCGGCATCGATTGGGGGAGAAGGCGCGGGGCGCTGCGGATGGCAACAAAGACCAGAAGTAATCCGCAAAAACCGCCGGCGCAGCTCAGCAACAGGCCTTCCAGCAGTGATTCGCGCACGATAACA
This sequence comes from uncultured Acidobacteriota bacterium, assembly GCA_963720105.1. Taxonomy (GTDB): domain Bacteria; phylum Acidobacteriota; class Terriglobia; order Terriglobales; family Acidobacteriaceae; genus Telmatobacter. The sequence goes on along the minus strand of CAVREL010000074.1, from coordinate 36,294 downwards.
CTGGAGCGCGCGCCCAGCGCTAGCCGCACCGCGTAATCGCGTCGCCGCCAGATGGACCGGACCAGCATGAGCCCGGCCACGTTGACGCAGGCAATCCCCAGCACTGCGGCAACGGCCAGGAACAGGCTGCGCAAGAGCGGCCGGGTCTCACCGACATAGAACTCTCGCAATCCCTTCACATCGCCGCGAATGCGGATGGCCGCCATGGTGGCAGGGAAACTCTGCATGACCAGGCGCGAAACGCGGTCGGCATCCTCGGCGGCCTGGCGGAGCGAGACGCCGTCGTTGAGCCGCGCAACCATGTGGTAGCCCCAGTTGCCGGCGTTCAGATCGGAGAGTTCACCCGTGGTGAGGCTGAGCGGAACCCACAGCTGAGTGGGATGCAGGGAGCCGACCGCCACGGGAAAATCGAAATCGCGCGGCATGACGCCGATCACGGTGTAGGTCTTGCGGTCGAGCGAGATGGAACGGCCGAGGACACCCGGATCGCGGTGAAAGCGATTCAGCCACAAGCGGTAGCTGATCACGGCGAGCAATTGCCGGCCGTCCTCTTCGTGGGGCGTGAAAACGCGGCCCAGCGCGGGCTGAACGCCGAGCGCGGTGAACACCCCGGCATTGAGGCGTATCGCATTGATGTGCTCCGGAGTTTGGCTTCCCGACAGCTCAAAGCTGGTGAAGGCGTATCCGCCTAGCGCGGCGAAGGCCGTGGTTGCCCTGGTGTAGGTGACGATCTCGCGCGCCGTAACAGGCAGGGTAGGGCTGTTGCCGATGTGGTCGCCCAGCATCACCACGCGATCGGGATCGGCATACGGAAGCGGGCGCAGGAGGATGCCCTCGATGAGCGAAAAGATCGCCGTGGTGGCGCCGATGCCCAGTGCGAGCGCCAGGATTACCGTAAGGCTGAATCCGGGACTGTTGCGTAATTGCCGCGCAGCGCGACGAAGGTCGCGAAAGGAGGCCGGCATCGGGGAAGCACCTCGCCGTTCTGATTCCGTCCATCTTCTCACGGGTGTTGACAAGGGCAGGGTAAGAAGTGACGAATGAGGTCACTCCCGCCGAAACGCATTGGCCCGCTCGAACTCCTCGCGAAGCTCCGGCGTGCGCAGGTTCTCGCGAATATAGGCGAGGCGCTGTTCGAGGGCCAGCAAGGCAGCTTCGATCGCTTCGGTATTGGTATGCGCAATGTCCCGCCACATCGAGAAGGGGCTGGCCCCCAGGCGGGTCATCTCGCGCAGAGCACGGCCGCCTACGTGCTTGAGCTCGGGCGCATTGCCCACCTGCTCCTCAAGCAGCGCACTCAGTGCGGTCGCCGTGAACTGCGGCAGATGGCTCACCCATGCCACCAGCTCGTCATGGCGCCCGGCATCGAGATCGATGGTTTTCGATCCCATCGTCACGACCAGATCGCGCCAGTCCGCCGCCAGCTCCGCGCCGCGCCTGGACCGCTGCCATGCGGGATCGTCCGTGAACAGCCACACCGCGCCGCGAAAGAGATGCGCATCGCCCAGCGCCGCGCCTCCTCGTTCCTTGCCCGCCATGGGATGTCCGGGAAGAAAAGCCGCCCGCTCCGGCGCGTTGAACAGGCGTCCGGCGGCCGCGGTGATCTGCGCCTTGGTGCTGCCCACGTCGGTGACCAGTTGTTCGGACGTCAGCACCCTGGCAAGCTGCTCCATGTAATCCAGCGTGGAGTAGATCGGCACGCACAGGATGACCACCTCGCTCTCGCGAGCCAGCTCGATTGCATCGCTGGCGACCAGGTCGACCGCGCCCATCGCCAGCGCGTCGCGCCCGCCTTCCGCGCTCCGGTTCCAGCCCGCGATCGAGCCGGTAAACCCCGCCGCGCGCAAGGCCAGCCCCAGCGACGTGCCAAGCAATCCGGTGCCCAGAATGGCAACGCGCTCGATCAATTTCCTTACCTCTCGCCGGGATTCGCAGGACAGGAATAGATTAGCTGGTCGGAACCGTGTGAAGCCGAAGGGGGTTCGTGGTTTCCCACCCTCGCGACAGAAAAAAGTCGCGAGGATGGGGCACGGCGCTTTGTTTTGGCGACCAAAGAAAATGCCCGGCTGCCTTCCCCAGCCGGGCATGGTCCGATGGACGAGAGAATCTGTCCACAGGACAACTCGGTTTGCTTTTATCCGTTCTGCGTGCCGGTATCGGGATGAACCGTGCGGTAGCTGGCATTGCCGTGCGACCAGACCAGCAACAGCAGGTCCTGGCCCGACGGCGTGTTGTGCACCTGGTCGGCGAACTCGCTGGGCGTCTGCGCAGGCTTGCGATCCACTTCCATGATGACGTCGCCGGGCTGCAGACCTGCATCGTCCGCGGGACTCCCGGGGCGCACCTGCTGCACCACCACGCCGCGCACATTGTCAGGCACGTTGAATTGCTGGCGCGCCGGCCCGTTCAGGTCGGCAACCGCTACGCCGATCTTGCCCTTGTTGCCGCCATGCTCGCCTTCGTTGCCGGCCACTTCGTTCCGGCCGTGATACGAGCCCACGGTCAGGTCCAGGGTCATGGGCTTGCCGTCCCGCACGATGCCCAGCTTGACCGGCGTGCCGGGAGTCATTTCGCTGATGGCGATCTGCAGGCTGCCGGAGTCCTCCACCGTGTGTCCGTTCACTTCGATGATGACGTCGCCCTGTTTCAGGCCGGCCTGGCTGGCCGGAGTGTCGGGATGAACCTGGGATACGATGGCGCCCGAAGCATCCTTGAGGTTGAAGAAGTGGGCGTTTTCCGGAGTTACGGCGTTGATGTTTACGCCGAGGTAGCCGTGCTCCACCTTCCCGTGCTTGATCAGCTGCTCCGTCGTCGTCCTCACGATCTGCGCCGGAATGGCGAATCCCGCGCCCGCGAAGGAGCCATTGTTGGTGATGATGAAGGTGTTGATGCCGACCAGCTCGCCGCGCGCATCCACCAGCGGGCCGCCCGAGTTGCCGGGGTTGATGGCCGCGTCGGTCTGGATGAATCCGCCCGGCTTGCGGGCGTCATCCGAATACGGGTTGGGCCGGTTGACCGCGCTCACGATACCTCGCGTAACCGAGAACTGGAAATAGCCGAACGGACTGCCGAAGGCCAGAACCGTCTGGCCGGGCTTCAGGGTGCTCGAATCGCCCCAGGCGACCGTGGGCAGGTCGCTGGCGTTCACCTTGATCACCGCGAGGTCGGTCAGCTTGTCCGTGCCGACCACCTTGGCGCTCAGCACGCGGCGATCATTCAGCGTCACGCGGATCTGCGTGGCTCCATCGACGACGTGGTTATTGGTCACGATGTAGCCATCCGGCGAGATGATCACGCCGCTGCCCACTCCGTGTTCGATCTGCGGGCGGTTCGGCATCTGGGGAAACATGTTGCCGAAGAACTGCCGCAGTCCCGGAGGCAGCTGCTGCATCTGCCCCTGCTGATCCTGGTTGTCGTTGCCGTTGTCGTTCGAGGACTCCTCCTCGCTCGGACCGCGAGAGGTGACGGCCACGTTGACCACCGCCGGCGTGACCTTCGACGCCACCGCTTCCATAGCGTGGTCCAGTGAGGTCAACGCCGAAATGCTGTTGTCGTCCAGGGGCATGGCGGAGGCCGCGCGCACCGGGCCGTGTCCGGCAAAGAATGCCGCCCCCAGCACGAACGCGCCTGCGATCGCCGCCGGGATCGACCACCTCTTTGCGTTTGTTATTAAATGATTAGTTGTTTTTGCCATGGGGTTTTCTTCTCCAAAGTTGGGTTAAATGGTTGAACTTGAGTCGTCCGGGTCTAGATCTGGATGATCAGCCACCCGTTGGGCACAGGAACGATGGCGTAAGTGGCCGGAATGACCACCGCGGGCGCAACGCGCCGGTCAGGCGTTACCGCCAGCACCACACGCGGAGGGGCCTGGAAAGTTGTTACCTCGGTCAGCATGATCAACTGGCGCCGATCGAGCGCGGGCAGCGGAGCCGGCGGCGGAATCATGTTCGCTTGCGGGCCCGATAGCCTGCCCTGAGCTTGTCGAAGGGTCTCGCGGTTTTGGAGACCTGGGAGCATCACGCGCGCAACTTGGTTCGCCGCCGGCTGCTGGTGCTCGAGAGCCTTCAGAACCGCCCGGTGCATGCGCTGTTGCGCCGGGGTCCGGTGTCCCGCTGAATTAGCCTGGGGCATGGACGCCTTCATCAGTTGCGGCGTGCCGCCCAACTGGCGCGCCACTTCGTGCGGGTCGAGCGACGACGCCTGCAGCACGGCGGGGTGATCCGGGAGGAAGCTGACCAACTGCGGGCTGTGCGAAAGCGCAACCGCGCATCCTAGCGCCCCGGCCAGAAGGCCGCCGGTGGCGGCCATGGCCGGCCGCCGGCCCATCGTCCGAACCGGCTGGCTTACGATGCGCTGTATCCGGCGGACCAGTTCCGGCCGCCGCTCCCATAACCCCAATACCAGCGAGAAGCCCCTTCGCAATAAGGCAAGCTCCGCCAGGCGCGTGAGGCAGAGCGCGTAGGCTTTCCGCCCCGCGCTGGAGCAGACCACGCGATCGTCGCAGGCCAGCTCGCGTTCGGTGCACAGCCGCCGCTCGACCCAGACCAGTACCGGGTTCAGTGGGAACAGCACCAGGCCAATTTTCTGCAGGAGATTGGTCCAGTCGTCGCCCCGGCGCAGGTGCTCCATCTCGTGCAGCACCACTTGTTGCAATTCCTGGGCGGTCAACTCCGCCAGCAGTGCGGGCGGCGCCAGGATGCGGGGCCTGAAAAAGCCAAGCACGCTGGGCCGCGAGACTTCGTGGGAGATGCACAGAATGGCGGCGTGCCGCCCCGGTGCCTGCGCCAGCAGAGCCTCGGTTTCCGCATCGGTTTCAAAAGGCATCGCGCGTCTGGCGAGGCCGCGCAAATGCACCACCCCGATGATCATTTGCACCGCCCGCCAGATCGACAGCGCGAGCCACAGGGCAACGACCGCAACGCTCCAGCGCAGGTCAAGATGAATGGCCGGCACGTGGACGCTGCCCGGATCGGCCGGGCGGCCCGCAAGCACCGGAACAAAATGCAGCAGGACCAACAGAACAAAAACATTGAGCCACACCACCGACCGGGCGGCGGCGCTCAAGCGGGGGAACAGGCGCAGACAAACGCCTACACAGAGAGCCAGCACCGCTCCCTCCCAAACGGCCGAGAACAGCGCTCCGGCAGCGCCCGCGGAGAGGGATAGGAGGAAAGGAAGAACCGCGTTCATCGCGCTCCCTCCGCCACATCCTCAGGCATTTCGGCGATGGCTTCCTTCAGGCGCTTCAACTCTTCCGCGGAGATGTCCTCGTCGCCCAGGAGCGAGAGCAACAGCCGCTCCCGCGAATTGCCGAAAAAGCGCTGCAGCACGTGCCGGACCTCCGAACGGCTGGCTTCGTGCTCGCCGATGCACGCGCTGTAAAGGAACGCCCGGCCGTCCTGGCGGTGGGTCACGTACCCCTTGTTCTCGAGGATCCGGATGGTCGTCAGAACCGACGTATACGCCAGCGCGCCCTCGTCGGCCGTTGCAGCCACCATGTCAGCCACGCTGGACTCACCCCGGGTCCACAGCACACGCATCAGCCTTAACTCGGCGGGGGTCAGCGTGATGGAACGTTTCGGCGGCATTTTTCCTTTTTCCTAGTCTTGGACGGGGGTCGTTGGGGAATCTCGTCGCTTATTAAGACTAGCAACTAATCATTTAGTTAGCAACTGGATTTTTAGAAGGGCGTTCTTCCTCCCACCTCGGTTGTCATCCTGAAGGAGCGAAGCCACTGAAGGACCTCCTTTTCGGCCTTCCTCCTCCGCCCCATATCCAGTCCCTCGCCCCTTGCGCTACCCTGTTGTCCGTCGAAAGAAGTACGCAAACTCACGTCTTTTCAGGGAGCTTCCCTTGTCAGTAGACACGCTTCCCACCCGGCAGTTTCGCGCCGGACTCATGAAAGTGGAAATCCATCCCTCCCGGGAAGCGGCCGGCCGGGCCGCGGCCCGCGCCGCCGCCGGCGCTTTGAAGGAACTCACCGCCAGCCGGCCCGAGATCGCCGTCATCTTCGCCACGGGCGCGTCGCAGTTCGAGACCCTTGCCGCACTGACGGCCATGCCCGATCTGCCCTGGTATCGCGTCCTCGGCTTTCACATGGACGAATACATCGGCCTGCCCGCCAGTCATCCCGCATCGTTTCGCCGCTACCTGCGCGAGCGCCTGACCGGCAATGTGCGGATGCGGGAATTCAACGAGATCGACGGCAACGCGCCCGACCCGCAACGTGCCGCCCGCGAGTATGCCGGCAAACTTCGCGCCGCCCATCCCCAGCTCTGCCTGCTGGGGATCGGCGAAAACGGCCATCTGGCATTTAACGATCCCGGGATCGCCGACTTTGATGATCCGGTGGATGCGAAGGTGGTCGAACTCGATGCGCAATGCCGTCAACAGCAGCTTGCCGAAGGCTGGTTCGCCACCATCGATGATGTTCCGGCATCCGCGATCACGCTCACCATCCCGGCGCTGATGGGGGTGCCGAAACTGATCGCCTCGGTCCCCGGCCCACGCAAGGCGGCCATCGTCCGCCGCACGATTCAGGATGAGATTTCGACCTCGTGCCCAGCCACCATCCTGCGCACCCATCCCGACGTGACCGTCTTTCTCGATCCCGATTCAGCCGCCGGCGTTGAGCTGGAAGCTAGAAGCTAGGAGCTGGAAGTTAGGAGCTACCATGACCGACACCGCCAATCCCGACCGCCGCACCTTTCTCAAGCAGGCCACCGGCGCCAGCATCGCCGCCGGCCTCACCGCGCGCTCCTACGGCCGCGTGCTGGGCGCCAACGACCGCATCGCCATCGCCCAGCTCGGCTGCGGAGGCCGCAGCGAAGGCCACGTGCACATGGTGCAGATGGCTTCAAAACAGACGCCCGTGGAGACCATTGCGGTGTGCGACCTTTGGAAGCTGGCCCGCGACCGACGCGCCGCCCAGGTCAAGCGCGCCTTCAATCTCGAGCCCAAATGCTACAAGTACTCCGAAGAAATGCTGGCCAACAAGGACATCGATGGCGTGATGATCGCCACCGGCGACTTCCAGCACGCCAAGCTCTGCGTCGAGGTGGTGAAGGCCGGCAAGGATTGCTACGTCGAGAAGCCCTTCGCCAACGTGCTTTCCGAAGCCAAGGAGGCGCGCGCCGTGGTCAAGGCCTCGAAGCAGGTGGTGCAGATGGGCTCGCAGCACCGCAGCGAGCCATACCAGCTTGCCGTGCGCGACCTCATCCAATCCGGCCGCATCGGCCCCATCGTGCACATCGAGCAGGAGTGGAACGTCAACGAGGAGCGCTGGCGCTTCGTTCCCTGGGACACCGGCTCGACCGACGAGATGCTCCAGGACCGCGACATGCGCTGGCAAGAATGGATGGCGCGCCCGTCGCAGCTCAAAGAGGAAGACACCGACTGGAAGCGCTGGCTGCTAGGCAAACCGGACCGCCCCTTCGATCCGCATCTCTACCTCGAATTCCGGCTTTACAAGGATTTTTCGTCCGGCATCTTCGACCAGTGGATGAGCCACGGGTGCGACCTGGTTCATCTGTGGACGGAAGAGACCCATCCCCAAAGCGTGGTCGCCAACGGCGGCGTGTTCACCTGGAAAGACGGGCGCGAAAACCCCGATACCGCTGTCGCCGCTGTCACCTATCCCAAAGGCTTCCTGTATACGTTCAAGGTGATCTTCGGGAACAGCTTCCGCAGCTTCTCACGGATCATGGGACGGGACGGCACGATTGCCAATTATGGCGGCGAAGGAGCCACGCTGTTCACGGTGAGCAAGGAGGGCGGGCGCGATGAGTACTGGGGCTCGGTGAATTCCAAGGGCGTGCCCATCGTGGCTCCCGCGAAAGATCAGGAAGAAGTGGTGAAGGCCGAAGGCGCGCCCCCGCCCGAATCGCGCGAACCCAACGACGACAGCCTGGTACACCTGATGAACTGGCTCAAAGCCATGCAGGCGCGCACCCAGCCCAACGCCAACGTGGACCATGGGTTTTCGCATTCCATCGTCTGCATCATGGCCGCGCAATCCTACTGGAGCGGCAAGCGGCTCTACTGGAATCCGGAGACGGAGGAGATTGTGGATGAGCCGGTGAAGCGCGGCTCATAACCTACCAGGCAATACGATCCGCTGCACGATCGATCAGTCGCCTGACCCAGGTCACTACTGCTCCGTGTTGGTCACCTGCTGAAAGCCGGGACCTGGGCTCTGGTTGGAGTTGACCCCCACTCCCTGATCCTTGATGGAGTCGTTGGCCTTGGGACCGCTGAGATTCCAGAATGTGATTCCGGTGAGGGGATCCTGGAACTTGCTCACGCCAGGGCGGGGCGGGTCAAAGCAACCGTACGGGTGGGGTATTTCCGTGGTCCAGATGGGGTTGGTCTTCATTTCCTTGAGGCCGATTCGTTCCATGGATTCCTGAAAGTCCTTCCACTTCGGCGTTTCCTGCCAGCTATCGATCATCTTCTGGGTCATCTCCCGGGCCTGCTGCAGCCGGTCAGGCGGGGCCAGGATGCTGATGATGGGGTCGACCACCCACAGGCCCTGTTTGCCCTGGATCGAGGTGCGCGCGAAGACGCTGGCGATGCGGGGACCGCCGGACGCGGCGCAGTCGAACTCGACGGAAGCCTGCGAAGTGCGGACTCCGGAAGCATATTGCCAATCCTTGGGCATGGAGGGGGACCAGCCGGAATGGATCGCGGTGAGCGAGGTGCAGACGGAGGCAAAACGCCATCTCGCGTAGGTTTCGGCGTAGGACTCCGCTTTCTGATACTCGTACACCACCCCCTGGAACACCTCGAAGTGCTCATACGGCTGACCGGTGCGACGCCACTGCCGATACGGCATGATATACGGGGGCACATTAGGATCGTCGATGCGGATGATGACCTCGCCGTCCAGGGAGCGGATCTCCGTCGTCCAGCGGACATCGAGGTAGCCGAAGCGATACACGCCCCCTTCGACCTGGTATCCGGCAGGGACGTCCATGGAGAATGCGCCTTCGGTGGGATCGGTAAAGCGGCTCCCTTGGGGGCTGCCTCCGGGAGTCTGGGCTTCATCGGAGACCGACTGGGCGTTGGCTGCCGTTCCCAGGCACAGCAAAAAGGACAGGACTCCCACGATGATCACGGTGAGCATGAGGACCTTGCATTGCCGGTCGGTGGTCGAGAGGTTGGAGTTGCGATTGGTGTTGAGCATGGGGAGACCTCCTCCTTAAGTTCAGGTGAGGCCGCGCCTTGGCTTGGCCTGACCTTGTCTCGGATGAAACCGCACTCCGACTCTTAAAGTCCTAAACCAACCCTTAATCAGCTCTAAATCCACATCGACGAATCTAAAAAGTTTGTTTGCATATAATTAGCCTGCCTTTTGTGCGCAGTCTTTGGTCAGATGTTCCGCAGTCATGACCGGATCACGGCGGGAGATGACGTCATCCACACCGGAAGCCATGCCTGACAGCACGCCGCAAACTCCGCGAACCACGCACGGGCGGAGCCGCGTGCGCTGGTGGATCGTGTGGACGCTGTTTGGCTCCACGGTCATCAACTACATCAGCCGGCAGACGTTCTCGGTGCTGGCGCCCGTTATCAGCGCGCAGTTCCATCTGACCCACACCGAGCTCGGCCGCATCTTCGGCGCGTTTCAAATCTCGTATGCGGTGACGTGGCTGCTGGGCGGCATTTTCCTGGACGTCGTCGGCACGCGCATCGGGTTGGCCATCGCCGTGGTCTTCTGGTCCCTGGTCAACGCCTGCACCGGCCTGGCGAACTCGGTTGCCGGCTTCGCCGCCAGCCGTTTCCTGCTGGGCATCGGCGAGGGCTTCAACTGGCCGGGGGCGAGCAAGACCGTGGCGGAATGGTTTCCCGCCAGCGAGCGCAGCGTCGCCGTGGCCATCTTCGACAGCGGATCAAGCGTGGGCGGCGCGCTCGCGATTCTCGTCATTCCCCTCGTGGCGCGCTGGATCGGCTGGCGCTGGGCGTTTGTCTTTTCGGGCGCGCTCGGATTCGTGTGGCTAATCGCCTGGCTGCGCATCTATCGCTCGCCGGCGCTGCATCCCCGGGTGTCCGCGGAAGAACTCGCGCTGATCCGCAGCGGCCAGGAGACGCCGCCCGCCTCCCAGCAGCGCGGCGCCACGCGCTGGCTGCTGCTGGCCCGGGATCGCAACGTGTGGGGCACGGTGCTGGGCCGCGCGCTCACCGATCCCATCTGGTGGTTTTACGTCTTCTGGCTGCCGCAGTACCTGAGCGACGCGCGCGGATTCAGCCTGACGCGCATCGCCATCTTCGGCTGGATCCCATTTGTCGCCGCCGACATCGGCAACTTCACCGGCGGCTTCGTTTCAAGCTTCTGCATTCGCCGCGGTATGGGCGTCCTTGCGGCGCGCCGCTGGGTATGCGCGGTCAGTTGCCTCCCCATGCTGCTGGGAATCCCGGCCGCCCAGGTGCACAGCCCGTATGTGGCCCTGGGGCTTATCTGCGTGGCGGTATGGGGATATGCCGCCTGGTCCACCATGGGCCTGACTTTGCCCTCGGATTTGTTCCCGCAGGACGTGGTGGCAACTGTGACAGGCTTGAGCGGGCTGGCGGCAGGGCTGGTGGGCACGTTGTTCACCCTTGCGGTAGGCGTGACTGTCGACCGCTTCTCCTATGGTCCGGCATTCGTGGTCGCCGGATGCATGCCTTTGGCGGCGACGGCGTGCGTGTGGCTGCTGATTAAAGACCGTCCTTGCAAAGTGTGAACGAAATCGCATCCATCTTCCGGATAGCTCGCCACACGTCCACTGCACGTCTTAAGATCATGAGCAACTCGATGTTGACCAACTTCCCGGCCTTCACTGAGGCACGTAGAAGCCGCCGATCCAACCGGCGTGGGAGGTGTCCTGTGGCTCGACCCGGAAGATGTCGCCGCCCTTGACACTTAGAAACGGTCCGGTACTGCCAGACGGGAAATCGGAGTTTAATCCACCGTCGCCGCCAGCATCGGTGGTGAACGTGATCACTTTATTGGTGTCGGACCCTCCCACATCGCGGGTGACCGATTCGTAGGCGACGTAGGCCGTGTTCGGGAAAGCATCGTAAACCGGGAACCCCACGATTCCCTTTTCGGTGTAAACGACGGCGCCGTTCTTCAGAGGATCCTGAACCGGGTGTCCATTGGTGATTCCCGTTGCGTTTACAGTGGTCTCGGGCTGCAGCGTCTCCAGCAGGGTGACGAGTGGCATCGCGGCCGTCTCCTGCTGAACGGCGCCCGGGGGGTATGCAGTCTGAACAATGACGGTGCCGCCATTAAGTACCTGGAAATCTCCAGCCCAGCTTCCAGGCTGCGGAAACTTGAATGTCGCGTCGACGACTCCGGAGGAATCGCTCGAAACAGTGCCCACATCGAAGCAGGCAGGCGCGCTGGCTGAGTTATTGGAATTGTATGCGGGGCAGAACTGCACCGTGAGGTCCGCATTCGGCGGGACGGTAAAAGAGGGAACGTCTCCAAACTTCACAGTCATGTTGCCATTGGTGTCCATGGTGATGCCACCGGCCTGGATAGCGGACGAATAGAGTCCCACCATGTACTGGGTACACGGCGGCGAATCAGGAAGGTCGGGATAGGTCCATTGACAGCCGGTTCCCCCGGTTCCCTGCGGAGTCGTGACCGTTGCGAACATGGAGGTGAAGGGCGCCGCCATCGCGATCCCGGCTGCGCTCTTCACTCCCGAGACGGTTACGGTATACGTGCTGTTTGCGACCAGGCCGGGAGAGGATGGCGTGAAGCTGACCGTGCTTGAACCTGCGCCGTAACCGAGGGAACCTGGTACATACCCCGGAGAGGTAACCAGGATCGTGCTGTTGTTCAAGCTCGAGGGGTCGGGCGCTGAGGAGAAGGTAATTTGGATAACGGCGGCAGCTTGCACCCCCGTTGCCCCGGACGCCGGGCTAATAGAAGCCACAGTGAAACCACCGCTCGAGCCAGTGGGGTTTGGGCCGGTACTTAGCTTGGCTTGCCCGCCATTCGAACAGCCCACTATCAATGCGAAGGTGAGAAAGAAAGAGGGAACAGCGACACTGCCGAATGCGGGTGCATGGCTCATCACGGACCCCTGAGGTGAATCGTTTGATGCGGTGAAAGGGTCAGATGTTGTTCGTTCTACTTTATTCCGGCCGCATGTTGTACATGAAGACCGCCCGCAGCTCCAGATACGGCCCGTGGAATTCGCGCGGCAGCGGCGGATAGTTCGAGCCGGTCAGCGCGCCCCAGGCGGCGCGGTCCAGCGCGGTATCGCCGGAGCGGCCTTCGAGCACCATGCTGCCGTCCATGATGCGGCCGTTGGGCAGGACCTTGAAGCGGATCATGCACTGGCCCTGCTTCAGGATGGGCGGATTGACCTCGTCGGGAATCAGCGGGTCCCAGGTATGCTCGGTTTCGAAGTACCAGCGGCGGAGCCAGGGATTGAAGTCGACACCCTGGGTGTCGGAAAGCACCTGGACGCCTCCCCCGGCGCCGGGATGCTGGGCCATGCCAGGGTTCGAGGGCACATTGTCTGAGCCGTTGCTTGGACCGCGCGAGCCCCGCATGGCGTCGCGCAACTGATCGGCAGGATTCTGCGAGCCCATGGCAAAGCTGGGCCGCGGCGGAGGCGGCTTGGGCACCGGCGACTCAAGCTTCGGCTGGGACTCCGGCGTCGGCGGGGGCGGCGGGGGCGCCTGCTCCACCTTGGGCGCCGGGGCCGGCGGCAACTGCGGCGGCATCGCCTTGTTCAGCGCCTCCAGCGTCTTCTTGTCCATCTGGGGCGGCTTCTCCGGAACCGGCTTCACCTGCGCCTTGGGCTGCGCGCGCTTGATCAGGTCGGGCGGCAGGTCGAGGTATTTCAAATCGTCCTTGCGCTGCCTGATCGCCTCGAACGGATCGATGACCGGCGGAACCTTGAAGATGTACCTGGGGATCCAGGTGATGGAGGAGAGAAGCACGAGGTGGATCAGGATGGCGATCCAGATGCCTTCGCGCAGACGCGCCCAGCGGCGCTCGTCTTCGAGCTCGCTGATCATGTCCAGCAGTTGGTAGGTGTCGTAATCGATCCAGCGGGACGTGCTGCGCGACCCTTCGCCGCCTTTTCCGTTGGGATTTGGATCGGACCCGGGGCTCCCGGACGATGCCGGGGCGGTTTCGCGGCTGCCTTCCGCGCCCAGGGAAGGCTCGGCGGTCTCCGGACGAGTTCCCGCCGGGTCCTGCGGCTCGTTCACGCTGGTTGGCACTACGCTGAGGGGCATTCGTCCGACAGGAACCGCGGCGCGCTCACCGCCCGGCGGATCCGCTTCGAGTCCTTTCCCTTTATTGTCTCATCCCTCTTGAATCGAGGAAACCCACGCGCCGCGCGCATACTCTCAATCCCGGATCGGCGGAGCGGCGAACCGTACAATGATCTTTTTGAATGGACGCATCAACGGCCGGAAGGGGACCCTTCTTGAAGCACTTTTTGGTGCAACTTCTGCGTAAGTGGAACGCCGTTATCCTGCCCGCGATCATGAAGATGGGGTTCTGGGGCGTGGGGGCGGTGGCGGTCCTCGACTCCTCCACCATCCCGGTGCCCATGGACGCCATCCTCGCCGTTTATATCTGGCGGGATCCAAGTCACTGCTGGCTCTATGCGTTGCTGGCGGCGGTGGGGTCGGCCATCGGGGGGCTGCTGCCCTACGGACTGGGCCGCGCGGGCGGGGAGCTGTTCCTGCTGAAGCGAATCGACCGGGCGCGGTTTGAAGCCATGAGGGCGCGGTTCGAGCAGCAGGAATTCTGGGCTATGGCCATCCCGTCCATGCTTCCGCCACCGACGCCCTGGAAAGCCTTTGTCTTCGCCGCCGGCGTGTTCGAGATGCGGGTAACCCTGTTCCTGCTGTCGGTTTTCACCGGCCGCCTGATCCGCTGGCTGGTGCTTTCTCTGCTGGTCATCAAGCTGGGGCCGGGAGCGGTGCAGGTGATCGCGCATCACGCGTTGCCGGCAGTGGCCATTGTCTGCGGACTGGCGATCATTGGATTTGTGCTGTGGTGGAGGAAAAAGAGGCGCAAGGGCGAGGTATGAGAGGTCCCCTGGTCAATCGAGGAGTTTCTTGATTTCGTCCAGGTCGAAGCGGCAGGAGCTTCCGGGAAGATCGAAGGCGGTGGTGTCAAGAGGCGTCAGGCCGAACGCGCTAAAGCGGTAATGATCGTCGCCGTTGGGGTTCAGGACCAGGATGGTTTGAATGCCCATCTGCTGATATTCGCGCAGTTTCTTGAGCATGCGGGAGAGGGAGTCTTGGGGCGACAGGATCTCAATGACAGCGATCGGGGGATGAGTGATGATCTGCTCGACGGGCTGGCTGCGATCGAGGATGGTTATATCCGGGACACGGTAATTGTCGGGCTTCACCTGAACGCGTAATTCCGGGCGGACGCGGATGTTGAATTCTTTCGCGTGCCGGGCAAACCAAAGCTCAATCGCGTGCTGCCAGGAAGAATGGTCGTACTCGCCCATGGGTCTTTCCTCGATCACGCCGTCGACGTACTCGGCGTCCGGCTCCCAGGAGGTGCTCAGGTAGACCTCAAGCGGAACACGATTTGTCTGCGCCGGAGCAGCCAAGGCTTTCCTCCCTGCGGAGATTGTATCTCCGAATCGGTGCAGCCGCGTGATCCGAGGATCGAATCAGGATGCGGAGGGAACCGCGTGCGACTCCCGCATGCGGCGCACCAGGACGGGTACGCCGAACGCCAAGCCGGCGACGATCGCGGTCGAAATCAGGTCGTTGCGGTAGGAGAACGGAATAGCCGCAACATAGCAGGCCATCAGACCGCTGAAAGTGTGCGGATACATGGTGCCGGCGGCCCACACGCCGAAATTCGACATCAAGAAGAACGAAGTGGGTCCAAGCACCACGCCGGATGCCACGCGCACAAACGAAGTACGCGTCCGCAGCACGATCCAGCCCAACGCCATGGCGGCAACGTACCAGATCCACTGGGCAACGTACATCTGCCAGTGGAACGGATATTGGTATGTAAACACCGTCAACACGTAGTCGGTGGCCATGAGCGCTGCGAGAGGGGCGAGCATTTCCCGCCACGGGCGCCGCGCGCCAAAGTAGAGCAGCGCGCCCGTCACTGCGGTGAAATTCCACAAGCCGGGATGGGGAACGATCCGGCTCAACACGGCAATCAGCAGGAGAACATACGCAGCCATGGATACCTCTTGCTCCGGGTGTTCCCCGGGAGAAACGATATACCTATTCTGAATCCCCGAATCGCGGCGGTCAACTGCGGCTTATGGTGCAGCTTCAGGGATTGCCGTAGAATCCTCGCCATGGCAAAGATCGATCTTTCGCAGATCTGGGAAGAGCACACCCGGCACGAATTCGCTACGCGCGACACCGAAGCCACCCTGGCCACCATGGTCGAGGAGGCCTACGTCAATCACATTCCGACCATGACCGGGGGACGCGGCAAAGCGGCTCTGCGCGAGTTCTATTCGCGGGACTTCATTCCGACCATGCCGCCCGACACGACGCTGACGCCGATTTCGCGCACCGTGGGCGAGGACCAGGTCGTGGACGAAATGATTTTCTCCTTCACCCACACCCAGGAGATGCCGTGGATGCTGCCCGGAATCTCCCCCACGCATCGCCGCGTGGAGGTCGCGCTGGTGGCCATTGTTCGTTTCAAAGGCGACAAGCTTGCCCACGAGCACATCTACTGGGACCAGGCCTCGGTCCTGAGACAGATCGGTTTGATTACCGATCCGTCGCTGCCCATATGCGGAATCGAATCCGCTCAGAAGGTCGCCTCCGGCCGCTGACTCGAACACGCCGCCATTCCGGTTGCTGTCACTTCTGTTCACGGCCGCCCATGGCTTCGCCGCCATCGTCGCGATTGCCGATGATGTAGACCGAGCCGCTCAAACCCGAGGGCGGCCGGGTGCGGCCGGCTCCAGTGAAAGCATAGGCGAAACGCAGATCGGTGAACTCGACCGTGGTCCAGTCGGCGGTCCGATTGGGGGGCAGATGCGGCGGATCAATGCCCTGGATGGGTTCTTGGCCCAGGTCGCGGATGACCGCCCACCGGCCCCAGTCGAGATAAACCCGGCCCAGGAAAGTGCGCTTGGCGGCTTCGACGGCGGGGGTGTCGTCGGGCTTGAAGAGCACGTCGGTCTGCGGATCGGTATCGATCGATTGGGAATACGTGTTCACTTCGGCGGTCTGGTAGAAGCCGGGGGTCTCAAGAATGGCGTGCCAGCGGAACGGATTGATCGGATAGGGCTCGATCGCCATGCGCGTCACGGGCGCGGCGGTCACTTGGGTGTTGTCGAGAAGGGCGCGCGCCTGAGAATGTTCAACCCATCGCCAGACCGACAGCCCGGCCATGCCGGCGAGCGCAAAAATTGCCCATCCCCGGCCCCGGAAGCGGGAGCGCCGGACGCCCATCTCGCGATCGGCAAGACCGAACAGCCAGGGCAGAATGAACGCCAGTAAAAAAAGGCCCCAGAGCACCGGCTCGGCAATGAACATAAAACTGCCCGCATACCAGCGCGGATTGAACGGGAAGAATGGGCGTACGCCGTAGTTGTTGGTCCAGTCAAGCGCGATGTGCGAAAGCGCGGCGACGAAGCAGGTCAGATAGAGCCATCCCCAGTGAACGGCACGGGGCTGCAGGCGGGAGGGCGCCGGTTCGCCTGGGCTGAGATTTGCATGGGCGAGTTTGCGCAGCCTTCGGCGCTCGTTCCAGCGGTGCAGCAGCCACACGGCGCCCACGGTGACGGCCGCGACCACCGGCGCCCCGACAAAAGTGTGGGTGATGCCGCGATGGTGCTTCAGTTCCTCCACCGGCCCGCGCACGGCCCAGAAGATGTCGACGTCGGCAGCCTCGGCGGCCAGCGTGGCGGCCAGCGTGGCGTAGGCAGTCTTGCGATTGAATCCGGCGCGGCCCATGCAGGCGCCGGTGAAGAAATGCGTGAGGGGCTCCATCGGTTGTCCACCATAGTAACCGCTGGGGCGCATCCTATAATCCTGCCCATGGACGAACCGTCGAAGAAGCATGATGCGGCCCGGCGCATCGAGGAGTTGCGCGCGGAAATCCGGCGGCACGAGCACCTCTACTACGTGATGGACGCGCCGGAGATCTCTGACGCGGCCTTCGACAAGCTGATGAACGAGCTGAAGCGCCTGGAGGCGGAGCACCCGGACCAGGCCACGCCGGACTCGCCCACGCAGCGGGTGGGCGGCAAGCCCGCCGAAGGCTTCAAGAAGGTGCGCCACTCGCGGCCCATGCTGAGCCTCGACAACGCCTATTCCGAGGAAGAACTGCGCGACTGGGTGCGGCGCGTCAACGGGCTGGCCGGAAATCTCCCGGTCGAATTCACCGCGGAGCTGAAGCTGGACGGGTTGAGCATCGCGCTGCACTACGAGCCGGCCGAGAACGGCGGCGCGCGCCTGGCGTACGGGTTGACGCGCGGCGACGGGCAGATCGGCGAAGACGTCACTTCAAACATCCGCACCATTCGCAGCGTGCCGCTTTCGGTTCCGGCAAAGACCATTGGAAAACTCCGCCTCCCGCAGGCCTTCGAAATTCGCGGCGAAGTGGTGATGCCCGAAGCCGCCTTTTTCAAAATGAATGAGGAGCGCGAAAAGCAGGGCCTGGCGCCGGCGGTCAATCCCCGCAACGCGGCGGCGGGCACGCTGCGCACCATTGAGCCCAGCATCGTGGCCCAGCGGCGGCTCGATCTCTATGCCTATTTCCTGCTCAGCGCAGGCGAGTACCTCGACATCGGCCAGGAAGCAACGCTGGATGCGCTGACGGCCCTTGGGTTCCGTGTCAATCCGCATCGCGGGCGCGTGCACACCCTCGAAGACATGCTCAAGTTCATCCACCAGGCCGAGAAGCGCCGCGCTTCGCTGGGCTACAACATCGACGGCGTGGTGTTCAAGGTGGATTCGCAGGCCACCCAGCAGCGCCTGGGCTACACCGGCCGCGCGCCGCGCTGGGCGCTGGCCTACAAGTTCTCCGCCGAGCAGGCCATCACCCAGATGCACGACATCATGATCACGGTGGGCCGCAGCGGCAAACTGACTCCCACCGCGATGCTCAAACCGGTGTTTGTGGGCGGGGCGACCATCAGCGCGGCCACTCTGCACAATCCCGACTGGATCGAGAAGATGGGCCTGCGCATCGGTGACTGGGTCAAGGTGGAACGCGGCGGCGACGTGATCCCCAAGGTGGCCGAGATCGTGTCCGATGCCGAACACCCGCGAGGTCCCAAACCGTTCGAATATCCGAAAAACTGCCCGGTGTGCGGCAATCCGGCGGTGCGCGAGGAGGGCGAAGCCGACTACCGCTGCGTGAACGCCGACTGCCCGGCGCTGCTGCACGGCACCATCGAGCACTGGGCCAGCCGCGGGGTGATGAACATCGAAGGCCTGGGCGAACGATCGGTGGCGGCGCTGACAGAAAGCGGGGTGGTGAAGAGCGTTGCCGATATTTACCGGCTCAACGAGGACACGCTGGCATCGCTGAAGGAAGAAGTGGAGCGCAACGGCGAAAAGAAAATGCAGCGCGTGTTCGGCCCGGTCGAGATCAGGAAGTTGCTGCACCAGATCGAGAACTCGAAGCAGGCAGGCCTGGCGCGCGTGCTGATGGGGATGAATATCCGTTTCGTAGGCGAGCGCACGGCGGAGTTGCTGGCCCAGGAATTCGGTTCGATGGACGCGATCATGAACGCCACTGCCGAAGACCTGGAACATGTGGAGGAAATCGGGCCGCGCATTTCGCGTTCGATCCTGGATTTCTTCGCCCGCCCTGCCAACCGGGAACTCATCGAGCATCTCAAGGCGGCCGGCCTGAAGATGACCGCCGAAAAGAAGCAGCGCACCACGCAATTAGCGGGGCTGACGTTTGTGTTGACCGGAACGTTGCCCAACCTGAGCCGCGAAGACGCCAAAGCCAGAATCGAGGCGGCGGGCGGCAAGGTGTCCGGCTCGGTCAGCAAGAAAACCAATTACGTCGTCGCCGGAGAAGAGGCGGGGTCGAAGCTCGATAAGGCGCAGGAATTGAAGATTCCCATCCTGGACGAGGCGGGGCTGCTGGCGTTGCTCGAGAAGGGGCGGGGATAGGCGGCGACAGAAGCAGGTCCTTCGGCTGCGTCGATCGCGTGGGATGCGCACGATCAACTTCGCTCCGTCGAAAGCCGCGAAGAACAACTGCAGTCATAAAATGCCGCGGTGCGGCACCCTGAAAACATGAAGACGGGCCCCTTTCTTACGTCCCTACGGGACTGGGGTTCATATCGTGCGCTATCCCAGGGTTTCACCCTGGGCTATTCTCCTGTGGTCCCTCCGGGACGCTGATGCTGTGCCCGTGAATTTTCAGGGCAGTCGAGCATGGAACTTGGGTTCCACACAGAAAATATGAAAATGGGCTCGGACAGCATCCCTCAGGGGCTAAAGCCCGATCATTTTTGGGCCCTGTTCGGCACGACTAAAGTCGTGCCCTGACACAAAGCTCTTCGCGCTTGGATTGAAGTTTCAGGGCAGATCTGCGGAGGAGATTCTGAATGCGCCTGGCGTCGAAGAGGGGCAAGATCGCGATGAGGAGCAAAACGAAATCGAACAGCATGGGCTGATCCTTGGCGCACCTCATGACGTCTTGCGGTGCGTGGTTAGCCCGGAGCGGCGTTCGCGTTCGCGCTCCCGCTCCCAGGCTTCGGCGCGCCAGCGGCGCGACGGGTAACTGGGCGGGTCATCAAAAGGAGATGCCGGGGCGGCCGACGGGTCGACGGCGCGCGAAGGCGCGATGGCGATGACCGCCGCGGGCACCACTTGCAGCGAGCGAAGCGGCGCGCTGGCAGTCGCGGTCCGCGCTGCCGGAGATGGAGTGGCCGCGGGGGCGGCCCGGGATGTGAGGCTCGCGTCCATCACCGCGGCGGGCTGCACCGCTTCGGCGGCATCGGCTGCGGCCGGCGCCCGGTTCGAGACAGTCCCGGCGATGAACTCGTCAAGCAGCTTGTGCAGGCAGGTTTGGCCGCACAGGTGCTTCGCGCCGGCGTGCATGCGGCCGTTCGCCTTCCACCCCGAGACGCGCATCTCGCCCGCGTGCGCATAGGCCACGAACCAATGATTGGTCTGCTTCTTCTCCGCCCCGCAGATATCGCACGAAATGGCCTGCCGGATCATGCTCGTCTCCCGCTCGAAAAGCGGGTGCAACCGTGGCGTCGGAAACACCCACATCCATTTCATCGCGCAGGGAGGGCGGCGGATAAGCGTCCCCAAAAAACCGAATGCCGGTTCGTTCAATTTGGGATGCACCGCCCGCAAGGATTCCTGAATCGGGAACGGATCGCCGCCGCCCTGACCACTGATCACTGATCACTGACCACTGCCTTACTGCGTCGGCGCGAAGTACCCTTTCCGGGCGCGTACCTGGTATCGGCGGTCGTAGCAATAGAGGTAAATGGGCCGGAAGGCGCCGTTAGCCTTGAAGTCCGCGGGCGTGTAGTTCAGCGCGTACTGGCTGCGCAGCTCGGCCTGAATCTCGTGGAAACTGTTGGTCATCTCCTCGACCGAGGGCGGGAAGAACGGCTCGCCGCCGGTGGCTTCGGCCATATCCGTGAGAACCTGGTCGCCTTTGCCGCGGCTGGGGGTCCAGTTGGTGCTGATGGCGTAGATGATGGTCTCGGAGCGCTCGCACATCTTGATCGCTTCGTCGAGACGCACGCGGCTCTGGTTGTCGTCTCCGTCCGAGATCAGGATCATGGCTTTGCGCACCGGCTCGCGGCCGCGTTCCGTCATCAGCTTGTCGCGGCAGGCCGTATACACCGCATCGAACAGCGCCGTGCCGCCCCCGGGCCGCAGGCGGTTGATGCCCGTTTCCAGCGCGTCCAGATTGTTGGTCCAGTCGGCGGTGACGTTGGGCGTCACGTCGAACCCCATCACAAAAGCCCGGTCGGCCTGCGGCTTCAGAGTCTCGATCAGGAACTCGGTGGCTGCCTGCTGCTCGAACTGGAATCGCGTCCGGATGGAGGTGCTGGCGTCAATCACGATGCCCACGCGCAGGGGCAGATTGATCTGCTGGTGGAAGTAGTTCACCTTGAACGGAGCCTTCTGATCGTCCAGCAGGGCAAAGTCGCTTTGCTTCAGGTTGGGGATGTAGTGGCCGTGCTTGTCGGTGACCGTGAAGATCAGGTTGACTTCGTTGGCCCCTATTCTGAGCGTGGCCGCTTGGCTGTCGCCGGATTCCTCCGGTTGGCCCTGCTGCTGATTCGCCGGGGGCTGCTGCGCCTGGGGCTGTGCTGGCGGATTCTGGGCTGGAGGGGTGGCGGGCTGCTGCGCGGGCAACAACATCAGGGGAAGCGCGCCTGCAAGCATCAAGCATGCAAAGCTATAAGCCCGGCGGCGGACCTTTGCCGCGGACAGAGCATTGAATCTGGTCATGACTTTTTTATTCTACCAATGGCGCAATGGCGATGCGCGTTTCAT
The DNA here is from genome assembly GCA_963720105.1 of uncultured Acidobacteriota bacterium. Lineage (GTDB taxonomy): Bacteria > Acidobacteriota > Terriglobia > Terriglobales > Acidobacteriaceae > Telmatobacter. Next base: position 14,832 of record CAVREL010000074.1, on the reverse strand, counting down.
GCCCCTGCGAGGGGTGATGATTGGACGTTTCAGCTCCCGGATGGGCTTCAGGCGCCTGTTTCGAGCTGATGAAGGAAGGCCTCCAGGGCCTCAGGGAGCGGCGAGGCGAGTGCCAGCGGCTTGCGGCTGACAGGATGGGTGAATTCCAGCTCCGCGGCGTGAAGAAAGTTGCGTCCCAGTTTTTTCCTGGTTTCGGACTGGCTTCTTTGCCCGGTTGTGTGCGCCGTAAGCTGGCCCGCGGCCCCATAGAGCGTGTCGCCCACCACCGGGTGGCCGAGGGACGCCATGTGCACCCGGATCTGGTGGGTGCGGCCGGTCTCGATGCGCACGCGAACCAGGGTGAATTTGCCGAACGCAGTCTCGAGCCGCCGCACAACCTCGTAGTGCGACACGGCGGCCCGGGCGTTCTGCTGCACACGCGTCGTCATGCGGGTGCGCCTGACCGGGTCACGGCCGATCGGGGCGCTGATGGTTCCCTTCTGCCGCTCCACCGCCCCGTGCACCAGCGCGACATAGGTCTTGCGGATCTCGCGCGCCGAAAACATGCGTGCCAGGGCGGCATGGGTGCGGTCGTTTTTGGCCACGATAATAAGGCCGCTGGTCTCCTTGTCGAGCCGGTGCACAATGCCCGGCCGCAACTCCCCTCCGGTGGAAGACAGCGACTGAAACCGGTGCAGCAGCGCATTCACCAGCGTGCCGCGGCTGCGTGCATCGTCAGTGGCTCCCGAGCCGGCGTGCACCATCATGCCCGCGGGCTTGTTGATGACCGCAAGATGCGCATCCTCGTACACCACGTTCAGCGGAATGTCTTCGGCAATGGCCTTGAGCGGGGCGGGACGGGGCTCGCCGGTGATCGCAATGGATTCTCCGCCGCGCAGTTTGCTGGAGGGCTTGGGACGCTGGCCATCGAGAAGAACATCGCCCTGATCGAGCAAAAGCTGCACCCGCGAGCGGCTCACGCCGTCGAGTTGCGCGGTGAGGAACTGGTCGAGCCGCTGTCCGGCGGCTTCCTGAGGCACCACAAAGCGGCGAAGCTCATTCATGCGCTGCCCCGGTCTCGATCACACCCTCTTGTACCGGAGGTTTGCGCGACCGCAGCAGCCGCGCGCCCAGAAGCACCAGCACGATAGCGGCTACCTGCGGGGCATCGAGCGCGCCATGCAGCACTGATCCCCGGCCTTCGGGATCGCGCCAGAACTCCGTGACGTAGAGTAAAACGCCCATGCCCATCAGCGCCACGCCGGCGACATCGCCCGGCTGGCGGCGTATCGGAAGCCCAACCAACAGGGCAACAGCCATCAAGAGATATGCGCACGCTGCATAGGCCTGGACAGGGTGCAGCGGAATGTCCAGCGGCGTGCCGCTCCAGCGCTGCGCAAGGGGATCGGTGTAGGTGACAGCCCACGGTACCGTAGCCTCGGTGCCATACCCCGCCCCCGCCAGCAGCGCGCCAACCTGTTCGCAGGCGAGTCCAACGCTGAGTGGCGCGGCGAGTGCATCCAGCGTCGCCATGGCCGGCATCCGCTGCCAACGCATGTAGCCGAGCCCCGCCAGAGCGCCGATCACAACGCCGGCACCCGCGATCCACGGGTTATGAATCGTGGCCAACCCTAGCATCCACAACGGGTGAGCGAGGAGTTCGCGCCAGTTCAGGGCAACCAGCAGCAGCCGCGAGCCGAGGAGCGCGCTGACCAGCGCAATGACGCAAACATTCCAGACATGCGCCGGGGAGACGACGGCCATGCGCGCAGTGCGTTGCGCCAGGAGCAGCGCAGCCAGAACGCCAACGGCGGCCATCGCGCCGTAGCTCGGAATGAGCAGAGCTCCGAAGTTGATGAGAACCGGATGCACTGGAGATGAGCATACGGTACGGAGAGCGGAGCTGGCGGAGTTAGCGGAGCTGGCTGAGTCAGAGGTACAGGAGAGGGAATGGCAGAGGAGAAGGTTTCCTTACTGGCTCCTGAGCACTGCAGAAGGAACTAAAAGCAACTGCAGATCCTTCGACTGCGGTCGCCAGCGGCGACCTTCGCTCAGGATGACAGCACAATATTTGTGCATGAATCATTGCCTTGAGGGACACTCGGTCGGATCTTGCGCGAAACGGCACGACTGAAGTCGTGCCCTTTCAAGGCGTCGGCTTTCTTACCCGAGACGCATTCGGCTGAAAATAGAAATCCGACCCGCGGGGCCGTGGGCAATGCGCCGGTGAACCCGTCCTAAGACGGTGGGGCTCTCCGCGGTTCCTTAGGCATTCCGGACTGGCGGACACGGCACACAGAACCGATTGTCGAGTTGAGCCCCTGTTCGATGAATGTAGGTTCAACCAGCGTTGATCACCACACCTGCTTTGCAGGCCGGTTTCTATTGCGGATAGTATGTGTCCTCGCGAGGAATTGCAAGTCTTGTGCGCAAGGTGCGGAATGTGTTAAAAATTTGCACTCCGGTTTTTTCCCAAATCCATTCCGCGGGATGAATTTTGCGGAAAATGGTTGCCTGCAAGCTCCGCGATGGTCACGTGACCAAGGGACTGTGACTTTCTTTCACGTCAGGCCGAGTCCATCCACCCAGCGGGCGAAGCGAACCCCGAATCAATTGCTTTCCATCTCCGTTTGCGTAGCGGCCGGCACCGGCTTGCCGTTCTTCACTTCGTTGGCGCGAGCGACCATCTTCTTGAGCTTGCCCTCGATGTCGGCATCGCCCACGTGCTGGTCCTCGAGCACGCCGTCGGCATCGATGCTGAACGTGGCGGGAATGGCCTTGACACCGAACAGGATTCGCGGTGCGCTTGGCGAACCATGGCCTGAGCGGATAGCTTAAGGGCAACCAAGTCTCGGGGAGACGGCTCGCGTATGACCACTCCGGCAACTTCGCCAGCAATGACCAATCCGGCCACCGCACCCCAATCTGGTGTGCAGCGGCTGCTCTCGCTCGACGTGGTCCGCGGCATCACCATCGCCTTCATGATCATGGTGAACAACAACGGAGGCCCCGGCTCGTGGTGGTTCATGAATCACGCCGAATGGAACGGCCTCACCTCCACCGACCTCGTCTTTCCCACGTTCGCCTTCGTCATCGGGGTGTCGATCGTGTTTGCTTTCAGCGCGCGGCTGGCGCGCGGAGCGCCAAAGAGCGTGCTGGCGAAACATACCGCGCAAAGGGCCATCATCCTCATCATCTTCGGCATCGTCGTCAACAGCTTCCCGTTCTTCCATCTCGCGCACATGCGCTTCTACGGGGTGCTGCAACGGCTGGCGGTGTGCTATCTCGTCGTGGGCTTGTTTTATCTCTATGACCAGCGCGCGTCCACCAAGTGGCTGGCGCTGGGCGTTGCGCTGGTGGGCTACTGGGTGCTGGTGCGCTGGGTGCCGATCCCGGGCGTGGGCATGCCGGGCCGCGACGTGCCCTTCATGGACATGAATCAGAACCTGGTCTCGTGGATCGACCGCCACCTCTTCCCCTATCACCTCTACCTGTACTATCCCGATCACAACGTCCGCGATCCCGAGGGCCTGCTGAGCGATCTGCCGGCGCTGGGGACGACGTTGATGGGGGTACTCGCAGCCATCTGGCTACGCTCCAACCGCAGCGTGAAAACCAAAACCGCCGGTTTGGCGCTGGCCTGCATCGCCAGCCTGGCCGTCGGCTATCTCTGGTCCCTCGAGTTCCCCCTGAACAAGAACATGTGGACAAGCTCATTCGTGCTGGTGGCCGGCGGCTATTCGCTGGCGCTGCTCGCCGTCTGCTACTGGGCCGTGGAACAGATGAACTGGCGCAAGGGCTGGACGTATGTGTGGGTTGTCTTCGGCTCCAACGCCATCGCGGCCTACATGTTCAGCGAACTGGTGCCCGGCATTATCTACAACATCAAAACCACGGCACCGGACGGCCGGAAGGTCAGCGTGGTCGAGTCGTTTTTCCGCCACAGTCTCGCGCACCTTCCCGATTCGGGCTGGGCGGCTTTCGCCTACTCAGTCTCGTTCTGCGCGTTCTGTTTCATCCCCGTATGGATCCTGTACAAGAAGAAGATCTTCCTGAAAGTGTAGGCAGCCGATGGACTCGAAATCGCAGCGAGTGCTCCGCGCCTTGTGCTTCGTGCTTTGCTTGCCGGCCGCTTTCGCGGCGGCTCAGCACGCAGTGAAGTCTATCCCCGTTCCCCCTCCGCCCATGGGCTGGTCATCGTGGAACAGCTTTTCCAACACCATCGATGCCCAGATCGTGATGGCGCAGGCCAAGGCGATGGCCTCCAACGGCATGAAGGCGGCCGGCTACCAGTACATCAACATCGATGAAGGCTGGTGGCGGGGCCAGCGCGATACCGAGGGCAACTTAGTGGTGGACGAGAAAGCCTGGCCGGCGCTGGCGGCGGGCGAAAAGCCCGGCGACATGGCCAATATCGTGCGCTTCATCCACTCGCTCGGTTTGAAGGCGGGCATCTATACCGACGCCGGCATGAACGGCTGCAGCCTTTATCCCGATCTGGGGCCGATGTACTTCAACGTCGGCAGCGAAGGACACTACGAACAGGATTTCCTCCAGTTCGCGCGCTGGGGCTTCGATTACGTAAAGGTGGACTGGTGCGGCGGCGATCGCGAGAACCTGGATCCTGTGGTGCAGTATGCCGAGATTGCCCGCGCCATTACCCGCGCGGAAAACATCACCGGGCACCGCCTCTACTTCTCTCTCTGTGAATGGGGCAACCAGAGCCCGTGGACGTGGGCGCCGCATGTAGGCGGCGCGCCGGCCGGCATCTGGCGCACCAGCGGCGACATCGTCGATCCCATCGTGGCCGGCCACCCGCACGCCGATCGCAAGGCAAGCTTTGAAAACATGCTGTCCAATTTCGACCAGGGCATTCATCCCGAGGCGCAGCATACCGGGTTCTACAACGATCCCGACATGATGGTCATCGGCATGCCGGGGTTCAGTGATGCGCAGAACCGGGTACACATGAGCCTCTGGGCCATGAGCGGCGCGCCGTTGCTGGTGGGCGCCGATCTGACGAAGCTCACCCCCGAAACGCTGGCCATGCTCACCAAAAAGGCGGTGGTGGCCGTCGATCAGGATGCGCTTGGGCTGCAGGCGGTGAAGGTGGCCGAGCCGCAGAAGGGCGTGCAGGTGTGGTCCAAGCCGCTCGCGGGCCCGGGGCGACACGCCGTCTTGCTCTTGAACAGGACCGTGGCCGCGGCCAGCGTCGCCGTCGCTTGGAAGGACATCGGGGTCGCAGATTTTAAGAGCGCGACCGTGAAGGATCTATGGTCGGGTAAGGACGTCGGTGACTTCATAGGTTCTTTCTCCGCCGAGGTTCCAGCGGGAGACGCCGTTTTTCTGCTCGTCAGGGGCTGGGAGCTGCCGTTCCCGGAATACAAGCCGAAGCCAGATGATCAAGGACCCTGTAGAGGCTGCGAACTGAGGTTCGCGAATGTGGCGGCAAGCAATCCCTGGGCCCTGGTCCGCATCACATACCGCAATCCCAGCGACGCGTCCCAATACGCCGACCTGCGGGTCAATGATCAGGACTCGACGGCGGTGGCGTTTCCTCCCACCGGAGTCCAGGCGGGGCAGATCAGCGTCATGGTCCGGCTCGACCGGCCGGGCGCCACGAATGTGCTCACGTTCTCGGCCGGCGGTAATTTGACAGCCATGATCGACGCGATCAATGTGGAGTAGAGACGACTGGGAAGCGCTATGGCGCTCGATCTGAAAACTTCGCCATCCACCGACACAATCTCCCCAAGCATGCACCGCAAGGGGCGGCCTCTGCTCGAGTTGTCGATCGGGTATGGGCTGATTCTGGCCACCATCTGGTCGCCGCGTCCCGAGCAGCGATGGCTTTGGTGGGTGGCCTCCTCGTGGATCGTTGTGAGCTCGGTCGTTTCCTTTCCCGGATGGGCGGCGATGGGCTTTCGCCGCGCCGGTTTTTGGTCGTCTTTATGGGTGGTCGGGGCGGCCGGCATGGTCTGCGCAGGCGCGGTGATGCTTGCCATTCACCTGGACACGCTGCGGCACCCGGTCAGCACGCGAAGCTGGGTGATGACCTTCGGCGGCTACACGGTATGGTCATTCGTGCAGCAATTCCTGCTGCAGGGTTATTTTCTGTTCCGCTTCCTGCGGCTGCTGCCGCGGCGCGAATGGGCGGCGGTGGCGGCCGCCGGTATCTTCGCGGCGGCGCACCTCCCTAACCCGATCCTCACGCCGGTCACGTTCCTCTGGGGCATGTGCGCGTGCTTCGTCTTTCTGCGCTTCCGCAATGTATTTCCGCTGGCCGTGGCGCACGCCATCCTGGGCATCACGGTGGCGATCACCATTCCCGGCCCGGTAGTGCGCAACATGCGCGTGGGCCTCGGCTACCTGCGCTATCACGCGCCGCATCCCCACCCACCCGGCCTTGAGCCGTCGCCGCTGAAGCAGTAGGGATGCAGTATCACCACCAATCCGCCGCGGTGTGCGCTGCGTCCTTGCCGGCAGGTTGCACAACATATCCACAGTTTCTTACGTGTTATGTGATCCCGCTCACGTCCTTGATCCCTGATTAACCTGCGCGAAGCCTCTGCTTCATCCTTCTTTAACCGGCGAGTGACACACTTTCCCTGAGCCCCTTACAACTCCGGCGGGTGGGCCGCATTTGCGCGGCCAACGTCCTATTGCGTGGTGCGTACGCAGATGGCTGCGGCGCGTGCCGCGAGGGCATGCGGGAAACCTCACAGCCGACGCACCAACGAAGTTTCGAGTTGATGTCAGCACCGTATCAGCACGTTATTTCAGGAGAGCCATAATCATGATCAATCGAATTCGAACCGGTATTTTCTGTCTTCTTGTTTTTGCCATTGCCTGGTTTCCGGAGACCGCCGTGATGCACGCCCAGAGCACCACGGAGGGCGCGATCGCCGGGACCGTCGTTGACCCCTCCGATGCCATCATCTCCGGAGCCGCGGTCACTCTGCGTAACATCGCCACCAATGTCACCATCCATTGGTCACGGATGCGTCGGGCTACTTCAAAGCGTCGCTGGTTCCGCCCCGGCATCTACACCGTGAGCATCAGTTACAAGGGGTTTGGCGACTACAAGGCGAACAACGTTGCCGTAACGGTGGGCTCGTTAACCGAATTGCATCCCATGCTGCAGGCCGGGACGACGATCGAAACAGTCGAGGTGAGGGGAGAGGCGCCGGTGCTTCAATTCGAATCGCCGGAGATCTCGGAAACGCTGACGACCAGCGAAATCCGCAACCTGCCTCTCAATGGCGGGCGTTGGTCCAATCTCACGCTCCTGACTCCGGCCGCAATTTCCGACGCCAACGGCTTCGGACTGATCGTGTTCCGCGGCATCAGCCCGCTGATGAACAACGTCGAGATCGACGGGGCCGACGACAACCAGGCTTTCTTCGCGGAAGAACGCGGGCGTACGCGCGAAGGCTATTCGACTTCGCAGATCGGCATCGTACCACGGAGGATTTCGGATTCTTCGGCCAGGACGACTGGAAACTGACGCCGCACCTCACGCTGAATCTTGGCGTGCGGTACGACTTCGAGCACGTTCCACCGCCGTTCCCTTCGCTGGTCGCGAGCTCGATCGTCAACACCGCGGTGAACGGCGCCGGGCCGTATCCCATCAACGAGATTCCGCAGGCCCAGATCGGCAATCATCCCAATGACACAAATAATTTCGGACCGCGCGTGGGCCTGTCGTGGGATCCGTTTGGCAACGGCAAGACCGTGGTGCATGGCGGATACGGTCTTTACTTCGGCCGCATGCTGAATGGGGTGGTGATGAATGCCTATGAAGCCACCGGCAGCCCCAACGGGCAGTTCACCATGTCCAGCATCTATGGAAAGGTCCCGGACGGCGTGACCGCCCCGGCGTTTCCGCAGATCATTCCCAACAACGGCAAGTTCCCCACGCCCAGCGTCGACCTCTTCCAGAAACATTTCAAGAATCCCGAAGTCAACGAATTTGACCTGAGCATTCAGCGCGAAGTGTTGCGCGGAACCTACGTCACGGTGGAATACCTGGGCGCAATGGGCCGCACACTGCCCAATTTCCTCAACCTCAACCTGAATCCATCCGCAATGAAGGCGGCTACGCTGACCGTTGCGCCGGCCACGGCCGGCGGAAGCTGCGGACCGCTGGCCTGCAATACCGCGATCCCAACCAGCTATTACACCAAGACGCTGAACAACAGCCACGACGGGGCGATCACGGAAATCGCCAGCAACATCGACTCCAGTTATCACTTCGCGGTGATCGATATTCAGAATCGCGGAAACAAGTACGCGACATTCGACGCCAACTACACCTACTCGCACGCCATGGACTTCAACCAGAACCAGAGCACCTCGCCCAGTTCCAACAACTGGTGGGATCCCTGGGCCAATCCGCGAGCCAACTACGGCAACTCCAACTACAACGTGCCCCATCGCGTGGTGGGATGGGCGCTGTTGAACTATCCGTCCATCCACTCCGACTGGAGAAAGTACGTTGCCGATGGATGGCATCTGAACCCGGTGGTGCAGATCCAGAACGGGTTGCCGTATTCGTATGGGGTCAGCGGCACGATCACCTCGTCGATCAAGGGCGCGACCAACGTTCCGGCGTATTCCTCCGGCCTGGCGGGATCGGGCAACTCCGGATACCTGCTGCAACTCGGCCGCAACACCCTTTCGCAACCGAAGACGGTGGAAGTGGATGCCCGGGTGCAAAAAGACATTCAGATCAACGAGCGGTTCAACCTCGAGCTGGTTGGGGAAGGATTCAACCTGCTCAATTACGTAAACGTGACCGGCGTCAGCGGCACCGCGTACTCGATCACCGGCTGCGACACGACCCCGGCGACCTCGACCTGCAGTCTGACCTATCAGCCCTATTCGACCACGGGCGCGCTGACCGGGCAATCGGGCTTCGGCGCCATGACCAATGCCAATTCCAACTTCGTATACAGCCAGCGCCAGATCCAGTTGGGCATCAAGTTCGATTTCTAAACTTGACAGGCTCGATGGAGCTGGTCGGCAAATGAACGACGCGCGGCGGCCTGAGGGCCGCCGCGAACGTTATTGGAGCAAACCACGATTGTCATCCTGAAGCGAAGCCGAAGGATCTGCGGGTGGTTTTTTTAATTTCCGGTTTGGCGGCCAACCACCCGGAACTCGGTTAGGTCCGTGAGTGCGTTGGTGATTACGCGTCAAACGAGGATGGATTCCTCCAATGAGAGCCCCCGCGGCTCGCATGGGCTGCGCTTAGCCCTCGCGTAAAGCTCGCATGGGATTCAAGCGGCTGGCGGCGAGCGCAGGCAAATAACAGGCCAGCAGCGCCACCACGATCAACGCGGCCGCAGCGCTGACAAGGCTCAGCGGATCAGCCGGATTGAGTCCGAACAGCATTCTGGAAAAGGCGCGGCCGACCAACAGCGCCAGCGTTAGGCCGATGCCCACACCGATGCACACCAGCATCATGCCCTCGCGGAGGACGAGGCGCAGAACAGCGGCACGCGATGCACCGAGAGCCATACGCACGCCGATTTCACGCTGGCGGCCACTCACTGAATAGGCGAGGATGCCGTAAAGCCCCACGCTGGCCAGCACCAGAGCCAGGAGGCCAAAAACGCCCAACATCCCCAGGACCATGCGCGCATTCCACAAAACCTGGTCCATGAGCTTTGCGCCGGTTCGGATGTCAGTGACTTCGATTTTGGGATCAATTTCTCTGATCTCGCGCTGCACCGGCTCTAGAACACGCGAGGGATCGCCCACGGTGCGCAGGTAAAGGACGGCAGCGCTTCCCGGATTCTGGCGCACAGGCAGGTAGAGGCAGGGCTGGGGGGCTTCGCCCAATGTGGTGTAATTGCTGTTCTTCACCACGCCGGCGATCAGGCGCATGGTGGTATCCCCGGTGAGACGGAGGTGCTGTCCAATTGCATTACCGTCCGGCCAGAACCGCCGCGCCAGGCTCTCGTTGACGATCACAACGGGAAGCGCCCCGTCGCGATCCGCTTCGGTAAAGGTCCTGCCCTGCAGGAGTGGAATGCGCATGGTTTTGAAGTAGTCGACGTCAACGGTGTTGGAGACGGTGCTGATGGTCTCGGATTTCCGTTCCTGCACCTGTCCCTGGATCAGGATACCGCGCGAAGCGCTGGCCCAGAAGGGCATGTTCGAAGCCCAACTGACCGCCGCAACTCCTTCTTCCAATCAGGCATTTGACTCTCCCATGACCTGGCTCATCGCCGCCACGAAGTCCTGCCAGCTCTGGCGCTGCCGCGCCAGGACTCGGCGGCCTTCGGGTTTGAGGCTGTAATAGCGCCTGCGCCGCTGATTTGGCTTTTCAACCCAGCGCCCCTGCACCAGGCCCCGCTCCTCGAGGCGGTACAGGAGGGGATACAGCGTGGTGACGTGGAAACGCAGCGCCCCACCCGATCGCGCTTCGATCAGCTTGCAGATGTCGTACCCGTGGCGCGCCTGCTGCTCCAGCAGCGACAGGATGAGCAGCTCGGCGCCGCCTTTCTTCCATTCACGATCGGGATTATCGGGGTTTTCCATATATGCGTGTCACATATATACGCGAGTCCAATATATCAGGTCAAGCCGGACGGCACGGTTGCTTTGGATTGCGCTTGAGCGGCAATAGCGCCGTTCTCCATTGGCGACAACACGCCAAGTCACTCGTCGAAAGCATTCCAGGTGTATTGTCGCCAATTCGGAAGTAACGGCGGATTGGAGAGGGACAGCAACCGCAGATGCTTCGCTGCGCTCAGCGATGACAGCTTTTTGGGGATGCGAATTCAAGGGACAGGACACGGGGTGGGAGAACTCTGTCCGGTTAGTTCCTTGTTCCCCTGTTGCCTCGTTCCCTTGTATTATGGTCCGCTGTAATCGTTTCCACGAGGTACCCACATGCGCAAATTCCTCCTTGTGCCGCTCGCGGCCGTTGCTCTTTTTTCTTCCACCGTAGAAATCCGCGCCCAGGAAGTAGCCCAGACGCCGCCCATGGGCTGGAATAGTTGGAACTACTTTGCCTCCAAAGTGGATGATGCGGGGGTGCGCGCCGCTGCCGACATGATCGTGTCCTCGGGTATGAAGGACGCGGGTTATATATACGTCAACATCGACGATACGTGGCAAGGCAAGCGCGACGAGAACGGCGTGCTGCACACCAACGAAAAATTCCCCGACATGAAGGCGCTGGCCGATTATGTTCACTCGAAGGGGCTGAAGCTGGGCATCTACTCCGGACCCGGGCCCCAGACCTGCGCGAAATACGAGGGCTCCTACGGGCACGAAGAGCAAGACGCGAAGATGTACGCGGAGTGGGGGATCGACTACCTGAAGTACGACCTGTGCAGCTTCCGCCAGCTGATGGATCAGCAGGCGCCGAATGACCCTGCGGCGAAGATGAAGATGATGCACGACGCCTACGAGAAGATGGGCAAGGCGCTGAAGGCCACGGGGCGGCCCATCGTTTATTCCTTCTGCCAGTATGGATGGGATGCGGTGTGGGAGTGGGCGCCGCAATACGGAGGAAACCTGTGGCGCACCACCGGCGACATCCGACCGGCGTGGGACAGCGTGTACTCCATTCTGAGCGAGCAGGAGGGACTCGAACGCTACGCGGGATCGGGACACTGGAACGATCCCGACATGCTGGAGGTGGGCAACGGCCGGCTTAACATCCGCGAGAGCCGCAGCCACTTTTCGATGTGGGCGATGCTGGCCGCGCCGCTGCTGGCGGGCAACGACCTGCCTAACATGAAGCCGGAGATCAAGGAGATTCTGACCAACAAGGACGTGATTGCCATCGATCAGGACAAGCTGGGCAAGCAGGGCCGCCGAGTTTACAGCGAGGGCGAGGTGGATGTGTGGGAGCGCGACCTGGCCGGCGGGGCGAAGGCGATTGCGGTGCTGAATGCCGGGAGCGATCGGTATTCCACGCATCCGTTTCATTTGAGCCTGGAGAAGCTGGGACTGAAGGGGCCGGTGAAGGGGAAGGATCTATGGAGTGGGGGCGAGGCCACGTTGACCGAGGACATGCCGATCGAGATTGCGAGCCATGACATTTTGCTGGTGCGGATCGAGAAGCCGAAATAGCATTCTTTGCTATCCGGGTGGGCAATCATTGTAAGGGTTTGCGTGTGCGGGCTATCGCGGTTGATCGGCGGTCGAGCAGATGTGGATCACGGTTGGGTACGAGTGGGCGACGACTTGACCGCTATCTGAACAGGCTGCGGAAAAACGGGGAAGGCGCAGCGAAATTGCGCTGGCGAGCATAGCAGGGGCTAAAAGCCCGCGTTGATTTTGGGCCACTTGCGGCACGACTGAAGTCGTGCCCTGTTACAAAGCACATCCCGTAACGAGTTTTTCCGCAGCCTCTAAAGTCGTGTCCTGTTACAAAGCTGTTTGAAGCTGGCGCATCACCCCTACTCAGACATAATCGCAGCGCCCCTACAGGGCGCGGGTGGTGTGGGGTACGCTTTCCCCGGGTTTCACCCGGGGCTATTCTCCGACGTCCCTAACGGGACTCCCGGTACTATGCGGCCCTATGGGACTCCCGGTACTATGCGGCGCGAGAAAGGCATACTGCAAACCGGCGAAGGTCATCTGTCCAGGTGGCGAGGGGCGCAAAGCCGGCGGTGGTGAGGATCGCTTCCGCCTGGCCGGGGCGGTACTTGTAGCTGTTCTCGGTGTGGATGGTTTCGCCGGGCAGGAAATCGATCTTCAGGTCGAGCGACGGAATCCTTACCCGCTGGCGCTTGCGGCTGACAAGATGCATCTCGATGCGCGAATGCGCGGCGTTCCACACGGAGCGATGCGTGAATGCGCCCAGGTCGAAATCGGCGCCGAGCTCGCGATTGAGGCGGGAGAGAAGATTGAGGTTGAATTCAGCGGTCACGCCGGCGGCATCGTCGTACGCGGCGAGCAGGGTCGATTCATCCTTGGCAAGATCGACTCCCAGGAGGATCGCATCGCCGGCGGCGAGCGCAGCCCGGACGCTCCTGAGCAGGCGATGGGCCTCGTCGGGCTCGAAATTGCCAATGCTCGATCCGATGTAGAGCACGAGGCGCCGCTCGCCGAAGCACACGGCATCGAGTTCGACGCCCTGGGTGTAGTCTTCCACGCGCGGAGCGACGAGCACGCCCGGAATTTCGCGCTCGATGCGCTCCCGGGCTTCCTCGAGCGCGCTGGGCGAGACGTCAAGCGGCTCGTAGATCACGGTGTCCTGGCGATCGACGGCGGTGCTGAGGAGGAGGCGGGTCTTATCCGCGGAGCCCGCGCCGAGTTCGACGATCCGCAGCGCATCGCCGGCGGCGGCCAGGCCTACGATCTCATCGGCGTGTAAGGCGAGGATGGATCGTTCGGTGCGCGTCAGGTAGTATTCGGGAAGCTCGGTGATGCGGGAGAACAGCTCGGAACCGGCGGCATCGTAAAACAGCCACGCGGGAAGCCATTTGGGCCTGGACATCAGCCCCTCGCAGACAGCCGAAGCCATCTGCTCTGCGTTACTGCTCGGGCGGGGAAGACCGATGGTGGTCATGCGGTGTGTTGGATGCTCCTCGGTATGCCGAAGATACGAACTAAGATGCAAGCCGGATGCCGGAGAACTGCCAGCGCGTTTCAGGAGCGAAGAAGTTGCGGTAAGACGCGCGGATGTGGGGCGCCGGAGTGACACACGATCCTCCACGCAGGACGAACTGGCCGCTCATGAATTTGCCGTTGTATTCGCTCAGCGACCCGGGCAGGGGACGGAAGCCGGGATAGCCCAGATAGGCGCTTGCGGTCCACTCCCAACAATCGCCGAACAACTGGGCAGGAGACTCGAACTCCAGCGGGCTGCCGGTGAGACCAGGAGCCGGGCCCCTCGTCCCTGAAGCTTGCTTGTCAGTCACATTGGCGGGGGCGGGCAGCAAGCGCCCACTGTCGAGCAGGTTGCCGTCGACCAGATGGCCTTCGGCGGCGGCTTCCCATTCGAACTCAGTGGCCAGGCGGCGGCCCGCCCAGCGCGCGTAGGCATCGGCTTCGTAATAGCTCACCTGGCTCACCGGCGCGTCCTTCATGCGCGACAAGGGCTGATCGCCGCGCAGGGTAAAGACGCTCCAGTCGCCGGTGTCGCTTGTCCAGTAGAGCGGAGCGCGCCAGCGGTTGTTGTTTACGGCCATCCAGCCGTCGGAGAGCCAGAATTCGGGGCGGCGATAGCCGCCATCGGCGATGAATTCGGCGTACTCGCCGCAGGTGACAAGGCGATCGGCGAGGGCGTAGGGCTCGAGCCAGACTTTATGCCGGGGAAGTTCGTTATCGAAGCAGAACCCCTCGCCGGCATGCCCGGCATCGTTCAGGCCGCCCTCAAACCGCAGGTACTTAATGGCAGAATGCGCTGGGCGTTGTCTTGTTCCCTTGGTCTCTTGGTCCCTTGGTCCCTGCTCGTACACCGGCCGCAGCGGATTGGTGAAGAACGCATGCAGGATGTCAGTCAGCAGCAACTCCTGGTGCTGCTCCTCATGATTCACGCCGAGTTCGACACGCCTCAGAGCTTCAGGCTCCGCGCCGCGCTCCAGCATGCGTTCGATTGCCAGATCGACATGCGACCGATAGCGCAGGATTTCATCGAGAGGCGGGCGCGAGAAGGAGGACCGAAGCCGCTTTTCAGGAAACTTAGAGAAGCTCTGATAATAGCTATTGAACAGCCAGGCAAAGTCGGGGTTGAACATTTTGTAGGCGTGCAGGTACTCGCGCAGGATGAACGACTCGAAGAACCATGAAGTGTGGGCCAGGTGCCACTTGGCCGGCGAGGCCTCAGGACAGGACTGCACCATCATGTCTTCAGGGGTGAGGGGCTCACAGAGGGTCATGGTG
>CAVREL010000073.1:0-59623 GCA_963720105.1 uncultured Acidobacteriota bacterium | reverse complement strand
ACGGATCCAGGAGATTTCGCCGGAATGTTCCACGTGGAACATTCCGGCGAAATCTCTTCAAGAGCCCCTGGCGAATGTTCCACGTGGAACAATCCGCCAAAAGTGGGATTTCCATACTCTTTAGTAACCAAAAATCTCCCCCTGCGGACGAAAAATATCGTCGGAATTTGGCCGGTTTTCCACCGTTCCCTTTCCGGCAACCCCTTACTCGCATCTTGAGGACATTCATCCCCAACTGGTATGTGGCAAATGACTTATACCGGACCTAACGCCCTCCACAAATCGCGCTTTCCACAGGTTGTCCGCGTTCTCCACAGCCGGAAATCATATCTCCCATACCTGCTCTCGCTTTAGTCTGGAAAACCATGGGGAGAATCATCGGGATCGTGAATCAGAAAGGCGGTGTAGGCAAGACGACTACGGCCATCAATCTTAGCGCCTCGCTGGCGCTGGAAGGCCTCAAGGTCCTCCTGGTTGACTGCGATCCCCAGGCCAACGCAACCTCGGGTCTGGGAGTCCAGCGTGACGACGCACGCCATTCTGTCTATGACGTTCTGATGGGCCACGCGCCGGCCGATCAGGTCATTCTTCCCACACCGGTGGAGTCGCTCTCGCTGCTTCCCGGCTCAAAGAATCTGACCGGCGCCAATATCGAGTTGGCTTCCGCAGACGATCGCGCCGTGCGCCTGCGCCATGCCCTCGAACCGATCAAGGCGAACTACGACCTGGTGATACTCGATTGCCCTCCGGCACTCGATCTGCTCACCCTCAACGTCCTGGCCGCAGCAAACACCCTGATCGTGACCATGCAGGCCGAGTATTTTGCGCTGGAGGGAATCTCGGAGCTGATTTCGACGCTGGAACGCGTCCGCGCCGCGTTCAACCCTGACGTGACCATCGAAGGCGTTCTGCTCACCATGTACGACGACCGCACCAACCTGGCCCAACAGGTGACCGAGACCCTGCGCGAGTATTTCAAGGAGTGCCTGTTCAAGACCGTCATCCCCCGCAACGTGCGCCTGGCTGAAGCCCCCAGCCATGGCAAGCCAGTGGCCCTCTACGATCCACGTTCCCGGGGGAGCGAGGCTTATTTCGAACTGGCCGGTGAATTCATGGCGCGCAACAACATTGAGAGCCCGAAAGCTGCCGAACGGAAGGCCGCCGCTGCTATGGCTCGGCCAAGGGGACGGGAAATCCGCTTCTGGCCTTACGCTTGAGCTGGCCCTCATGGCCGCCCGGCTTGTATTGGCTGAACTCTTATAAGAATCTGTGCCGGAAAGGATGAGATAAAAATGAGCATTGCCACTCCTGACACAAAGCGCCGCGCACTGGGCAAGGGCCTGGACTCATTGCTGCCCCGCGTCCAAACTCCCGGACCGGCCATTGCCGGTCACGAAGGAGAGTCCGGAAAGCCGCGCGAGATTCCAATCGAGCTCATCGACCGGAACCCGTTTCAGACCCGCTCTCAGGTGGACGAGGCCGAACTGGCCGAATTGGCGGCTTCGATTGTGGCCAACGGCGTGGTGCAGCCCATCCTGGTCCGCCCGCAGCTCAACGGGCGCTTCCAGCTCATCGCCGGCGAACGGCGGTGGCGCGCTTCGCAACTGGCCAGGAAGGCGACCATTCCGGCGATCCTGCGTCAGGTCTCAGACGAGCAGGCCATGGAGATCACGATCGTCGAGAACCTGCAGCGTGAAGATCTGAACCCCATGGATCAGGCCCGTGCGTTCGAGCGCCTGGCGACCGAATTCCACATGACCCAGGAGCAGATCGCCACGCGCACCGGCAAGGACCGCGTATCGGTAGCAAACTTCATGCGCCTGCTGAAGCTGCCTCTGAACCTGCAGGCGCAGGTCGAATCAGGTGAACTGTCATTCGGCCACGCCCGCGCCCTGCTGTCACTCAAGGACCATCCGGACTTGGAAAAAATCGCCAAGAAGGTCGTCATACTTTCGCTTTCTGTTCGCCATACCGAATCCATGGTCCAAAACGTCCTGAATCCCGAGCCAAAAGAGAAAACGCCGAAATCGGAGCCTGTGGTCGATCCGAATGTGCGCGAAGTGAAAGACCGGCTTCAGCGTGCCCTCGGTTTGAAAGTGACCATCGAGGACAAGAACGGCCGCGGCAAGGTGATCATCGAGTACTCGCGCCTGGAAGATTTCGACACCCTGCTGGAGCAGCTGGCCGGAAAATAAGGCAGACCAAGGACGAAGGGAACGATGGACCAAGGAACCGAGCCAGATGCGACTGTTTACCGGGATTCCGCTCGCCGCGTCCGTGGTGCAGGAATTGGCGGCACTGACCGGGCGGTTGAAATCACCCACTGACGGGCTGCGCTGGTCGGCAGAGCAGGGATGGCACATCACCCTGCAATTCCTTGGTCAGACCAACGATGAACAGTATGCGTGCGTCACGGCCGCGCTGCGCCGGATCCGGCATGCGCCGTTCGAGATACAGCTCGATTCTCCTGGATTCTTCGATCGCTCGGGAGTGTTCATTGCCGTCGTGCAGCTCTCGCCCGAGCTCATCGGTCTGCAGGAGCGTGTGGTCGAGGCCACCAAGCCGTGCGCCTTCGTTCCCGAGGACCGGCCATATCGTCCGCACATCACGCTGGCGCGTGAAAAAGGCGGGCACCAGGGCCTGCGGAAACTGAAGAGCCGCGTTCAGGGGGACGTACAGTTCGCGAGTTTCGTGGCCAGCGAGTTTCTGCTCTATCAGAGCTTCCCCGGCCCGGGCGGCTCGCGCTACGAGGTCCGGGAGCGGTTTGAACTGGCAGACGGAGGTTAACTCTGCGATTGGTGCCCAAACGCGATAGGGAAGGCCTCTACTCGTACCGCAGAGCCACCGCAGGGTCGACCTGCATCGCCCGGCGAGCTGGAATATAGCAAGCCAGCATTGCCACGGCCGTCAATCCAACCGCTACACCCGCCAAGGTTGCCGGATCGTTGGCGCCAATCCCGTACAGCAGCGGTGAAAGCAACCGGGCCGCAGCCAGTGCCGCAGCCAGGCCGATGCCCAAGCCAATCGTGGACACGTACACTCCCTGCAGCATCACCAGCCTTAAGACATCAGCCCGCCGTGCCCCGAGCGCCATGCGTACTCCGATCTCGTGAGTGCGCTGCGACACGACATATGCGATCACCCCGAACAGTCCTATGGCCGTCAGCACCACGGCCAGAATGCCCGACGCCCCCAGCAGCAGACCCGTCGTGCGTGCCGGGAACAGCGGCAATGCCATGTACTCCTCGATGGTCTGCAAGTCCGTTGCAGCCATCATCGGGTCCACGATCTGCACCTCGCGCCGCACGGCTTCCAACATGAGGCCTGTATCGCCCGAGGTGCGAATCAACAGCGTCCGGAGCGGGGGAACAGTACCGCGAAACACTACCGGTATCGGTTCCTCGCCAAGAGTCCTGTACTTGCCGGCTTTCACCACGCCGATGACTTCGCTGGTTGATTTTTCTCCCCCAAATGCGATCCGTTGCCCTACAGGATCCTGGCCGGGCCAGAGCTTTCGCGCCAACACTTCGTTCACGATGGTGGTTCCGGCCGCATCATCGTCGCTCTCTTTTTCGCTAAAGTCGCGACCGCGCAGCATCGTCACTCCCATGGTCGAGAAGTATCCTGGCTCGACGCGAAATACGTCCACCTTGATCTGATCGGAATCCTTGCCGAAGCGTTTTCCTACCGAAGTCATTTCGCGCGACGTGCCCAGGGGCAGGTGGTTCACATAACTTGCCGCCGTCACATTGGGCAGCGCGCGAACGTGGTCCATAAGCTGGCGGTAGAACGCCGAAACTTTGGCCGGCGAATAACCAAGGCTCCCCGGGTCAAGGGTTGCGACCGCGATATGCTGGGTGTCGAATCCGGGATCGATCGAGTTGGCGTGCATGAGGCTGCGCACGCACAGGGTTGCGCAGGACAGCAGCACTACGCAGGTGGCGATCTGGCCAATCAGCAGCAGGTTGCGTAGCCGCGACTTGCGCAGGCCTGCGGTTTGCGTCTCTTCCTTCAGCACAGGAGCTGCCGGCACCGCAGCGCTGCGCAGCGCGGGAACGATACCGAAGACCACACCTGTGAGGAGCGAAACCAGCAAGGTAAACAGCAACACCCGCCAGTCCATGGGGACCTCGAGTGAGACGGGGAGACTTGCCGGCTTGAGTTGCAAAAGAAGCTGCCCGATCCACCATGCAAGCACCACTCCCGCCATCCCTGCAATCGACGAGAGGAGAAGGCTCTCCACCAGGGTCTGGCGGATGAGGCGCCCGCGCCCCGCACCCAGGGCCGAGCGGATCGCCATCTCGCGCGCCCGCCCGGTAGCTCGCGCCAGCAGCAGGCTGGCCGCATTGGCGCAGGCGATCAGCAATACCAGTCCGAATACGGCTAGCAGCAGCCCCGTAAAGGCTCTCACGTAGACACGATACGGCCCCGGCACGAGAGTGGCGGGGTAGACAATCGGGTCAAGTTTCCGGTCCGGATCCGGATGCTCCAGTTGAACCCGATTGGCCAGAACATCCATCTCGGCCTGGGCCTTGACCGTATCCGACCCGGTCCTCATCCGGCCCACGACGATCAGCCAGGAGCTGTCTCGGTCGGTAAGTCTGCCGCTGTCATGCGTGAACTGCTCCTGGGTTGTCAACGGAGCCCAGAAGTCCGGTTCGGTGGCTACCAGCATTCCCGCGAAGCCGGCGGGCGCAACACCAATGACACTGAAAATAGCCCCGTTCAACACCAGTGTTCGTCCGATGATAGCCGCATCGGCGCCCAGTTGCCGCTGCCAGAAAGAATGACTCAGCACCACCACCGAATGTGGACTGCCGAGTTGATCGTCGGCACTCGAAATCATGCGCCCCAGAGCAGCATTCACGCCCAGCAGCGAGAAATAGTTTCCTGAGATAAGCTGCCCCTGGATCACCTCTCCTTCTCCCGAGCGATTCCAGATGGCACGCGAACCATCGCCATCAAATGCCAAGATGCCTTCCAGCGAGCGGCTGTGGTCGCGATAGTAGGTGTAATCGAGATATGTAAACGGGAAGTAGCTCTGCACGCCGGCCGAGGCTCGATTGTGCAACCAGATCTCGATCAGGCTTCCGGTGGATTTCACGCCGGCAGGCGGCCGCAGCAGAAGGGCGTTGACAAAGCTGAATACAGCCGCATTCATGCCGATTCCGAGCGCCAGGGCCAACACCACGGCAGCGTTCGCCCCGGGTTTCTTCAACAGCATCCGCAGCCCGAAGCGAATGTCTCCCCACACCTCCGCAGGCGAAAGGAAACTCTGCTGCGCGCGCCGCCGTTCCTGGTGCAACGTGACGTTGCCGAATTGCAGGTGCGCCGCTCTGGCGGCATCCTTCGCCGACATGCCCTGGCGAATGTATCGTTCCCTTAACATGTCGAGATGCTCCCCTATCTCCGCATCCCACTCATGGTCTTCCCGCTTCTGTGCGAAGAGCCCCCGCGTCTTTGCTGCCCACAAACGAAGCATCCCCATTGTTTTCACCCTTGCCTTTCGAGACGAAGCACGCGTCCCACCACTCCGGCGAAGCGTTCCCAGTTTTCCGTCTCGAGCGCTAACTGCCTGGAGCCGAGCTTGGTGATGGAATAAAAGCGGGCCTTCCGGTTGTTCTCGGAAGTTCCCCATTTGGAAGTGATCCAACCTTGCTGCTGGAGCCGGAGAAGAGATGTGTAAACGGTACCTTCGTTGAGTTCGAGGACATCTTCACTGAGCTGTTCGATTCGTCGGGCGATACCGAAACCATGCAAGGGTCCCATCGCCTGGAGGGTCTTGAGCACCATCAGATCCAGTGTTCCCTGCAATACGTCGGCTTTCTTATCGGCCACGCGCGTCTCCTTTGCACACACCAAAGAAGCTATCACGGCTCCTTTGCAATGTCCATAGGAAAGTTTTTGGCCGGGCTGACGGCACGCAATTAGAGGGATGAGATCGGCTGCGAAGGGAATTTCGGTAGCCCACCCAGGCGACAAAAACAAAGACGTTGCGAGGGGGCGGCCACCCGGAATTTCGTATACGGACTAGGTCCCTGACCGCTTGTTGATGTACCCAGGTTTGGGTGCCCCAGGTTCGGCGCGTCTTTGTTTTTGCGCCTAACCTGGGAATGCGCCAAACTCAACGAGGAAAAATTCACGCGGTCAGAGACCTAGTCAGGCCGCGGGTTGTAGCCCATGCCCGCCAGCACCCCGCGCATGTAGGCGAAGCTCTCGGTGACGCCGGGCATGGGGTCGTCGCCATGGATTTCGTATTCCAGATCGACCCAACCCGGGTAGTTCACCTTGACCAAAGCCTCAAAAATCTCGCGGATGGGCATTTTGCCGCGGCCCACCGCGACCTGGCTTTCCTTCTCGGTGAAGCTGGCCAGGTCTTTGATGTGCATGTTATGGAGGCGCGGGCCGGCCGTGTGGATAGCCTCAACCACGTCGGTGCCGGCACGCACGCAGTGGCCCACATCGATGCAGCAGCCCATGCGCGGGTCCATGTCCTTCATGTCTTTGAGGACGTCGATCGGCGAAGGGTAGATTTTGTCTTCGGGACCGTGGTTGTGAACGGCGAATCGGATGTCGTACTCCTTGACAAATTTCTCGATGCGCGGCAGCGTCGCGGGCGTGGGATCGCCGGCGACGATCACCTTGATGCCGGCGTGCTTCACGTATTCGAACTTGCTGCGGATGTCGTCGTCTTCGTCCTTGGGAAAGTAGATGGTGCCGGCGGCGTGCAGTTCGATCCCGCTGGCATGGTAATCGGAGAGCGCCTGCACCTCGGCCGCGGGATCCATCGGCAGATGATCTTTCGTGTCCTTGCAGTTGATGCTGGTTACGTCCAGCTGCTTGAGCCAGGGAATCATCTGCGCGCGCGTGAAGTTGCGGAAGGTGTACGTGGCGATGCCGAGCTTTACGGGCGAAGGCGCGCCCGACGCGGCTTTGGGTTCTGCGAATGAAAGAGCCGGCGCGGCGCAGGCAGCCGCCACCACCGAAGCAGACCGGACGAAATCACGCCGAGAGATACTTGCGTTCATTTGAAGCCCTCGAACTTTCCAAAAACAACGTCCAAAGCTAGAAGCTAGAAGCTAGAAGCTAGAAGCTAGAAGCTAGCTACACCTTCGGTTCCCACTCCTTTTCGTACTCCCGCGTCCACAAGCGCATGGCTTCCTCATCGTTCACGGCCATGCAGTTCGCCGGGTTGATATTGAGATCGCGCTTCACCTGCCAGGCAACATTGGCCATCTGCAGCATGGTGACGGCGATGTTGCCCACCGCCACCGGCGCATTGAGCCTTTCGCCCTTGCGGATGCCCGCGATAAAGTTGGCAAAATGTGCATCGGTCATCGAGTCCCTGCCCACCAGGTCGTCTGACGATGTTTCTTGGCCCACTTTGAATTCGTTGACCTTTTTGCCTTTGAGGTCGTAAATCTCGTAACCGTCGCGATCGACGAGAACCGTGCCGTTGCTACCTTCGATGATGGAGCCGCGGTCGCGATTGAAGTGATGCATGTGGTTGCAGCAGGTGCACTCCCAGGCAATCACTTTGTCGTCGTACTCGAACGTGGTGTTCAGCGTGTCGTAGAACTGCCAGTCGTCCTGGTAGGCGTAGCGGCCGCCGGAAGCGGTGATGTGCTTGGGATAGTCGACGTCCAGCGCCCAGCGGCAAACGTCGATTTCATGGGTGCCGTTGTTGAGCGTCTCGCCGGTGCCCCAGATGCGGAACCAGTGCCAGTTATAGGGCTGTACGTTGTCCTTGTAGGGCTGCCGCGGCGCCGGTCCCTGCCATAGGTCCCAGTCCAGTGTGGCGGGCACAGCCGCCGGCTTGCCCACGCCGATGGATTTGCGCCCATTGCTGTACCAGCACTTGGCGTAGTAAGCGCGGCCGATGAGGCCGTCGTGGATCTTCTTCACGATCTCAATGGTGTGCGGCGACGAGCGCTGCTGCGTGCCCATCTGTACCAGCTTGTTATATTTCATCTGCGCCTTCACCAGCATCACGCCTTCAGCGGGGTTATGGCTGCAGGGCTTTTCGACGTACACGTGTTTGCCGGCCTGGAGCGCAAGGATGGCCATGGGCGCGTGCCAGTGGTCGGGCGTGGCGATCGTCACCGCGTCCACGTCGGTCTTCTCGAGGACCTTGCGGAAGTCCCCCTCGCATTTTGGCGCGGGGCCCATCTCCTCTTCCGTCTTGGCGGCGAACTTCGCCATGATGTTCTTTTCCACATCGCACACGTAGCCGATACGGGCCGCGTCCTTGTTGGCGTGCAGCGACGAGAGGTGCGCGTAGGCCCGGCTGTTCAGGCCGATGACCGCGAAGTTGAGGCGTTCGTTGGCGCCCATGATCTGGCTGTAACTCTTGGCGGACGAGCTGATCGCCAGCCCCGCGGCTCCCACTGCAAGCGTATCGAGGAATTCTCTGCGCGTAACCATGGTTCTCCATTCGTCTCGACCCAAGGGGGTTCGAGTCAACTTGAATGCTTTGCACACAACGAACAGCGCAAAGAATCGTCGCAATTATGCTAATACGCGGCACCGTAATCGAGGGTAGCCTCGGACCATTATCGTTCCGCCAAGCGCTTCCTCAGACGCGGAAGCGAGTCTATATACTCGACATTTGGGGCGCAATCGACCCCAGAGCTCGCGCTGCCATGCCGGAGACTCTTTCTTGCCCACCAGCCGTCGGGGATTTCTGAAATCGCTGTCGCGGACCGCATTGGTGTTATCGCTGGACGACGTGCTGGCACTTGCCGCGCCGGCACTCGGGTCGGGAAGTCAGCCGCCGCCGCAACAGCCCAAGGGCAGCGCGCGCCAGTCGTATTCGGCCGAAGCGCGTCCGGCGCCCAAAGGCGCCTTCTCGCCGGTCACGGGAACCCCCCTGGGCGTGCAGTTTGTCGATGTCGCTAAAGAAGCAGGCCTGAACGTCGAAACTATCTTCGGCGGGGAGCACCGCAACAAGTACCTCCTGGAAACCACCGGCTGCGGGGCCGCATTTTTCGACTACGACCAGGACGACTGGCTCGATATTTTTCTGGTCAACGGCTGGCGCCTCGAAGGCTTTCCCAAGGGCCACGAGCCGGTTTGCCATCTCTTCAAGAACAATCGCGACGGCACCTTTACCGATGTGACGCTGAAGGCCGGCCTGGCGCGGTCCGGATGGGGCCAGGCCTGCTGCGTGGGCGACTACAACAACGACGGCTGGAACGATCTGTTCGTCACTTACTATGGGCAGAACGCGCTGTTCCGCAACAACGGCAACGGCACATTTACCGACGTGACCAGGGAGGCTGGCCTGCTGCAGGACAGGCTGCGTTGGAACTCCGGCTGCGCCTTCCTCGATTACGACAAGGATGGCCACCTCGATCTGTTCGTGGGCAATTACATCGATCTCGACCTGAAGACCACGCCGCTGCCCGAAGATGCGAACTGCACCTACAAGGGCATCATCGTGGCCTGTGGACCGCCCGGCCTTGAAGGCGGAAAGAACCTCCTCTACCACAACAACGGCAACGGCACCTTCAGCGACGTCAGCGAGAAGGCCGGCATGTGGGGCACGCTAGGCACCTACGCGCTGAGTTGCGGTGTGGCCGACCTGGATCAGGACGGCTGGCCGGACATCTATGTCGCCAACGATTCCACCTCGGCCACGTTCTACGCAAATCAGAAGGACGGCACCTTCAAGGACCAGGCCATCGAAGCGGGTGTAGCGTATTCGCCGGACGGCAAACCGCAGGCCGGCATGGGCGTTTCCCTCGGCGATTACAATCGCGACGGCCTGCTCGACATCGTCAAGACCAATTTCGCCGGCGATACCGATTCGCTCTACATCAATCTCGGGGACGGCTCATTCGACGACCGCACCTACCAGGCCGGGCTGGGCGTCAATACCCGCCTGCTGGGCTGGGGCGTGAGTTTCATCGACATCGACAACGATGGCTGGCTCGACATCCTCATTGCCAACGGCCACGTGTATCCCGAGGTCGACGGCACGCAGGTGGATGCGGCCTACGCCGAGCGCAAATATCTCTATCGCAATCTCCGCAATGGGCAGTTTGAGGACGTGAGCCTGATCGGCGGCGGCGGAATTACCACCGCTGCCAAGGCGCGCGGCTTCGCGGTGGGCGATTACGACAATGACGGTGACCTCGATGCCGTGGTGAACTGCGTCAATGCGGTGCCGCAATTGCTGCGCTG
Source organism: uncultured Acidobacteriota bacterium (assembly GCA_963720105.1). GTDB lineage: Bacteria > Acidobacteriota > Terriglobia > Terriglobales > Acidobacteriaceae > Telmatobacter. The sequence continues at coordinate 49,438 of CAVREL010000073.1, read as the reverse complement.
CGACTCAACCCTGAACCGGAGCTGGGTGAAGATCCGCCTGGTGGGCATGAAATCGAACCGGACAGGAATCGGCGCGCGCATCAAGGTGGTCGCACAAACCGGCTCGCCTGTGCTCAACGCCAAGCCCGCTGCGGCGGGGCAGCCTGTGTCGGCAGGACAACCGACGCCGCTGGTCCAGGTCGAAGAAGTGAAGTCGTGCAATGGCTATTTCTCAGCCAGTGACCTGCGCATTCACTTCGGATTGAATGAAGCGAAGAAGGTGGACGTGGTCGAAATCCGCTGGCCTTCGGGCGTCGTCGATACGCTGAAGGACCTGGATGTCAATCGCCTCTATGTGATTGAGGAAGGTGGCCGGATCCTCAAGAACGAAGCCCTGGCGCCCGCGAAGAAGAAGGTTTAGCAGTCCGTGACAAAAGTCGGGTTTTGAAAGGGCACGACTTTAGTCGTGCCGCAAAGCCTCAAGAATCAACACGGCTTTAGCCGCTGAGGGACGGTTTTCTCGACGTTTTGATTTCTGCCACAGGCTGTTGGCTTAGGAAAGCACTGATCAAGTCGCGGTCTTCAAACGGCCCGGTTTTACAGGTTGCGGAAAAACCAAAAATAGCCGCGGAGGGCTCCGACCTTCCTTAGTCCGTTAATTTCACCGGCCATTGACGTGGCGTTCACGGACCGCTGCGTTTAATCCAAAGGGGGAGGACTGTCCCCGCTCCTCGCGTTGCATCCCCACTCACTCCCACATCATCACCAGGAGGTTACCGTGAACACGTCGTTCAGTCGTTCTTTTGCGGTTTCGATGCTGATTTGCATGGCCGCAGCGATGGCAGCTCAGGCGCAGGGCAATCCCCCGGGCCTCACCGTAGATCCGCATTACACCGTAACCATATTTGTGCCACCCAATGGGCAATACACGGCGCCCGACTCGATTGCCGTGACCAGTGACCGGGTATACATCGGTTATGGAAACGGAATCGCCCCGGACGGCAGCGACGGCAAGTCGAGCAACATTGTGGCCTATACCAAGTCCGGGCGGGTGGTCCATGTCTACACCGTCGTCGGACACAACGACGGCCTGAAGATTAACCCCAAGACGAACAAATTGTGGGCCATGCAGAATGAAGATGCCGCTCCCAACCTGGTGATCATCGATCCTGAAACCGGAGAGCAGAAGGTCTACACCTTTGGCCCCACCCCGCATGGCGGCGGATACGACGACATCGTGTTCCGGAACGGTGCGGTGTACTTCAGCGCGTCCAATCCGGCCAACAATCCCAATCTGTCTCCGGCCATCGTGAAAGCGAAGTTTACCGGCAGCACGATCGATGTGTCCCCCGTGCTCGACGCGAATGCGCAGGCCATCGACATCGTCAGTGGGCAGACCGTGACCCTCAATCTTCAGGATCCGGACTCGATGACTCTCGATCCGGATGGGAACGTGCTTCTCGACAGCCAGGGCGACTCGGAACTGTTGCTGGTGCGTAATCCGGAGGGCCCGTCGCGGACGGTCATCCAGGTTCCACTCAGCTCGCCGCTCGGTACTCCGCAACTGGACGACACCCTTTTCATCCCCAATACCGAAGGCTTCGTCCTGGTGTCGGACACACCGGCGAACATCGTGTATGCGATTGATAAAAAGGAGTTCGCTCCCGCGGCGGCGTTTTCGGCCGCTTTGGCAGGAACGGCAGGCTTCGTGGGCCAGTTAAACATGGAAACGGGCGAAGTTACGCCCATCGTCACAGGTCTGCAAAGTCCTCATGGAAAGGGCTTTGTGCCCAGCGGCAGCGAAGAGGGTAACGACTGACGAGAGGGCGGCCAGTGAGGCCACGCGCCAGGCTAGCAAGAAACAACCTACGGTGCCCCATCCTACGCTCTGCTAGGGTGGGGTTTCATCCTCCACCGGTCCGCTATGCCGGTGAGAGGCCAAATCGAAGCCGGTTCTGCGCCGCGCCGGCCTCCATTTTTCTCCCGTAGCCCGGTCGATCCCGGTTCATAGCCGCATCTGCCTTTCGTGATCCAGCAGCCAGCGTTTCCGCTCGATGCCGCCGCCATAGCCGGTTAACGATCCATTGGCGCCGATCACCCGGTGGCAGGGAACCACCACGCCGATGGGATTGGAACCGTTGGCCATGCCCACAGCGCGAACCGCCTCCGGCCGGCCGATGCGCCGCGCCAGTTCCCCGTAGGAAATCGTCGTGCCGCATGGAATCTCCCGGAGCGCGCGCCAGACCTGGTGCTGGAACGCGGTCCCGGCGGTCCGCACGGGCAGGGTGTCGATCGCACGCAGGTCGCCGGCGAAGTAGGCGGCGATGACGCCCGTCAGGCCGTAGGGATCGGCGGCCGGCTCAAGCTCGATCTGCGACCCGCTGTAATGGCGCTCGAGGAACCGGCGAACATCTTGATCGTGATCGGTCCAGAAGGTGGCGCGCAGGTTTCCGTCGCGGTCGGCGACGATGAGCATGTCTCCGATGGGCGTGGCGAGCCGATCGAGAAAGAGTGTGAGGCGTTCCGTCATCCGCGCAGCTTATTTTAGCCCGCGCATCCGGATTGACCACGCATCGTGACAGACGTCAAAACAATTCTGCTGCCCGTCACAAACCAGATCGGGTCCATGTCAACCCACTCGCCCTTTCTTCGTCGTTATTAGCGCAGCTTCTAGAACGGCGGCGATGGCCGGCGGATGTTGTGTTGTCGCGTCCCCTGCGATTCATTCTGCTCCTGGTTCTCCTCCTCGCGGCTGGTTGCACGTTTTTCCGGCAACCGGCGCCGGTGCGCGCTGCCGAGGCCGATCCGGACGCCGCCTGTGCCCCATGTCATGGCAGCATCTATGAACGCTACCGCGGGACACCCATGGCCAACGCCAGCGGGCCGGCGATCGAGGGAGTCATCCCGGCGGACTTTTCTCATGCCCCGTCCGGAATTCATTACCGGGTCTTCAGTGAAGCCGGCAAGGCCTGGATGACCTACGACAGGCAGGGCACTGCCCCGCCGGGCGCCACCGGGAACCCCTTGCACGGGCGCACTGAGCTGCGCTTCTATATCGGCTCCGGAAAGCGGGGCCGCACGTTTCTCTTCGAGCGGGAGGGTTACTGGTTCGAAGCTCCCATCAACTGGTACGCGAAAAAGCAGCTCTGGGACTTGGCCCCCAATCATCTCGCGGACCGGGAGGCGCCACTGACCATGCCGGTCGATCCCGGATGTCTGCATTGCCATGCATCGGACGTGGCCGCTTCGCTGCCCGACGCGCGCAACCACTATGCGGACGCACCCTTCCTTTCCGGCGGCATTCACTGTTCTGCCTGTCATGGCGATGCCGCGGCGCACCTGGCGTCGAAGGGCAAAATCGCGATGGTCAATCCCGACAAGCTGGAGCCGGTGCGGCGCGACTCGGTCTGCCTGAATTGCCACCTGGAAGGGGAAACCGCCGTCGATCGGCTGGGGAAGCATGCCAACGATTTCCGGCCGGGGGACGATCTTTTCGCATACACGGAGTTCTTCATCTATCGAACCGAGAAAGGCTCGGGAGGCCGGGCGACCAGCCAGTGGGAGGCGCTCCTCCAAAGCGAGTGCAAGAAGAAATCCGGGGATCGCATGACCTGCACAACCTGCCACGATCCGCACGGCTCGCCTTCGCCGCCGCAGCGGGTCATGTTTTACCGGCAGCGCTGTTTGCAATGCCACGACCAGCCCCGTTTCGTTGCCAGTCATCATCCCGATGTGCTCGACTGCACCTCCTGCCACATGGCCCGGACTCGAACCGGCGACATTGCTCACGAGCAGGTTACGGACCACCTGATCCGTACACGAATTCCGGACACTCCCCCTGCCCCCGGTGAAACGGGAGTCCTGGAGGCCGTGGGCGCCGAAAAGACAGACGACCGTGACCTGGGGCTTGCCTATGCGCAAATCGCCGCGCGTGGAGACCGGGATGCAGCGGAACGCGCCATGGAACTCCTCAAGCGCGTGGAGAAAGAAGCCGGAGAAGCCACCGACCACGAACTGCACAGCCACCTGGGATTCCTCGAGCAGGTGAGCGGGCAACCTGACGCCGCGGCGCAGGAATACGTGCGGGCGATCAGTGCCGACCCGCACGACTCCCTGGCGCTGGGAGACCTGGCCCTGATCCGCGCCAGAGACAAGCATTTCACCGAGGCGGAGCGCCTCTGGAAAGCCGCTTTCGAACATGACCCCGTACAGATCGGAGCCGGCCTGAACCTTGGCATCGTGGAATGCGAGTCGGGGGACCGGGGAGAGGCGGTCGAGGCTTTGGAGCGGGTCTTGGAATTCGCACCGGACGACACCCAGGCGTACGGTCTTCTCAACGAGATCGAGAGCGGCAGGAAGGCCTGTACCGCACGAGCCCACAGCGGGCAGTAGGTCCGCTGCCGGTCACAAAATCGACCGCCGTCAGCCCGTCCGCTCCCTCGGGGCGGGGTAACGCCGGATGGACGGACAGCAAACGGCTTCTTGAGCCTGACGCGACCGGAAGAATTGACTAAATCGCTTTATATTAGCAACCTTGCACGCGGAATGTTACCGGTATTTTACTGGAGTAAATGTTTACCCGCGAGGCACCGGGCTTTTACGCGATTTCTTCGCCTCAGCTCACCATTTCTGCGTTGACATTGGATGCGCTTTTCTTTATTGTTTCCAGTGCTCTAGGGACAGCCTTTTTTCGATTCCGAGTCAATTTTCCACTGCGGAGCGGCAGCTTCCTGGGATACTCGCGACTCCCGCCATCGCGGCAGGGGAAGCCTTGAATGCCGGTAGCAGTCAACCACTGCCGGACAATAAGTCACAAGTTCACAGAAAAGAAACGCAGGCACGCTTTTTTAGGAGACCGCATGAACAAAATCCTTCGCACAGCCTTTGCGCTGGCAATTCTCGCTGGCGCAAATTTACTCCTGATCACATCTGCCGGAGCACAGTCGGTCTACGGATCGATCTTCGGCACCGTGACGGATAAGAGCGGGGCGGCCGTACCGGACGCAACGGTAACGGTCACTGACACTGCCAAGGGCACCATCGTCAACGTCACGTCGAACGCCTCCGGCGATTACAGTGTTCCCCACCTCATTCCCGACATGTACGACCTGAAAGTGGCCGCCAAGGGTTTCAAGACCTTTGAGGCCCAGGGGATCAAAGTCGAGGCGGATACAGCTCCTCGTATCGATCCCACCCTGGATGTAGGCGGCGCTTCGGAAACCGTCCAGGTCAGCGCCGACCAGGAGCCCCAGTTGAAGACCGACCGCGCCGACGTGGCCACCGTCTTCGACGAGCAACAGGTTTCCAGCCTGCCGGTGGGCGACCAGAACTTTACCGGTCTGCAACTGCTCCTTCCTGGCGCCCAGAAGCTGGGTTGGTCGCACGCCGCCGATGAAAACCCGCAGGGATCGGAGCAGATCCAGGTGGACGGCCAGGCGTTCGGCGGAACCGCATTCGAGCTGGACGGCACCGACAACCAGGACCCGATCCTGGGAATCATCGTCATCAATCCCGCCATGGATGCGGTGACGGAAACCAAGATCACCACCCAGAACTTCGACGCCGAGCTGGGCAAGGCCGTATCGGCTGTCGTGACCGCGCAGACCCGTTCGGGTACCAACAACTTCCATGGCAGCGCCTACGACTTCCGCACTGGCAACGCCAACGAAGCGCGCGACCCGTTCTCGCAGGCAACCAGCATTGCTGCCGGCTTGAAGAACCGCTTTGGCGGATCACTCGGCGGACCAGCCATCAAGGACAAGTTCTTCCTCTTCGGGAACTACGAAGGCCAGCGCCAGAAGGTCGGAACCTCGGCCGGCGACACGGTTCCCACTCCCAACCTGATCAGCACCTGCTTGAGCGGCAACGGCTGCGACTTCAGCGAGTATGCGACCGCCTATGCGACGCAGCTCAAGGGCAACCCGCTGCTGACCGATAACACCAGCGACCAGTCGGCGGCCACCCTGGCGGCCTTCGCCGCCAACAAGATTCCCAACTCGCTGCTGTCCCAGCCGGCCCTCAACCTGCTGAAGCTGCTGCAGCCCTACGCCCCCACCAACCCCAACTCGCTGGAGGGCAACTTCAACGAGAACGGCACCGGATTGTTCAATAGCAACTCCTGGACCGTCCGCGGGGACTACACGCTCAGCGAAAAGATGCACGCCTTTGGCCGCTTCTCGCGGTTCACCGATATCCTTTCCGGCACCACCATGTTCGGCAACGTGGCCGGTGGTCCGGGATTCGGCATCGGCGGTTACGGCGGCAACTCCAAGGGCGCCAATGACAGTCTTGCGCTGGGCATGGACATCGCCCTCAATCCCAACCTGCTGACCGACTTCCGCCTCGGCTACTACCGCTATAACGTGATCGATTCCAAGTACAGCAGTGCGGCCATTGCCGACCAGCTTGGAATTCCTGGCATCAACAGCGGCCCCGGGATCCTGGTCGGACCTTTTACCGCCGGCGCGCCGGGATTCGTGATCAGCTTCCCGTTCAGCGGCACCCAATCGAACATCGGCGCCGGCCTTAACATCAACCGCTGCAATTGCCCCCTGACCGAGAAGGAAGACCAGGGCCAGATCGTCGACAACTGGACCAAGATCCTTGGCAACCACTCCTTCAAGGTTGGTGTCGATCTGAGGTATGGCCGCAACCTCCGCGTTCCTTCCGACACGGATCGCGCCGGCCAGCTCAACTTCAGCAACGGACCTACTTCCAACAACGGCACCGCCGGGCTTGGCTGGGCATCGTTCTTACTCGGCGACGTAACCAGCTTCGGACGCTATGTGTCCACCTCGACCAACGCCAAGGAATTCCAGAAGCGCACGTTCTTCTACGCTCAGGACACCTGGCGCGCCACCCATGCCCTGACACTCAACCTGGGATTGCGGTATGAGCTGTATTTCCCTGAGGCCGTGAATGGGCCCGGCAACGGCTCCTTGATGAACCTCACCGATGGTTACATGCACGTAGCCGGTATCGGCGGCATTCCCAGCGACATGGGATGGGGCCTCAGCTACGGGAAGCAGTTCGATCCCCGTATCGGCGCCGCATACCAATTGAACGACAAGACCGTGATCCGCGCCGGCTATGGACGCAGCTTTGACACCGGCGTGTTCGGTTCCATCTTTGGTCACGTAGTCACCCAGAACCTGCCGGTGCTGGCCAACCAAGGCATCAGCCAGCCGAGTTCCACCGGAGCCGCGTTCGCGCTTGCCGCCGGACCGCCGGCTTTTGTGTTCCCGGCCACGCCCTCCAATGGCCTCCTGCCTGCCCAGGGCTATTCTGTCAGCCCCAAGGCGCGTCCGAATCCGCTCCATTTCCCGACCATCGACGCATGGAACCTGGCATTCCAGCGCGCCCTCAACCCGACCCTGTCGCTGACCATCGCCTACGTGGGCAACAAGGGAACCCACACTCTGGCTGATGGTGATGGCAACAATACCAATCCCAATGAAGCGGCACTGTTCCTGCCCGGCCAATTCAGCCGTAACGGACAGACGCTGCATTGGGATCCGACTGCTCCGAAGATCAACGATCCGGTGACCGGTGGTATCGCCGCGGATGGCGGCGTCTCCAACGGACGCCTTCTCTCGCGCTACTACGCCGGATCACTTCCTGCCTGCAAGGACTCCAACTACATTTCGTTGGCCAACCTTCAGACCACGGATGGTGATCCAAACCTGACCGCCGGCCAGTGCGGCTGGACCAACGGCATCAGCTACTACGGCGACGACCAGAACACCGAGTTCGACGCCCTGCAGGTCACCTTGGCCCAGAACATGTGGCATGGGCTGGCGATCACCACCAACTACGAGTGGGCCAGCGCCTTCGACGATCAAGGCGGCTTCTGGACCTGGAGCCATGTGGTGACACACCAGCGCGATAGCAACGTGCGCCGGCAGTCGCTCGTGGCCTATGGCAGCTACGATTTGCCGTTCGGCAAGGGCAAGCAGTTCATGGCGGGCGCCAACAAGGCTACCGATCTCCTGATCGGCGGTTTCCAGTTGGCTACCGTGATCAACTGGTCCGGTGGCCTCCCGTTCGGCGTTGGTTTCAGCAACTTCGGCGGAACCCAGGACTGCAACCATGACACCGGCGGTTCTGCGGCTCCGTGCCGTCCGAATGCGCACGGCCGTCTCAAGACCCACCTGTCTTCGCCCACTTTCAATGCGTTGCCTGGCGATCCCAAGCACGGCACCATTACCAAGACGTTCTGGGATCCGAGCAACTCCAGCAACATCTTCTCGTTCCCGGGGCTGGACGTGATCGGCAATGGCGGCGCCAACAACTACACCGGCCCGTCGTTCTTCGACACGGACCTGAGCCTGACCAAGGCCTTCTCCATCTGGGAGCAGGTCGCGATCAAGTTCCGCTTCGACGCGTTCAACGCCTTCAACCACATCAACTCGAGCAATCCGTACAACACGGATATCTTCAGCCAAGGTCCCATCAACGGCTCGTCTACTACCGGGGGCGTGATTAACCCACGCTACCTGGAATTCTCACTCCGCGCTCAGTTCTAAAGCGAGGAGCCGCATCTGCACCCCACCGGCGAAGAACTGTCGGTGGGGACCCAGCAAATCAACCCTGGAGGGGAGCTTCGGCTCCCCTCTTTTCTTGAAGGCAGGGACCAAGGGACCAAGGGACCAAGAAACCCGGCTACGACCGTCTAAACTGGACGACAGGCCTTCCTCCAATGCAGCGCATCACGATTATCGCGATTGTTCTTTTCTCTTCAGCCGTGGTGGGAATCGCGCAGAATGCGCAGCCGCCCGCCGCGGTCGATGCTGCCCAGGCTCCGACCATTGAAATCGCGCAGGACCTGGCCGGCCGAGGCCGCCTCGACCAGGCGATGACGGTTCTCGATCGGCTTGCCGCGCAAACTCCCGAGCCTGCGGGAGTGGAACGGCTGCGCGGCATCATCTTCTACCAGCGCGAACAGTTTCCGCAGGCCATCGAGGCCTTCACCCAGGCCGTTGCGCAGGACCCGAAGGACCGCGAATCGATGGAACTGCACGGCGTGAGCCTGTTTCGAACCGGCCATCCGGAGGAGGCCATTCCGTTGCTCGAAAAGGCCCACGCCGCGGTGGAGCGGGCAAACGTCGATCCCCAGTACGTGCTGGGTCTCTGTTACGCGGATGTGGCGCGCTACGACGATGCCCGCCATGCCTTTGCGACCCAATACGGTTTTGCCCCCGACTCGGCGGAGGCTTACCTGCTGGCCGGCCGGCTCTTCCTGCGCCGCGAAATGCGCGAACAGGCCGCCGTCCAGGCGAATAAGGCGCTGGAGCTGAATCCGTCGCTTCCCCTGGCGCACGAACTGCTGGGCGAATCCGCGCTGGCCACCGGCGATCTTCCCGGTGCGATTCTCGAACTGGAAGCCGAACGAAAGATCAATCCTCTCGATGGCGAGACCTACAACCGGCTGGGCGATGCTTACCTGCGCAGCGGCCAATATGCCGATGCCCAGCAGGCGCTCAACCGCGCGGTTCTGCTGGAGCCCGGCGCGACAGGTCCCTACATCCTTCTGGGCGAGACGTTTCTCAAGCTCAAACAGCCCATCCAGGCGCTGCACTATCTTGATCGCGCCGAGAAGATGGATCCGTCCAACTACATCACCCATAATCTGCTGGGGCAGGCATACAAGGCGATCGGGCAGCTCGCCGAGGCCAATCGCCAATTCAAGATGGTGGTCGAGCTGCAGCACCAGAGCGACCCCAAACCTGTGGGTAAATAACCATGCGATTGACGGACCTGCGCGCCCCTCGATTGCCTGTCATCCTGAGCGTAGCCGGTCGTGCGGGGCGCGACCGGCGGAGTCGAAGGATCTGCGGTTGTCTTTCAACCCTGGCACTTCAACTGATCATCGTTGTGACAATTAACGCCGCGGCGCAAACACCCCTTTCCCCCACCCCGGACACTCTTAAAAAAGCCGACGCCGCTTTCCGCGCCGGCTACGCCGCACAGCAGGCCGGCCAGCTTGAAGAAGCCCGTTCGCAATTCGCCGAAGTTGTGCGCCTGGCGCCGCAAATTGCGGAAGGCCGCGAAGCCCTCGGCGCCGTGCTGCTGGAATTGAACCGGCCCGCCGATGCTGTTCCCCAGCTGGAAGCGGCCGCTCGCCTGAAACCCAATGACCAGGGCATCGAAACCAACCTTGCGTATGCGTTCGCGCAATCGGGCCTGCCGGCAAAGGCAATGCCCCATTTTGAGGCCGCCATTCGTCTGGCCGGGCGCGCGGGCCAGCCTCCCCTGGACGCCCCGTTCTATGACACCTATGCTCGCGCGCTGGCGGCGGATGAAAAGCGGGCCGAGGCCCTCGAGCAGTTTGCCGCCGAGGAGAAAATCGCGGGCCCACGCGCCAACATCGAAGATGCCATTGGGACCGTGGAAGCCCAGATGGGCAAATGGGAACAGGCGCAGCAGGCCTTTGAGAAAGCCATCGCCGCCGACCCCGCTTTTGTGCGGGCGCGCGTGCACCTCGGCGTTCTTTACCGGCAGCAGAACAATCTCGCCACGTCGCTTGACACCCTGGAAGCCGCCACCCGGATCGTGCCACCCAGCGCAGAGGCCTTCGCTGAATATGGCCGCAGCCTGGCCGCCGCAGGTCGCGATGAAGCTGCGGAACCCGCGTTCCAGCAGGCGCTCAAGCTCGATCCCCAACTTCCGGGCGCCGCGGCCGATCTGGCCATGGCTTTGCAGCGTCTGGGCCGCCAGCAGGAGGCGATTCCCTGGTTTGAGAACGCGCTGGCTGCCGAACCTCGCAATGTGAACGTGCTGACCAACCTGGGACTGGCCCTGACGCTCACCGGCAAGGCAAAAGAGGCGCTTGATTATTTTGCCCGCGCGCAGAGGGAAAATCCGAAAGATCCGATCATCTTCAAGGATCGCGGTGTGGCCCACATCCAGTTATCGGCGTTTGACCAAGCGATCGAAGACTTCAAGGCCGCGCTGGCGCTGGACTCGAACGATCCGCAGATTCACTATGATCTTGGCTTGGCGTACAAGTTCAAGGACCGGATGGACGATGCGATCGCCGAGCTCGGGCGCGCCGGCGATATGGACCCGCATCTTGAAGACCCGCCCTACACGCTGGGCATTACCTTCATGCAGCTGGGCAGGCTTGAGGAAGCCGCGGCCGAGTTGAAGAAGGCCGTAGCCCTGCGCTCCGATAACGGCAATGCGTGGGCCATCCTGGGCACTACTCTCAAGCAGGAAGGCAAGCTTGACGAAGCCGCTGATGCGCTGGAGAAGGCAATTCCGTTGCAGCCCGGGCAGCCGGGTCCATTGGTGACCCTCGCGGGTGTGCTCTCCGACCAGGCAGCCGATCTCTCCTCCCAGGCGAACGCCGCCGATGCCGCCGGCGACCAGGCCAAGGCCGGCCAGTTGCGTGCCAGGATGAAAGAACTGCGGACGCGCGCCACCGAATACCGCCGGCAGGGCGCGGAATTTAGCCGGGCCGCGGTCAACCGCCAGCGCGCCAATTTCTCCCTAAACGCCGGAAACCAGGCTCTGCTGCGCGGCCAGATCGCCGAGGCGGTGTCGCGTTTCCAGGAGTCCATCGCCGCCGACGGCACATTCGCCGAGCCGCACAAGCAGCTTGCCATTGCCTACCAGCGCCAGGGACGGATTCAGGACGCCGCCGCCGAACGCGCCAGGGCCGCGGAGCTGGAAAACCCAAAATAAGGCTTTTGCCGGAGCAAGCTTATGTCCGCCGCGATCGGAGGAACGCCGCGCGATCGGTTTCGGACGGGATCTCTTTGGCAGCTTCGCGATAGATGAAGTCCAGGTCTTCTGACTGCGCCGCCAGCTTTTTCACCACGAACTTCGCCACCGGACCGATGTAGGCAGCCAGCTTGCGGTTGATCTCTTCCAGCGACAGGTTCTGAAACCCGCTCGATGACCCGGATTTGGTCTGGAGGGGTGGAGAGGCAAGTTGGGTAGCCGCCACCGGCGGCGACAGCGGGGCACCCGAAGCCGTTCCCGGCCGAGGCAGGTCTGACGCGGCCGGCATGGGCGCGCGCGCGCTTGCCGTTCGCGAGACCGGAAACGGCCCGATATACGTCTGGCCGACTTCGACGCTTGTGGACGTGAGTCTCAGCGAATGAAGAAAGTCCTCGGCGGAGGCGAAGCGCTCCGCCGGATCCTTGGCCAGGCCACGCATCACTGCATCCGCAACCACGCCGGGCACTTCGGGCGCAAGCTGATTCAGGGGCGCCGGAACCTGTTGCATGTGCCCCATCATGATTTCGTAACTGCTCTCTCCCTTGATGGGCAGCGTTCCTGAGAGCAGTTCGTACAAGGTGACGCCCACGGAGTAGATGTCGGAGCGGGATGTGGCTTTGCTGCCCCCGATCTGCTCGGGAGACATGTAGTTCAGCGAACCGAGCAGCGAGCCGGAGCGCGTGAGGTCGCTTCCCTGCGGGGTGAGCGCGATGCCGAAGTCGAGCAGTTTCACGAAACCGCCACCGGTGATCATTATGTTCGACGGCTTGATATCCCGGTGAACCACGCCCAGCCGGTGCGCATAAGCCAGAGCTTTCAGCGTCTGCTCCATGTAATCGAGGGCCTGCCGCATCGTCACGCCCATCCGCAGGCGAAGATCGCGCAGGTTTTCGCCGTGAATCAACTCCATGACCATGACCAGCTGGTTGTCATGGTAGAAGGCGGTATGGAGCTGGGCGATGTTCACATGGTCGAGCGACGCCAGGGTCTGTACTTCGCGGTGGAAGCGCTCCACCATCTCCGGCGTGCCCTGGTCGGGAAGCATGATCTTCATGGCCTCGCGGCGCCGCGAGATGAGGTGCTGCACCTCGTACACCGCACCCAGGCCGCCCGCGCCCAGCTTGGCCACGATCTCGTAATCGCCGACCCTCTGTCCCGGTTCGAAACTCATAGCTCTTTCCCTTCGACGATTTGATCCGTGGAAAACCACGCCGTCGGCCGGGCATCTCGGTCCCTCGTTCCCCTGGTCCCTGCCTCACTCATCGAGCAGCACGATCAGGCTAAGCTGCGGCGCGGGGATTTCGGCGGGAACATAGACGCCTACCTGGCGCGTCTGCACGATATGTTCCCAGCACGGGCCGGTGCGCTGAATCGAAAAATACTGGCTTTCCACGCTCGTCTGGATCTGCACCGGCGCCACGGACAAATGATTCAGCACCAGTCCGGGCAGCGCGCGCTTGATCAGCTCGACCACGAAACGGGCTGAGCAGATCTTGGTCAGCTTGGGTACATTGCGGATCAGGTCGGCGTCACCGATCGGAGACCGGATCTCGAAAATCCACCGGGCCGGTCCCAGGCAGCGCTCATCCTTCACCTCGCCGTTGTAGAGGAAGCTCTCCACCGCTTGCAGGGAGATCCTGATGGCTTTTGAGGGGAACATGATTTCCAGAAGCCGCCGGATGTGCTCGTCAAGCGCCCCGAAGCAGGTATCGAGGTTCCAGTGATCGTAAGCCGGCAACGAGCGCGGATGCACTTCCAGCTTGAATGTGCACAGCGCGCCGCCTAGGCGCGACATCTCGCGAAACAGGTCCTGTGGATGCGCGTGCTGGCAAAGCAGGAAATGGCGCAGCACCGGGAGATTGGAATTGAGCGCATGAAGAACCCAGTACTGGGAAACATCGCGGGCCGACATGCCCGCCTGAAAGACGCTGTTGCCCTGGTGCTGTTCCTGGGAATGCACTGTGCTCTTCTCGTCGAGAATGTCGAGCAGCCGCCGCAGCATGCTGGTGAGAGCGGGGCTGGCGCTGATGGTGAGGCATGGCGGAATGAACGTTGGATCGGCCTCAAAACGCCCCATGCCGTCGCGCAGCACGCGGACAATCGGCAGGTGCACGTAGCGATCCGAGAGCTCGGCTTCGGCCAGAAGCTGCAGGTTTTTGCGCCCCACCTGAATCGGCTTCTCGTCGAGACCGGTGTTTTGATCGGGCATTTTCTGCTCGAAGGCGATGTATCGTGTCGCATTCGCGCTGCCGTTCGTGCTGGTGTTCTGTCCATCGCTCACCACCACGGGCACGGCCAGGTGCATGGTCAGGTGATCGGCCACCGGTGAAAACAGCGATGTGAACTGCCTGGGCGGAGGCGCCGGATCGGAGCCGGGCAGATCGAACGCCAGCCCGTCCGCGAAAAGTCCGCGGGCATGGCTCAGGGCGAGCGTCCCGTTGCGCAGCGCGTCGCTGTCGAACTGCAGGCCGGCGAATCCGCACGCGTCCCGCCACAGGCTGCTGGTCACGAAGTTGAGTGCGTCTTCGAAGTAGCGGTTCTGGGCCTGAAAATGATGGGGGCCAAGATACATGCCCTCAGACCAGACGGGTTTGGTGAGGGTTTTCATTGCGACCCGCCCGTCTGGGCCTGCGGCAGCAGGATCACGAGCTCCATCTGCGGATTGGGGATTTCCGCCGGCACATGCGCTGCGAAGTTACGCGCGCGTGTCACCGTCTCCCATGCCGCGCCCGACTGGTTCAGGCTGAAGTACTGGTACTTCGTCTGGATGCGAATCGCGCTGGGCGGGCTGGGTATGTGGGTAAGCACAATGCCGGGCAGAGCGGCATTCACCAGCTGATCGATGTGCGTGGCGGAGCACGCTTTCACCAGTTGCGGCACCCGCCGGATGATCGTTTCGTCGCCGGCATCGGCGCTGATCGCCAGGTACATCCGCGTGTTCGCCAGGTACTTGTCCTGGTCGATGGCCGTCGAGTAGATGGTGTTCTTTACCTTGTTGAGCGGCAGCGAGACCGCGTTGGAGCGGATAACGGTATCCAGCAGTATGCGCAGCTTTTCATCCAGGTCGGTAAACACCTTGCTCAGTTCGGCGTGATCGTAAAGGGGAAGGTCGCGCGGCCGAATATTCGAGAACGTGGTGAGCGATGCGCCCAGTTGGGTCATCTCGGAAAAGAGCTCCTCCGGATGGCAGCGCTGGCCCTGCAGCAGGTGGCTCAACACGGGAATATAGGAGTTGACCGTGTAGAGAAGCCAGAACTCGGCAATGTCGGTCGTGGTGAAGTCGGCCAGGCTCTGGTTCTTCTGCCGACGGCCGCCGGCAAGCTGTGCGCTTTTGGCGGAGAGAATCTCCAGAATGCCGTTGACCAGCCCCCGGAGGTAATCGCTGGCGCGGACTTCGAGCAGCGGCGGCACGAACCGCGGGTTCAGGCCGAACGCGCCCGTATCGGTCTTCTCCACATTGGCAATGCGCAGGGCCGAGCTGCCTTCCCGCGTTTCGTTCTCCGCCAGCAGGCGCAGGTTCTTGCGCGCGATCTGGATGGGCTTTTCGCCCAGGCCCGTGTTGTCGTCGCGCACCGTGGCGATTTCCGCCAGGTACCGCGAGCTCGCCGTCCGGCCCAGGCCTGCCACATTCAGGCCATTGTCCTTGTAGTCGGGAACGGTGAGGTAAAAGTCCAGGCTGCGCACGTCGGGATCGAAGTACTCCCCCAGCGCCTTCGACGGCGGAGGCTGGTCGGGACCGGGAATATCGAACGGAAGCCCGTCTGGGAAAATCCCGGAAGCGCGCGAGACGGCCAATTGCCCGTCGGCCAGCAGTTGCTGGTCGAGCACGACTTCGTTGAAGCCCCAGGCGCAGAACTTCAGCGACTGCACCCTGAAGTTCATGCTGTCTTCCAGGAACTTGTCCTGGAGCTGCAAATGCTGGGGCGTCAGAAAAGTGCCTTTGCTCCAAAGAACGGGTTGTAGCTGTTTCATGGCAACAACCGGACTATACCATCTAACCTGTCTCAATTTCAGGGGGAAGCCCGGTTTCCCGGCCTTGTTCCTCGGTCCCTGCCCTTAATTCATCTTGGTTCGCTTACTGCCGTCGTCGGCCACGTCGGGCTGCTCGGGATTCCCGGGACTGGAGGGCGACGACGGGCTGGTGGGGCTCGATCCGCTTCCGGAACCGGCCGCGCCTCCGCTGTTGATCATCACCAGGGGCGCGCCCGAGATCGCGATGCCCGCGGGTCCTATATCGATGAAGCTCGCGCCTGCCTTGAGCGTCAACTGTACGCCCGCCTCCAGAACCATGGTTACACCGGCTTTCAAGTGCATCTCCATTCCGGCTTCGTGAGCATAATTCAACCCCGACTTCTCATACATGTTCATGCCCGCCTGGATAGAGACGTTCTGCTGACTCTGGTGATTGAAATTGCCCGTGACGGCGTGATTCATGTCGCCCGTTATGGCTTCGCTCTGGTTGCCGCTGATGGACAGGCTCACGTTCCCGCCGATCTGCTCCTGCTGATTTCCCCCGATCTGGATGTCCTCGTTGCCGGCGACCTTCTCCGTGCGGTTGCCCCCGATATGGATCGCCTCATTTGCGGTGACGTCCTCGGACCGGTTGTTTTTGATGATGATGTGTTGATCGTGCCCGATCCACTCGCGGGCATCGTTTTTCATTCGGACATCAAGGTCCTTCTCGCCGCGCAGAAAGATCTGCTCGGCCCCCTTCTTGTCTTCAAAGCGCAGTTCGTTGTAGTTATCATCGCCAGCGCCGGGTGTGGAACGGGTTTTGAACGTGGTGATCGTGCCGTGGTCGGGCAGCTTGTAGGGGATGGTCTGCACGTCGTTGTACAGCCGCCCGCTGATGAACGGGCGATCGGGATCGCCCTCCATGAAGCTGACGATCACCTCCTGACCGACACGTGGAATGTTAATCATGCCCCAGCCCTGGCCGGCCCAGTCCTGCGAAACGCGCATCCAGCAGGAATACTTATTCGCCCGGTCCCAAGGAAAATGGACCAGCACCTCGCCCCATTTGTTCACCCAGACCTCTTCCCCATCGCCGCCGGAGTAACCTTCGGTGGCGCTGGTCGGGGCCTCGCTTTTGCCCACCACTTTGGCGGACTGCGGCCCTTGCACAAACGGTTTAGGCGTGACCCGCGCGGGGCGAAACAGAACGTCCGCGGGAATGCAGGCGAAGTGATTGGAGTAGCTGTCCTCGCCAGTAGCCCCGTCTTCGCGATAAGTGCCGGAGACCGAGGCCATGTGCTGGATTTCCGTCAACAGGTAGGAGGTGTTCATCGCCTCCAGCGGATGCTCCTTCAGGTCGAACTTGTAGCCGCTGGTGAAGGCGCGGCAGACGCTGGCCCCGTGCGCGATCTTGTGTGCGGCCTCGTCCTCCTCCATGCGCCGCTTGGCCATTTCTTTGCCTTCGGTTGGCCGCTGGTATAGTCCGGGATAATCGAAGATCTCCATTGCGGTGTTGCCTGCCACGCTGTAGATGGTGGTCTCCGAAGCGGAAAGATCCACCGTTGACGTGTAGTATTCGTAGTCAGTGAGTGAGTGCTTGCCGCTGCGAAGCTCCTGCCCGATGCTCCAGGCGTTGACCACGTCGCCCGCGTCCAGCCCTCCCGAGGCAAGGTTGAAGTTGGCGGTGTTCTGGCCTGGACACGGCTGGTGCACGCTGCTCGAGTCGCCCAGCATCATGGTGTGGTCGCCATCCTCGTGCTGGAAAAAATAGAAGATCCCGAACTCCTCCATCAGCCGGGAGATGAAATTGAAATCCGTCTCCCGGTATTGCACACAGTACCCCAGCGACTGGTAAGTGGCTGTGAATGAGGCCTGGTAGTGGATGCCGCGCTCCTCAAGGACCGACTTGATAATGGCGGTTACAGGCTTGCCGTGAAAGATCCGGCAGTCGGCGTAGCGCGTCAATGTCCACAGCTTGGGCACCACCTGCAACTCGTAGCGGGTCATGTCGCCATCCTTGCCGGTGCAGGCGAAATGGCTGACGATGCCGTTGAAATATCGCGGGGCGTCGTCGGATTGGACGAGATTGATGGTCACGCTCTGCCCGACGATCTGCGTGAAGTCGATGTCCGTGTCTTCCGACAGCGTGCTGAGGTGGAAATCAAACAGACGCGAGATGGCTTCGTGGCCTGTAAAGCCGGTGAGCAGCAACTTGTCATCGCCCAATGGCGTAGTCAACGATATGAGACGGCCGGTTTGTGTGTAGAGGGCCATATCGAAGATCTCCTGCGAATACCCCGTAGTCGATGCCGCAAACCGAGCGGACGCCCGGCCTCGCAGCGCAGATTTAAGAGACCGCCTCCGCCACCAGGCTCGCGCTGATCGTCGGATCGCTGTAGCTGAACTCGCCATCTTCTCCCACGCTCACGTGGATGGCGCTCATCTTCTCGCCTTCCGCCATGCTGCCCAGGACCTTGCGCGAGATGTCGGGCAGCAGGGTGTTGGTGAGGATGTTGTCCACGTTGCGCGCCCCGCTCTCCACTTCCGTGCAGCGCGCCGCCACGGCATTGAGGAACGCGTCGTCGTAGGTCAGCTTGATCTTGTGGTTCTCCTGCATGCGTCGTTGGATCTTGCCCAGCTTGAGGCGGATGATCTGCTTGAGCGCCTCGTCGCGCACCGGGTAGTACGGAATAATCACCATGCGCCCCAAAAACGCCGGCTTGAAGATCTTGTTCAGATCGGGCTTCAGCGCTTCTACTAGTGCGCGCGGACCGGGCGCCGTTTCAGGGTCGGCTACCAGCTTCATCATCTGATCGGTGCAGGCATTGGTCGTCAGGATGATGATGTTGTTCTTGAAATTGATCTCTCGCCCCTCGCCGTCTTCCATCTGTCCTTTGTCGAAGACCTGGAAGAAGAGCTCCAGCACATCGGGATGCGCTTTCTCGACTTCATCCAGCAGCACCACGGAATATGGCCGCCGGCGCACCGCTTCGGTGAGAACGCCGCCTTCGCCGTAGCCCACGTATCCGGGCGGCGAGCCCTTCAGCGTGGAGACGGTATGCGGCTCCTGGAACTCCGACATGTTGATGGTGATGAGATTGTGCTCGCCCCCGTAAAGCAGGTCGGAAAGCGCCAGCGCCGTCTCCGTCTTGCCCACCCCGCTCGGTCCCACCAGCATGAACACGCCCACTGGCTTGTTGGGATCGTCGAGCGATGCGCGCGACGTCTGAACCCGCTGCGAGATGATCTCCATGGCGTGCGGCTGCCCGATGACCCGCTTGCCAAGGTGCTCCTGTAATGCGAGCACCGTGGCGATCTCGTCCTTCAGCATCTTGCCCGCGGGGATGCCGGTCCACGCTGAGAGCACTTCGCCTACGATCTGCGCGTCGACGCAGACCCGGATCAACCCGGTTTCGCCCTGCAAGGCCGAGAGCTCGGTCTCGAGCGCCTGCAACTGTGCCTTGGTTTCCTCCGGCGTCACCGCCGCTTCCGCAGCGGCATGTCCGTTCTGTTCCACCGGCGATGCAGCCGGTTGCGCCGCCGCGGCCGCCTGCCCGGCCGCCGCAGCTTTGCCCTCCAGTGCGGCCTCCAGCTTGTTGCGCAGGTCGCGAATCTTCGCTACCAGGTCGCGTTCCGTCTCCCAGCGCGCCTGAAGCTCCGCCAATTGCAATTCGGCCTTCTGCTTTTGTGCAGCGATCTCGGCCAGCTTCTCCCGGTGATCCGCGCCCACGATCTCTTCGCGGTTCAGGATCCGGGTCTGCACCTCCAGCGCATCGATCGTGCGGTTCAGGTCTTCGATCGCCGGCGGTGTGGTGTTCTGCCCCAGCGCCAGCCGTGCGCACGCCGTATCGAGAATGCTCACCGCCTTGTCGGGCAACTGCCGCCCGGCCAGAAAACGATGGGTCAGCTTCACTCCGGCGAATACCGCCTCGTCGAGAATGCGCACGTTGTGGTGCTTCTCCAGCGAAGCCACCAGCCCGCGCATCATGATCATGCATTGCTTCTCGCTCGGCTCCTCGACCTTGACCACCTGGAAGCGCCGCGCCAGCGCGGCATCCTTCTCGAAGTACTTCTTGTATTCGGACCACGTCGTTGCGGCGATGGTGCGCAACTCGCCGCGGGCCAGCGCCGGTTTCAGCAGGTTGGCCGCATCGCCTTGCCCGGCCTGGCCGCCCGCGCCGATCATGGTGTGCGCTTCATCGATGAACAGAATGATCGGCGTCGCTGACGCCTTCACTTCTTCGATCAGGCCCTTGAGCCGGTTCTCGAATTCGCCCTTCACGCCCGCGCCGGCCTGCAGCAGCGCGAGATCGAGCGTGCGGATCGTGACGTTCTTGAGGGGAGGCGGAACATCGCCCTGTGCCACGCGTAGCGCGAAGCCTTCCACCACCGCCGTCTTGCCGACGCCCGCTTCGCCCGTGAGAATGGGATTGTTCTGGCGCCGCCTCGTGAGAATGTCGATGACCTGGCGAATCTCCGGATCGCGGCCGAGCACCGGATCGATCTTCCCCTTCTTTGCGTTGCCGGTGAGGTCGATGGTGTAGGAGTCGAGATTTGGTGTTTTGCCGCCAACCGGCTTCGCGCCGTCTCCCGGTGCCGACCCTGCTCCAATGGCCGCACCACTCGTCGTGGTCTCCTGCGAAAGCGCGACAATGCCCATCAGATCCTTGCGCAGCGCGTCGGAATTGATCTTCGGGAACTCCTTGCTGACTTCGCGCATCAGTCGCGAAAGTTCTTCGTCCGACGCCAGCGCCAGAATGACGAATCCCGTCCGCACCGAACCGGCGTTGAAATCGATCGACCCAATCGTCCACGCCGTGGTCAGCATCTTCAGCACCGTGGGGCTGATGGCCGGCGTCCGCGCATTGCCCGATTTCAGCTTGTCCATGCTGCGCGCCAGCTCCGCTGTCAGCCGCGACTTGTCGATTTCGAAATGCTTGATGATGGCCGCGAAATCGTTCGATGACGAATCGAGAAGCTTGGTGAGAAAGTGCTCCACCTCGATGTCGTAGTGGGTGCGGGAAAGGCAAAGGCCAGCGGCGCCTTCCAGTGCGGCGCGGCTTTGATCATTCAATTTCCCGATGAGTGCTTTCAGATTCAGTCCCATCTCAACCTCCGACTTGCTTGTTCCCTCGTTCCCTTGTTCCCTGTCTTTTCACAACGCCAAAACCGTGTCGTCCGGATCGGCGCTCATGGGTGCTGTCTTGGCCCACGACACCCAGCCCAGCCGCGCCGGGTGCCCGGCATCGAAATCGAGCTCCACCGCCGGAACTTCCTTGCGGTCGAGTACCAGTTGCGCCTCGAAGTCCACGCAACCATTGGAGAAGAATTGCGTAATGGCCCGAAGCGCGGAATGCGCGCTGCCGCCCGGGAGGAAATCGTTGAAGCGCTGCATGCTGATGGGGCCGATGCGAATGCGCACCCGCCCCTGGCGATCCCACACCGCGTCGCCCACCACCGCCCCGCTTCCGATTTGGGTCGACATCGCGTCTTTCTCGTTCATCGCGCACTGCGTCGCCTCATCCAGCGTGTACCATGCGCCGGTGAACTGTTCGATTTCCACCGGCACTTCGAAGTAATCGGCCAGCACCTGTTCGAGCGCCACCGCCGAGCGCGATTGCATGGCAATCAACGAAATGTAATGCATCAGCGCTTCGTCTTCGATGGCCTGGCGATCCTGCAATCCCTGCGTCCCGATTCCCAGCAGATCCTTCAGGTACTGGCTGAAATAATCGCGCACGCCGGCGGCGTAGTTGACCGGGAAGCGGGTGCGCTGCCAGGCGCGATAGAAGAGAGAGATCGCGCGATGATTGAATATGTTCAGAAAAGAGAGGAGCGTGCGGTCCTTGGCGCGCAGCCGCTCCAGGATCAGCTCGCTGTACACGTAGGGCAGCACGCCCTGCGGTCCGGTGAGTCCCATGAAGTTGACCATCATGTCCACCGGCGCGTCATTGTGGAATTCGAGCTGCTGAATCTCGCTCGCCGGAAAACCCATGCGCGGATTCACATGGAAGCGGACGACTTCATCTTCGGGGCCGGAGAAATATCCCACCGGACGACGGTCGCTCATGATGCGCTGCAGCAGCGCCACCGCCTGGAAGAATTCAAACGAACAAGCGTCGTCGTGCAGGTCGAGCCCCATCTGCGACTCAGCCAGTTTCGAAGCGAGCGTTTTTTCCGCGCCGGCAGGCAGCTTCGAAATCGCTGTTACACCAGAAGGCGGCGTCCCGATCTTGGCTCCCATTCGTAGAATCCCTCCTTTCTTTGCGGTGTGGTCACACTCAATTGCGTGAAGCTGTTCAGCGATGCGGCCAGGCCGAAGAACCGCTCCAGGACGGCGCAAAACAGAAACGCTCCGCCGCCGGTAAACTGGTCCTCATCGATTTCCATCTCGATGCGCAGTCCGCGCGCGAAGCCGACCCCTTGTTCCGAAACCAGGCGCGCAAAGTGGGGCCGGCTGCGAACGTTCAGAATGCTTTGAATCACGTTCTGCGAATACGCCGTGCGGCCCACGTCATAGAGCCGCAGAATTTCCTGCAGCGCGTCTTTGCCTTCCTGCGCCAGCGACAGATAGTTGAGTGAAAGGTGCGATACCAGGCGCCACAACACGCTCTTGCCCATCGGCGGCCGGACCGGCGCCGAAGGCTTGCGCAGCGCCACGATCCGGCGCATGGGAGCCGCGCCCCCTTCAAGATCGAAGTCGCTGTCCTGGTTGCCGAACGGGAGGCGCGATGGCAAATCGCGATTGGTGCAGGTGGTTTTGACGGAAAGCACGGTGGCGTCGGGATCGGCATTACTCAGGGTCAGGTCGAGCAGCGAAAGCGTAATATCCGTGCCGTCGTCGTTGGGGCGCGTCGAAAACCGCCGGCGTGCCAGCCAGTAGCAGGAGCGGTCTTCCCGCTGGGCTGCGTGGCGCAACGAGTAGAATGGCTCGTATTTTGTGATCTTCTGGTTGGCGGAGTTGATGCCCGCCACTTCGTCCACCGAAAATACTTCCACGGAATGGGGCCTGCGGACATCGGGCACCAGCGGGTACTCGGCGCGGCGCTGATTCAACTGGATGGGCTCGGCCACCTGCGAAAACAGGTTCACGACCGGCGCGCATCCCAACTTGAATGTCTTCTTGGACAGTTCCAGTTCCAGCCGCTGCTGGCGGCCGCTACCTTCGATTTCCGAAATCAGGAAGATCACTTCGATCGCGTCTTTGAATCCGGCCTCCGAAACCGCCTCGAGGCCGCACAGATCGATGAAGAAGAACTTCTCTGGGAATGCAAAATACTCCATCAACAGGCGGTGCCCGGCAAAGGATGAAGAAGGATAGTGCATGATCCCGTCGTTGGGGCCGAATCCCACCGCATTTAGCGCTGAACACGGCATCGTGATCGGAGCCAGCTTCGATCCCGGCGTCAGATCCCGGATCTGGATCCGATTCAACCGGCTGAAGAGCAGTTCGTAGATGATGTTGACCAGGCCGCTCTCGCCATCGAGGTAGAAGCGCAGCGTGCCGGGCTTGAGCGAGGCAAAGCTCACGTCCTTGGCGCAGCGAAGCTCCAACCGGATTGCCCATGCCGAGTCACTGGTCTTCACCGGCGGCTTCAACCGGCTGGGCGCGTTCAGCTCCGCGGCGGCCACGGTGATGGGCCACAGCGTCGTGTCGTAACAGGTGCGGAACGTGCAGGGAACGCCGCCGATCGGTTTGGAATAGAGTTGGGAATCGCGGTCGATCCGCATGCCGCTGGTGAGTTTGCCTTTCTCCGGATCGAGTTGGAACTCGACCACCGACATGGAGGGGATGGGCCGCACCAGTTGCGGATAGACCACGCTCAGCAGCGCCTCCGTGATCTCGGGAAACTCATCCTCGAGCTTGAGGTGAACGCGCGCGGCCAGAAACGCGAACCCCTCAAGTAGCCGCTCTACGTGCGGGTCTTCGCACTTGGTGGGCTCCAGGACCAGGCGCGAGGCGACCTTGGGGTGCTTCTCGGCAAACTGCGCCGCCGATTTGCGCAGGTAATCGAGCTCGCGCTCGTAGTAGAGCAGCAGCTCATCGCGCATCGTCGCCTCCGGTCAAATGGCAATTGCCGCTCTTCAACTCGATCACGGTATCGAAGGAGACGGGCTCGGGAACGGGATCCATGCGCAGCATCGCTTCGATGCGCAGGCGCACATCCTTTTTGCCCGCATCGGCCGTCTCCACCATCACCAGCCGCACGTTGGTCAGGCGCGGCTCGAACAAATTGATGGTGGCCAGAATTGAACGTACCAGCCGGTTGCGGTCCGCGGTTGACGCCATGGTGAGGGCGGAAAGATCCGGAAGACCGTACACGTAAACGGACCGGTTCACCTCCTTCAGTCCCTCGTCCGGCGCATCGGCAATGCGGCGCGAATTCAGCAGCCATTCCAGGTCGCGGCGCACCGAACTCCTCAGCAGCCGCACCGATTGCGAGCGGCTCATCGGGTTCTCCATGCGGTTGTCCGGCTCCAGATCGATGAGCCGGTCCAGCGCGGAAATCGTGATCGTAGTTTCGCCCAGACCTCGCGCCATGGCTTACCCCACGTTCAACGCCTGCGCGGGATCCAGGCGGCAGATGCGGTCAAATAGTTTTTGCTTGTCGGAGGAACTTCCTTGAATCTTCTTGCTGTAGCGCATGAGCTTGATCAGATCGCTGGCGATCAGCTCGGGGTCCTCCCAGGCGTCGAGCTTGTGGTTTTCGATCAGAGCGGCGATGTCTTCGAGCAGCGGCTGAGCGATGTTGTCCTTTCCGGCGGCAATGGCGAGTTCCACGGTTTGCATCATGCGCCGGAAGCGGCGCCGGCCAGATCGCTGGCGGCTGACCTCGGCGCGCATGATCGCGAACGCCTTCTCCTCCTGGCCCGAGGCCAGCGCGTCCTGCGCCAGCATGAATGCGTCCACGGCGGGAGCCAGCCACGTTGGTGCGCCGTTGCGATGCGCGCGCCTTTCGGCGGCAGCTTCGTTTTCTTCTGTGGGTGCGGGCTCAGGCGACGCGCTCAGGCTTTGCAGCCAGGCCTTGGTTTCTGGATTGGCTGCCGGCGTGTCATCCAGCAGCGTGGCATCCAGCAGTTCGGGCAAATCGTTCAGCATCGCGCGCAACTCCGAGCGGATCGCGGTGGCAATGGGCTCATACTCCTTGCCCAGCGCGGTGCACGCCGCCACCGAGAGCCGCTGCAGATCGAGCCATCCGCGGCTGCCGGGCAGGGCCATGGCCTGTTCACCTGCCTCCAGCAACTCCGCCCAGCGCTTTGCCAGGGCCAGGCGCTTGATCTGTTGCCGCAACTCCGTCGGCGGCGCTTCCAGCAGCGGACTGTCAATCAGGCTGGGCGCGCTGCGAAGCTCGCCCCATCGAAAGCCGCGCAACAGCAGGTAAGGTGCCGGACTCAGCGGTTCTTTCTTGCGCAAAAACGCGGCTGCGGCAACTATGCCGCCCACGGCTTGCCGGCGATCAGCCGGTTCGCCCACCAACCCAGCGCCAACGCCCGCAGCCAATCCGGGCGCTCCGCCGGCTTCAGCTGCCACTTCGATCGATTCGGCTTCTTCGACCGGCACTACTTCAACCGGGTCGGGCTCCTTCTCCCGCTTCTTGTCCAGAAGCTGGTGCACTGCCTGGCGCACCTCTGTCAGCGCCCCCTTGATCTTGCCAAAACCCGGCGAATCCGACTCCAGTTTCTCATCGCAGAAGGCGTCCAGCCCGCCGACGATTTCCAGGCACGCATCCAGGTCCTTCTCCGCCTGCGCGTAAAACACCTTGGGAGTCTCGTTGAATGCCTTGTCGAAGACCTCCGGCGCCAGTTTCCCGTTTGCGATCATCGTGGCGCGAGTCTTCTTGTCCTTGTCGGTCTTGGCCTGATCCTCATAGCCGACCGCGCGCCCTTCCTTGTAGTTGATGGTCGAGTGGCCGGCGTTGTTGATGGGCGCGGAGCGAATAGGAAAATCGAGCTGGGTATTGATCCACCCCAAGGGCGTGGCGCGGTCTTCGCGCGTCTCCGGATCTTCCGGGTCGATCGCCGGATGAATCGTGTCCCAGAAATCGGTCAGCAGACGGTAAACGAGATCGAGGCCCTGGCGAAGTCCCGCGAATCGCTCGGCATGCAGCAGAGCTTCACAGAGATACGCCGCCACTTGCAGGTTTTTTGAAGTCGTGGCCAAGGTGTCCTGCGCAAGCTTGATCACCAGCGGCCAGTTGGCGGTTTTGCGCTCGCTCTGCCACGCGCCTTGCTCCAGTTCGTCATCCTGCCGGCGAGCTTCCTTGATTTTGTCGATGACCAGGAGCTTGGTGTCGTAGCGCAGGTCGGCGCCGCTCGGATTATCACCGGGAATGGGAGCAAGAATGTCTTCGCGAAGTGGCATATTTACCGGCCCCTGACGTCAGGAAATTGAATCTCTCATCAAAATACAGTGGTCCAGCGCATGCCCGCTAACTATCGCATCTGCGGAACAAGCACGCCGGCCTTTTGTGATCCCCGATCCCTGACATCTGAACCCTGTTCTATTGCTCCGCGGATGCTTTCGCGGGATGGAAGAACTTCAGCGAGCGGACCTCGAGAAACGGAAACTCCTCGCCATCCACGAGCAATGTCTTTTGGCCGATAGGTGATTCCCTGCCGGTTTCATCCGCCAGCCATTCCGTCTTGCGTCCCAGCCACACTTCTTCGTCCTTATCCTTCCAGGAGAACGGATAAATCGCCGGGATCAGCACTTCTCCCAGGTCCATTCCGCGAAACGACGGCGCCGCCTGTACCAGCGCCGGCGTCCAGAGCGTATCGCGCAATCGTTGCGGGGGTCCCATCTCGACGCTCTCCACGTGCTCGAAGGGAATCCACACGTACGATCCCGCCGCAAACACCTCCAGGCGCGCGCCGATGTCCGGATCGGCGTCACGCAACTCGGTAAAAGGCTTCCCATTCAGTTCGCCCGAAGGGCAGCACGGCGAATCGCTGGGAAATTCTTCCTTCTCGAACAGCCCATGGCGCGTGCGCTCCGCGTGCAAGGCGGCGTAATACACGATGGCGCCGGTCTCCCTGTCCTGGCTGCCGCTGGCCAGCACCGCCAACTGCTTCTCGGCGCGCGTGAACTCGCCGGAGAAACACAGCAACTCGAACAGGAACGTACGCGAAGACGTGTCGTTCGGGTGCTCGCGGAGTTGCGCCGTGAGCGCCTGGCAAGCTTCGCGTACCTTTCCTGCTTTGAACAGTTCTCTCGGATTCGATGGCACCGTCGGCCTGCTTGCTTGTGCGGTTACCACGGCTTCAGCTTCAGAACATCAAAGCCCTTGTCGATGAAACCCTTGAGCGCGCCACCCTCTTCGGGGTTGTAGCTCACCTTGATCTTGCTGTAGGCGAAGCTGACCGATTCGACCGGGTTCTCATTCGAACCAGAGTGCTGAATGGAGGTGATCAGGGCATCTTCCAGGTGGATCTTGTAGTAATCCTGCTGGTCGTCGCCCATGGGCTTGTCGTAAATGATGTCCACTTTCTTCAGGTAATTGCCGGTAACGCAATCGTCGAAGAGGAGGGGGGACACCTTGTCGACCACCTTCATGATGGAGATGTCATTCAGGTTGGCGCGGCCCGCACGGGCTTCGCCGCCTGAGGAGCCCACACCGATCACCGCGGTCTGGGTGGCTCCGAAACTAAACGAGAGGATATCGATGGCACCCGTCTTGCTGGTGCTCGGACCGGGGCGGCCATCGATGATGAGGTATGCGTTGACTGCCATTGCAAATCTCCTTTAGAGAACTGTTCTGAACTGCGTTCGGGGGAAGGACGGCAGCGGGCTGCCGCCCTGAGGCCTTGAGAGAAAGAACTGCCTGATAGTGCTTCTTTCCAGCGCTACGTATCAGGCCGCGACTTGCGAGGGCAGAGAAACAGTTATGCCGCGAGGATTGACGCACAAACACCCCCGAGAGCGTGAACCGCTTGCCCTTCTTGCTCCGGTATGTCCAGAACCCAGGTCGTTGTTTTTCGTTGAATTTGCGCCTATTTTGCCGGCGCCGGCAACTCGGCCACCAACCGAAGTGAAACAGTGAGCTCATCGAGCTGGAAGTGAGGACGAAGGAACGCCACCGCGCGATAGACGCCGGGCTTGCCCGGAACCTCGCTGACGTCGATGCGCGCTTCGCGCAGCGGCCGTTCAGCCTTGGTTGCCGCCGAGGCGGAGTCATCCGGAGTGACGTACTTCGTGATCCAGCGGTTCAGGAAAGCTTCCGCCTGTTCGCGGGACATGAAGCTGCCGATCTTGTCGCGCATCATCGCCTTCAGATAGTGCGCGAACCGCGAAACCGCCATAATGTACGGGAGTTGGGTCGACAGCCGCGCATTCGCATTGGCCGCATCGGTGTCATACGTTTTGGCCTTTTGGCAACTCTGCACGCTGAAGAACGCGGCATAATCTGTGCCCTTGCAGTGCACCAGGGGAGCGAAACCCAGGTCGGCCAATTCCTTTTCGCGCCGGTCCGTAATGGGCACCTCGGTGGGGCACTTCAATGCCAGGTCGCCGTCGTCGGTGGTGAACGTATGCGTGGGAAGACCCTCCACCAGGCCGCCGCCCTCTACCCCGCGCATGGCAACGCACATTCCGTACAGCGAGAAGGACTGCGTCATCTTCGAAGCCAGCGCATAGGCCGCGTTGGTCCACAGATATTTGGAATGGTCGGTCCCGTCTACGTGTTCTTCATAGCGGAACTCGTCGATGGGCTTGGTTTCGGCCCCGTACGGCAGCCGTCCCAGGGTCCGGGGCAGCGACAGCGCCACGTAACGCGAATCTTCGCTCTGCCGGAACGACTTCCACTTGGCATACTCGGTAGAATCGAAGACCTTGGCCAAGTCTCGGGGTGCATCGAGTGACGTGTAGCTCTCCAGGTTGAACAAGTCTGGAGCGGCGGCGCTGACAAACGGCGCATGGGCCTGGGCCGCCACGTGCGAAATGCCTTCCAGCAGGGCCATATCCTCGGGGTGCTTGCCGAATTCGTAATCGCCCAGCAGCGCGCCAAACGGTGCTCCGCCGAATACGCCGTACTCTTCCTCGTAGATCTTTTTGAAAACTGCGCTCTGGTCGAACTCCGGCGCCTTCTCGATATCGCGCAGTAGTTCCTTCTTGGACACGTTGAGCACGCGGATCTTGAGCCCCACGCCGGTCTCGCTGTTGTCCATCAGGTATTTCAATCCGCGCCAGGAGCCTTCCAGCTTCTGAAAGGCGGGATGGTGCATGATTTCGTTGAGCTGGATGGAGAGCAGGTGATCGATCTGCGCGATGCGCGCGTTGATCATCATCTCCGCGTCCTTGGCGATGGTCATGGAGCCTTCCAGCACCTGGGCCACGAACTCCTTCACCAGGTCTTTGCCGCGCTCCTTGGATTCGCCAAACCGGCCCTGCTCGACGATCTGGTCCAGCAGGCTTACTTCCTGCTGTGCTGCAACCGCTCCCGCTGCCGCCGCTGCGTTTGCTACTGCCTCAGGCATTGGAACCTCCTGTTCCGATCTCGCCCTTCAACTTGTCCAGTTTTTCGGTATTGCCTACCGCTTCCAGCAGCAGTTCTTCGAGCTTGTCGTTGCCTTGCAGCGAGCCGCGCAGGTCGGAAAGCCGGGTGCGCAGGTCAAGAAGCTCCTTCAGGGGCTTTACCTGCTTGGCCACATTGGCGGGCTCGAAATCATCAAACTTGCGGAATTTCAAGTCGACCTTCAGATTGGCCGCGTTGGGATCGTCGCTCAGCTTGTTTTCAACCGAGAAGGAAAGGTGCGGCTTCATGCCTTCAAGAACGGTGTCGAAGTTGTCCGGATTCACCTCCACAAACTTGCGCTCCTTCAACTTGGGAAGAGGCTGTTCGGGATTGCCGGTGAAGTCGCCCAGCACGCCGACCACGAACGGCAATTCCTTGATCTCGATGGCGCCACCGATTTCGACGTCATAGGTGATCTGCACCCGGGGTGGACGCACCCGGTCGAGCTTATGCTGCGCACTTTGTTTTGCCATGATGAAATCCTCAGACGACGATTTGTGATCCGGGCGAGTCGAGCGTTTCATCGAAATCTGAATTTATCGATTACCGCGCGGACCGCCCGGTTGGAATCTCGCTCGTTACCGAGCCGTTCGCTACCAGGACTATCTTCGAAATGTGGGGAACCCCCAGGAAAACGGGAACCGGGGCCGACGCACAAAACTCCGGCATTTCGGATCATCCGGAATGCATAGCCACGATTTGTGACCGGAATTTCTGTGCGTTTCTGTTGATAACACAGGCCCGGTTCGCGGTCAAGACAAATAGCGATGAAGCCGGGAAGGAGCGAACACGGGAACAAGGGAACAAGGAAAACGGTTTCGGCGGAGTGAGCGCCCTCGCCATGTCACATCGCCTTCCGGGCG
The DNA here is from genome assembly GCA_963720105.1 of uncultured Acidobacteriota bacterium. Lineage (GTDB taxonomy): Bacteria > Acidobacteriota > Terriglobia > Terriglobales > Acidobacteriaceae > Telmatobacter. Next base: position 19,407 of record CAVREL010000073.1, on the reverse strand, counting down.
CCTTTTTCCCTGCTTTTCCCTGTTCCCTTGTTCCCCTGTTCCCTGTTCCCTGCTAAGGTTGTCTCCTGATGCTCAACCTGCTCTCGCCCGACGATTCCTGCCGTCTCCGTGCGTATTTCGAAGAAGCCGGCTATTCGGAGCCCAGCCTCAAAAAGCAACTTGGCGCGGCCGAACTGCCGTCGCGACACCTGCGCAACCATGCCCGCCTGCTCGACCGTACCTCCGCGCATGTGCCGCTCAACGCCCTGCTGCGCTGGTTTTGGCTCGGCGTCCCACTGAAGACAGGCCGGGTCGCGGGTCTCATTCCGGCGGAGATTCTGGCGCTCATGCTCCAGTCGGGACTATTGAAAGAGCAAGGCGACGATCTCCTTCCCCGCGTCATGCTGCTCCACTTCGACGGCTTCCTGGTTGCGTCAGACCATGCGTCGGCGATCGACCGCAAGCAGACGGAAATGGTGCTGTGGCCCAATCCCACCAGCAAGTTCCTCGCCCGCTTTACCGTACGGCGCCGCTCGCGAGCCACCCTTGACCTGGGCACCGGCAGCGGCATCCTCAGCCTGGGCGCCGCACGCCACAGCGACGTTGTGGTGGCCACTGACCTCAATCAGCGCGCCGTCGAATGTGCGCGGTTCAATGCCCGCCTCAACGGCATCGAGAACATTGAGGTGTTCGCGGGCGATTGTTTCGAACCCGTGAAGGGCCGGCAGTTTGATCTGATCCTGTCCAATCCGCCGTTCTTCATCACCCCTCAGGGCGATTACCTTTTCTGCGAGAACCCCATGGAGCTCGACGGACTTTGCCGGCGCCTGGTGAAGGAGGCGCCCGCTTTTCTGAATGAGGGTGGGTACCTCGAGATGTTATGCGAGTGGGCGCAGATCAAGGGCCAGCCATGGGAGGAGCGGATCGCCGAGTGGCTGCAGGACACAGGATGCGACGCATGGGTCATGAAGGGCCTCACCCAGAACCCGGAGGAGTATGCCCAGCAGCGCATCAAGGAGACATCGGAGGACACAGCCCAGGATGCGGCCAACTACACCGGATACATGAATTACTACCGCCATCGCGGTGTGGAGGCCATCCACGACGGGCTGATCGTGATGCGCCGCCGCCAAGGCCGGAACTGGGTTCGCATCGAGGAGGTCCCGTCCACGCCCAAGGGCGAAATGGGCGAATTGATTCTGTCCACGTTTGCCGCCCATGACCTGATGCAAACGATGGAGCGGGACGACGATCTTCGGGCCCTCCGGCCCCGTATGGCGCCCAACGCCCGTCTGGAGCAGGTCTGCGTGCAACATGAGGGTCAATGGAGGGCCGAATCCCTCATCCTGCGCCTCACCAGCGGATTTCCCTTCCACATGAACGTGCAGCCCCTGGTAGCGGAGTTCCTGGTTACCTGCGACGGAACGCGCACCGCCGGCGAAGCCATCCAGGCCTTCGCCGCCCAGGCCAATGCGCCGATCGACGCGGTTCAGAAGGAATGCCTGGGCATTATCCGCAAGCTGCTCGAGCGGGGATTCATGGTGGCTGCCTGACCAGGAAACGTTTCGTTTAATGAGGATGCCGGTGCCCGAGGCCCGTGGTGTTGGGACATGGGAGGGCAAACTGCCGCGATTCAATCACGTTCCATGCTTGCCCGGATGTGGCAGACTTGATAGCAACGTGCGCATGCGGAGGGGCGTGCATGGCAAAGCTGATCGGGAATCTTCGCATTACCGCAAAACCTCCTGCGGAAGGAGTGAAGGGGCACTTCGAGCTGGTGTTTCTGCCCTATGCGGGCCGCCTCAACACGCGCCCCGCCAAGGCGAATACCTACGACGATCTGGTCTCACTCCTGCAGGACCTCAAATTCGGCGAAGACGAAGCCACACGCTGGGCGGGAAAGGCGCGCGCCCAGGGGGTCATTATCATCGACAGCTTCGAGCGCCAGGACTCTCTACTGCGCGAAAAGGGTCTGCTGGCCTAACAGCCCGTGGTGTAAGTCCAGGTACGTGAGCGGGGAAAAGTCTGCTATTTGAATCGACCTCTTCGTAGCATTGAGGCATGGGGATGGGAACACGCCAGGCTCAGGAGAAGCAGGAAGACATCTGGATCGCGAGCGGGGATGTGGCGCGGTCTCCAGGTCATCCTTTCTACCAGCGTCTGAATGAGCTTCTTGACGAAGAGAAGTTTGACGAATTCGCCGAGGGTCTTTGCCGGAAGTTCTACGCTCGCATGGGGCGCCCAGGTCTGGCGCCGGGGATTTATTTCCGATCCCTTCTGATCGGCTATTTTGAGGGCATCGATAGCGAGCGTGGCATCGCATGGCGTCTGGCCGATTCGCTGGCGCTGCGACAGTTTGTACGCATCGGAATTACGGAGCAGACGCCGGATCACTCCACGATTTCGCGGACGCGGCGGTTGATCGACCTGGAGACGCACCGGGCGGTGTTCAGCTGGGTTCTGGGATTGCTGGCGGATCGGGGACTGATCCAGGGCAAGCGGGTAGGGGTGGATGCGACTACGCTGGAAGCCAGCGCAGCGATGCGTTCGATAGTGCGGCGCGACACGGGGGAGAGCTACGACGAATTCCTCACTGGTCTGGCGCGGGCTTCTGGTGTGGCGACGCCGACGAGGGAGCAATTGGCGCGGTTGGACCGCAAGCGCAAGAAGCGCACCTCGAACCAGGAGTGGATGAGCCCGACGGACACGGATGCGCGGGTGACGAAGATGAAGGATGGGCGCACGCACCTGGCGCATAAGGCCGAGCACGCGGTGGACCTAGACACCGGCGCGGTGGTGGCGGTGACCCTGCGGGAAGCTGACAAGGGGGACACGACCACGTTGGACCGGACGCTCTGCGAGGCCGGCGAAGCGGTGGCGGAGTTGGTTGGGCGCGAGGCCGAGCGCCATCCCGACTCGGTGCCCAAGGTGAATGTGGCCGGGATCGAAGAGATGGTGGCCGACAAGGGGTATCACTCGGGCGCGGTGGTCGAGCGGGTGAAGAGTTATGGGGTGCGCAGTTACATTCCGGAACGGCAGCAAAAAGGGCAACGGCATTGGGAGGGCAAGGCCGGCCAGCAGCAGGCGGTGTACGCCAATCGGCGGCGGGTGCAGGGCCACTACGGCAAGAGCTTACTGAAGAGGCGCGGTGAGATGGTGGAACGCAGCTTCGCGCACTGTTACGACACCGGCGGCATGCGGCGCACGCATCTGCGCAAGCATAACAATATCCTGAAGCGTCAGTTGATCCACATTGCAGGATTCAATCTGAGCCTGATCTTCCGCCGCTTGCTGGGCGCAGGCACTCCGCGGGAGTGGAACAACCTAGGTGGAATGCTGCTTTTGTTCTTACTTGGGCTGTTTACGCGCCGCACGCATCGCAGTCGGCCCTGTAGAAGCTTCATGCGACAGTCTCATCCAACTTCTCCACATAAACGGCAATCCCTGCTCAGACAAGGACCTGCCCCGGATTAGCTACTTACACCACGGACTGCTAAGCCGGGATTGGAGTGTTTTCTTGTTCTCTAATTCCCTCGGTCCCTGCTTTACTTCGCCTTGATCAGGAAGATCATCACCACCAGCAAAATCAGCAGCAGGAAGGTGTTGATCACCAGCAGGATCGGCACCATGGCCTCCAGCTTGCTCTTCGGCGGGGCAAGTGCCGGCATGAGCGGGGGGGCCGGTTTGGGAATGGCCGGCATGACGGGTGCTGCAAACGCGGGCAAGGCAGGAGGAGGCGCAGCCGGCGCAGCATGCGGTATGGCCGGCGTCGCGGGCGGCGCGACCCTGGGTATGGGTGGCGTCGCGGGCGCGGCGGGAATGGCGAACACCGGCGCCGCAGGAGCGGCAGGCGGCGGTGCTGGAGCAGCTGCGGGAGCTGTTCCGGGCTTGGACATGATGCGCGTGAATTCGCCCGGCTCATAGCTGGGCGGCGCAGCCGGCGCAGCTGGTGGTGGCGCAACCGGCGTGGCCGGCTCCCGCGATAGCTGTTGAATGAGACGGGTAACACTGCCGGGTTCTTCCGCCGGCTTCGGCGGCGCATACGAGGGCAGAGGCTCCGCCCGGTAGGGCACCGGTTCCGCGGTCCGCGGCGCTGACGATCCCGGCCCGGCCAGGGAGGAAAGAATGCTGGTTACGCTCGGCGAAGATCCATCCGCAGGCTTCTCCGGCTGACGGAAAAATGGATCGTTCCTCCACGATGTATCCGCCGCAGGAGGAGGCGGTGCGGGCCGTTGAGGCGGAGAAGGCGGGGCCGGCGCTGCCGGTCGGGAGGGTGTGCTGAAAAACTGCGTAAAGCCCCCCTCCACCGACGCCGAGTCTGATGCTCCGGGAGAAGAAAAGCCCTTGGAACGCGAGGGGCCCGAGGAAGGCGTCGCCGGACGCGGCGTCTCTTCCGAAGGCCGAGCCGCCGGTGTGTACCCCTGGGTCTTGTCCGAAACGAAGATCCGCGTAAACTCTCCCGCCCCATGATCCGCGGGCTGTTGTGGTCCTGGCAAAACCTGGGTGGTGATCTGCGGCGGAGCTTCTCTGGCCGGCGGAGATGCAGGCGGCCGTGGGTCCAGCGAGTTGAATAATTTGGTGAACTCGCTCTGGCCCGCACCCGCGCCCGTTCCTGCGCCAGCAGCGGGAAGTCCAGCCTGCGCAGGCCGCTCCGGCCCCTGGCTTGCTTGGGCCGGCGCCGGGGGCGAGGCGCTCTTCGGCGCAAACGGGTCGGCCGGTTTCTTTGCGGCTTGCTTGTCGGAGTCGAAGGCCTTGAGAAACATGGCCGTTGCGCTGAGTGGGTCCGCTGGCTCTGGCTCCTGTCCCGGTTTGAAATCCTTATCTGTCATGAGAGAGCGGTCCTGTTCTGCGTGCAGGCTGAGCACCCACGGATCGAAGACCCACTCACCAAGATCTGTTTTGGGAACCGCGGTCCGGGTTATAGCGAAGCTTACACGCATGCCGTGGCGGCGTAAAGAGCGCAATGGCTCTGGTCCCGGCGCATCGCGCGCAGGTTGAAACGGCCTCGCGTTCCATGCACCATTCATCGATCGTGATCTAACAGCCAGGCCGTTTGTTGAAAGAGCTTCTGCGCCGGTTACGTTGGCGCGAGAACTTTCCGCTTGTTTTTTACGCGCTTGAGGTATGCTCTTAATGGCTTACGCAACAGTCCTTTCCCCGTTCCCGGCGACCAGGGCTGTTCGCGTGACAATCCAGGAAACTCCTGTGGGTTCCCCGCGGAGAAACTGTTTCCGCGGGCTGTTCGCACTCCGATTGCCGGAGACAAATTGATGGCACAGAATCCGCCCCGCACGCAAAGCCTTGCGTCCTGCTACGAAAACGCATTCACCATCATCTTGCGCCTGGGCAGGCTCAACCAGCAGTCCGCCGCCAACTCGCAGGACTTCCGCACCAGCATTCGCGCCGCGCTCAAAGCCGCCATGGAGCAGTCCAAGACACTGGGGTATTCAAGCGAGTCCAATCAATACGCATTTTTTGCGCTTGTATCTCTTCTTGACGAGAGCGTGCTGAAGCTGCAGAGCCCTGCCTTTGCCGACTGGGCACAGCGCCCCATGCAGGAGGAGATGTTTGGCCACGCCCGCGCCGGCGAAATCTTCTTCGATCATCTTCGAACCCTGCTGGCGCGCCAGGATTCGCAGGAGGTAGCCGACTGCCTGGAAGTCTATTGCCTCACCATGCTGCTGGGATACAAAGGCAAATACGCTCTCGCCCCCAGCATCAGCACCTATCTCTCCGGCCAAGGCAATGGCGGCGCATGGGGCCAGCGTCCGGGCGGCGAAATCCAGACGCTGGTACGGCAGGCACGCGAAAAGATCGATCGCATTCGCGGCCAGGTCGGCTTTCTGCCCGACGCCGCCGCGCCACAGGTAAGGCAGATCGCAACCGTTGACCCCTGGAGCCGCGGACTGGGCATCGCGGCCCTGGTATTGTTTTTCATTACGCTTCTGGCCTTTGTTGGGTTCTGGTCCCTGCTGAGTTCCGGAGCCGCGCGCATAAGCTGAACCCATAAGGATTTGGGTGCCCCAGGTCTCGATTTTGAGACGCGGGATCAAAAAAAATCTGTTCGACGGGCTCGGAGAAGTATTCGGGGGATTGGTCTTGCTCGCCTACGTTCTTGCCATCGTCGTGTTTCTGGTTGCCGCCCTGCTGGCCCTCTTCCTGGCTGCGCTGCTTCATCTACAGGGTGGGTTGTATCTCGGCTTCGTCATCCTCGTCCTTCTCGTTGGCATCGCCGCGGCCATCACCATCATCGTTCTCCACCGGCGCGCCAAAAAGGAGAAGGAGCAACTGGGCGAAGACGCCGGCACGGCGGCGGCCTCTGAGCTGGACCTCATGCTGGCCGACGCCCATCGCAAGCTGCGCACGTCGCAGCAAGGCGCCAAGAGCCTCGAGTCCATGCCCCTCCTCTACCTCCTCGGCGATGCGGGTTCCGCCAAAACCTCCATTGTGCTGAAGTCGGGACTCGATCCCGAATTGCTGGCCGGCTCCGCCACCCTCGATGGCGACCAGGTCCCGACCGGGGTCATCAACCTCTGGTTTACAAAAACCGCTGCCCTGCTCGAAGTGGGGCTCACGGTGCGTCAAAGCCTTGCGCTGCTGGGTCGCCTCGTCCATCGCACTCGGGCCAGGGCGTATCGCTCGGCATTCGGCAGCGGCGCCGCGCCGCGCGCCGTCATCGTGTGCCTCAGCGCCGACCAGCTTCTGGCCGCCGATGCCGGCCAGTCGCTGATGGCCTCGGCGCGCTCCACCGGCGCACAGCTGCGCGAGATCAGCCGCCTGCTGGGAATGCCTGTGCCGGTCTACGTGATTGTGTCCAAGCTCGATCGCGTGCCGCACTTTGCCGAATACGTGCGCAACCTCTCCGATGCCGAGGTGCGTCAGGTGCTGGGTTTGCCGCTGCCGCGCAGTGACGCTTCGGCGGGCGTCTATGCCGAGCAAGCCTCGCGCGTGCTCGCCGGCCAGATCGACAGCCTGGTCTACAAGCTGGGCGAATTCCGCGTCGAGATGCTCGACCGCGAAAACGACTCCGCCAGCGTTTCCTCCGTGTATGAATTCCCGCGCGAGATGGGCAAGGTGCGCAAGAATCTCAACCAGTACCTGGTCGAGCTCTGCAAGCCCAGCCAGTTGAGCGCCAATCCCTACCTGCGCGGCTTCTACTTCACCGGCGTTCGCGCCCGGGTCGTCGAGCGCGCCGCCGCCGTCGCCCCTGCAGCCGTGGAGATGTCCACGCCCCAGAATGCCGGCGCCACCCAGTTCCTCGACCTCTCCATGATGCGCGCCGCTGCTGCCCGCACCGCTGCTGCGCCGCCCGTCATGACGGCTACCCGCGTGCCGCAGTGGACGTTTCTGCCGCGCCTTTTGCCGGAAGTGATTCTCGGCGACCGGAGCGCCCTCACGGCCACCAGGCAAAGCGCGCCGGCCAAGCTCTTCCGCCGCATTCTCTTCGGCACGCTGGCATTGCTGTTCTTGATCTACACCGTCTTCCTGGTCATCTCCTATTTCAACAACGCCGCCCTCGAGCGCCGCATTCAGAACGACGCGCGCGCCTTGCCTACTGCCGATGCCACCGCCACGTCCTATCCCGGCCTGGGCGAACTGCGCGCCCTCGACGACCTGCGCCAGACCATCCTGGAACTGGACGGCTACCAGCAGACCCACCCGCCACTCAGCTACCGCTTCGGGCTCTACCAGGGCGACAAGCTCGCCACCGAGGCGCGCAACGTCTACTTCGACCGCTTCCGGCCCATGCTGCTCAACCCCGCACAGAACAATTTCCTGTCCTACATGGGCGGACTGCCCAACGCGCCGCCGGCGCAGGTCCAGGGCGACAGCAACGCTTACCTCGCCGCCTACAACGCTCTCAAAGCGTACCTGATCACCACCAGTCCACCCGGAGGCCACCCGGAGAAGAGTGATCCCAGCTTCCTTACGCCGGTGTTTCGCGATGCGTGGGTGAACTCGCGCACCATCGACGACTCCCAGAAGAACCTGGCTGCACAGCAGATCGACTTCTACGCCAAAGAATTACTGCGCCAGCCTCCGTATCAGATCGCGCCGAACGATCATGCCGTCGCCCACACACAGGCATACCTCAACGGCTTCCTGGGCAATACCCGCATCTACCAGAACATGCTCGTGGATGCGGACAAGGCCGGCACGTTGATCGATTTCAATCGCATGTATCCCGACGCAGTGCGATGGGTGCGCGACGACCGCACCGTCCGGGGCGCCTTCAGCCGCAACGGCTTCGATGTGATGGATGCGGCCCTGAAGAATCCGGCCAAGTATGCCCAGGGCGAGCGGTGGGTGCTGGGCGACACCAGCAGCCAGTTGCCCGACTTGGCGACCCTGGCATCCAGCTTGAGGAGCACTTACGAATCTGATTATGTAGCTGCGTGGACCGCGTTCGTGCAGAATGCGCACGTCACCCGCTACGGAAGCCTCGACGAGGCCTCGGCCGAACTCGATGCGCTCTCCGGTCCGACCTCGCCGATCCTCGAGCTTCTTTTCACCGTCTCGCACAACACCGCGGTACCCGACGATGTCATCGGCAAAATCTTTCAGCCCGCCCAGGCGGTGGTCGATCCCAACTCAACGAACCGCTACGCAGGGCCGGGCATCGATACCTACTTGCCCGCCCTGGCGGCGCTGAAAGCAGCCGTCGACCAGGCCAGGCCGAATCCCAAGTGGCGTCAGGATGCGGCGGCGTTCCAACCTATTCTCACCGCGGCCACAGGCGCAACCAACCAGGCAATTACCCCCATTTCGCTCAAGTTCTTTGTCGATCCCAATCGCTCGCGGCACGTGGAAACGACCATCAAGGATCGCATGACGGATCCCATCCAGTTCGTCGCCGACCTGGCGCCCGCGCCGGGCGCTCCCGCCAACGGGAAAGGCCAGGAAGTCTGCAACGCCGTATACCCCTTGCTCGGCAAGTTTCCCTTCGCTCTCAGTGCCAACGCTCCGCGGGCGAGCCTGGGAGACGTCAATGCGGTTTTCGCCCCCAATACCGGCTCTCTCTGGACAAACTACGCAACCGATCTGAACCAGGTGGTTGCCCTCTCCGGCTCGCATTATGGGCTGGCTCCAACGGCTCCCCCCAAGGCCAACCCGAGGTTCGCTCAATACTTCGACCGGCTCGCGCATGTCAGCTCCACCTTGTATCCGGGCGGCTTGCCGTCTCCCTCGTTCAAGTTCACCCTGCGCTTCCTGCCGGGGAACGGGGTATCCACCGCGACGTTCGTGGTGGATGGCCAGCAAATCACCAGCCAGCCGTTCACCTGGAACGGCGCCACGGCGAAAAAGACCACCCTCGTCTACGACAACAACGAAGCATTCTCGTTCGACGGTACATGGTCCTTGTTTGAGATGGTTCGCGGTGCAAGCAGGATCACTCACCCGACCGGAGCGGGGTACCGCCTTGAGTATCAAATCACCATTGCCGGACATCCCACTGGCAAAGTTGTGACCTTTGAACTCGCCGGTGATGGCGCGGAATTCCTCGTCGGCGACGCCTTTCGCGATCTCTCCTGCGTGAAGCCGGTGGTCTTCAAGTAACCGGCACGGCAGGACAATCTGACCACTGACACTGATCACTGATCACTGTCTTTCAAATCGCCGGCGTGAACTCCTGGAACTCATCCGGCGGAGTGTCCTGCGCTGTGCCTACCGACGCCTGGGCCATCTCGGTGGCTGTCTGTCCCGCCACTTCGACGGCGCGCAACATGATGCACGTAATATTGTCTGCGCCTCCGCGACGCTTGGCGTGTTCGATGAGCGCATTGCAGATCGCGGAAAGTTCCGAACCGTTGGAGGCGGCCTGAGCGATCTCTTCGGGATTCGCATAGCGGGTCAGCCCGTCTGAAGCCAGCAGCAGCAGGTCGTTGGGCTGCAGCAGAGCGCCGAAAAGATCGGGTTCGACCGTATCCGCCACGCCCACCGCGCGGGTGATCACCGACTGCAGATTCGAGGCGGCCGCCATCTCCGGTGTCATATGGCCGCTGCGCACTTCCTCATCCAGCAGCGAGTGATCCAGCGTGATCTGCTGGCACGTCCCGTTGCGCAGCAGGTACGCCCGGCTGTCGCCTACGTTGCCCACGACGGCACGGTTTCCGTCCAGGCAAACGCACACCAGGGTCGTACCCATGCTGTGCAGTTCGGGATTTCCCAGCCCCGCTTCCCTGACCACGCGATTGGCTTCAAAGATCGCAGCGAGCAGCCGGTTCTCTACCATCTCCATAGGGCTGCCCGGCTCAGCGCCCTGGCTGAAGTACCCGAACGTCTCAATCAGCGTGCGCACGGCCATGCCACTGGCGACCTCGCCCGCGGCGTTCCCGCCCATCCCGTCGCACACCACGTAAATACGCTGGTCCGCATCGTAGCCGAAGCTGTCTTCGTTATTGCTGCGTTTGCAACCGATGTCGGTAGCCGCGGCGAAATCGAGCGTGAGCGTCAAAGCCTGGGTCATTAAAAGCTCCCTCACCGGGATACAGCGACGAAAACCAGCCAATTCCATCAATAGGAGACGCGCGAGACATTCCGTTTTTCCCAGCTTCTACGGAATCATGACCGTTTCTTCTCCCGGATCGACAAACGTGATGGTTCCGCCCCAGATACATTGCAGAGTAGAGACGTTATCGAGCGCGGGCTCATTGCCGAGCAGCACCGTCACGGCCCCAGGTACCCAGGGGGCCGGAGTATTTGGAATGCAGGGCATTGGGGTCAGCACGCCCAGCGCCGCAGCCGTGGCCGCCGCGACCTCTGGGTTCGCCAGCGACATGCACATCCCGAACGGCATGATGTTGACCATGGGAACGTGATCCATGATGTTGGCGTCCGGCGTGTTGGTGAGCACCCTGTTAATCGGAAGCACCACCAGCGTGCTGGGCGCCATGCCGAACGTGCACATCATCGTCGCTCCCATGCAAACCTGGTTCGGCATATGGCACCTCCTGGGTCTCTCGGAGTGTACGCAGTCAGTAGGCGGGAAATATCTGGGGAAGCCCGCCCATCGGTCGGTCGCCCGGTTGGGTCAAGCATGATCCGCGATGCAGACTATGATGCGGTCTCCTTGTGTCTTCGTCAAGATCAAACCCGTCCGCGCAGACCCTTCCGGCTCAACCGGCTGGTGTGGTTGAGCCATTCGTTTTTGTGCCGGGGACTGGCCAGTTCGGCCACCAAATCGGTTTCGTGAACCAGCGTTTCCGCGGCGGCGAGATCACGGCTGCGCACCAGCATCTCCGATCTCTGTACTGCCTCGGTGATCATGCGGTCGGCCGACGCCTGTTCGCGGCCGCGGAACGCCGCAGCCACTGCCGCGGAGGCCGACGAATCCGCCGAACCGGCGGCCACCCGCTGCATGATGCGATGCCCTCCCGCAATATCGGACGCCAGCATTCCATAGGCTCTCCCCGCCATCCGGAACAGCGCCGAGCCCTGCTCGTCCTCCAGAGCCGCCATGGCTATCTGCACCCGCCCGGCGCCCAGGACCTCGCGGGGCAAGACGCGCAGAAGTTGCAGCGCATCGGCGATCTTGCCCGCCTGCGCCAGCCTTCCTGCCGCCGCCAGGGCTGCTTCCACCTGGCGCTGCACCGCCTGCCGCGCAGTTGTCGCCTGCTCAAGGAGTAGTTTCAGCGCCGGTTCCTCCCCTTCCGCCAGCGCCCCATTCAGAAACTCGATGGCCTCTTCGTAGGAGCCCTCGTTTACCAGGCACTGCGCGCGGTTCAGTTTGTTCCGTTTCAGGTTCCGGCTGGTGCTCTCCTTCTCTTCGTTGCGCGCAAACTCCAGCAGCGAGAGTACCTCCTCGTTGGCCAGGCCCTCCGCGTGGCATGCTTCGAGGATGTGCACCGCGTCCCTGTACTGCCCGGCTTTCAGCACCTCGCGCGCCCGCGAAACATACTCGCCGCGGCGGTCTTCCACGCTCTGTTGCTGCAGCCGTTCCTTGATGACCCTTTCCAGCGATAGAAGTCTTTCGTCGTCCGGCAGCCTCTCCCGCGCCGTCCGCACCAGATCCATCGCCTCGCGCGGCCGAAGATCGCGGCATCGCTGATAGGTCTCCTCCACCAGCCGCCGATTCTCCAACTCCTTGATCCGCCGGTCGGCCTGCGTGCTGAGCCGGAACAGCGCCGGCTCTCCCGGCATGGCGGCCTGGGCTTCCTGCACCTCTTGCGAAACGTTCTTCAACTGTTCGAGCGTGTTCGCCAGGTTCACCTGTTCCTCGAGGCGCGCGATCAGCTCCCGGCGCCGCTTCTGCTCCAGCCCCGCCTGCGCGTCCCCAATCAGAACCTGCACCTCCGGATTGGCACGCTCAATCTCCTCCACCTTGCGCAGGATCTCCAGGGCCTCATCGAAGTGCCGCCCCTCCAGGTGGTATCGCACCGCCTCAAGCATGGTCCTGGCCTGCGCCCTCTTCTGCGCCTGGTCGGCCTCCGCCGCCAGCGCATTGCACAGCGCGATGATCTTCGAATTCGCCTTATCGACGTTCAGCGCCTCTTGCGCCGACGCCATGGCTCCCCGGTAATCTCCCTTGCGCCGCGCGCTGTCTGCCTGCCGCAGAAGCGAATCGATCTGCTCCTGTCTCCGCTTTGCCTCCAGGATCTTCTCCCGCAGTTCCAGCAGATCGGTGTTAGCCGGATCGACTTCCAGTCCCTCCTTCAGAATCTGCAGGCCCTGTTCAAACTCCCTCCGGCTCAGCGCATCCTCCGCCTGCATGCGCGCCGTGCGCAGCCGGTCGTCGCGCTGCCGTTGCACGATACGCCGCTGAATTTCCGACAGCAGTTCGCGCGCCCCGGTATGCTTGCTCTGCACCTTGAGCACCTGCTGCAGCACCACCCGCGCCCGCGTATAGTCCTGCGCATCCACCAGCCGCCGCGCTTCGGGTAGCAGCTCCACCACTTGTTCCTGGCCTAGTTCCTCAATTGCCGAGCGCAGATCGGCGGCCATCTCTTCCGCCGTCTGGTAGCGGTCGTCTACCGACTTGGCCAGCGCCCGGTCCACGATATCCTGCAGCCCCTCCGGGCAGTTTTTGCAGAAATCGCGCAGCGGTGGATGCGGCTCATTCAGAATTCTCTGCATGAGCACGTAATCCTCGCCGGAGAACGGCAGCTGTCCGCTAATGAGCTGATGCAACACCACGCCGACGGAAAAGATGTCGCTCCGCCCGTCGATGATCTTGTCGCGCAGCCGTTCCGGCGCCATGTAGGGTACGGTGCCGATTATGTGCCCGGTGCGCGTCAGGCTGATGTCCTGGCTGCGGCGCTCCAGCCGCGCGATCCCAAAGTCGAGTAACTTCGCCTTGCCGTCCGGCTGCACGAAAATATTGGCCGGCTTCACGTCCCGGTGGATCACGTTGTTCGAATGTGCATAGCCGAGCGCCAAACAGGTCTCCTCGACGATGCGCAGCCGGTCCATCATGGTGAGAGGCATGTCGCGGGAAATGATCTTGTCCAGCGGATCGCCCTCCACCCGCTCCATCACGATATAGGGAATGCCGTTATCGTCTCCCAGCTCATACACAATCACGATATGCGGATGGTTCAGCCGGCCTGTTTTGCGGCCTTCTTCGTAGAACCGCGCCAGCATCTCCTGGTCGCCCGCCACTCCCTGGGTGAGCGTTTTCACCGCCACTTCCCGCCCGATCTGCCTGTCCACCGCGCGATAGACGACACCCATTCCGCCGCGCCCGAGAACCTCGATCACGTCGTATTTCCCGATGCGTTTGAGCTCGGGGTTTTTGTCGTCTTTCGCGTCCACTGTTCACCCTGCCATTTCAGCCTGATCTGCGGTTGTTTCCGAGCGCCGCTAACTTGGTCCCTTGTTCCCTGCCTTTACCCCGCCGGCTGCGCCATCCCCTGTTCCAACGGAGGCGTTCTGCGCTGCGGATCGCGAACTGCTCCCGGAAACACCTGGAAATTGAACTGCTCGCGCAGAAACTTCTCGGCGTGATCCCGCTCGTTGATCTGGTCCGGCGGGGCCACATTGAGATACCGCATGTACGCTTCTCCAGCATCGTCTGTGTAGCCGTCCTGTTCCTTCTGGCGAGCCGCGTCGTAGACCTTGTGTGGCAGCTCCACGATCTTCTCGTGTACCCGCGCGATCAGGTCTTCGCGCGCTTTGTTCTCCAGTTGCGTCTGCAACTCGGTCAGTTCGGGCTGCCCCCCCGACGACTTCACACCGTTCACGTCCGACGCATTGACATCGGTAATGGTGACAAACTGCTTTTTGTCCTGCTCCTCGACCTGGACCGGTTCGCCCTTTTGGTTATTGAAAATGTCGTCGATGCGGAACTGCAGCACCACCCGGTTCAGCACCTCATAGGTGGTCTTTTTGTACGTGTACGGGCGGACGATGTCTTCGGTGTGCGTCTTGGCGATCGAATCCAGAAGGGCACGTGCGTCATCCAGTTTCTTCTGTGCCGCGGACACTTGGTTCTCGGCCTGATCGATCTCCTTCTTCTTGCCCTTGGTCTTGGCTCCCTGCAACTCCGCCTGGGCCGTGTGCAACTGCTCGCTGGCCGAGTCCACCGCGCGATTGGCCTTGTTCCACTCCTCGCTCGGCACCTCGTGCACTCCGGCTACGTACTTCGAATCAACCGACTCGATCGTGGGCGGCGCGGCGATGTGGTGTTCCAGCACGTCGCCGGCGATCAGGAAGTCCGGGTCGACGCCCTCGCGAGCCGTGTCGCCCGAGCGGATTACCCGTACCGAAATGCCCGACGTATCCAGCCCCGCCGCAATCGCACTCTCCATCTGGTTGGCAAATCCTTCCGACTGCCGCTGCGAGGTCTGATCGCGGAACTGCACCCGGATGGACAGCTTCGAATGCATGCCGTGGGCCGGATCGGCCATCTTCATCTGGTCGCGCACCGCCTCCAGGTTCGCCGCCTTGTACGATTCGGCTTCCTTCAAATACGTCCAGCCCAGTTCCGTGCCCGAGCCCAATGGTTTCTGAAGGCTGTGTTTTGCCCGATCAAGAAACCATGAGCCCAGTTCGTCGCCCAGGTTCTGGATCCTGGTTTGAAAATCCTGCTTGGCCTTTTCGTCCTCGGAGAGATCGTACGCGTGCTCGAGGTACGCATAGGCGCTCTCCACTGCTCTTTCATCCCCGATGCCCTGGATGGTCGGATACGCGCCGGCGATGTCCTTTGCCCGCTGCGATGCGGCCGTGATGTAATCCGGCGCCAGGCGCGTGATCTCATCCTTCACGATCACCCGCTGTGATTCCGGCAGGCTGGTGAGCACCTCATAGGCCGGAATCATGTCGTGCTGGAGTTCGTACGCCTTGCTCTTTTCCAGTGCCGCGTTGGCCGCGGCCTGGTCCTGCGCGGCGGCCATTTCCTTCTGCGCACCTTTCAGCGCGTCGTGGGCTTCAGCCGTATCCTTCGCCTTCAGGGCATTTTGAAAAGACAGGATCGCGTTCTGCCAATCCTTCGCGTCTTCCAGTTGCTGTCCTTGCAGCAGGTATGCGCCATAGGCGCTGTCCAACACGTGGGCTACGCGCGGCTGCTCACCCGCAAACTGGCGATAGGGCCGGACCTGTTTAAGGGCCTCCTCCCATTGCTTGGCATCGGCGGCCGCTTCCGCCGAGTGCATCCCGGCCTCATAGGTGTCATGAGCCTGCGCTACATCGCCGTGTACCTTGTTCCCCGGCGCAAACGTCGGGTCCACCTGGTTAATGGCTTGCGCCAGTGCGCTCGCATTCTCCAAATGTACATATCCGGGCCCCGGTGTCTTGAGCGCGGCGTTATAGGCGTCGAGCTCCGCCTTCGCCTTTCCCGCCAGGGCATCCAGGCTGGCACGGATCCCGCCCGCAAGTTTGGCCTCGCCCTCCGAATTGGGCAGCACCGCGTGTGCCTGGTTCATTTGCGCGCGCGCGTTCTTCAGGTCCGCGTATGACGGCGTCGTGCTGTTGGCGCTCTTCTGGTACGCGCTCAGCGCCTTCTCGCCGGCATCGATATAAAGTCCGGCGAGCACCTTCTTGGCCGCATCGGTGTGCGGCGAACCGGGATATTTTGAGAGATAGTTCTGCCAGCCGGCCTCATTTCCAATCCGCTGCGCCAACAGGTATTCGGCCTGCTCCACATTGGGCGCGGCGACAAAGACCAGCTTCACGCCTTTTTTGATCGTCGGCTGCGGAGCCGCGCTGCCGTCGCTCCCGGTGGCCACGGCGCGCGCCCTCAGGTCGGCCGAGTCGGCCATGACCGCCGCGGTGAACGACCCGTTGTGCTCGAACTTGACATTCTCCGGAACTACGCACACGCCGGCCCCCTCGGCGGCGGCATAGCGCATCACCCCGTCGTCTCCGCGTTCCAGGAACCCGCCCGCGGCCAGCGCCAGCTTGGGAAACTTGTTGTAGGCAGACTTTTCGATGGCCCCCGACTCTGCCCCCGCACAACTGCGCATTTCCCCCTTCCCGTTGATCAGGACGTCTGCCAATTGCAGATACGCCGGCCCCGATGGCCCGTCAAACAACTCGATGGCTGTTAGCGACGGTTCCTTGCCCCAGGCCTCTGAGGAACCTGCGATGAAACCTGCCAGCAACATTCCGCCCACAGCGACGACGGCACGAAGACGACTCCCCGAGATGCGGCCCGGGATGATAGATCCGACGGATGCCATGATTTCCCCTTGAAGACAACGAGGCAGGTGGCGGCTATTAGGCCCACCTGCGGATTAACGAACAAGATAGTTTTGCCAGGACCCCAGCGTCAGGATTACCTTGACCGTTAGGGATACGGTACCGGTAAAGACGAACTGATTTACGCCTGTTCGTTCTGGCTGTTAAACTACCACCTCCCCTGTGGAGGCGCAATCGTTTTTGATGTTCCGGCGCGTCGATCACCCCAGCCACCATGACTTGTCGCTGGGGACGCCGCCCGGAGCCAAACTGGGCGGCTCTTGAATGACATGGTGAATGTGCGACAGGATCGAGTGTCCGACCCGACACTCTCACCGGCCTCCACGCCCGAGGGTCCGGCCGTGAACGGACGGGCGTCGTCGCCGCGCACCGTTGTGCTTTCGCTCCGTTTGCGCACCCAGGATAGTGGCGGTCATGCCGCCGACGTATCATGGGTGGCCGACTCGCCCGCCGCAGCCCTTGCTATCGACGTGATTTCCGCCTCCGGAGGCGCTCCCGAATCTCCCCAGGGCACCCTGCTGCCGGTGCGCTTTGGCAATCTTCAAGCAGCCTTGTTGACTGCCCGGCGACTGCAATGGGCGCTCCAAGGCCTGGCCGAGAACGCCGGCGCACGCGTCGCGGCTTCGATTGCAATTCATCTGGACCAGGATCCGCCGTCCGGATCGGTGGCCGCCATTTTGGAAAACCTTATGCCCGGCCGGGCGCTGTTGAGCCTCAGCATTGCCGAATCGGTACAGCAACTGCCCGGGCTTTCGGTGCGCGAGACCAGCGACGGGAACTGGCGCGAACTGCGGTGGCAGGGAGCCGATGCGCCCACCGGCTTTTCCGATGACGAGCAATCGGTGCTGGGTCTGATCCGTGTCCTGGGCCGGCAAGATCCCCTCCCGCCGCGCGCAACCGCCGTTACCCCTGCAGCACCCGTCACAGGGGATTTCCAGGCTCACGATGGGCTCGGCCGCTCGGTCCTGGAACCCGAACCCGCGTCGGGCACGGGCAAACTGAAGTGGTTGATCCTGGGCGGCGCCGCCACAATCGTGATCGCCTTCGCGGCGTTTCTGATCCCTGGAATCGTGTCGGGGAACCACAGCAAAACGCAGGCTCCGCCTCCGGATACATCCACCAAAACAGCCGCGCCGGCCGGGCCAGTCACTCCAGCCCCTGCCAATCCGCCCGGCCCAGTCGCTACCGACAAACCAAAACCGTCCTCCAAGCCCGGAAAGCAGCCCAGGACCGAACCAAAAACCGACCAGCCTGCGCAAAAAATCACCGGCTCCTGCGACCTGACCGAAGCCGATATCCCACGATCGCTGGAACGTGCGAAGAAGTATATGTATGACGGGAATCTGCCCGCGGCCCAGGCCATGTTCCAGCGCCTCCTCCCTTGCCCTTCGGCGCATGAAAAGGCCCAGGAAGGCCTCCAGAGCGTCCGCCAGCGCATGGCCGCCCAAAGCCCCTGACTAAGTTCGAGGCCTTTTGCACGAATAGAATCTCCGTGCCCCATCCTGGCGGACGTCTTTTGTCCGCCAGGGTGGGAAACGACGAACCTCGTTAGGGTTTCGTCCAGAAAGCGGTCGCCGTCTACCCGCACGCAGCCTGCGGCATCGCCACCGCTCGTACGCGGATGGCGCCCTGCACCACCGCGATCATGGCTTCAAACCCGATGCACGAGTTCAGCAGCATGTGATACATGCCGCGCGCACACCATTCCTGCTGGTAATACTGCTTTATGGCCGCGGCCCGCCGCTTGTCATGCGCCGCCAGTTCCTGATCGGCGTGCATCGCCCGGTCGGGAAAGGTGTGCGCAAACCAGGCGCGCTTGGCTGCCATGGTGGCGTACACGAAGATATGGAAGCACCCCGGCTTGCCTGCCAGCGCCGCCGCCCCGCCCCGGCCCACGATCACGCAGTTGCCCACCTGCGCCTGGTCCAGGATCTCTTGTTTGATCAGCGCGTACATCCGCTCGCAGTTGAAGACCTTGTCCTCCGGCTCGGTGGCCGTGGAATAGAGCTGGTCCTGCCAGAAGACCTTGCCGTAGCGGTAATACCAGGGGTCCAGCCGGTCGTCAAACTGCGCCGCCATCTCTTCCGGTACGCAGGCTTTGCGGGCCGCCGCGGTCAACAACTCCGAGTCCAGCAGCCGCCAGCCCAGCTGCGCTGCCAGATCATGCGCGAACTCGCCGCCCCGCGAACCGTATTCGCGTTCCACGGTGATAACCCGGATCGGTAAAGTCATCATGGCTGCAATCCCTCGCGAACTGGAGCATACAACGGAATCCGTTCCCCGCGCCAAGGCAAACCGCAAACAGGCCAGCCGGTCAGACTTGGTCACTGGGGCTCTCGCGAACCGCTGCCCGAACTGGAACATAAGATGATCCGCGCCCGGCGGCGGGTGTTGCTGTCCTGTGCTCTCCTGTTAGGGGATCAACAACTCGTCACGGATACCTTGACGGTCTACAACTCAGTGTTGTAGATAATCTAGGCATGGGAAAACCAAGCGATCTCGTCCAGGGCACTCTCGATCTCCTGATTCTCAAAATCCTCTCACTCGAGCCCATGCACGGCTGGGCCATCGCCAAGCGCATCCAGCAGATATCCGGTGAAGTGCTGCAGGTCCAACAGGGTTCGCTCTATCCCGCACTCCACCGCCTGGAACAGCAGGCGTGGATCAAGGCCAATTGGGCGGAGAGCGAAACCGGACGCCAGGCCAAGTTCTATTCGCTGACTAACGCCGGGCGCGAGCAGTTGGATAAGGAAACCGCCAACTGGAGCCGCCTCTCGACCGCCATCAACCCAA
>CAVREL010000072.1:0-93578 GCA_963720105.1 uncultured Acidobacteriota bacterium | reverse complement strand
CTTGTACAAAGAGCTAAAAGCAACCGCAGATCCTTCGCGTCATTTGGCGCAATAATGCGCCAAATGACGCTCAGGATGACAGCCGTTTCATCGTGCGAACTTCAGACTCAGGAGACTAGCATTCGTCGCATGCAGGCATGTTCGGGTAATGGAGAGTTCAGATGACCCACTACACTTGGTCAACCGCATTGACTATGAGTTTGGGGAAGGCTATAGTACGCCCATCCTGGCGCCATATTGGACTGCAAAGGAAATCAAGGACGTGGCTGACTCTCAGGAATCCGTCGCCGGTCTGCTGGCTCGGTGGAAGGAAGGGGACGGGGCCGCTCTGGATTCGCTCATTCCCATTGTCTACAAAGAGTTGCACCGGCTGGCGCATCACTTCCTGCGGGCCGAACGGCAAGGCCACACACTGCAAAGCACGGCCCTCGTGCACGAAGCCTACCTCCGACTCGTGGACCAGGGCACTGGTCCGATCCAGGACCGCTCCCATTTTGTGGCCATTGCGGCACGCCTGATGCGGCAGATTCTCGTTGATCACGCCCGCAGCCGGCGCGCGGCCAAGCGCGGCCCCGAATACAAGTTGGAACTGGACGAAGCAACGGACCTTCCTCAGGAGAGCGGTGTCGACGTCCTGGCGCTCAACGACGCTCTGGACCTGCTCTCCCGGCGCGACCCTCAACAGGAACGCATTGTCACCATGCGGTTCTTCGGCGGGCTTACGGTGGAAGAAACAGCGAGCATATTGGGCATCTCACCCGCGACGGTCAAACGGGATTGGAATGTGGCCAAAGCCTGGTTGACGCGCGAGGTGGGGAAAGGCGCGAGTGGAAAACACAGGGCAATGGGAGCGAGTTAAGGAGATCTTCGAGGCTGGTCTCGAATGCCCCCCTGAGCGGCGAGATGAATTCCTCAGCCGCGCGTGCGCCGGAGATGAACAGCTCCGTCTCGAGGTGGAATCGCTGCTCGATGCATATGACCGGTCCGATGGGCTCTCCGCGCATCCGTGGACCGGGGAACTTCTTGAAGAGGGCGAACCCGAAAAGATCATTGGGCCGTACCGCCTGATGCGCAAGATCGGCGAAGGCGGCATGGGGCAAGTATGGCTTGCGGTGCAAAGCGAGCCCCTCAGGCGGCAGGTGGCGCTCAAGCTGATTCACGGCGGCATCTTCGACCCCGCTTTGCAGCGGCGCTTTCAGGCGGAGCGTCAATCGCTGGCCTCCATGGATCATCCGGCCATTGCCAAGGTCTTCGATGCCGGGGCTACCGCCGCTGGCCAGCCGTACTTCGTTATGGAGTACGTGCCTGGAGAGCCCCTCACTGTCTACTGCGATGCGAGGAAGCTGACTCTGCCGCAGCGGCTGAAGCTTTTTATCGGCGTCTGCGAGGGCGTGCAGCATGCGCACCAAAAAGCGATCATCCACCGCGATCTGAAGCCGGCGAACATCCTGGTGGTCGAAGTGGACGGCCAGCCAACGCCGCGGATCATCGATTTTGGACTGGCCAAGATAATCGAGCCGATCGCGGACCTTACAGATTCTCCAACCCGTGCCGAGGGCCTGGTGGGCACGCCCGGTTACATGAGTCCGGAGCAGGCAGGCGGGGGCGACATCGACACCCGCACGGACGTGTATTCGCTGGGAGTGGTGCTGTATGAACTGCTGACCGGCCAGTTGCCTTTCGACACCAGTAAATGGAAACAGCAACCGCTGTTCGAGACACTGCGCCAAATGCAGCAACAGGAGACAGTGCGACCCAGCTCGCGGGCAGGCGAAAAGACGCAGGCCGCGGCCACAGCGGCAGAGCAGCGCCGATCCGAACCAAAACGGTTGGCCAGCCAGATTGCCGGGGATCTGGATTGGATCACGATGAAAGCGCTGGATAAGGATCGGGCGCGCCGCTATGGGACCCCGTCGGACTTCGCCTCCGACGTTCGGCGATACCTCGATCACAAACCGGTGCATGCACGCCCGCCAAGCGCTGCTTATCAGATTGCGAAGTATGTACGGCGGCATCGCGTCGGGGTTGCGATGGCAGCCCTTCTGGCGCTGCTATTCATGAGCTTCGCAGTGCTGCAAGCCGTCCAATTACGCCGAATTGCACGCGAACGTGACCGAGCCGGCAGGATTGCTGACTTTATGACCGGAATGTTCAAGGTGTCAGATCCGAGCGAGGCGCGCGGCAACCAGGTAAAGGCGCGAGAGATCCTGGACCAGGCGTCAAGGAATATTGATTCTGGCCTCGCCCGGGATCCAGAGATGCAAGCTCAAATGATGATGGTCATGGGAAAGGTCTACGACAATCTGGGACTCTATCCGCAAGCGGACTCGCTTCTACAACGAGCGACTGCGATCCGGCGCTCGATTCTCGGAACCGGGAATCCGGATACCGCGACGTCCATGCTCGCGTTAGCCTGGACCTTGGGCCATGAGGGCCACTATACCGAGGCCGAGAGCTTGGACCGCCAGGTTCTGGATTTTCGGATGCGCGCTCTGGGCCCGGAGAATCCTGACACACTCACGGCGATGGACAACTTGGCGGTTGTTCTCAACGACGAGGGGCACTATCCAGAAGCTGAGAAGCTGGAGCGCCAAACGCTCGATATCCGCCGGCGTGTTTTAGGGCCGGACAATCTGGACATCGCAGTATCGATGGGAAATCTGGCCACTGTTCTCCAGATGGAAGCTCGTTATTCGGAGTCGGAGAGGTTCTACCGGGACGCGATCGACTTTCGCCGCCGCATCCTGGGCGCTGACCACCCGGACACGGTTACAACCATGAGCAATCTCGCGAATGTTCTCTACCGCGAAGGCCGCTATTCCGATGCTGAAAAGTTGATCCTTGAAGTTCTGGAAGCGCAGCGCCGGATCTTCGGCCCAGAGCATCCCCTGACCCTGAAGACCATGAACAATCTCGCCAACGTGCTGGACCGAGAGCACCGAGAGGCCGAGGCCGAGAAAATGTGCCGCGAAACACTCGACCTCCAGCGCCGCGTGCTCGGATCGGAACATCCTGAGACACTCATGTCGATGAACAACCTGACTGGGATCCTGAGCAGGGAGGGAAAGTTCGTCGAGGCGGAAGAATTAGGCCGCGAGGTCCTGGACATTCGCCGACGTGTCCTCGGGCCGGAGCATCCGCTGACCTTACGGGCAATGAGCAACCTCTCGGACAGTCTGACCAAGCTTGGAAACTGGGTTGAGGCGGATAAGCTGTTGCGACAGGCGCTCAGTATTCAGCGGCGCGTGCTTGCGCCTGATCATCCCGATACGGCCCTGTCTACTTACAACCTCGCCTGCGTCTTGGCGCACCAAGGCAAAGAAGCAGAGGCGCTCTCTATGTTGCGCGACTCGGTTGACCACGGTCTTGCCTTGTGGGTGATGCGGGAAATGGACAAGGACCCGGATTTGATTTCACTGCACGGTGATCCCCGTTTTGACGCTCTTGTCGCTTACGCCAACGATCGCGCATCATCTGCATTCAAGAAATAGAAAAGCCGCTTCTTCGTCCCGGAAATTCCCCAACCCATGACCATTTCGACCGGGGCTTCACGTACCGCGGCTTACTCTTCTTGAAGAGTCCTTGGATTCCACAGCGTAACGTTGCGCACCGCCGTCGAACTCAGTTTATCTACGTACGCCTTCACAAGCGCCGCGCTGAGATCACGGTTGGGCACCTGGCAGGAGAGCGCTATCCTGTCACCTTGAATCATGAAGAACATCGGTGCAAGCTCGTTGTTCTTGTTGAGGAGATTCAGCAACGCCAAGGCCGAGATTCGTCCCTGATCGGGCACTTGCCCCAGACGGGCAATCATCCAGATGGCATCACAGTTTGGCGACATGTTAACGCCCACGTTGATGAGATACTTTCCTTTATTCACGTCGACGCTGTACATGCCACCGCCGCCGGAATTCACTTTGTGGCGTCCATAGGCGTCGGCCAGGTCCTGGCCGAGTTCCTCGACCGACATTTGGCGGCCCTTTTGAGGCGGTGGATTTTCTGCTTTGGCCCTCAATACCAACCCGGAGTCCCGGCTCTGTGCCGCCACACAGGCCAGCAGAGCACCGAGCTGCATCCGGAATGAACTGACGATAACACCGCACAACGCGACAGCATCAGCCAAATGTCCGAACATGACTTCCCCCCTTAAGGCAACATGCGCCTTCCCTTTGCTCTGTAATGCGGAATGTTCGGATGAATGGGCTCAAGAATTCTCAGAGAACCGTCTCGGGGACAGCCACCCAGCCGTCGTTAGAACGGCCGACACTTACAAAGAGATGACAAACAGCCACCAAAACAGCCACCTCCAAGAAAACAATCGCCTGAGCGCGTGGGGTAAATTATCTGTAAGTTTTTGATTCTATGGTGCCCGGAGGGGGACTTGAACCCCCACAACCCTTTCGGGTCCGCGGATTTTACGATTATAAACTCGATGCATCGAACTGCACGAATCGGCACAATGACGCATATGTCTAAATTTCTCATCATTTTAAGATGTAAACTTCGATGCACCGAGCTGCACGAGCCCGCACAGAAGTTCAAAAGAAAGTATCACCAGAAGTATCACCGAATCGGTGTCGGGTTTTCTTGGCTGAGTGCTCCGGTGGGAAACGCTGTTTCTCACGATCAGACCCAATTATTTAGCGCTCTTCTTCCTGCCCTGCGCCGCTACGGCTTGGGCGACTTCCGTCAGGAGCGGGGTCGCGGCGGGGTCCGGCGTCGCATCCGCCATGGGGGACAGTGACTCTTCCGTTTTGGCTCTCCATTTCCGCAGTAGAGATTCCTCGTCGATCCCGCATGCTCTGCACTCCCAGAATACGGCATGTGTGTGTCCCGTCCCGGCGCATGGGCGTCAAGAAACCTTGCCGACAATCCTGCATTGATTTGTTCGATGCGAGCTATTCTAGCCCAGCTTTCGCGCGCATCAGCTTCTGGAACTGTCTGAAGCGTTCGTCAGACTGATGTAACTGCATCAGCGTGTCCATAGCTGATTCAAAAAGCTCCTGCTTCGCTATCAGATCATCGCAATCTGCTTGGAGTTCCGAACTCCGCTCTTTATCCTTGTAGATCCTCTTGAGGATCTTGCTCGAGGAATCTTGAATTTGCTTTCCGAACCCCTGAAGAGCGACCAGGACCGGGATTGGCCAAGGCATGTCACAGAAAACATGAACAACGCTCTGCCGAACAACCAACCGCTTCCAAACATCGCTAGGGGAGCACCCGCCATTCCTCATTGCAGAAACTTCTCCGCAGAGCAGATCCGCCATCTGTAACGCTGCGGTGTTCTTGTCGTCGGCAGGGGTACAGGCCCCTGCGCGACTAAACACATTTTCCGCGTTCGGCCACACCCCGTATTCCTGAGCCAAGTCCTTCAGCCGATTGAATCTGGCGATGCAATGTCCGAGTTCCCGTCGCTTATCGAACACGAAGTCTACAGTCTCGTCAGGGTATCGCTCCACCACGTATTGGAGAACCCCAGAAGTTAATGTGAAGAATGCCCAGTCATAGGTCCGGCTTCCCGCCACCCCCTTTGTAGCGGCGGGATCCCGGTGCGCGAGTATCTTGTGCTGAACAGTGGCACAGAATCCCTGTAACCCTGATGCACGCACAATGTCGGCTAGATGCTTACCATCACAGATCGGACACGGATACCTGCGCCGTGCCGAGGAGAACGCGTTGGGCAGCGTGTTGGTGGAACTGACGATCCTGCTTACCGCCGCACGCCAGCAGACAACGCAGGCGTTGAACGAAGCCGCCGCCCTGTACAAAGTGGATACCGATACCATCGCGGCGAAGGTTAAACAGGAGTTCGCCGCGAAGGTCAAGACAAAGGCCGCGGGAAGGCCACACTTAAGCCGGCTTCCAGGGCGCAGTCCAGACCGACGAGGACGCCCACAGGGGCATAGTCATCCGTCCAACCGAAACACTCGAGCGGGGTCTGGAACCACAGGCCCCGCTTCTCATTGTTCGCCACCAGTCCCCCCTCTTGCATGGCTCCGACGGCCGGATTAGCGAACTCGACCGAGATGCCGCCGCCATTCATTTGGAAATGCGAGTCGCCGATCACACTTACCGTCTAACTCGCGGAATTTTTGAATCGCGCGAACTGCGCGAACTGGCAATTTCCAACGGGAATCCCTCGAATCTTCCGATCTTTGACGGCACAGAATCCACACCGGAAGAACGCCTGGCTCACCCGAGCAGATTGTCTTTTGTTTTCTTCGCTCCGGACAGTTGCCATTATTTGGCCGGATGCGGCCGCCGTTCAAGGGCGCGCGTTCTTCAGCTCGTTTATCGGAGCGAACGCGGAGACCCTTGAACGGCGGCCGCAGTCGGCCTTATCGAAGATCATCCAGGGCGAAGCCGCCTCTTCGCTGGGAAAAGCCACGCGGGCCTTGAGCGCCTTGCGCAGGCTCATATTCAGCGATTCCACCTACCGCGTTGGTCGTGTAGATCACCTTACGGATCTCCGCCGGGAAGGCGAAGAACGGAATGACCTGCGGCCATTGCCGGCGCCACGGCGCCGCGATCGAGGCATAGCGGTGGTCCCACTTGGCGGCGAACTGGCTGAGCCGTTGTTCGGCTTCTTCGGCGGTAGCCGCGCGGTAGGCGGTCTTCAGGTCCGCGGCTACCTCCTTGCGCTCTTTCCAGCCCACGTAGTTCAGGCTGGCCCGCACCAGGTGCACGATGCAGGTCTGTACCTGCGCTTGGGGAAACATCATTTCGATAGCTTGCGGAAAGCCTTTCAGCCCGTCCACACAGGCGATGAAGATGTCCTTCACTCCGCGGTTACGTAATTCGGTCAGTACCTGCAGCCAGAACTTGGCCCCTTCGTTGGCGCTGGTCCAGATTCCTATCGGTTCCTCTCCATTATCGAGGAACTGACGTTTACACAGAAATCAAAACACCCGCATGTGGTTGCGCGGGTGAAGCTTTCGCCTACTCTTCGGTCAGATCCCGTGAGATTCACCTTCGACGTTCTCAATCGCGCGACCAATGCTACAAATCTTCCGACAGACTCCGCTGTATGTCCTAAGCAACGTCATCGATTGATGTAGTCCGGCCGAGTTGTTCGATTTCCTTGCTGTTTTCCATTTCCTGCAACCCCACCTTCGTCGCAATCTGGTGGTTCATGCTTATGACGGCGGTCACCTCCTTTTCCGTGAGGAGAAGGATTTGGAGCATGAGATGTTCCCGTTCATCGGCGCGGCGGGCCAGTCGTGCCTGCCTCATGAGGATGGCGGCGAGCCTGTCGCAGAGCTCGCCGCGCTTTTCTTCTCATCCAGCGTAGAGGGCACCATGGTTTATGTGCAGGAATCAGCGGCTCGCACAATCGTAGCCGTTGCAATTGGCGGCACGCGCTGCAGAACTAACTCAGTCCTTTGCCGGGGGTGCTACTGGAGGCACGTACACCAGCACTCCCTGTGCAAGGGGGATCGTAACATCGTTGGTGTCCAATGTTACTGCGCCAGTTTGCGCCAGCGCTCTGCCTTCCAGCTTTGCGCCAGTGGCAAGCGATATGGAAGTAAACGCCAAAATAGTTCCCTTGAAATCAGAGTACGTTCCGAGCGTGGCGGAACTGCCAACCTGCCAAAAGACGTTGGCGGCAGTGGCGCCGCCACTCAGGACAACCGAAGCGTAAGTGCCTACCGTCAGTCCGGACGCAATCTGGAAGATATAAACTCCGCTGCCATGTAGAGTGACAGTGCCCGTTAGCAAAAGGCTGGACGTGGATTTGTAGAGGCCAGGGGTGAGGGTCTGGCCGCTTATGTCTCCTGCCAGGCCGACGATGTGTACCGCCGTCCGTCCGGCGGCGTCGTTATACGCAATGGTCAACGAGGCTTGAGCGTGGTGCGCGGCAACATCGCCTGCGTCTTCGATTCCGTTCACGACTCCGGGCCCAAACCCGGTAACGGCAGTTCCCGGCCAAACCCCAAGATTCCCGTTAATAACGCTAGGGCCGGTGTTGGTAACCGTGGTGCTGGACAGAACCGCGTAGGTTCCTGCAGATCCGAGGTTGATGGCGGTTTGTTGCTGGGCTCTTGCCGTCAGGCTAAGAGTGAGCGCCACCACAAGGGGAAGCAGACTGAGTTTCTTCATTGGCGGACCTTTCATTTGCATCGTTTTCCGATGCGAAGGCCAGAATACGTTGGGAAGCAAATATATCGTCTGTTCTGTATTGCTCACGCTTATACTTATAGGTTAAGTGATAAGAGCAAGCTATCATCACGCTGCTTGTTTCGCCTGAGAATATATATCCCGGCGCAGCAATAGCGTCTTCCTTCTATGGACAAGTTGAGAAAGCGGCTTGCCCGGCGGGCAGGAAGACAGAGAAGCATGTGCCCGAACGACCAGGCCGGCGTGAGCTCCAGAGTCGCATTGAACCACCAATACGGTCGACGATCCCCGCGCTTACCCATAATCCGAGGCCTGTTCCTCTTTCCCCTTTTGTGGTGAAGAAAGGCTGATAGATCCGTGCTCGATCTTGTGGCGCAATACCGCTTCCGGTATCGGCAATCGAGAGGCAATAACCGCATGAAGCATGCATTTCACAGAGCCAGCGTGGAGCAGGATATAGGTGAATCGTGACCTGTCCGCCGGCGGACGTGGCATCAAGCGCATTAAGCAACAGGTTCGTAACGACCTGAACAATTTCACTTCTGAAACCAAAGATAGCGCCATCCGTCTCAAGGCGCTGATGAACAACAATCCCTTGCTTATCAGCCTGGGGTCGGTAAAAGTCCGATACTTCACGAAGAACTGCATCCAATTTGAATTCTGCAAGCTTGTTGGTGTCGCGATGAAATTTGAGCATGTGGGTAGCGATGCGACTTAGACCTTGTATCTGGTCTTCCATCATGGCGATAAAAGCCTGTGCCTGGGGGCTTGTCTGCAGCGAGGACAACAGGAACACCAGGTTGGTCATTGCAGCTAAAGGATTGTTGATCTCATGGGCCATGGTTAGGGCGAACCTCGCTGTCACCGCCAGCTTTTCGCTGTTCACCAGGGCCCGTTCCATGCGCTCCCGCTCGGCGACTTCGAGTTTGAGTTGAGCATTCAGGCTCTCTGCCATCTCTCTGAGTTCAAGCTGGCGCATCCCCGACAACAGCAGTTGTTGATTCATTGCAATCGCCTGCTGGTAGATGCGTGCGGTCTCATCCACTTGCACCAGGATTTCCGCCGGTGAATCCTCCGCGCCACGAATCGGCCATATCGTGTACGATCGGCCTGCGGGATGTGCTTCAGTGCCTTCCGGTTCAGCATGGACTACGGCTTCTCCCGTGCTGTAAACATGATCCAGCAATGCAAGGCACCCTTCCCAGAAAACGACTTCTGCGAAAGGCTTTCCAATCAGATCATTTTTTGATTTGTCGACCAGACCGCAGAAGGCAGGATTGACGTAGCGCAGCGTGTGATCGGGTCCTGCCAGTGCGGCAACCGGCAGGGGTGAGCCCTCAAAGAGCACCCGTTCGAACATTGGCAAATCGTCCCTCACATCAAGGCCAGGGTTGGCATTAATTTCAGGACCGTCACGTGTTTCCTTAAACTTGATTCTTGATTTTCGGATCATGAGACGGCTCTTCCTTCCGGTCGGACCGGTCCGAATGCACAGGAATCCCACTGATTAGACCCTGGAAGTCTGTGAGGCGTTTGCCGAGGATAACCACGCCCTTGGGCGTAATTTCATACTCACGAATACCCTTGGCATGATTACCACCTCGCATCTTGATGACCACCATGATCTTGCGAAGTTGGGCATCGATCGATACGTACCGAAGCCGGATGATGTCGTCGCAAAGGAAAGAGATTGAGTAGGTGCTAAACGGGAATTCGGTAAACGACTCATCCACCTCAACCGTACTTAGTATTGTCACTCCGATTCCTGTCAGAGCGAAGATCATCCGGTAGAGCGATTCGCGAAAGTCGGCGCGGAAGCCAGGCGAGAGCGCCATTTCAAAGCCCGCCAGCGAATCGATCACCAGGCGCTTGGCGCCGATCTTCTGCACTGCGTCGAGAATCGAGTGCATGGTTTCATCGACCGACAAATCCAGGGGACGAAGATAGAGGATTGCAAGTTTCCCATCTTTCTGCGGCGCGTCCAGGTCTAAACCCAAACTGGCGGCTCGCTCCGCATAGGCTTGGGGGCGCTCTTCAAAGACAGCCACGATTCCCGGCTCCCCTTGGCGTATGCCTTCGGCAATGAATTGCGTTGCCATGACTGATTTTCCCGTTCCGGAAGACCCCGCAACCAGGACGCTATCGCCTTCGGGGACGCCCCCGCCCAGCATCTCGTCCAGCGCCGGAATACCGAACAAAAGGCGCCTCTGGCCAGGCTGGGCGCTCCGATGGCTGACCAGCCCGAAAGTTCGCGAGAACGCTTGTAACCCGGCATTGGTAATGCGGAACGTGTGCAGCCCCGGCACCGAAGCCTGGCCGCGCATTTTTATGATCTGCAACTTGCGCACAATCGAATTTCTCTCCGCCGTTTGGCGCAGCCAGAACAGCCCATCGGCGACCGTAAATATGGGATTGTCACGCAACTCATCCTCGGCATACTCGCCGATCAAGAAAGTTGTAGCTTGCCAACTGGCCAGAAACAAAGCCAGCCGTTGAATGAAGGATTGCAGATCCATGTCGCTCTGCGGCTTCCGCACCATGGTGCGGAACGAGTCTACAACCACGACGGCGGGATTAGCCTTTTCAACTTCTTTGGTAATCTCCTCGAGAACTGAGCCTAAGTCCTTCTCTAATACAACCTGGCTCAGATTGATAAAGCGGATGGAGCCGGGCAGCTTGGCCGGATCGAAGAAGGTGTACTGTTGCTGGTAGCGCAACATTTTTATAGCGGATTCACCGAGGACGGTGAAATAGAGAGCGGGACGCTCGGGGGTCGCATTGGCAAACACGAACTGGTGCGCCAGCGTGGTCTTCCCGCTTCCGGGCGCACCCGCGATGATGTTAAACGAGAATTCGGGGAGACCGCCGCCCACAATTTCGTCAAGTCCAGGAACTCCGGTTGGCAGCTTGTTGATTGTCACTTTGTCTTGTGCGCTCACGCTTTTTTCCCCTTCCCGGAAATGCGATCGTCGAGGGCTGCATCCGGCCATAAATCACTTATCAGGTGTAACGTCAAGGCTTCGCCAAGGAAGATCAGAAGCAGTTCGAGCAATCGCCCAATAAGGACGACCGCTCCCTCGCCAGTGGAATCGTTGTCGATATCAACTGGACGCTCAGACCCGGCCAGGCCCTGCAAAGATCCATCTGCCGCAACCTCCACTGACCGAAGACCGGGAGCGTCCGACCTGGCCTGGGTCAAGGCTCGGAGCGCGAGGGACTGAAAACCGGCAACACCCGCGAGTATAGACAGACGCATGCGCAACTTCTCGTAGACGCGAGGGGCCGCGAACTCCATAGGCTCCGAGGCCTTGCTCCCAGCGGCTTCCTTTGCAACAAGCCGGTTAGCTAAATCGCGCGTTTGAGGGGGAATCGTCATGTTCAAGCCGGCATCGTCTCCGGTAGAAGGGTTTCGACAACACTTACCCGCTCGGCGGGAGGATCATGGGGACGAATTTATCTTAAGTGTCCCGCCAATTCAGGTGTCGATTGGGGCAGGCGAAACTCAATTCATGTAGATATTCGTTTGCAGGTTAGGAACCTCTTCTGAGCCGCCCGCCTTGCTTCGGATGAGGGTGAAAACGTCCAAAACCGTGGCAATACTGAGAATATTTCCCGCAACACTCAGAAGTCCCTCTTCCATGCCGGGATGTTTGTCCACCAGGGCTTCAATATGTTTGCTCACACTCCTCAGGCGATCAATTTCCAGCAGAAGGTCCTCGAAAGCCGCGGCCATTATAGGTCCATCGGCCGCTGAGACTAACGGGGCCGATGCGGTCCTGGTCGACTCTGTCCCGACCTCAACCTGAAGGCGCAAATCTTCTATCAAACGAAGTGTTGTTGCCTCGCCAAGGAAGGTGACAAACAGCCCCAGCAGCTGCGCAATCAGTACGACTCCAACTTCGCCGTCCTCCTCCGTGTCCGTCTGGGATTCGACTTCGCCAAGGCCGCGCAAGCCTCCATTAGCCGTTATTTGCACGGCGCTGAGCTGGCGAGACTCCGACTTAGCTAGAGCCACAGCACGAGAAGCGAGGACCCGAAAGGCGTCAACCCCCACAGGTGCGCTGAACTGCCGCCGCAGCCTGTCATAGACGCGCACCGTTGCCGGTTCGCCACGCAGGGAGGTCGTACTTGTGTCGGCCTCGCGAGCAACGAGGCTGCGGGCCAAATCACGCGTCTCTTTTGGAGGAATCATTGCCTACCTTTCACTACACACTGCACTGCGCGCTTTGAGGGGGCATGCGACCATGGCCATGATACTCCCCGCCTGATGCTCGATAACGCAAGGTGGCGGATTGGCATCCATTGCTCACTGACCTCAATGGCACGACGAAGTCTAGCGCTCGTAATTGTCCGATTCATGGGAAGACAGGGAAATACACTCACCGTCATACGCGTCGCCCGGCAGTTGATCGTGCAGAACCACATTCAGCAGCGATCGGTGAACCCGGATGCGACCTTCGTATTCGATAAAGCCGAGTTTGCGGAACCGGTTCATGAAGAAGCTCACTCGGGACCGTGTTGTACCGATCATTTCCGCCAGTGTCTCCTGCGAGATCCTGGGAATCAACGTGTTCGGGTCGGTTGATGTCCCGAACTCCGCCATCAACAGGAGAATGCGTGCCAAACGCTTTTCGCTGGAGTTGAAGAGTTGGTCGACGAGGTCTGCCTGGGTTCTCATGCTGCGGGCCAGCAGAAACTTCAAGAACAGGTCAGAGAACTCGTGCTCCTCGTGCATTACGCGAATCATCTCTTCCCGGCTGATCTTCAGTGCGGTGCAGGCGGTGATCGCTTTGGTCGTGGCCAAACGCAACCCATCCGCCGCGGCGAGCGACTCTTCTCCCACAAAGTCGCCGGCGGAAAGGAGCGCGACGGTAGTTTCCTTCCCGGCTCGGGAAACGACCGTGATCTTTGCGCGGCCATCCTGGAGATAGAAGACGGAATCCGCCGGGTCTCCCTGAGAAAAGAGCGTTTCCCTGGACGCCAGTTCCACGACTCTCCGCCCCAGGCCGGCGTGGGCCAGAAAGGCAGCGGTATCAAATGCTGGCTTTTCAGGCTGAACCATTCAGACGCCTCCTCCTGGATGCAGTCCTTCTGCAGGACTTCTACATTGGACAGCAATCGAAAGCCACGAGCCTCACAACCGACCCAACCGTGACATGCAAAATGCGCCAAAAAATCGCGGGCACAAATCCCGGAAACTCTTCATTTAATTGAGGATCCAAGGCGCACCGCTCGACACACCACGCCGTATTATCCCATACGGTTGCACAGTAACGAGAGGCCAATCTGTTCACTATTGTTCACTTTCCAGAAGATTTTTGGCCTCTTCCAGCTGGCGAGTCAGCGCGCGGTCGATAACGTCTTTGATCCGCAGAGCACGGTTCTTCCAGGAAAGGGCATTTTCCGGGCCTATACGCGGTTGCCGGTCATCCAGGCGCAACTCTGAGATGCACCCAGCACTATCCGTGCACGGACTGCTAATGCTCAACCTCTTTGGTGGGATCGGCGCAAACATGCGACGCAAACTCTTTGTCGCGCTGCAATGCGAAGCTTTCCATCATCGCATTGAGAGATGTGCCGGTGGGCTCCTCAGAAGGTTTGAACCGCCAGCCACATTCGGAGCAACCGAAACCCCCAAAATGCGGTTCCTCAATCCATACCAGCTTGCGTCTCATGGACGTCTCGATCGCTGCGCCCCAACGGGCGCCTGCTATGAAGGCACGACACGTGCAGTTTCACCATCAGCGCCTCTTTTCTCCGCGGCGTACTGCCTCGTTGAGGCAGAAAACCGCCACCCACCCTGGAGGGGCGGACGATTCGCAGAAGGATGAGCAGAGTTTACTTCTGCCGGTTCTGGATGGTCTGTAGGGCATCCTACGCGAGTGGGGCGGTTTTGTTCGCGCGAACGTCTGATTTTGTGGGCGCCGCTTGAAGCGAGCGGGACCGCATTTAGGCTTGAGCCGCGTCTCGTGCGTCGAGACGCTTGCGCTATGGCAGCGGCAAAGCCAATGTGGGATGCCCTACAGAGACGTCACGTTTTGACACTGTATAATTTCCCGCGTATTGCGAACAAACGGAGTTTATGTTTTCGCACAGAATGATGCGTGGTTGATCCCCGCGTCCGGGAGGTGTTCGCGTCTGGGCTATGGCACGCAAAGAACCCCAAATCGCGCAGTCCGGAGAGCGCAGTAATGTCGCCGGGAAGTCCGTCAGCAATATTCTTCTTCTATCGACCTCCGATAGCGACTACAGCTCACTTCGTCCTTATCTCGAATACGTCGACTTACCCAACCATCTAATCCTTCACGAAGCGGGAAAGGTGAAATTTGTCTATTTCCCCAACCGAGGTTTGATTTCTCTTGTAGTCGTAATGAAAGATGGAAGAACCGCCGAAGCCGGCATAGTTGGCAATAATGGCTTTACTGGTACACCTGCGGCTGTTGGCCTGAACAGGAGCACGCTTCAAGCGGTGGTGCAAATTTCGGGAGACGGGTTTCGGGTAGAGGTCGGAGCTTTACAAAGCACTTTGGATTCCACTCCACACCTTCGATTGATGTTGAGCCGCTACGCGGTAATTCAGAGTATGCAGGTTGCTCAAACAGCCGCGTGCAATCGCCTGCACAATGTTGAGCAGCGCCTCGCGCGGTGGTTGCTAATGACACAAGACAGAGTGGATTCAGGGGCGCTGCCCATCACTCATGATTTTCTTGCAACGATGCTAGGGACAGATAGACCTAGCGTGAGCCTGGCGGCTGGTGTTTTGCAGAGGAAGGGGATCATCGAGTACACCCGCGGTGCAGTGAAAGTCGTGAACCGCAAGAAACTTGAAGACGTCGCTTGCGAGTGCTATGCGGTTATCCGAGAGTACGATGGCATGATTGGCTTGAAATAAGTCCGGAAGTAAAGACTCGCTGAACAGAATTGGGGTAGGT
This sequence comes from uncultured Acidobacteriota bacterium, assembly GCA_963720105.1. Taxonomy (GTDB): domain Bacteria; phylum Acidobacteriota; class Terriglobia; order Terriglobales; family Acidobacteriaceae; genus Telmatobacter. Next base: position 78,528 of record CAVREL010000072.1, on the reverse strand, counting down.
AGGGGGCGCGCAGACATTTCGGGAACCTCTCCGCGCACGTGTCCACGATGGGGGATCGCAAGACATAGTCTACCTATTTACGAGGACTACCTACCTACCCGAATTAAGCTATTGGCTAATCAATTGCAGTTCTGTCCCACATTGCTCATTCACGCAAAGATTATTCAACGGTCTCTCAAGAGGAGACGTGATCGCTATCTAATAACGGGAAAATGAATCCTCAACTTATAGCAAATGAAGAGAACCAGGATCGCGCCTAATGTAGAGAAAATGAGCCCGGCCGGATGAAATCGTTCGTTCTTCGGCCTCAAAAACATGTGTGTAACAGCGCCGCCGAGGATGGAACCAATGATGCCCAGCACAATTGTCCATAGGAGGGTTATGTGCACGTGCATCACCGATTTGGCGATAAGCCCCGATAGTAGCCCAATAAGCACGTACCAGATCAGATGAAACATTCTTTCCTCATGTCCTCGCCGAGTATAAACCCAGCGTTTAGTAATTAACCAGACCTTCCTATGGCCTTCCTCGGCTTCCGCATATTTCTGGGCATTCTAATACATCTCGTGCTCGACTCACGTCGCCTGCATCTTAGGTTCCATTCCCCTAAATCCCGCCTTTTTGTCAAACATGAACAATCTTGACCATTCCCGGAAGCCACCTTCTACCTAATCTGAGTTGGCAGGCGGGGCCCTAAAACAAAAGCATTCCCTCTTACGTGTTGAATGTTGCGGGCCGCCCGGAGCGTTATGACAATCACTAACTTAGTTTCATTCACCCGAAGGTGGAATCGCGATTCCTCAATCGATTCAATCTGTACGAAGTGCTACCGAACCATCGCATCTGCAAACAAAGAAGACGAGCTTGCGATCCGTGAGAAAAATCACATCTGCGACCCCTGCGAACAAGTCATCCGGCCGGACGCCGATTCTCACCAACCAACGTGTGGAGTCACACACCAGGCCAACGTCCACGCGAATTGATTGGCAGTTTGTTGTGACGGTGGAAGTGTGTGATGGGCAGACAGCCGGGACGACCCCACCTCCGAGGTTCCTTCTGTCCCCAAAAACTGACATCCGTGACCCCCTTTCAGGGGCTTGAGGGACCGAAATAGATTCGGCCACGCAAGCCCGGCCGAGCCTCGCGACCTACGGAGATCTTGTCGTCTCTCCGCGCTCGCGGCTCACAGAATCGGCGCATCCTTCAATCAGGATTCACCCTATAGGACCTTCGGAAAACTTCGATATCAGGGGACGGCTTTTGATGCCCTCTCCCACAAATGACGATGGCATCCTCGAGGCCGATCGCACCTGTATTCTCAAGAGTTTTGTTGCCGGCTGTAGAGCCGGCGACAGAAGAGCACAGACCTCAAACTACGCCGCCAGCTGTCTCAAATTCGCTGACAGATCTCGTTTCGGCGCCATGGCGGCCACGACGCATGCTATAGCGGCACTTCATTCGGCTCTTCCTTTTTGCCGATTCCGCGTCGTTCCAGCAACACGACCATGGACCGCGCCTGCAGAGGATAGGGGGTGGTGCCGGCGTCGTAGGTTTCAAGAGAGCGCAGACCACCTTCTCGTGAGGTGTCCATCCATGCGGTCCAGCGAGAACCGGCACGGAATGCCGGCAGAATGAATCCCACATCTTCGTGGTGAGCGTTGAGAAGCATAAGGAAGTTTTCATCGCGGAGTTCCCGGCCTCGCTCATCGGTCTCATCCACTCCCTCCCCGGAGAGAAACACTCCCAGGCAATGCAGCGAAGGATCGCGCCACTCGTCCTCGCTCATCTCATTGCCGTTAGGATTGAGCCACAACACATCTTTTACACTTGCACCTTTGATTGGTCGGCCCTGGAAAAAACGCCGGCGGTGGAATACAGGATGCTTCTTGCGCAGGCTGATCATTCGCTGCACGAACGCCAGAAAGTCGCGATCTTCAGGCTGCAAATCCCAGTTCATCCAGCTTGTCGCATTGTCCTGGCAGTAGGCGTTGTTGTTTCCCAGTTGCGTATGGCCGATGGCATCACCCGCGTACAGCATCGGTACGCCCTGGGACAGAAGCAGCATGGCGAGGAGATTCCGCTTTTGCTTGGCGCGCAGAGCCTGGATGTCGGAATCGTCCGTGGGACCCTCTGCTCCGCAATTCCAGCTGAGATTATTGTTGTTGCCATCCCGATTCTCTTCGCCGTTGGCTTCATTGTGTTTTTCGTTGTAACTAACCAGATCCTGCAAGGTGAAGCCGTCATGCGCAGTGATAAAATTGATGCTGGCATAGGGACGCCGGCCGCTGTGCGCGTAAAGGTCGCTCGAACCAGTGATGCGATATGCCAGGTCTCCCAGCAGTCCTTCGCCACCCTTCCAATAAGCACGCACAGTATCACGGTAGCGATCGTTCCATTCCGTCCATCCGACCGGGAAGTTTCCGACCTGATACCCCCCTTCGCCGAGGTCCCAGGGTTCGGCGATCAGCTTTACTTGAGAAAGCACGGGATCCTGATGGATGATATCGAGGAACGCTCCCAGGCGATCAACCTCATGCAGTTCGCGGGCGAGAGTGGCAGCCAGGTCAAAGCGGAAGCCGTCCACGTGCATCTCGAGAACCCAGTAGCGCAGACTGTCCATGATCAGTTGCAGCACCCGCGGATGCTGCATGTTTAGCGTGTTTCCCGTGCCTGTGTAGTCCTTGTAATAGCGGGAATTATCAGGCATAAGGCGGTAATAGGTGCTGTTGTCGATGCCCTTTAGCGAGAGCGTGGGGCCAAAATGATTGCCCTCCACCGTGTGGTTGTAGACGACGTCGAGAATCACTTCCAGTCCCGCGGAGTGCAGGGTCTTAACCATGGTCTTGAATTCGTAGATTGAGTTGGTTGCCAGGTATCGAGGTTCGAGCGCAAAGAATCCGATGGAGTTATAACCCCAGTAGTTGCGGAGGCCGCGTTCCGTGAGTCGACGGTCGTCCATGAAGCTGTGCACCGGCATGAGCTCGATCGCTGTCACTCCCAGGCGCGTGAGGTGTTCGATAACCGGAGCTGTGGCCAGACCCTCATACGTCCCCCGTAAATGGGCCGGAACGTCAGGGTGGCACATGGTGAATCCCTTGACGTGGAGCTCATAGATCAAGGTATCGTGCCAAGGGATCCTGGGTGGTGCATCAGATTCCCAAGTGAAAGCGGAGTCGATCACTCGGTTCTTGGGCATTCCAAGGGCGTCATCGCGCCGGTCAAAGGACAGGTCCTCCTGCCTGTGTCCGACCCTGTATCCGAAGTGGGCGTCGCTCCACCGGATGGTTCCCATAACCTGCTTGCCGTAGGGGTCAAGCAGGAGCTTGTTGTGATTAAAACGATGGCCTTGCTCCGGGGTGTATGGGCCATACACCCGGTATCCGTACAATTGGCCCGGACGTAGTTCCGGCAGATAGCCGTGCCAGACCATGTCAGTTTGCTCGCGGATCTGGACTCGAAGAGTCTCACGTTTCCCAGAATTGTCGAACAGGCAAAGTTCCACTTTCTCCGCATGCTCTGAATAGAGCGCGAAGTTGACGCCTTCGCCGTTCCAGGTTGATCCCAAGGGATAAGGTTGGCCAGGCCAAACGATAGGCTGAGGTTCATTGGACATCTATCTTGCATTCCTCCGGCGAACTCCATCATGACAACTCATGCGGAGCGCGACCGATAACAGCATCGAGTATTCAGACTTTGGCACTCTGTTCACTATTGATCAAGTCGCTGTCGCCAATTCTTATCGCCCGGAGCCCAAGGGTACGATCTCGACCTGGGCGCCGACGTGAAGCTATGGAGGGTGCGCCGGGGTCAGGTCGCCGGGAATTTGAGTGACAGGTGCGACGCCCCGCCCTGCTCGCTTGGCGTTTCGGACGTAGGAAACCACGTCGGGTACGCCGGCGGCGCGTTCTGGGGCATTATGTGGGCTGATGTTCCACCGTAATCGAACCTAGTGTGCAATCCCCGGGCTTCATTCGAAGCACCGGCACAAAGCGAACGTGCCGGCCGGCAGCATCCGGCAATTGCATTTTCGAGGAGCAGGTGGCCTTCCATCGCCGCGCCCCGGATCATGACAGCGGCCGATGCGGACCAGTTCAAACAGACTGCCATGCCCTTCGGCGGCACTCCTGACATCCAGCGTGGCTCTGGCCGCCGCTCTGGATGGCGCGGAGCCAAGCGGATACTGACCCGGGCCTTGGGCTGAGACTTGACGCGGTACACACGGATCCGGAATATACCCTTGCCGTCACGTATCTTGGCACCCCCGGAAAAGGTTTCGGAACGGGGATCACGCTCACGCTCGGGCATGGGAATCGCCTGGTATGTTTCGACGCAACAGTGCATGCCGTTTCCCGATCTCGGTGGAATCGGCACCCGGCACCACCTGGAGGTGATTACGGCATTATCGCTGTTCGGGGAGTCGATCGAGGCGGCGGCCGCTCCGCCCGAGGGTGTTGTTGCGCCAAGACCGCGGGTTCCTCCCGACGGACATGCACCCGCAACAGAAGTCTTCGAGGCTGTGAAGCCACTGATTCGGGAAATTGACTTGTTTGCGCAGAGAACACGTTCCGCTCAATCGGAAATTAGACGTCCCGTGATCCAGCCACAGGCTGAGACAACCAATCTTCGATCGGCCCTTTTCAAATCCGACTGTTCCGAAAGTACGGGCTCGCTTTCAAGGCCCAAGGTTGCGGGAAAGCGCGTTCAGAATCATCGCCCTCCGCCTGGCATTGAACGAATATAAGCCACAATTGACTTCATGTCTTGAGCGTTCATGTTTGTCAGCGGCATTCCGCCATTTTGCATTTGGATACTGTGGTGGCGAAGAAGATCTTCTAAGACTGACGCGGGGAGAATCGAGGCGGTACCAGCCAATCCCGGGGCAGCCACGGTTCCATTCAAGCCATCGACGCCATGACACGTCTCGCAGGAGTTACGTTGGAAGACCTTCTGGCCACGCAAGGCCAGTGGACTGAGAGGAACGGCCGCAACTGGTTGGGCGGGTGCGGTTTGGTTCGCGCTCGTCGCCCCCGTACCTGGTTTTGTCCCGGCCCCGCTCACGGCGGCATTGCCTTGTGCATCTGCAGTGCCGGCCGACCCAGGCGCCAGGCTGGATAGAAATGCCACCAGCTGTACCATCTGCGCGTCGTTGACCTTTACAACCGGCATTCCCCCGGCGCGCATTTTAGTGGTGGGGTTGTGCAACAAGGTTGGCAGCGCGGCGCCTGGGAACTTCTTTCCAACTCCGATGAGCGAGGGAGCGAAATGTGTTCCTTCAGCGCTGGGCCCGTGGCAAGCGGCGCAACCCTGCGAAACAAAGAGCGCGTGGCCGGCACTTGGTTGTGCGCCCGCGGGATTCGCCACTGGTGCGGCAGTCGTGGCAGCGGCTGCCGGATTAGGAACAGCCGAGGAATTCGGAGAAGGCGATGGCTCTGGCGCGACGGCCGCGTTCGTAGTTGGCTTTGCTATGGGCGCCTCCTTTCCAGGTTGCGGCGCTGCGAGCGTCCGCAGATAGGCAACGAGCGACCCTAACTCCGTCGGCGATGCTGAAATGGGAGGCATTCCTCCTGCCTTCATCTTGGCGTCCGGACTCTGAAGAAGTTGCGTCACCTGGGCGTCGGCCGCCTTCGCAATCAGCGGAGCGATGGCGGGCGCTCGCGCTCCTCCTGCACCGGCGGCCCCGTGACACGCCACGCATCCGCGCTCCTGGAACATCTGTTGTCCTGCGGCGGCAGAAGCGGACAGCTTGGTTGATTCGCCAACCTCGGTTGCCGAACTAGCTGCCGTCCTGCCGGGGCCGCGGGTCGCGGCTTCGACGCCTCCCGAAGCAGACGGCGGCGACACGCCTGATGTTGCCGGTACATTTGCCGCGCTGGTTCCGAGCACACCAAGATAGGACACCAGAGCGGACATGTCGTCGGCTGAAATATCCACGGCGGGCATGTGTCCTGCGCGCATTTTCGGGGTCGGGTCGTGCAGCACGCCGATCAATTGCGGCTCTGGAATCTTTGTCGTCACACCGACGAGACTTGGCGCTACCGAAGATCCACTGCCGGTCGCACCGTGGCACCCCGAGCATCCGTGTGCCTCGAAAATTCCTTTGCCATGGGCCACCAACGGATTCGCGGGTCCGGTCGGAAGAGCGAGCGGGCCGGTCCCGCCAGGGGATTCGACATAAGGTTCAAAGGGCGCGGCGGTGTATGCCTGCTCTTGCTGATCCTGTTTGGAAAGCTGGGACGAAACAGCCGCGTCATGCCGGTCATCCCATTCGCTCTTTGCGCCAAAATAGACAATTCCTAGGACGACAAAGGCCACGGCCAGCACCGGTATGGGCCTGCGCCACGGTCTGCGCTCCAGTTTGCGATCCAGGAACGGCATCAGAAAGAACAGCGTGGCCAAGAGACCAGGAATGACGACGACGGCGAACACCACCTTCGGCCCTTCCCAGTATTTGAGCCATTCGAACATGGGCAGGTAATACCACTCCGGCCGGGGAAGAAACTGCGTGTCGGCCGGGTTCGCGATAGGACCGAGACCAGCGGGATGAAAGTAAGACAGGAAGCCCAGACCGACCATGAGGAGCAGTGCCAATGCCATGTCCATGAGGACCTGGCGAGGATAAAATCCTTCCCGCGGCAGCTTTGGATGGACAGGATCTTCGTTGATGGGACCAGCCGCTCCGGCCTTTCTGAACAAGAAGATGTGCGTCGCAATAAACGCAAAAATGGCAGCAGGAATCAGGAAGACATGCGCCACGTAAAAGCGGGATAGTGTGAGAGTGCCGATGGTGTCGCCACCGCGTAGCAGACGCGTCAGCCAATTGCCCAGGAGTGGTATTTGTCCGACGATATTAGTGCCAACCGCCGTCGCAAAATAGGCCTTCTGGTCCCACGGCAACAGATAGCCCGTAAATCCCATGCTGAGCACCAGCAAGGAGAGTACCGCCCCGGAGATCCACAGCAACTCGCGGCGGCCCTTGAATGAGCCATAAAGAAACGTCTGCAGAAAATGAAGCGCCAGCACAATGATCATCGCGCTGGACCCGTAGTAATGCAGACTGCGAAGAAATGCACCGGCCGCCACCTGTTTAGTGATATAGGCGACGCTGGTGTGCGCCGTCTCCGCGGACGGAACATAGTAAAGCGCAAGACAAATCCCGGTGATGATCTGCGAGATAAAGATGAACAACAGGCCGGAGCCAAACACGTAGGCCAGACGCGCGCCGCCGGGGATCGGCTCATCGAGCGACTCCTTCATCAACTTGTCAAGGCCTGCGCGTCTATCCAGCCAATGGAAGATGCGCTTTGGAAGAGTCCTGCTCCCAGGGACGCCAGCAGTTATTTTCTTATTTTCGTCCACGGCTTCCCCTTCATCGCGGTCAGCTGATCTTTTCCTGATTAGGCACATTGGACCGGAAATACTCAAAGTGGACTTGGAGTTTTCCGTCTTTGAGTTGGGTGGGCAACTGGTCCATCGCCCTGGGGGGTGGCCCGAAGACGTGTTGACCGTCAGCCTTGAATTCGCCGCCATGGCAGGGGCAGACGAATTTGTCGTTGCCGGCCTGCCACGAGACGCTGCAACCCAGGTGCGGACATATCGCCGAAAGAACCGCAAGCTCCCCTTTGTCGTTGCGGCTCACATACACGGATTGCGCCGAAACCACTTCGCGCCATCCGTCCCGCTGAGTGAACGTGATGGTCTTGCGCACCGGCCCTTTGGCGTTCGCAAATTCGCTCAGATCACCGACTTCCGACCATTCGGTCCCCGCAGCCTTTGCGTAAAGCGGGTAGAGCACGTAGCGCAAAACGGGCACGGCAAGCAAGGCTCCCATTCCTGCTGATCCGACCGCAAGGAGCGCGCCGAAGAAAGATCTTCGATTTATTACAATTACGTTCTTCGTCAGAGCGTCGTTGGAGATGATGCTTTCCTGTGCCACGCAGTCTCCTAAAAATTCAGCCACAAGGCCACATATACGGTGTTGTTGTCGGAAGCATTGCGGTTTGCGCCGTCGTAGTTCGTGTTCGCACCATTGAACTTGAGATAGCCGGTATAGTTAAGGCTGAGGTCGATATTCTGCACGGGCCAGAATGCGAACTGCGCAATATAGCCACCGGTGTCAGGCTTTCCATTGTTGCTGCCTGTAAGCGCCGCCGGCGCGTAAAGTAGCGGATCGCTGTTTCCCGTCGTCGTGAAAATCGCTCCCGTAGCCGTGTACTTATTCGTCCAGTGATACGTGCCGTCCAGCTTCAGGGTATTCAGGTGGTTAGCCGCCGTGCTTGCGCCCTGCGCCAGGTAGGTCGCACCTAAGTTAGATTTCTCATAGATATACGTTCCATGTATATCAAGAAGGTTAGCGCCGAAGGGGCGCTCATACTGAAAATCGAAGGATGGATCCACATATCGATCTTCCGGACCTGAGACTGCTCCGGGGAAGGAGTTCATGAAAATTCCGTAAGCGCCGACTTCGAGATAATTGCTGCCCCAGGTCTCCTGCCATGCAGTTCTCCAATAGGGCGCTACGCCGCTGATGTTGTATGCAGAGCCCGTGCCTGAAACTGGAGTGGCCGCTCCGCCGTGCTCGGAGCGATAGAGCGTCAAACCCGTGTACAGATGGTTGTTCCACATGCTGTAGCCGCCGATGCCCGCAACATCCTGGCCAAGCGCGCCTTGAATGATCGGTGAAGCGATCGGGCCAACGCCCGACGCGGTCGATATCCATGGAAATCCCCAGGCAGGCGTGCTGTTCCACACGTCCTCCACTGTGGGGTTGTTATTCAAAGTGATGCCATACTCCCAATCCTTGCCGGCCAGCGTTCCCTGGTTGGCATAGCGCAGGTCGGTATTGTCCATTCCAAAATGGTCATCCGAGTGGGTGTAAGTGATCTGCGCCAAACCGCCAAAATGGGATGCAAATCCCCCGGCAAGAAAGATACTCAACTGCTGGGGAAAGCCCGCGGAGTTATTCTGCGTGGCCGGCTGGTTTGCCTCGAATGAAGTGTTCGAAAGCAGGACCATCACCGAGAGCGGGATGTATTTGGAAAGTAGCAGGTCCTTGGTGTTGCCTACCTTGTCAGTGGCGGTTGTTGCGGCGAGCACGTAACCCTTCAGCTTGAAGTTGCGCCCGAATGCAGTCAGTTCTGGTGGATTGCTATGGCAAACATTGCAGGAGAGTCCTGTCTGCCGAGCGAAGCTCGGAACAGCATGGGCGTGGGGCAGCATGAAAACCAAGCAAATGAAAGCAGGAGCCCGCACGATCAACTTCATTTCTTATTAACCTCACGGCTTGCAGTAAGCGGCCCGCTGGCGACGACGTACGTTTGTCACGACCTAACAGTCTGTGGCAGAAATCGTAATTTCAGAAAAACCATCCCTCGGCGGCTAAAGCCGCGCTCATTCTGCGGCACTGGCGGCACGGCTGAAGCCGTGCCCTTTCAAAACCAGACTTTCACCACAGGCTGCTAAGGGAAGGGCATGACAAACATTCCCAGTACGACAGGTTCGTCGAGCGGGCCGTGGAGAGAGGAAGCCAAGGCGGGCAAATCGATCGGAGCCCGAGTACACATCGCCTTGCGGTCAGAGGAAGGTCCTAGGCTTGAGGAATTCAACCTCGAGTAGAACGATGACCGCGACGAACACGCGACCACCGCCTCGATGATTAAAGCAAGCCTGCGTCGGAAATAATGTGCAGTTTTGCTCACGTGACCTCGCTCAGTAGCCCTGCAAACCGGCTGTACACATTGGCCTCTGTGAATGGGTATCTGCTCTACACGGCCATCCGTCCTCGCGAATGAATTGGCTCTATCGGGCATGAGAAAAAGGTCTCAGCTTGTGCCTGCTCACGGAGAGACAATCCTCGCGCAGGTCGTAAATGTCTCGATGGTATGGATGATCTGATGCGGACCTGAACAACCAGACTTGCGGAAATGGCGAAATTAATCGCATATCAAAGCGTCAACCCCGCGTAACGGCAAGGTTCTGGAGAATTCGAGGGGCTCACCGACGAACAACCAGAGAAGGCTTTTGCAACTGCTGCAACTTGTTTCGAAAGATGGCGCCGCACGAAGTTTTCCGTCGTGCAGACGTGGTAACGAAAGCCGCCGCTATTATTCGCACGCGGAGCGACTGAAAAGGGAACTTATCTTATGGCACTCAAGATGAACGCGGCAGTTGTCGAGCAGTTCGGTGCACCATTGATGCTTGAGAGTGGCGAAACCGGTTTCGCACATCAGCGAGGGTCAAAGTACTTTTTCGATAGAATTTCAGTTTCATGATGAACGCTCCAAGGGGTTAGTATCGGTGCAACCCAATCGCGCTGGCAGAAAGCAGTTGGACTCGTATAGCGACTGTGCCCGTATAGTCTGACCCGTTTGTGGATTTAACGATGTCGGGAAATGTAGGGGCTGCTCCTTGACCCGAGAGTGGCCTGTTCAGGCTGGGCCAAGACTAGTCGTAGAAGAGTTCGTTGGAGGACGGCAGGGAGCCGGTACACGCTGTCTTCCGCGGATTGGGCGACAGCTCGATTCAAAACCGCCAACCAGAGATCCTATTCGGCAACGGTTCGCGACAAGCTTTAGGAGGGAAGTCAGAGCGCTGGACTGTCACGGCAGAGTCAACATTCCACGTGGACGAATAGTCCGCTTTCCGGAAAGGTGAACGGCGCTATCAGTGCGATTTCTGAGTTCTAAATCTCCGATAAGTCCTGAGAGTCGGCCAGTGAGGCGGAATCTACAAAGATCCCGGCGGATCCGGTTCGAGCCCGATCCGATCATTAACGGCGTTGTGGAAGCGCTGTTTGCATCCGAGGTACCGCTCGGTTGTTTGCACAGAGACATGTCCCAGGAGGAATTGTATTTGCTCCAACTCACCGCCTGCTTGATGACAGAGACGGGCACAGGTCCGACGGTAATGCCGCATGCGGCATTATGCCGCCGCTATGCCGAATTCCGGATTATGCCGAACCTCTAGCAGCCCGTGGTGTAAGTCCAGGTACGTGAGCGGGGAAAAGTCTGCTATTTGAATCGACCTCTTCGTAGCATTGAGGCATGGGGATGGGAACACGCCAGGCTCAGGAGAAGCAGGAAGACATCTGGATCGCGAGCGGGGATGTGGCGCGGTCTCCAGGTCATCCTTTCTACCAGCGTCTGAATGAGCTTCTTGACGAAGAGAAGTTTGACGAATTCGCCGAGGGTCTTTGCCGGAAGTTCTACGCTCGCATGGGGCGCCCAGGTCTGGCGCCGGGGATTTATTTCCGATCCCTTCTGATCGGCTATTTTGAGGGCATCGATAGCGAGCGTGGCATCGCATGGCGTCTGGCCGATTCGCTGGCGCTGCGACAGTTTGTACGCATCGGAATTACGGAGCAGACGCCGGATCACTCCACGATTTCGCGGACGCGGCGGTTGATCGACCTGGAGACGCACCGGGCGGTGTTCAGCTGGGTTCTGGGATTGCTGGCGGATCGGGGACTGATCCAGGGCAAGCGGGTAGGGGTGGATGCGACTACGCTGGAAGCCAGCGCAGCGATGCGTTCGATAGTGCGGCGCGACACGGGGGAGAGCTACGACGAATTCCTCACTGGTCTGGCGCGGGCTTCTGGTGTGGCGACGCCGACGAGGGAGCAATTGGCGCGGTTGGACCGCAAGCGCAAGAAGCGCACCTCGAACCAGGAGTGGATGAGCCCGACGGACACGGATGCGCGGGTGACGAAGATGAAGGATGGGCGCACGCACCTGGCGCATAAGGCCGAGCACGCGGTGGACCTAGACACCGGCGCGGTGGTGGCGGTGACCCTGCGGGAAGCTGACAAGGGGGACACGACCACGTTGGACCGGACGCTCTGCGAGGCCGGCGAAGCGGTGGCGGAGTTGGTTGGGCGCGAGGCCGAGCGCCATCCCGACTCGGTGCCCAAGGTGAATGTGGCCGGGATCGAAGAGATGGTGGCCGACAAGGGGTATCACTCGGGCGCGGTGGTCGAGCGGGTGAAGAGTTATGGGGTGCGCAGTTACATTCCGGAACGGCAGCAAAAAGGGCAACGGCATTGGGAGGGCAAGGCCGGCCAGCAGCAGGCGGTGTACGCCAATCGGCGGCGGGTGCAGGGCCACTACGGCAAGAGCTTACTGAAGAGGCGCGGTGAGATGGTGGAACGCAGCTTCGCGCACTGTTACGACACCGGCGGCATGCGGCGCACGCATCTGCGCAAGCATAACAATATCCTGAAGCGTCAGTTGATCCACATTGCAGGATTCAATCTGAGCCTGATCTTCCGCCGCTTGCTGGGCGCAGGCACTCCGCGGGAGTGGAACAACCTAGGTGGAATGCTGCTTTTGTTCTTACTTGGGCTGTTTACGCGCCGCACGCATCGCAGTCGGCCCTGTAGAAGCTTCATGCGACAGTCTCATCCAACTTCTCCACATAAACGGCAATCCCTGCTCAGACAAGGACCTGCCCCGGATTAGCTACTTACACCACGGACTGCTAGCCAAGTCGCTTTGTCGGAGGCAATGAGCGCTGTCTGCGGCTCGCCGAGATTCGGCATAATAATGCGAACTAAAGCTTCTTCAAAAAGGCCAGCAGGTTATCGTCAGGCCGGAAGCGACGCCTCCTAGCCTCGACGGGATTGGCTCTGTTGAGTGCTTGCTCCTTGAGTGCGAGGTCGGCATCGAGATAGATTTGAGTGGTCTCGACGGACTCGTGTCCAAGCCATAAGGCAATTACGGCTCTGTCTACACCTGCCTGGAGCAATTCCATGGCGGCGGTGTGGCGAAGCACGTGTGGCGTAACACGCTTGAGTTTCAGGGCCGGACACTTCTGCCCGGCCACGGCGGAGTATTTGGAGACCATGTACTGGACGGCATCGGAACTGAGGCGACCGCCGCGAACACTCGGGAAGAACATCTGGGTGCTCGGCGGTCCCAGTTCGCGAACCCATTCTGCAAGGATCGAGACGGTTGTTTTCGCCAGTGGCGTGCAGCGCTCCTTCCGTCCTTTGCCAAGGCAACGAACGTGAGGTGGTCGGTTTAGAACCACATCTTGCCGACAAAGAGCCGTTAACTCCGACACGCGAAGACCGGTCTGAATGGCCATGATCAGCAAAGCGTAATCTCGCCGTCCCAACCAGCTTTTCCGGTTGGGGGCCGATAGAAGCGCGTCTATTTCAGGGCGAGTGAGGAATCCCACCAGTCGGCGTTCTTGGCGCTTACGGGGGATGGCGAGAACTCGTTGGATGGATCCGGCGTGCTGTGGCACATCCAAGGCAGCATATCGAAAAAAAGACCGGATCGCGGTCATTCGCACATTACGGCTTCGTACACCATTCCGGCGATGGTGTTCCAGATCGTCCAAGAATGCCCCGACAAAAGTGGGACTCAGATCTTCAAAAGTGATTTCAGAAGGCCGCTTTCTTAGTTCTTTCTCGGCGAACTGCAAGAGCAATCGGAACGTGTCCCGGTACGATGCGATCGTATGCGGGCTTGCCCGGCGCTGTGCCATCAGGCGTTTTGTGAAGAACAGCTGTAAGAGCGCAGAGAATTCGGCAGATTGTTTCATGGCCGGACCTCCCATCGTTTATCGAGGCGTTCCGCTGCCGCTTCCATCAGTTCTTGGGTATTGCTTAGGTACCAATACGTGTCCGTAACGTGACCATGGCCCAAATAGGTTGACAAGATAGGTAGCCGCTGCCTGACATCGTCACCGGCCCGATACCACCGGAGGAGTGTTTCAACGGCGAAGCGGTGTCGCATATCATGCAGCCTTGGCCCGCGACTTTCTGAGGCTCCGCGGATTCCAACCTTTCGAGACAGGTAGTAAAAGACGCGTCGAACTTGACCTGCGTCCAGGCGAGCACCTGTCCTGGAGGGGAAAAACGCGACTGTCGGGCGATCCGGAAAGAGTCGATTACGACGTGTTGCGTATTCGGCAAGAACTTCTTTGGTTGTTCGGTCCAGAGGCACGAGGCGAGATTTGCCAAATTTGGAAGTACGAATTGTGAGTAACGATTCCGCCCATTGGATATCGCGCGATTCAAGGGTCAACGCTTCGCTTATGCGAAGACCCGTGACTGTCAAAAGGCCCAGCAGGCAGTAGTACGTAAATGGTTGGAGCTTGAACTGGGCAGGGAAGGATTTGGCGGCCTCTAACAGTCGTTGAATCTCTACATTCGAATACAAGTACGGCGTCCTTCGGCGGAACCGAAACGGCAATAGCCCTTCGGGTGGGATCTCGCTCGTTCCATCAATCGCATTCCAATAGCGCGCGAATGCACGGACGGCACTCAGCCGAGCCGCCCACTCAGCGGGTTGAAGGCTTTGCGGCTGTGTTGCCCATTGCAGTGCGAGCCGAGTGGTGATTCGTGTGTTTTCGGCAGGGCTGCGTGACGGCGCGTAGGTTGGATTGTTACGTTCAGTCATCCGCAGAGGTCGGGCGAGATTGAAGGAAAAGAGCGTCGTATCTATCCCTGAGCCGATCGTGCAGTTACAGCAGCAGCTGGATCAGTTCCGAACCTCACAGCCGCATCGAACGAAGATTCCTGAAGTGCTTTGGCATTCAGCAGTGGACCTGGCGCGTCAGCATGGTTTGTATGCAGTGGCTCATCCGCTGCGTCTGGACTATGTGGGGCTGAAGCGTCGTCTCGAAGGAGTCTCGAAGTTTAGGGAAAAGACGAAGGTCGCATCCCCGGGATTCGTGGAATTGATCCCGGCTGAACCAGCACAAGCGGAGTGCGTGATCGAGTTCGAGTCCAAGAGCAAGGGGAAGATGCGCATTCAGTGGAAGGGTTCCTGGGCGCCTGATTGGTCGAGCCTGCTTCGTGCGTGGCGGGAAGCGGAGCGATGATCCACATCACGGCGCAGATGCGTGTGCTGGTGGCCATCGAGGCCGTGGATGGAAGGAATTATGCGCCGTAAATAGATATGCGGAGTTTTTTCCCATACAGGGCTGAGATGCGTCCTGCTTCGCGGAAACCATGATGTCTGATGTCCAATCACTCCGCATAACGTAGTCTTCCGATGGCCGTCAGGACTGGCGGCAGAGAGAGGACTACATGGACATTTCCGATATTTCGGCGCGACCTCCTAGGATGAACGCTGGACGTGAAACCCCTTTTGTCGAGGGCTTTGCTACGGAACTGGCGTCAGTCGGCCACAGTGCCTTGACGATCAACGGCTACTTAAGCCCTGCTATTCACTTTGGTACTTGGCTTAAATCCAGAGACCTGGACTTCGCAGATGTTAGCGAAGAGACCATTAAAGCGTTTGCAACTCATCGCTGCTTATGTCCTGGAACCCACAAGCCTCAACGTATTTCGCGGTTCTACTCGGCATATGTCCAGCGGTTCGTAAGGTATCTACAGCAACAAGGCGTCATCAGAGCGACTGCGGATGCAAAGATCAAAGCCAGTTCTCCCCTGAGTGATTTTCGCGATTGGTTGCTGCGTCATCGCGGGCTCGCGTTGATCAGCGTGGCACGCCATGAACGGCTGATAATGCAGATGCTACCCGCGCTCGGCTCCAACACTGCTGAGTACAGCGCGGCTTCGGTGCGAAGCGTCATTCTCGATCAGATACGCGGCCGTCGGCC
The DNA here is from genome assembly GCA_963720105.1 of uncultured Acidobacteriota bacterium. GTDB lineage: Bacteria > Acidobacteriota > Terriglobia > Terriglobales > Acidobacteriaceae > Telmatobacter. The sequence goes on along the minus strand of CAVREL010000072.1, from coordinate 62,958 downwards.
AGCTGACGCTAAAACATTCGTCGGAGCGCTCCGCATCTATTTGCGATTTCTTGCAGTAAACAACGCATGTCAACCTGGTCTCGACCATATGCTGCCGACCGTGGCCGAGTGGAAGCTTTCATCGTTGCCGAGATACCTGGATGCCACCCAGGCAAACCGCCTCATTGACACCTGTGGCAAGGACGGGCCTCAAGGATTGCGGGACCGTGCGATCATTCTGTTTCTGCTTCGGCTCGGCCTCCGCGACGGTGACATCGCCAACATGCGCCCCGGGGATATCGATTGGCAGGATTCCGCGCTGTTAGTACGAGGCAAGGGGCGCAGGGACGTCCGCCTGCCTCTTCCACAGGATGCAGGGGACGCAGTTTTGGACTATATCGAGCATGCGCGTCCAGAAGTCGCCATCGACAGCATCTTCCTTTGCGCTAAGGCGCCGTTTCGCCTACTCCAGTCTAAATATAGCCAAGGGCTGCGCCCTTGAAATCCCAAGGGAGCATCGCAACGCAGCGAGTTTGTCTGTATTTGGTTGATTCCACCGGTCGCCAGGACGGATGATTTTGGTTGTCCGACCAGAAGATCCGAGGAGGCGACCGATGGAAACCTTCGCGAAGCTTTTTGCACGCTTCCTGGTTTTTGTATATCACTGTTTCGATCGCATCGTCATCCAGGGGTACATGCCCCTGCTCACCCGTCCCGAACACATCGTGCATTTTTTCCGCGACTTGCATGGTCAATATCCCATTACGCCGCAGGTCCTGGCGAAGCGAACTCCGGAGTATCGAGGATGGGTAGAGGCGTACGCCCGCAACCACAAAATCCCCCTGCTGAAGGCCGAGAAAGGCGTGAGCAAGGAGAAGTGCGTCCTGCCTCATCTGGAACGGATGGAGCGGCGCAGTCAACACGGTGTCTACTGCATCTTCACCAGTATGGAAATGGGCAGCACCTTCCAGTCGCGGATGCCCCAGTTTCCCACCGATGATCCGGACTACCGCATCATCCGGCGCATCCCCTCGCGCTACCTGCACTATTACTTCTACATCCGCGATCCGGTGATGGGCCCGCTATCTATGTGCATCGGCACCTATCTTCCGTTTCAGACTACGTACTACCTCAACGGCCACAACTTCATGGAGATCGAACTCCGCCGCCAAGGAGTGGCGTTCCGCAAGGACGACAACGCGTTCCTGTCGATCTCGGACCCCAAGGCATTGCAGGCGGCTGCCGATAAGCTAAGCGCGGCCACGATCGAGAAACGCTTGAACTACTGGACCTGGCTGCTGGGCCCGAAGTTCTCGGACAAGGACCGAATGACCATCAACCTGAAGCGTGACTATTCGATAAATCAGATCGAATATTGCCGCAACTTCATCTTCAAGCGTCACTTTCCGATCCACAAGATCTTCGAGCAGTCCTGCGAAATGGGGCTGTTTCGCCTCAGCGCCGACAAAGTGGCTCGCATCTTTGGTGTCCGCATCACCAAACGGCTACGCGGCAAGTTGCACAGCGTGCTCGAAAAACTCAACCATGGACATCACGTGATGCGCATCTACTGCAACCATCTCGTGGGCCGCATGTACGAGAAGTTCAGTACCTTCATGCGCGTCGAAGTCTGCGTAAACCGGATGAAGGATCTAGGCCTGAACAAGGGACTGAAGAACCTGGACGCCCTGCGCACCAAACTGGTTGCAGTCACCGATCGATTTGCCGGTTTCCAAGCCCAATCGCTTAACGTTCATGTCGACTTTCCGCTGTTCCAACGTATGGCTCTGCCGGTAACCTCAGGCAAAACCAAAATCGCCGGCATCAAAATCCACGACACCCGCATGATGCGACTCATGGAGGTACTGCTGCACGGCGGCACCCAACTCAATGGCTGGCGCGCCGCCGATATCCACCAAGCCATCCTCACCAGCTTCGCTCTGTCGTCCCACACATATACCCTGACTCAACTCCGCTATGACCTTCGCAAAATGAAAGCCCATGGCCTGCTCGAACGCATCGGAACGAGTTACCGCTATCGCCTCTCCGGCAAAGGCTCCAAGGCTGCACTGCTGTTCATCCTCTTTCACAAGCGCGTCTGCGGGCCACTGGCTAACTCGCTATTCCATCACCGCCCCGACCAAGCTCTCAAGCCGCCTGCCAGCAAAGTCGAAACTGCCTACCACAAGGCCGATCATGCCATCCAACAGGTCCTCGACCTGCTTGCTGCTTGACATTTATGCGAGATGATTTCTCAGATTCGCCGGGCTAGGAACTAGCATTTCCGGCATCGTTCGCGCTGCACTCCGGCGCGCTGGAATCGAAAACCCGCCGTCCCACGGCGCGAATCTGCTCAGGCACACGACAGCAACCATGATGCTGCGTGCCGGCGCCACTTTGGATGAGATCGGAACCGTTCTGAGACACAAGTCGCCGGACACGACTGCACATTACGCAAAGGTTGATGTTGCCGCCCTTCAACAGATCGCACAGCCATGGCCTCAGGAGAGTGAAAGATGCTAATCGACGCCGTCAAACGCCACATCGAGCTTTATCGGAGTATGGGATTCAAGTACAAGGCCCAGGAATACATCCTCCATGGCTTCGCCGCCTTTGCCGAAAGCCGGTCCGAGCAGTTCATCAGAGCAGACGCGGTTTTGGAGTGGGCGGGTTTGGTGCCATCAATCCGCCAGCGTTATGATCGCTTGTTCATCGTCCGTCGTTTTGCATGTTCCCTAAACGCAGAAGACGCTCGTCATCAGGTTCCGCCAGATGACGCCTTCGGTCGCGCCCCAAAGAGTCGCCGGACCTGCCACATTTTTACCAAAGACGAAATCAGTTGCCTTCTGCGAACGGCCGCGCAGCTCTCGTCACGAAGGTCGATACAGCCTGCTACGTTCACGGCCTTGATGTGTCTGATTATGGCCACTGGACTTCGAGTTTCAGAGGCTTTGAAGCTACAACTCACCGACATTACAGAGGACGGTCTGCTCATTCGTGCAACGAAGTTCCAGAAGAGCCGCCTTGTACCTCTTCATGAGAGCGCGGCTCAGGGATTAAGGCAGTATCTCGCGGTCCGCAAGAGATTCAAGACAAAGTGTTCGAATGTCTTTGTCTCGAAGCACGGTGCGGCCCTACCCTATTCGACACTTAATGCGACCTTTCTGTATCTGGCTCGCTTGGCAGGCCTGCGGCAGGGCCCAGGGCAAGGCGGCTGTCGCATTCATGACGCTCGTCATACATTTGCGGTGAGATCGCTTGAACAGTGTGCAGGAGACCGTAAAGCCATTGCGAGACATATTTCCGCGTTGAGCACGTACCTCGGGCACGCCCACGTCTCCGATACATACTGGTATTTGCAGGCAACGCTGAAACTCCTTTGCGACGTTGTGGCCGCGTCTGAGGCCCTGTATCGAGGAGGTGACCGATGACGCCTCTTGGTCCCCATCTCACGGTTTTCTTGCGCGAATATCTTCCCAGCCAGCGTGAAATGAGCGTACAAACTTCGGACACGTATGCTTATGCGTTCCAATTGTTGGTGTGCTTTGCTGCGGATCGGCCGAAGACCACTCCGTCGGCGCTCTCAATCGAGCAACTCGACGCTGCGTTGGTGCTGGCGTTTCTTGAACACCTCGAGAAAAAGCGCGGGAGCTGCGCCAGGACACGCAATTCGAGACTGGCCGCCATCAAAACCTTCTTTCGGTTTATGGAATATCGGCTTCCGTCCTGCCTTGAACAGGCCCGCCGCATTCGGGCCATTCCGGTGAAGAAAACCGATGAAGTAATCATCGGGTATCTCAATCGTGAAGAGATTCAGACCCTGGTCGACGCTCCTGTCCCGAATTCACAGTATGGTTTGCGCGATCGGGCAATGCTCCACCTAGCCTATGCTGGTGGGTTACGGGTGTCTGAGTTGGTTGGGTTACATCTGACCGATTTAGTGTTCCACCCTCAGCCCAGCATTCATGTGATGGGAAAAGGCCGTCGTGAAAGAGTGCTACCGCTATGGAAGGAGACGGCGGCGGCGCTTCGCGACTGGCTCAAGGTACGGGGTGACCCGAAGAGCACAGCACTGTTTCCCAACGCTCGTGGCGATGGTATGACCAGGTCAGGATTTGAATACATTCTGGAGAAGCACGTTCGGACGTCCAGCGTAAAACAGCCTTCCATGGTCAAGAAACGGGTTTCACCCCACACCATGAGACATTCGTGCGCCATGCACACGCTCCTGGCGACCGGCGATGTCCGAAAGGTAGCTCTTTGGCTTGGCCACGCGAGCCTCCAGAGTACAGAAGTCTACCTCCGAGCCGATCCTACCGAAAAGCTTGAGGCAATGGCGTCTCTGTCCCCACCGACATTACGACGCGGTCAATTCCGGCCACCAGATAAGTTGCTAGCCCTGATTCGATCCAAGGGTAAGGGCAGGTTATGCGCCGTTCAAAGCTCGTCGAGCGACCGGATTTTGCGACTGGCCACCGTTCACTCCGCATATCTATTTACGGCGCATAATTCCTTCCATCCACGGCCTCGATGGCCACCAGCACACGCATCTGCGCCGTGATGTGGATCATCGCTCCGCTTCCCGCCACGCACGAAGCAGGCTCGACCAATCAGGCGCCCTGGAACCCTTCCACTGAATGCGCATCTTCCCCCCGCTCTTGGACTCGAACTCGATCACGCACTCCGCTTGTGCTGGTTCAGCCGGGATCAATTCCACGAATCCCGGGGATGCGACCTTCGTCTTTTCCCTAAACTTCGAGACTCCTTCGAGACGACGCTTCAGCCCCACATAGTCCAGACGCAGCGGATGAGCCACTGCATACAAACCATGCTGACGCGCCAGGTCCACTGCTGAATGCCAAAGCACTTCAGGAATCTTCGTTCGATGCGGCTGTGAGGTTCGGAACTGATCCAGCTGCTGCTGTAACTGCACGATCGGCTCAGGGATAGATACGACGCTCTTTTCCTTCAATCTCGCCCGACCTCTGCGGATGACTGAACGTAACAATCCAACCTACGCGCCGTCACGCAGCCCTGCCGAAAACACACCGACCGCTTCCCTGGCCCATGACGTATCCGGAATGCGCCTTCGCGTCGCGCCGGACCTCGGCGGGCAACGAAAAGAACTGTACGCTGAGCGCCGCGACCACATCGTCCCAGGTGCGGCATTTCTGGCAGTCGGGGACGAGACCGGCCGTGTCGAGGTAGATCGCCAGGCGTAACGCATCTCCGCGATCGCTCATCGCGCGTGCTCCTCTCCAACGACAAACATATTGAGCACGGCTGGCGGACGATCGCGCCACAGCTGACCAAAGACAGCCTCTCGTTGCCGCCGCCGCGGCGCCCCGTCAAGGGGTTCGGGCGCTCGAAGACAATCGTCCACAGCCCGGAGCACGGGACTGTCCCGGTGATGGCTGGTCCGCAACGGCACCAGCTCCCGCGGCGCATCCTCAACTTCTGCGGCGGTTTTCCTTTGGCTCATGTTCATTTTTTTCTTTTCGAGGGCCAAGTTGAGTGGATTGGTCTATGTGGGATGGGCGCGCTATATATTCGCGCGTAGTGTAGTCGCGGCCTTCGCGATAGCCGAGCGCGATCTCTAGCCGCATCCCGGGGACCAGGACGGCTACCAAAAGAATGAAAAACGATGGGAGAGATGAGGCTATGCGGTCGCGAAGTGAATTCGTTCTTGGATACGATTCAGAAGTCCGGCTGAATTCAGTTTGCTCAGCCTCAATCGCGCACTCCCAATCGTACGATTGGTGACAACGGCGGCAAAGCTTCTCGCAGTTGCGAACTGGACAAGTTCGCAGTGATTGCAGCGCAGCACTTCGCGGCCGAACTGCGGCGCAAGGATGGTTGCCATACGCAGACGGCCCTTTCCTGAGATTTGTCTGGAAGGATGGTTTGGAAAGTTAGAGGTTAGGTAATTCTTGCGAACCGTACAGGCTGGAGATGCGGGTGGCCTCAGCGTAAGCCCGGTTGTTGGCGGGCTCGATGGCTGCAGTGTACGAATGGTATGACCACATTGATATGATTAAGCGTACGAACCGCTCGGATTATCTCCGAAATCGGCGCGCATATAGCGGAACATCGTTCAAATCTGTTTGATTTCTGACTATCCGGAGTGGCTATGATTGGTTTCTGGGAAAGAATCCTTTTTGCTATTCGCTGTTCTCTCTCGATCCTGTTGCGCACTGCCATTCCAGACGACATCGCACGCAAGCTGCTCAAGCCTGCAGCTCCGGTTCAACAGGCGCCGGTTGCCGCTGCGCCCGCAGTTTCCCGTCTCAAGGAAGCTGAACGGCCAGCCTCGGATACCCTCGATCGCGCCGTGCAAATGCTGGCGCTTCTGCAGCGCGATGGGCGTTTGATCGATTTCCTTGCAGAAGATATCTCGGCCTATCCCGACATCCAATTGGGAGCCGCGGTCCGGACCATCCACGAAACGTGCCGTCAGGCGCTCGACCAGTATGTAAAGCTGGAGCCGATTCTGAACTCCGAGGAGGATCAGCCAGTGACTGTAGAAGCGGGCTTCGACCCGGCCGCCATCAAGCTGATCGGAAACGTGGCAGGGGTGCCGCCGCTTCGGGGACTGTTGCGACACAAAGGCTGGCGCGTAAAGGAATTGAAGATGCCGCCGCTCCCGCAAGACGCCGGACGCCTGGTGATCGCACCTGCGGAGGTCGAACTTCCCTGACCGAGAACCACCTCTGCGCTTGGACGAGCCGGTTTCAAAAAGGAGACAATCTTTGTCCGCCAAATACATCGTCGGCATCGATCTGGGAACCACGAATTCGGCGCTGGCGCGCTACGACGTTGCAGCTTCCGAAGAGGAGAGCCGCATCGAGGTTTGCAGCATTCCGCAGCTCATTAATCCGAACGAGGTGGCGGAACGCACCTTGTTGCCTTCTTTTCTTTACATACCGGGCGAGCTGGATTTTCCGAAGGGCAGTATCTCACTGCCCTGGGATCCTGAGCCCAAGTTCGTGGTCGGAGAACTGGCGCGCAAACGCGGTGCCGAGAGTCCCAACCGCCTGATAGCCTCTGCCAAGTCCTGGCTTTCTTATGCCGGAGTGAACCGAACTTCGCCGATCCTGCCATGGCAAGCGCCCGCGGAGGTTCTCAAGCTTTCGCCGGTCGAGGCATCATCGCAGTTCCTCGAGCACTTATCCAAAGCGTGGGAAGGCAGCGATTCGGGAGAGCAGGGAGAAGTCCCGCTTGGCGAACAGGACATCCTCCTCACGGTGCCCGCTTCGTTCGACGAGGAGGCTCGGGAGTTGACTCGGCGCGCAGCCGAACAAGCTGGTTATCAGCACGTCACGTTACTGGAAGAGCCCCAGGCCGCCTTCTATGCGTGGCTCGAGAGCCAGGGCGAAAGTTGGCGCCGTCGCATCCGCGTCGGCGACCTGGTGCTGGTGTGTGACGTGGGCGGCGGCACCACGGATTTCAGCCTGATCATGGTTTCCGAGGAGGACGGCGACCTTACTCTGAAACGTGTCGCAGTTGGCGATCACATCCTGCTGGGCGGCGACAACATGGATCTCGCCCTTGCACGCCTCTTGCAGCAGCGCCTTGAGGCCTCCGGCTATCGCATCGACACCTGGCAGTTGCATGGCCTGTGGCATCAATGCCGCTTCGCGAAGGAACAACTATTCCAGTCGCCCAAGACTAAGAGTCGCCCCATCACACTCCTGGGCAAGGGAACCAAGCTGGTTGGCGGCACGATCAAGACAGAGTTGGCGCGAGAGGATCTCGACCAGGTTCTGATCGAGGGCTTCTTTCCCAAAGTTGCCAGCAACGAACTGCCTGCGCGGCAACGGCGCGTCGGGTTTCAGGAACTGGGGCTGCCGTACGCTGCCGATCCAGCCGTTACCAGACACCTTGCAAGGTTTCTGTCCGAGCAGGTTCGTAATAGCCCCGAGTCGGGCGGGATTCGGCGCGGCCCCAGCGGACTGGCATGTCCCACCCACGTCCTGTTCAACGGCGGAGTGATGAAAGCGGCCGAACTGCGCGAGCGCGTGGTCGAGGTGCTGAACAGCTGGCTCAAACAAGAGGGATTCAACGCGCTGGGAGCCGAGCAAATCCTTGAAGCCCCGGACCTGGAGCACGCGGTTGCGCGCGGCGCGGCCTACTACGGAAAGGCGCGTCGTGGTCAGGGCGTTCGCATCCGAAGTGGAGCCTCGCGCACCTATTACATCGGAATCGAAAGTTCCATGCCTGCAGTTCCGGGCATGGAAGCGCCTCTCAAGGCGCTCTGTGTCGTCCCCTTTGGCATGGAGGAGGGCACCGAGGCCGCGATTCCAGACCGTGAGTTCGGGCTCGTCGTCGGCGAACCAGCCGAGTTTCGCTTCCTGACTTCCACCATCCGCAAGCAGGACCATGCCGGCAACCTCCTGGAAGATTGGGGAACCGATCTTGAGGAACTCAGCCCGCTCGAGGTTACGCTCAAACTCGAAGGCCAGCAGGGAACGGTGGTGCCGGTGCGCATCGAAACTCGCGTCACCGAACTCGGCACCCTCGAGGTCTGGTGCGTTTCGAGGGATGGGACGAATCGCTGGAAGCTGGAGCTGAACATTCGCGAAAAGAACGGGCGCGAAACGACCGGGAGGTGATAAGTCCGGTGGCTTCTCGTTATCTGATCGGCATTGATCTGGGCACGACAAACTCGGTCGTGGCCTACATAGATACTCAGAATGTTGCCGATGCAGGGTCGCCTATTCACGTGTTTCCCGTGCCGCAGTTGGTGGCCCATGGGGAAGTCCGCACATTGCCAACACTGCCTTCGTTCCTTTACTTCCCCACGCCGGGTGAAATATCCGCTGGAACCGTGAGCGACACATGGAAAGAGGATCCGCCCATGGTTACCGGTGTGCACGCGCGCGAACAAGGAGCGCTTGTGCCAAGCCGTCAGGTGTCTTCGGCCAAGTCCTGGCTCTCTTATTCCGACGTGGATCGGCGCGCCAGAATCCTACCCGCCCAGTCTGAGCCGCCGCAACCAATGATTTCTCCGGTCGAAGCGTCCGCGCGCTACCTCATGCATCTGCGCGATGCGTGGAACGGTGCAATGGGGACGGATGCCGAAACACGTTTCGAACACCAGGAAATCGTCCTCACTCTCCCGGCTTCCTTCTATGAGGATGCGCGGGAGCTGACGGTCGAAGCCGCGTGCATCGCCAAACTCGAAAGACTCACTCTGCTGGAAGAACCGCTGGCCGCATTTTATGCATGGATTGCGGCCAATCGACAGATGCAGTCGAGTGACCCATCCTTGCGCCCTCAGCCGGCGCCGGAAGGGGCTGGTGACGACCTCAACGACGGCGACCTGATTCTGATATGCGATATCGGCGGCGGTACAAGCGACTTCAGCCTGGTGCGGGCTCGCCGGGTGAATGGCCTGCTGGAGTTTGAGCGCACCGCCATCGGCGAGCATCTCCTGCTCGGTGGCGACAATCTGGATTCTGCCTTGGCCCGCCACGTCGAAGAGAAGCTTCAAAATATCAAGCTCACGCTGCGGCAGCGCTATGCCTTGCGTCGTGCCTGCTGCGCCGCGAAGGAGCTGTTGCTGCGTAATTCGCACCTGGAACACGTGCCGATCACGATACTGGGCGGCGGTCGAGCCGTAGTGGGCCAGTCGCTGAGCGTTGACCTGACTCGCGACGAAGTCGTGAGGATTCTCACCGACGGTTTCCTGCCCATCACTGCGCCCGGTGACCTTCCTGTGCGCGGTCGTATGACAGGGTTGCGTGAGCTTGGCCTGCCCTATGCCAGCGATCCCGCGATCACCAGGCACCTCGCCGCATTTCTCACGCAGGCGGATGCGGCCATGAATTCCGTTACTGACCACGGCATGGTCCAACCCGACGCGGTGCTCTTCAATGGCGGATTCTGCGCCCCCGCGGTCACTCGCGAAAGGATTATCGACGCACTCTCTGCCTGGTTCGGCGGAGCCCACACGGGTTGGCGGCCCAAGGTGCTCGACAACAACTCTGTTGAGAGTTCGGTAGCTCGAGGCGCTGCTTACTACGGCCAGGTGCGACGTGGCATCGGTTTGCGCATCAGGGCCGGTAGCGCACGCACCTACTATATCGGCTTGCGCTCGAACGACTCCCTGGAGGGGATCTGTGTCTTGCCTGCCGGAGTCAACGAAGGCACCACGCTTCCCTTGCTGGACCGCGAGTTTTCCGTCCTGGCTAACCGGTCGGTCTCGTTCGCATTATTTAGTTCGCGGACGCGGCACGATGCTCTTGGCGAAGTTGTTGCTCTGCACGAAGCGGATGTAGATCATCATCCGCCCCTGGTGACCATGCTGCGTTACGGAAAGAGACTGCGCGAAAAGCCTCTGCACGTCCGCCTGAGAGCCGGTTTCACCGAGGTTGGCACCCTGGAACTATGGTGTGAATCGCGGGACACGCCGCATCGCTGGCGGTTGCAATTCGAACTTCGCGGCGAAGCGGAGCAGGCGCAACAACATACCACAACGAAGTCACATTCAGCACCGCCGCGTTCACCTGCCGACACGGATTCCGATGCCGCCATCGAGTCTGCCGTGGAATTGATCGGTGATGCGTTTAGCAACTCTGATGATGACGCCCCCGAAACGCTCGTCAGCCAACTGGAAACAACGCTCGGTGCAAAGAGAGATTCCTGGCCTTTATCCGTGATTCGCCGGTTCGCTGACGCACTCATCGAAGCTGCTGCAGGATGCAGGCAGTCTCCGCGCCATGAAATGCGCTGGCTTAATCTTATCGGCTTCTGTATGCGGCCCGGACTCGGTGCACAGGGTGATGATGCGCGCGTCAGGGATTTGCTGACCAAAGTATCGAACCAACTCGCATTTGAGGACGAGCTTCAATCTCAGGTCCAGATACTGGTGCTATTGCGCCGCATCGCCGGCGGCATCTCCGCCAGCGCACAGGTGGCGCTGTTTCGCAAGCAGACGAGTCCGGCCGCTCACAAGAAAGGTGGCCGAGTGAACCGGCAACTTGAGTACGAGAGGTGGCGCATGCTTGCCAGTCTTGAGCACCTGGTGGCCATTACTCGCGCGCCGCTTGGGGATAAGCTGCTGGCAAAGATCAGAAAGGAACCCGACGACGCGATCTATTTGTGGTCGCTCGGCAGGATGGGCGCGCGTATTCCACTCTACGGGCCGCTGCACTCTGTCGTGGCGGCTAAAACGGCCGGAGAATGGTTGCAAGCCCTGCTGGATTTGCCCTTGTTCACTGCGGCGACACAATCGGCCATCGTACTGCTTGCGCGACGCACGGACGACCGTTCTCGCGACGTCGACGATGCACTTCGTGAGCAGGCTATAGCTCGGTTGATTACCGTTGGGGCAGCCGACGATAGTATCCAACTTCTGTCGAAGTACGTCCCGCCCGAACGGGCGGATGCAGTCCGCAGCTTCGGAGAATCCCTACCGCCCGGCTTGCAGGTCATAAGCTCTTCGAATTGCCTGCTGTCGGTTCCAGCGCTATCCAGCTTGGATCCAGCATCCTGAAGCCGACGTAAGCAGCCGGCGCCGTTTTGGAAAGCCTGAACTGCAAGCGGCTGGCCTCATTACGGCGTATTGAACGCGGGCTTCCGTCATGCGAATAAAGCGACTCAGGCCCACGGCAACTATCGCGGTCCATGAGCCAAGCTTCGACTCATTACCAAGTATCACCGCGAAGCCGCAATCACGCGAAAGATGCGCGCTCCATATTTTTTAACAATACCGGGCCCAATGCCCTGCACAGCCAGCAACTCGGCTTCATTCCTCGGTGCGGTCGTAGCAATACTTAGCAGCGCTCGATCGCCAAAAATCCTGAATGCCGGAACCCTCCGGCGCTTGGCCTCACTTAAGCGCCATGCGCGCAACGCCTGCTCGATGCGTTGCTGATCAGACCCTGACCAGGATGCTGCCCTTTCTTTCGTCCCCGATCGATACTGCCGGTAGCAGTGGTGCCGGCACTGGCGGCCACGGCGATAGGCACGCGGCCATGTTCCCGGTCCAGTGTGATCGCCCGGCGCAGGTCATCCGCGCGCAGGCGAAATGCTTCATCCACGGGAATGGAACGGACTGCATCATAGCCCAGGCCGAGAAGCGCGGCCGCCTTGGCGATGGACATGTGCGCTTCGGTCGAGCAGTAAATCGCTCCGCCGCGCGCACCGGCATGGTTGGCAGGAGCCTTGGCCTCGCGCGCCATGCACAGGCCCATCAGGTTCGCTGACGATCCGCCGAGAGTGAGGCTGCCACTGAACCCGGAGCAGCCGATCGCGTTTGCCAGCCAGCCCACCATCGTGCGCTCGATCATGACCGCCGCCGGGGCCGACCGCCACGCCGCGGCATTCTGATGAAGCACCGCGGTCGCAAACTCACCCAGCGCTCCAATGGGTTCACCCGATCCGAAGACATATCCGAAGAAGCGCGGCGAAGCCGGACGCGAGAGCCGGAAAACGTCCTGAAGGCAGTCGAGAGCCGCAGCGCCCTGGCCGTCCCAGGGAATCTCGCCAGTGAACAATTCCTGGGTTTGCCGGCCGGAGATGCCGGGCGGATAAGAGGGAAGGACCGGCAATCTGGACAGGTAATCAGCGCTGAAATCGGCGAGTTGATGGGCGAGCGCATGAAACGCTTCGTGGGACAAGTTCAGGCTTCGCATGGGCAAGGCCCATGGTAAATGAGGATCTAGGTCGGCGAGAGAAGGGCTCCCGGCGTTTCTGTGGAATCCAGCGGGTCAATATGAGGTGGCTTTCTTAGGTTGCTCAATAGGTGTTACGATGCCAGGCAGTTTCCTAATCGCGGAAGTGCTGCTCCCGCCCTTCCCTCATTTGCCCATTGCGTTTTCCTGCCCTCCTGTTTTGGCATGAGCGGGCTTCCGGGTGTGCTTGCGATGGCCCGGTCTCACACCCTCGCTGGACAAGATCCGAGAGGCGTTCCCACCGGATTCTGCGGAGGTCGTGATGGAAAAAGGAGACTCGCGGATAATGCGATATCGCACGATCCTGGCGGATGCGGCTGCACCCTCCGTGCTCTTGGTTGGAGTGTTCGCCGCAGTCGCGCAGTCCGGCCTTCAGGATGCACGGAATCTTCTCATTAATGGCAGTTTCGAGGAAGGCCCCGCACCGGGGAATTTCATGACCATGGCCGCGGGATCCACGAGAATCCCGGGGTGGACCGTAACCCGGGCCACGATCGACTACGTCGAATCGGAATGGCCGGCTTCAGAGGGGAAGCGGAGCATCGATCTGGACGGCTCCCCTGGTGCGGGGGAAATTGAGCAGACATTCCCTGCCGTGCCTGGGAGAAAGTACCAACTTAGTTTTGACCTGAGTGGGAATTCAGCGTGCGCACCGGTCGTAAAAAAGTTGCGGGTGACCGCTGGGAACGCGATCGGTGAGTTCACGTTCGACACCACGGGAAAGAGTTCGGGTACGGGTTGGATCAACGAGTCGCTGGATTTTGCCGCGCGAACATCTACGGAAGCGGTGGTGTTTACCAGCCTTGATAATTCCCAAAGCCAGTGTGGCCCGGTGATCGACAACGTTTCGGTGTGGGCCCTCGGAACCCCGGCGGGCCGTTTGCCATCGTTGTCGGGAAATTGGCTCGACGGACTAGGGCGCCGGCATACCGTTCAACAACAGGGTTCGAAATTGGAATGGAACGTTGAGACGGATGTCCATGAGTACGAGGGCTATATCCGCGGAAGGCAATTCGATCTCCCATACGCTTGGTATGTGAGGATGACCCGTATACCGAACGGCGCGCCTCTGGCACCGGAACCACCTCCGAAGTACTTCACCGGTCGCATAGATCTGGACGGTACGACCGGCGAGCTTGTGGAGACTTCACAAGACGGGATCCAGTCCGAGACCAGACTCTTCAAAATCATGGAGAACGGCCGGCCCGCGAAACTGAGGATGATTCCGGCCACGGAATCGGCGATCGCCGGACAGCCGATCCGCGTGCAGGTGATCGTGCTGACGGCGTCCGACCAGCTTACGTCCGCTGATCGCGATTACCACATACGGGTCGAGGCGCCGAACGCCAACATCGACAATCCGCAGATCATCTTGCATGCAGGCGAACCCTCCGCGGCCTTCAGCGTGACCAAAACGGAGGAAGGTGAGGCCATGCTTCACGCCCGAAGCGACCCTCCACTTGAAGCGAGTTCCCAGCCGGTTTACTACTGCGGAGAGGGAGCGGCCACGGCGGTGGAATTGTCGAGCGGACAACAGCAGGCTCCCGCCGACGGCAGGACTCCGATTGAGGTGATGCTCCACCTTACCGATGGAAAAGGACATCTTCGGGCCAATCAAGACGCGAACTCGGTAGCGCTCAGCATTCAGGGCGTGGGACGGCTCAATAGCCCGAGCGCAGACATCCCACCGGGCCGATGCATGCTGGAACGCTCGATTGAGTCGGGATCAGCCGGTGCAACGGTTCTGACGGCGCGATTTGGCGGCATGCAGGATCAAAGAGAGTTCTCCTTTTATCTCGTGTTGAGCGTGTCGGTCTTTCTTGTAGTGGCTGCCGGCGGAGCGGGAGGATTTCTCATTCACCTGAGTCTTCACTGGACGAAGTTCAATCGCCGCAGGCTGGTAAGAATCCTTATCGATTTGCTGTCAGGAATCCTTTCCGGGGTGGCAGTGTTTCTTGTGTATTACGCTGGCCTCGTTCGCCTCAAGCCGGATTGGACTTCAAGCCTGGGCGTCGGATTCCTCTTGGGATTGGTTGGGGGCTTCCTTGGTCCAGTGGCGATGACGCGGATTTCCAGGATCGTTCTGCCGGGCCGAGAGGGGAGCCTTGAACCAGGAGTTGGAGCCAGCTCTAAATCCCTCTCAACAATCGGGTGAATCCGTTGGAGACTCATCAGTCTCCCAAAATCTGTTAAGAAGGAAAAAAACTTGCCATTGCAGGTGTGTTGGGCATATTTTACTAACTGGTTAGTTAATTACTAACCGTTTAGTCAAATCATGTCCACCAAACCAACCACGATGCCATCGGAACGCGCCGCCGAGACCCGGCAACGGATTCTCGACGCAGCTGCTCGCGAATTTGCCGCCAATGGGCTGGCGGGGGCCCGCACCGAGGCCATTGCAGCCGCCGCCGGGGTGAATAAGGCCCTTCTTTACTATTACTTCGACAGCAAAGATGCCCTGTACCAGGCCGCTCTGGAGGACATTGCGGCGCGGGTGCGGGATACCACGATGGCCATGCTGTTGAAGGACGCCAGCCCGGGAGAGCGGATCGTGCGGGCGGCGTTAAGCCATTTTGACCGGGTTCTCTCCCAGCAGGTGTTTCAGAGCCTGATGCAGCAGGAGATGATCCGGCTGCACAAGGGCGAATCGGCGATGATGCCGGTCATCGTGAAAAAGGTCTTCGAGCCGGTGTTGATCCTCTACCGCGCCATGGTCCGGGAGGGCATTGCCTCCGGCGAATTAATCGAAACCGATTGGATGCAGATCCACCTGGCGAGCCTGGGAGCGAACGTTCTGTATTTTCTCAGCGCGCCGGTGTGGCGGATCGTATTTGGCGACGAGCCGATGTCCAACGACGCGCTGGTGGCTCGGCGCAAGGCCATCGTGGATTTTCTGGGGCAGGCCATCTTCCGGGATCGGCAATACGGGGCGGAACTCGCGGCGCGCGTGTACGCCGACTCGCCGATGCCGGAGATTGATTTTGTGGAGCCGCCGGGTGGAGGGCCGCTGACTGCGAGACTGCTGGCCGATGCGCCCCGGCCGGAAATTTGGGACGAAGAGCAAAAGGGGAGGAAAAAGTGAGCGCGCGCAATCGGGTTTTCATGATCCTGGGATTGCTGACGCTGGGATCGCTGATCTGGTACCTGGTGACGGCCAAGCCGCCCAGCGATCTTCATTTGATCGGCACGGTGGATGCCAATGAAGTGGAGGTCAGCTCGAAGATTCCGGGCCGCATCCAAACGCTGACCGTCGAGGAAGGTCAGGAAGTAAAAGCCGGCGATCTGATCGCGGTAATCGAGAGCGAGGACCTGGCGGCGGCGCGCAGTGCGGCCCAGGCCACGGTCGAAAGCCAGCAGGCCAAACTCAGCCAGGACATCGAGACCGAGCGCCAGACCCGGGGCGAGACCTCGAGCCAGACCGTCAACGCCGAGGCGCAACTGCGCATGGCGCGCGCATCTCTTGTGCAGGCGCAGGCGAATCTGGAACATCAGCAGGCCGACACGCAGCGCACCGTGGCGCTCGCCCAACAGGGCGTGATGAGCGCGCAGGCGAGAGACGAGGCCGTGGCCAGCCTGAAGTCTTATGAGGCGGCGGTGGAAACGGCGAAGCAGAATGTGGCGGCGGCGGAAGCCTCGCTGCGGCAGGCCCGGGCGCACGAACTGCAGGCGGCGGTGGCGGCGCGCACGGTAGCGTCGACGCGCGACCAGGTGCAGAACGCGAGAGCGCTGTCGGACCAGGCGGCGGTAGAGCTCGGCTACTCGAAGGTGTTTGCTCCGGTGACGGGCAAGGTGAACCAGTGGGCGGCGCGACAGGGCGAAGTGGTGGCGGCGGGCACGCCCATCGTGACCATCATGGACCTGACGCAGACCTGGGTCTACGCGCCCCTTCCGGAGACCCAGGCCGACGCGGTGCAACTGGGCGACAGCCTGCGGGTGGCGATGCCCAGCGGCGCCACGGTGCAAGGCAAGGTGATCGCGAAATCGGCCGAGGCGGATTTCGCCACCCAGCGCGACATCAACGGCGGGCGCAAGCGCGACATCAAGACCGTACAGCTGAAGCTGCTAATCGACAATCCGGGCGAAAGGTTTGTCCCCGGCATGACGGCGGACGTGTATGTTCCCAAAGACAAGCTGGTGAAGCAATGACGGCAGCCAAAGCAAAAGAGAGCCTGCGGCCCGTCAACGGGAAGGCCGGCCCGGCGATCGCGGTGGAGAAGATCGTCAAGAAGTATGGCGAATTCGAAGCCGTGAAGGGCGTGACGTTCGCGGTGCCGGAGGGCGAAATCTTCGGCCTGCTGGGGCCCAACGGCGCGGGCAAGAGCACGCTCATCCGCATGATGACGACGCTGATCCCGGTGACGGCGGGGCGTGCTCTGGTGGGAGGCCACGACGTAGCCAGGGAGCCGAACGCGGTGCGCAACATGATCGGCGTGATTCCCCAGGCGATGACCAGCGACCAGGACCTGACCGTGGAAGAGAACCTGAGCATCTACGCCAAGCTCTACAGCGTGCCCAAGGCGCAGCGCGAGAAGAACATCACCGAAGTGCTGGAAGCCGTGGACCTGACCAAGTGGCGCGGCGCGCAGACCAAGACGCTTTCGGGCGGCATGCGGCGGCGCCTGGAGATTGCCCGCGGGCTGGTGCACGATCCGCGCATCTTCTTTCTCGATGAGCCCACCACCGGGCTTGATCCGGTTTCGCGCATCGCGGTGTGGGAGATGCTCAACAACCTGAAGAAGTCGCGCAACCTGACCATGCTGCTGACCACGCATTACATGGAAGAGGCGGACCGGCTCTGCGACCGCATCGCCATTGTCGATCACGGCAACCTCGTAGCGCTGGGCACGCCGGTCGAGTTAAAGCAGAGCGTCCCCGGCTCCAACGTGGTCGAAGTGCAATTCAATCGCGAAGATGACCAGTGGAAGGGCCGGCTGGAAGCGCTTCCGGGGGTCACCGAGGTGCAGTCGCAGGCGGCCGGCATGTATCGCGTCCTGACCGCGAATGGTGCGCAGACCACGATGCAACTGGTGGAAATGGCCACCGCGCTGGGCGAGCTACTCACCTCGCTCAGCGTGCAGAACACAACCCTCGACGATGTTTTTGTTCACTACACCGGCCGGCAGCTGCGCGATGAGCAGGTGAAGGCCGTGTTTCAGATGCCGCCACGGCCGGGGACATGGTGATGAATCGATTCCTTGCGATTGTCGAGCGCGAGATGCGCAAGTTCTTCCGTTCGCCGGTGCTCATGATCATGTCGATGATGCTGCCGATTGTGCAGCTTGTGATTCTGGGCCACGCATACGGCGGGCACATCCAGGGGGCGCGCGTTGCGGTGGTGGACAACGACCATGGCCCGCAAGCCGTCAAGGTGCACGAAGCGTTCGATGCGGTAGCCGTCAACATTGCCACGTTTACTACCGTCAACTATGCCAATGAGAACCTGGCCAAGGAAGACGTGCGCACCGGCAAGGTGGACGCGGCGGTGATCATTCCACCGCAGTACTCGCGGCGGGTCTATGCCCAGGATGCTCCGCGCATCGGGCTGGTGGTGGACAACTCCGACCAGATCATGAGCGGCTCGATCGAGAGCGAGATGCAGTCGCTGGTGGATGCGCTCAACCAGCCGGTGATCCCCAAGCGGGTGGTCAACGATGTCGCCCTGCAGATCGTGGAGCTGTATCCCTACGTGGAGTACATGAAATACCTGCTTGCGGGATCGATTGCGCTGGCCATGTACATTTCGGTGATGATCGGCGGGGGCATGCTGTACATCGACGACAAGGCTCGCGGCGTGCATGAGGGCTACCTGGTGACGCCCATCAGCAAGCTGGAGCTGGTGATGGGGCTCAACGTGGCGGGCGCCATCAAGGCGGTGCTGTCGGGCATTTCGCTGACCGTGATCGGGTCGCTTATGGCGGGCCTGGGCGTGATTTTTCGTCCCGGCGCGGACCTGAACCTGCTGCTGCTCATCCTCGGGACGTCGCTGGCCTTTAACGGCATGATGTTCCTGATGATGGTGCGGGTGGATGATCCGCTGGTGCCGCGCGCGATGTTCGGGGTGCTGAATACGTTGCTGTTTTTCCCCTCGGGCGCGATCTCGCCGATTGCGGCGTTTCCCAAGTGGCTGCGCGGAATCGCGTTCGTGGATCCGTTTTCGTATGCCATTCACGGGTTCAAGTCGATTCTGCTGAAGGACGGAGGATTCGTTTCGATTCAAGGAGATTTGCTGTTCCTGTATGCGTTCGGCATCGGCACGCTGCTGATTGCGACGCCGCTGTTCAAGAGAACGTTGTAAAGACAGTGTTCAGTGTTCAGTGTTCAGTGTTCAGTGTTCAGTTCATTCCGCTGGATGCCGCCCCTCTGACCACTGATCACTGATCACTGACCACTGACCACTGTGTGGAGATTTCCGGCGGGCACGTAAGTCCGGAATGCAAAGAGGCGGCCGGTTCTTGTGGGGAACAGGCCGCCTTGTTGCGTTCAGCGGTATTTCGGGCGGTTGATGTGGCGATGGAAAATCCATCCCAATTCCGGATCACGTCCGGCCGGGGGGTAGGGTCGTTACGGTACTTTGGGGGGACTCCCGGTTCACGCGCCGTGGTACCCCCCTCCCCGGACTCTGTACGGAAGTTACCTGTTTTCAGCAGGTTAGAGAAGCAATTTCGGTGCAGGTTTCTGCCAGGAAAGAACTTACCCGCAGAGTTCTCTCAGACAAGGAGTTAGCAGCGGCTCGCCGGCAGCAGAGGAGCTGAAAACAGAAAATCGGAAAGCAAGGTAAATCAATTTCAATAGTGCGCTTTTCGGAGAATAAAACATGCAAATGGGCGGAGATAAATTTCACCTGATTCTTCAATGATTTAAGGGGCTGTCGTGATTTTCCTCGGATTGACAAAAGACGGGCCGAAGAAACGGCACCGGGACGAGTCGCCGACAACTCGCCCAGAATCTTTTTGATATGCTCCGGGTGGTGAGAGAAAACTTCATTCTGTTGCGTCTAATGAAGTGCTCGGAGGCGGTATGCTCAATCGCTTTCTCCTGATGATCCCACTCGCAATTCCGCTCTGCGGTTATTCTCAGGTCTATGCTGATTCGCCCTTTTACAAGATAGTTTCCGCCGTTCCATCGACCGCGCGTGTCCTGGGTCGGGCACCTGGGGGGATAGCAAATGGCATAGTGATTGACATTTCGATGTTAGACCCGGGTCCGTTTGGTCCGAGGTTCATCAGCGCCTGGGTAGACAGGAGCACGCCGGAACATATATTTCACTATTTCCGCCAATACGACGAATTAAATGCAGTCTTCGGATATGATCTGCGTGTCGAACCGATCCAGGGCACGGATCAGATCCGTTGCACCTTTTCCGCTCTTTCCGATCCCATAGACGTACCCCCCGACAAATGGGGCCTGGGGCTTCGCAACAAGGACATCCCTGTTGTTGCGCTTCCAGGCGATCTGCGTCCTTTCGTGATCAAATCTGGCGAGGCAATCTCGATCACGACGCTTCCGCGCGGTCCCGGCAAGATTGCCGTGGTCCAGTACCTCCGCCTGACCCGGACTGATCTGGCGCACGACTCCGACTCACCTCAATAGTCTGGCCGACGTTTCGCTTCTCGTCGTATCTCTCGCGTTGTTGACCCCCAATGCGGAAGTTACGAAAGCAACCGCAGATCCTTCGCCTTCGGCTCAGGATGACAACGCGAGAGGAGGTTGAAGGGGGAGGGTGGGCACCCGCCAATTCTTGTACCGGCGACCACAACTTCGGGCGCAAAAGCGCGTCTGCCAGTACAGCACAGGCCGCACGCACGATACCGGCCATCCCATCGGAGAGCTACATCCATGCAAAGCGTTCGAGGGCCGGTCGCTGCGCTGATGGCTTTTAGTCTGCTGTGGCCGGCGCCGGTCTCCCTCGGGCAGCCGGCTCCGGGGAAAAACTCGTCGACGCCCGCCGCGCGTCCGCCATATCGCTCCACGCAGTTGCAGGGCGACGAGCGCATCCTGCACGCGCTGAGCCGGTTCACGTTCGGGCCGCGCCCTGGCGATCTCGACGCCGTTCGCGGGCTCGGCCTGGATCACTGGTTCGACCAGCAACTGCATCCCGCCAATATTGATGAAGCCGACCTGAATGCACGTTTGGCCGCATATCCGGCGATGCAGTGGAGCAGCGAAGAGCTTCTCTATCGGCTGCCCAGCAACGCAGTGATCCGGCAGGCCATCGACGGCAGGGTAGCGATCCCCGAGCGCGGCGTGCTCCATACCGTCTATGAAGACGCGATGTTTCGCGTGGCGGAGAAGAAGCAGCAGAAGCAGAATCCCGACGACGCGCCGGCAAACGCCCCCGCCATCGACCCCGAGAGCGTGACCGCGGTTCTGGCGCTTTCGCCCGAGCAACGCATTGCGCATCTGGCCGCCATGCAGCCCGCCGGCGCCGACGCATTCTTTAAATCGCTCAAGGGCCCGCAACGCCAAGCGCTCATCGCCGATCTGCCGCCCGGCTTGAAGGAAAGCATCGGGGCGCTCGAGAACCCGCAGCGCACCGTCGTCGAGGAACTCATTGCGCAGCGCCTCACGCGCGATATTTACTCCCATGCGCAAATCCAGGAAGTGATGACCGATTTCTGGCTGAATCATTTCAACGTGTTTCTGCACAAGAACGAAGCGACGCCCTACTACCTCGTCAGCTACGAGAGGGACGTGATCCGCCCGCATGCCATGGGCAAGTTTGAGGACCTGCTGGAGGCGGTCGCACACAGCCCGGCGATGCTGCTCTACCTCGACAATGCCGGCAGCACCGGGCCGGATTCGCCGGCGGCTGAACGGACGAAGCTCAACGCGGCACGCAATGCGAACGCAAGGAATAACCGTGAAGGCCTGAATGAGAACTATGCCCGCGAACTGATGGAGTTGCATACCCTGGGCGTGAACGGCGGGTACACGCAGGCCGACGTGATCCAGGTGGCGCGCATCCTGACCGGCTGGACGGTGGACCGGCCGCAGCGCGGCGGCGGCTTTCGATTCGATCCCAATCGCCACCAACCCGGCGCCAAGAAAGTGATGGGCCGGAAATTCAAGGAAGGCGGAGAGGGCGAAGGCCGCGAACTGCTGCACTTTCTTGCCACGCGCCCGGCCACCGCGCAGTTCATTTCGCGCCAGCTCGCGGTGCGGTTGGTGAGCGACGATCCGCCGGCAAGCCTCGTGGACCGCATGGCCCGGTCCTATATGTCTTCAGGCGGGGACATCGCGGCGGTGCTGACGACGCTGTTTCATTCGCCGGAGTTCTGGTCCACCAACGTGTATCGCGCCAAGGTAAAGACCCCACTCGAATATGTAATCTCAGCGGTTCGCGCGAGCCAGGCCGATATCGCCAACCTGCAGCCGCTTGCCAATGCGCTGCGGGAAATGGGCATGCCGCTTTACGGCGCGGTCCCGCCCACCGGATACAAGTGGGATGCCGCCGACTGGGTCTCGACCGGAGCTTTAGTCAACCGCATGAACTTTGCTCTCTCGCTGGCTGCCAACCGGCTGCCGGGAATTACGACTTTATGGTTCCCGCAACCGGAGATGGGTATCCCCGGTTCCGATTCCGGAGCCGGGGATACCCGGACACCACAATCGGAAGAGGCTCGGCTGGAATCGATTCTGCTCGCCGGCGGAGTGAGCGAGTCGACGCGTGCCGCGGTGCTCGAGCAGTTCGAGGCGCAGTCGCAGGGTGAGGCGCAGCCGATGCAGGTTGCCGCGGAACGGCCGCCGGGTCCGGCATCGCGGGATAAACAAGACCAGTTGCTCGCCGGATTGCTGCTGGGTTCTCCGGAGTTCCAGCGACGATGATGTGAAGCGATGGCTTTCCGTCAGGCTATTTGAGTGCTGCAGGATGGTAAAGGAAAAACAACCGCAGATCCTTCGGCTCCGCCGCGCTGAGCGCGGCTTGGCTCAGGATGACAAGATAAGAAATCACTTTACCGCGATCAATAAGCCTTCGGCTTGAGAAAGGAAACACGATGCATTTCAATCGCCGCTTCTTTCTTCATAAAGGCGCATTTGCGCTGGCGGGCACGACGACCATTCCCGCGTTTCTGGTTCGCTCGGTGCTGGCGCAGCCGGCGCCCGCGCCCAAGCACCGCCTGGTGGTGGTGTTCCAGCGCGGCGCCGCCGACGGGCTGAACATCGTGGTGCCTTATCGCGAGAAGAATTACTATGCCATGCGGCCCAGCATCGCCATTCCCCAAAACCAGGTCATCGATCTGGACGGATTTTTCGGGCTGCATCCGGCCATGGCTGCGTTCAAGCCGCTCTACGACGAGCGCCAGCTCGCCATTGTGCACGCGGCGGGCTCGCCGGACATGACACGCTCACATTTCGACGCGCAGGATTACATGGAGTCGGGTACGCCCGGCGTAAGGAGCACCGAAGACGGCTGGCTCAATCGCGCAATGCAGGCGGAAGACGGGCACGGGCCCGCGTTGCACACCGCATTCCGCGCGGTAGCCGTGGGGGCAGAGGTGCCGCGCACCATGGCAGGGAAGATCCCCGCGGTAGCTCTGAGCAACGTGGCCAACTTCCAGGTCGGAGGCCGCGGCCCGGCTCCAGGTCCGGCCGCCAGCGCATTCGAAGCCATGTACGGGGCGAGCGGCGATCGCATCCTGCACGCCACCGGCGAGGAAACCTTCGACGCGGTGAAGATGCTGCGCGCGGCCAATCCCGCGCAATACCGGCCCGCGGCGGGCGCCGATTACCCCAACTCCGAGTTCGGCAATCATATGAAGCAGATTGCGCAGTTGCTCAAGGCGGACCTGGGGGTGGAAGCCGCGTTCACTGACGTGACCGGCTGGGACACGCACCAGAATCAGGGCAGCGTAAACGGGCAGCTCGCCAACCGCCTGGGCGACTTCGCGAATGCCATTGCCGCCTTCTGGCGCGACATGGGGGACGAGGCCGCGAACATCACGCTGGTGACCATGTCGGAGTTCGGACGCACGGCGCACGAAAACGGGACGGGCGGCACCGATCACGGGCATGGCAATGCGATGTTCGTCCTGGGAGCGAATGTGAAGGGCGGCAGAGTGCATGGCCGCTGGCCGGGCCTGGCGCACGAACAACTGAACGAAGGACGCGACCTTGCGCTGACCACGGACTATCGGCAGGTGCTGGGTGAGCTGATTACTTGCACGATGGGGCCGAGCAAACTGGAACTGGTGTTTCCGGGTGCGAAGCTGACGCCGAAGAGGTTTTTGCGGATTGTTTGAGTCCGGAGAGCAGCCCAGCCTAGCGACAAAACAAAAGCGTCGCGAGGGTGGGGCACCCGGCACTAAAGGCAACCGCAGATCCTTCGACTGCGCCGGTCGCGCATTCGCGACCGGCTTCGCTCAGGATGACAGCGGTAGGTTTATTCGGCGCGCAGCGCCTCGCAGGGATTGACGGAAGCCGCGCGGCGGGCGGGCAGAAAGCTCGCCAGCAGCGAAGCCAGCGCCAGAACCGCGGCCACCGCGGCAAGCGTCGGCATATCCCATGCAGCGACGCCAAAGAGCACATCGCGCATGAGCATGGATGCGCCGATGGAACACAACAGGCCCAGAACCACTCCGATGGAAGTGAGCCATCCGGCCTGGCGCATCACCATCTGGTAGACGGAACCTCGTTGCGCGCCGAGCGCCATGCGCACGCCGATCTCGCGGGTTCGCTGGCTCACCGAGTAGGCAATCACCCCATAGAGTCCTACCACGCTGAGGATGAGCGCCATGGCCGCGAAGCCGCCCACCAGCCACGTGGAGAAACTGTGGATCAGTGCGGTCTGGGTGGAATTCATTTGCTGGTCCATGGTGACTTCGCCGTAGACGCCCAGGTTAGGATCGAGGCGGTGCAGCGTGTTCACCAGCACCGGCAAGGTCGACTTCTCGTCCTGGGCGGTGCGCACGGCAACCGCAAAGTATGGAGTGGGATCCTGGTAGATGGCCAGGTATTCGGCAGGCCAGATGTCGGTGTCCAGCGCGCCTTCACGCACGTCGGCGACGATGCCGATGATTTCGCGGATCGACTTGGGTTCGAGCTGGCCGTTGCCGATTTTCTGGCCGATGGGGTCTTCTCCGGGGAAGTACTTCCTGGCGAAGGCCGCGTTGATCACGATGACATTAGGTTTGGTTGCATCCTCGTCTTCCTTCATCAGGCGTCCGCGCAGCAGGCGCGCCTTCAGCGTGGAAAGATATTCCGGTGTCACATAGCGCTGGTTGACCTCATTATGTTCACCGTGGAACGGCTTGCCGACGATGCGAATCCAGTCCGTGTCGCAATTGCATTGCAGCGGGAGATCGCTGGTGACGCCCATCGACCGCACTCCGGGCAAAACCGCAAGGCGCCGCTCCATCTCGCGGTAAAGGGCGACCTGCTGTTCCGGTTTGCCGTACGAAGTTTCCGGGGCGATCACCTGGACGGTCGCCAGGTGGGTGACATCGAATCCGTTTTCGACGTGCAGCAGGCGGTAGAGGCTCTTGCCCAGAAGGCCCGCGCCGGCCAGCAGCACCACCGCGATGATCAGTTCCACTACCACCAGATTTGCGCCCAGGCGCTGCCACAGCCGGCCGGCCGAGGTGCGCCCGCCTTCCGTAAGCCCGGCATGCAGATCCTGGAACCACGCACGCAGCGAGGGCGTTGCGCCCATCAGCAGAGCCGCCAGCAGCGCGATCGCGGCGGCAGCGGCGCCGGTGTGCGCATTCAAACGGACGTTGTCGACAAACGGCAAGTGAGAGACCACGCTCTTCGGCACCAGTCCGCGAAGCAACCGCATCATCCATGAGGCCGCCAGCACCCCGGTTGCGGATGCGGCGATTGCCAGCACCATGCCTTCAGTCACGAACTGGCGCATCATGCGCGCCGGGGTAGCTCCCAGCGCGCCGCGCACGGCAAATTCGCGCCGCCGCGCCTCGGAGCGCACCAGCAGAAGGCTCGCCACGTTGACGCATGCAATAACCAGAAGCAGCGCAGCGCCAGCGAGCAGCGTGAGCAGAATGGGACGGACATAGCCGACGATCAGTTCGGAGAGCGGAATGACGCTCGCGCTTTGCCCCTTGTTCGAATCGGGATACTGGCGCTCCAGTTGCGCCGCGATCGCCGTCAGGTCATCGAGCGCGGCCTGCATCGTGACGCCGTCGCGCAGGCGGCCGATGCCGTCGAGATTATGGCAGCTTCGACGCTTTTCGCAGCCGTTCTTGTCGAGCAGCGGCGCCCAGAATTCCGAATCTCTCCCGGGCGCAAATTCGAAGTCCTTCGGCAGGACTCCGACGATGGTGTAGTCGGCGCCGCTCAGGTTCACGGACTGGCCGACGATGTCGCGCCGCGCGCTGTAGCGTTTCAGCCATGTGCCGTAGCTGAGGACAATAATTTTCGGGCCGCCGGGGCGATCCTCGCCGGGAAGAAACCCACGGCCCAGCATCATGCGGGTCCCCAGCGTATCAAAGAAGCCGGCGCTGACCCGGCGTCCGGGAACCGGCTCAATGCCTGACGTTGAGCGCAAAAGATAGCCCGTCCCTCCGTACACCTCGAGCGCCGAGAACGAGCGGTTCATCCGTTTCCAGTCGTCGTAATCGTCGCGGGAGAAATTGGAACGCGGCCAGTTGGCGCTGCGCTCGTCGACGGCCATCAGACGGTCCGGCTTGCTGTACGGCAAGGGCTGCAGGAGCGCCGCATCGACAAAGCCGAAGATGGCCACGCTGACGCCCATGCCCAGGGCGAGAATCAGAATGGCCGTGAACGCGAAGCCGGGATTGTGGCGCATCTGACGCAAGGCGAAGCGCAGATCCTGGAGAATGGTTTCGGCACGAAAGCCTACGACTTCGTGGCTCCGCTCGCGCAGCCGGGAGGAATTGCCGAATTGCACGGCCGCGGCACGGTGCGCGTCCTGGGCAGACAGACCACCGGCCACGAGTTCCCTCTCCACCTGGGCGCGATGGAAGGCCATTTCGTCATCGAGTTCGCTACGGAACCGTTCACGGGCGAACAAGAGAGCGACTTTCTTGACGAAGCGGGAGAGCCCATCCATGTGTAACCTCCAGGCTGAGTGATGCTCCGAAGCAGCACCGTGCATGTGGTTCTTTCGCCCCCTGCGGGGGCTGGACCTACTAAACTCATTGCCATCCCCCAGGCTTGCGCCTGGGGCTACCGTCTTGCGCCCGCTTCGCGGGCATTACAGCGGCTATTCGGCGCGCAACGCATTCATCGGATCGATGCCGGTGGCACGCAGCGCAGGAATAAAGCCGGCCAGCAGAGCCACCACGATCACCATCCCCGCCACCGAGGCGAATGTGAGGGGATCGGCGGTGCTGACTTCGAAGACAAGGCTCTTGAGCAGGCGGGCAAGAACGAACGCCCCCAGCACCCCAAGCGCGGTTCCCAGTCCAGCGAGCTTTGCGGCATGCGAAATCACCAGGCGCATGACGTCGGTGCGGGCTGCGCCCAGAGCCATGCGGATACCAAGTTCGGGTGCGCGCCGGCTGACGGAATAGGAGATGACTCCATAGGTTCCGATGCCGGCCAGTACAATGGCCAGCCCGGCAAACAACCCGACCAGGGCGAAGGCAAAGCGCGGCGTAGAGACCGATGAATCCACGATCTGATCCATCAGCTGCACGTCGGCAATGGCCAGATTGGGATCCAGACGGTGAACTTGATTACGCAAGGCGTCGGCGAGCAGGCGCGGATCGGAACGCGCACGGATCACAACCGACATGTCCGAGGTCCAGGTTTGTTGGGCCACCGGAAACCAGAAGGCTGTCTTCGCCTCGGGACTGTTGGGCTGATCCTTCACGTCGCCCACTACGCCCACAATGGTGATCCAGTCCTTGTCGCTCTTGGGCTGATCGTCGAAGGACATGCGCTTGCCGATCACGTTTTCCCCGGGCCAGTATTTCTCCGCCATGATGCGATTGATGATGATGGTCTGCGGAGCTTCCGGTTTGTCTGCCGGGGTGAAGAACCGGCCTGCCACCAGCGGAATTCCGAGCGCGCTGAAATAACCCGGGGTGGCCATGTGGTAGCGGGCGTGAAATTCCTCGCCGGCCGGGGGTTTCTTGCCTTCAATCGTGAACCCGCCCGCATTCTCGTCGTAGCCTGTCCAGGGCAGATCGCTGCCCACACCCGCGCTTTCCACACCGGGCAGCTGATTGAGATTGGAGGCGAGCCGATCGTAAAATCGCTCGATCTGCTCATCTTTCGGATAGTTGACATGCGGAAGCGACAGACTAGCGGTTAGCAGGTGGACCCGTTGAAAGCCAGGATCGAGATGAAGTTGGTTCAACAGGCTGCGCAGCATCAGTCCCGCGCCGATCAGAAGCAGGCAGGCGAGACTGACCTCGGCCACCACGAGCGTATCGCGGAGGCTGCTCTGGCGCCCGCTGCCGATGGCGGTGCGGCCGCCCTTTTGCAGGCCTTGCCTGGGATCGGCAGCGGCAGCCTGGAATGCGGGCGCGAGACCGAAGAGAATTCCAGTGGCGACCGTGATGAGAATGGTGAACGCAAGCACTGGCGCACTGACGTGAATGTCCTGCGCCCGCGGAAAGTCTGAGGGCAGCAGCGCCACCAGCGCCTTGACACCGCTGAACGCGGTGGCCAGCCCCAAGGCGCCGCCGAGGAATGAGATCAGCAGGCTTTCGGTGAGCAACTGGCGCATGACCCGCGACCTGGCCGCGCCCATGGCGAGCCGCACCGCAATTTCGCGCTGCCGCGAGGACGCCCGCGCCAACAGCAGGTTGGCCGCATTGGCGCAGGCAATGAGCAAAACAATGATCACCGCGCCAAGCAGGACAAGAAGCAGTTGCCGGCTCTGGCCAACGACCTCGTTGTAGAGAGAAATTACCAGCACGCTCCAGCCTTTGTCGTTATTGGGATGTTCGTTGCCGAGCTGGGTCATGATGCCGTTCATGTCGCTGTTGGCCTGCGGGAGGCTGACACCGTTCTTCAGCCGCGCGATGCCCTCAATGAAATGCGAACCGCGGCGGTTGGGATCGCCGGCGAACGAGAACGGCCACCAGATATCCACGCTTTCGCCATAGGGAATGGAGTGATACACGTTCCCGGGATGCACGGTGCCGGCGGGCATGACGGCGATGACCGTGAAGGGCTGCATGTTGAGCGTGATCTTGCGGCCGATGATGCTCGGGTCGGCGCCGAAGCGCGTGCGCCACAGCCGGTCGCTGATGATCGCCTGCAGTCCGTTGCCGGGGATCTCCGCGGCACGGTCGAACTCGCGGCCCAGTTGCGGCTGAAGGCCGAGTACATGGAAATAGCCCGAGGTGATGCCGAACCCATACAGCCGAACCGGCTCGCCCTCGCCGGAGAGTTGCACATCGCCGCGGCTGAATGCGGCCATCGATTCGAACGAACGGTTGCGCGCGCGGAAGTCGAGGAAGTCGAACGGATTCAGGGGGAACTTGGGATAGTCCGCGTTGGACAGGAAAACTCGCACCAGGCGATCGGGCTGCTCGTAGGGCAGGCGCTGAAGAAGCACGCCATTGATCACGCTGAAGATCGCGGTGTTGGCGCCGATGGCGAGCGCGAGCGTCAGCAGGATCACCAGGGTGAACACGGGGCTGGCCACAAGCTGGCGCAATGCATATCGAATATCGTGCATGATGGTCTCCGCTCGGAACCCGATCGCCTCGCGGCTCCGCTCCTTGAGGCGCACACTGTTTCCGAACTGGCGCATGGCCGCATAGCGCGCCTGCTGTGGCGCCACGCCGGTAGAGATAAGGTCTTTCTCCATCTGGGCGCGATGGAAGGCCATCTCCTCTTCCAGTTCGGCATCGAAGCGCTTGCGGCGAAACAAGAGCGACAACTTATTGAGGAATCGAGCCCCGAGGTTCACGCTTTCCTCCTTACAGCCCGGCATGGATCCTGTTTGCGGAGTTACTCCGCGCGCAGTGCTTCGGACGGGCTTACCGATGCTGCGCGCCGGGCAGGCAGGAAGCTGGCCAGAAGCGCAGACAGTGCAAGCAAGGCGGCCACGGCGGCGAGGGTGGATGCGTCCCACGCCTGTACGCCGAACAGCAGCTTGCGGATGAGGATGGCCGCGCCCACCGACCCGGCCGCGCCGGCCACCAGGCCCGCTGCGATCAACTGCCCGGCCTCTTGCAGCACCATCCGGTAAACAGTACTGCGCTCCGCGCCCAAGGCCATGCGCACGCCGATCTCCCTGGTGCGCTGGCTGACGGAGTACGCGATCACTCCATACACTCCCACCACGCCGAGCAGCAGCGCCATCATGGCGAACCCTCCTACGATCCATGCGGATGAACGATGCAGGTAGGTGGAAGGCGCATCGTGAATCTTCTGGTCCATGGTCATGGGATCGTGAATGGCCATTCCCGGATCGATTTCGTGCAGCGCAGCGGTGAGCATGGGCAGAACGGCCTTTTCATCCTGCGCGGTGCGCACCAGGACCACGAAACTCGTATACGGATTCTGATAGAAGGGGACATACATCGCGCCGCGCGGGGCGGCGTCGAGCTGGCCTTCCTGGATGTCGCTGATGACGCCCACGATCAGCATGTGCGGGCTCTTATCATCATCAAAGGAAATCTGTTTGCCGACCGGATCTTCGCCGGGGAAGTACTGCTTTGCCATGGCCTGGTTGATGATGACAACCTTTGGTTTCGACGCGTCTTCATCGCTACGGAAATAGCGTCCTTTCAACAGCCGAGTCCTGAGTGTGGGCATGTATCCGGCGGTTACGTTGCGAATGGCGACTTCCTGATGCTCTCCGTGGTAGGGCCGGCTGACGACTCGAAAGCCAGTGGTCCAATCGGCATCCTCGATGGGCAACTTGCTGGTGATGCCAGCCGAACTCACCCTGGGAAGACTTGCCACGCGATTCTCGATGGCACGGCCAAACGCGACCTGAAGCTCGTCTTTGGGGTAGTTCTTTGGCTCCGCGTCGACGTGAACCGTCGCGATGTGGTCGGGCTGGATGCCGATGTCGGCGTGCAGCAGGCGGTAGAGGCTCTTGCCCAGAAGGCCGGCGCCGAAAAGCAGGACCATGGCGGTCGCCACTTCGATGACGACCAGATTCGATCCAAAGCGGCGCCATACCACGCCGGCGGCGGCGCGTCCCCCTTCCGACAGGCCTTCCCGAATGGCGCCGAACCGCATGCGCGCGATGGGGATGAACGCAAACATCGCGCCAGAGAGGAACGTCAGGGTGCATGCGAACGCGGTCACGCGCAGATTCAACCCCAGTCCGTGCAGAAAGGGCATGGCGGCCATCATGTCATTGGGGATCAGCGAGGCCAGCGTGCGCATCGAAGCATGTGCGCCAGTCATGCCGAGAACGCCACCGATGATCGCCAGCAGCATGCCTTCGGTGACGAATTGCCGCATCAGTCGGCGCGGAGAAGCGCCCAGTGCGCCGCGCACCGCCGTTTCGCGGCGGCGGTTCTCCGCGCGAACCATGAGCAAGCTGGCCACATTCACGCTGGCAATGAGCAGCAGCAGCCCGGCCCCGCTCATCACCACCAGCAGAACGGGGCGGATGTCGCCCACGATGACATCGGTGAGGGGCAGCATGTTAGCGGCCTGGTCGCGATTGGAATCCGGATAGAGCTGCGCAAGTCTTTGGGCGATTCCCTTTATATCGGCAAACGCTTCCGCGAAGGTCACTCCGTCCTTGAGCCGCGCCACGCCAAACAGGCCGTGACATCCGCGACACGTCTGCGGTTTCATGATCGCCCAGAAATCGGCCGGCTCCGCGGGCGCAAAGCTGAACTCGCGCGGCAGCACGCCGATGATGATGTACGGATCGCCGTCGAGCACTACTGTCTGCCCCAGCACATGGGGATCGCCGCCGTACCGCTTCTGCCAGGCGGCATAGCTCAACAGGGTGGCGCGTGCAGCTTCGGGACGGTCTTCGCCGTAATAGAAATCGCGGCCCACGACCGGCTTGACGCCAAGCGTGCGAAAGAAGCCGTCGCTCACGCGGGCTCCATCGGTCTGCCGCAGGCCATCGGGCGTCTTCATCATGAAGCCGTAAGGGGCAAAGACGTTCAGCGCGCTGAACACTTTGTTGTCGCGTTTCCAATCGAGATAGTCGGGATAGGAAAGATGGAAGCGGGGCCCCAGCGGAATGCTCTCAAAAAGTTGCACCAGGCGGGTGGGGTGCTCGTAGGGGAGCGGCTTGATTAAAGCGGCGTCGACAAACGCGAAGATGGCCACGCTGGATGCGATGCCCAGCGCCAGGATCAGGATCGCAGTGGCGGCGAACGCGGGATTCTTACGGCATTGGCGAAGCGCGAAGCGGGTATCCTGGAGCACGGATTCGAAGCCGAAGCCGACGGTTTCGTGGCTGCGCTCCCTGAGCCGCGTGGGATTGCCGAATTGGCGCGATACGGCGGAATGGGCCTCCGCGGCCGTCATGCCCGAAGCGATCAATTCCCTTTCGGCCTCCTGGCGATGAAAGGCCATCTCCTCGTCGAGCTCGCTGCGAAAGCGGTGGCGGCGAAAAAGAATTGCGATTTTCCTGAGCGCGTATCCCAGAGCACCCATCATGCCTCCACATCCCGCAGCACGCGTCCAATGGCGGTGATCATCTGCTCGAATTCGGAGAGCTCGATGCCGAGCTGCCTGCGGCCGGCGGGCGTGAGCGTGTAGAAGCGGGCGCGCCGGTTGGTGTCGGTCATCTTCCATTCGGCCTTGACCCAGTTCTGCAGCAGGAGGCGCTGGAGCGCAGGGTAAAGCGAGCCCTCTTCGACCGTCAGCACGTCGTCGGAGACGCGCTTGATGGACTGCGCAATCCCATAGCCGTGGATGGGGCCGCGGGACAGGGTTTT
Source organism: uncultured Acidobacteriota bacterium (assembly GCA_963720105.1). GTDB lineage: Bacteria > Acidobacteriota > Terriglobia > Terriglobales > Acidobacteriaceae > Telmatobacter. The sequence goes on along the minus strand of CAVREL010000072.1, from coordinate 30,500 downwards.
CAGGATGAGCATGTCCAGGGTGCCAGGGAGCAGGTCGGGTTTCTTGGCCATGGGTGGATATATAGATGATCTATGGATAGGAAGTCAACGGCAGAAGGCAGGGAACAAGGGACCAAGGGACCAAGGGACCGAGTTCGGTGACCAGTTGCGATGGCAGTTCAAAATCAGGTATCGGAACTCACCGCGGTCCACGTTTTCTTGTTCCCTTGGTCCCTTGTTCCCTTGGTCCCTTGTTCCCTTGGTCCCTTGTTCCCTTCTTTTCAGTGTTTGCCGTACATCTCCATCACATCGTTGCGCAGGGCGATGCGGCTTTCGTCGCGGGTGTAGAACATGTGGCCGCCAGGAAATTCGCGAACAGCGACCCGCGTGGCATCGCCCATGACCGGCATCTGGTCCACCGTGAGCACTGAACCCATGAATGGGCAGGAGAGGTCGTTCCAGCCATGCACGATAAGCACCCGCAGCTTGGGGTCGGCGGCGACAGCCTCGCGCAGGTCGGGCACAGAGCCGCGGCGCAGGTCATTGTCGCGGTCCCACAGCCGGTTCACGTCGTAGGAGAGCGCGTTGTAGCGAGCGTCGATCTTCCAGCCCACGGTGCGAGTGACAAAGTCCACCATGGCGGTGGTGAGGGGCGCAATGATGCTGGCCAGGATAGGATCGTTGGCGCGCTGCTCGGGAGCAAACGGGAAGGGATCGAAGGAGGTTACATTGGAGTCGTACACCGAGCCCAGCTTGCCTTCTTCGCGATGGACTTCGCGGAGATAGGCGCCGGTCTCGAGGCGCCCGCCGGAATATTTCACAAACGCGGGATCGAGGCCCGTCATCTCCGTGACGCGCTGGATCATGCGCTTCTCGGCGTCAGCATCGGAGCGGCCTTTGAGCAGCGTGGTGGCGTACTCGCCGCGCGTGTAGGCGATCACGTCGGCCATGGCCTCAGGGGTCAGCTTCTTCTCGCGCTCCAGGCGGGCCGCGGTGATGGAAGGCAGCGTCATCATCCAGGGCAGCGGGGAGAGATCGCCGTTGCTGTCTTCTTCGGGATTCAGATAAGGCGAGACCAGCACTACGCCATTCAACGCCACGCCGAGTTGCGACTGGAGATAGTGAGTAATGCGCGGGCCGCGAAATCCGCCATAGCTCTCGCCGACCAGATACTTGCGCGAACCGAGACGGCCGTTCTTCACCAGCCAGTCGTAGATGACGCGGGAAAGATACTGGATGTCGGGCGTGGTGGAGAAGAAGAGCTTCTTCGCCTGGTCCTCGGGTACTTCGGCGCGGCTGAAGCCGGTGCCGATGGGATCGATGAACACCAGGTCGGTGAAGTCGAGCCAAGTGCCTTGATTGTCGGTCAGGGTCGCCGGATCGGAGGGGCTGTCGCCTTCATTGCCGGCGTTCATGTGCCGGGGCCCGATGGCGCCGAAGTTCAGATACACGCTGGCCGCGCCCGGGCCGCCGTTGAAGGCGAAGGTCACGGGGCGGTTCTCGCCTTCGACGGTGTAGGCGGTGGTCACCACCTGGCCGGCGACTTTGCCATCGTGGTCGCGCACGGGCAGGGCGCTTACGGTCACCGTGTATTTCAGCGTCTTGCCTTCGAGCTTGACTTCCTGCTGGACGTGGGCATCGGCGGGGAGCGGCGGAAGAGCGGCCTTGTCGGCCGGCTTCTCGGCGGTGCTCTTATCCGCGCCGCCGGCAGGGGGCTTCTGGTCAGCCTGCGGCCATGCACGGCTGGAAGTGAACGCGAAACAGCAGAGGACGCAGGCCAGAGCGAACTTGCGCCGAACATGGCGCAGCACTGAATTTGTCATGGAAATACGATACATGCCGCCGCGCAGCGGGTGGCAGCCCTTCCGCCCGATGATTTACCCTCGAACTCGGCATGATATTCAAAAATGCGGTTCTGGTTTCCTCCCTGGCGGGGATGTTTTGTGTTGCTTGCGCCGCAGTCGCGCAGCAGTCCAATCCGCCCGCGCAGGAACCGCTGCCCGACGCGCCGCAGGCCACCGCGGCGGCCAGCATCGTTCCCAACGGCCCCACGGTGGTGATGGACACTTCGATGGGCCGCATCACCTGCCAGTTTTTCGAGAAGCAGGCTCCCAAAACAGTGGCCAATTTCATCGCGCTGGCGCAAGGCACGCGCGACTGGACCGATCCGGCAACGAAAAAGGTGATGCACCACAAGCCGCTTTTCGACGGGACCATCTTTCATCGCGTAATTCCGGAATTCATGATTCAGGGCGGCGATCCAACTGGAACCGGAACGGGCGATCCGGGGTACAGTTTCGAGGACGAGTTCGATCCGAATCTGGGATTCGATGTGCCCGGCCGCCTGGCCATGGCCAACAGCGGGCCGAACACCAATGGCAGCCAGTTCTTCATCACCGAGGTGCCCACGACGCACCTCAATCAGCGTCACACCATCTTCGGGCAGTGCGATGAGGCCAGCGTGAACGTGGTGAAGACCATTGCCCACGTGCAGACCAATTCCGACGACAAGCCTCTGGTGCCGGTGGTGCTTCAGAAAGTCACCATCGTGGTGGAAGGGCAATCTCTGCCCGATGCCGCGCAGATCGCCGGGTCCGTGAAGCGAATAAACATCTCGGCGGGCGTGGCTGTTGGCATGATGAAATTCCACCCGGCTCCTCCGTATCCTGCGGAAGCCAGACAAGCGGGTGTCTCAGGGACGGTTGTGCTGGAAGCGCTCATTGCCTCCGACGGAAGCGTCAAGGAACTGAAGGTCATCAGCGGTCCGGAACCTCTGCAACAGGCGGCGCTCGACACCGTCAAGACATGGCGTTACAGGCCATACCTCCTCAACGGTGATCCGGTAGAAGTGCGGACCACGGTGAACGTAATCTTCACGCTCGGCGGACGCCCTTAGTTGAACGGCTGTTTACACCGAACTCTCGCTGCCCGCCCAACCCGATCCACAAGGAGAAATCATGTCTCTCGCATCCGGCACCTACGCAACATTCAACACCAACGAAGGCAAAATCGTGATCCGTTTGTTCGAATCGGATGCGCCCGTCACCGTGAAGAACTTTCTCGACCTTGCCGAAGGCAAGAAGGAATGGGTTCATCCCGGCACCCACGCGAAGTCCACCAGCAAGCTCTACGACGGGACCATGTTCCATCGCGTGATTCCGAATTTCATGATCCAGGGAGGCGATCCGACCGGCACGGGCATGGGCGGACCAGGCTACCGCTTCCAGGATGAGACCAAGGGCTCGCCGCACAAATTCGACCAGCCGGGCAAGCTGGCGATGGCCAACAGCGGACCGAACACCAATGGTTGCCAGTTCTTCATTACCGTTGCTCCCACGCCGTGGCTCACGGGAAATCACACCATTTTCGGCGAAGTGGTGGAAGGCCAGGATGTGGCTGATAAGATCTCGAAGGTCAAGACCGCAGCCCAGGACAAGCCGGCGAAGCCGGTGGTGCTGGAATCGGTGACCATCGAGCGGGTGGCCTGATCTGAGGAGATCTGGGATCGCCCGCCCTGGCAGAGCCAGGACGGGCTCCCGCACCCCATACTCCGCGGTTTCCTTTTATGACATTTCGCCCATGCGATTCATCTTCTCGATGGCACACTTCAAGGCGTTATGGTGCTGTTCGCTATACCAGGTTGGAGCGTAGTCCTCCAGAATGTTGTACAGCTCAGTGAGAAATTCTGCAGCCTCACAGCTCGGCCGGTTCCGAATACCATCTGGTGGTCGATACAACTCACACAATGGTTTTTCCATGGTCGAGATCCTTTTGCAGCTTCAAATGGCCTGACCGCTCCGGTCCGGATCCCGGGCTGGCGAGGCGCGGATAAGCTATCCCTCTAGCACACTCAGCAATACCTCAATTTCCAAGGTTCTCGTCAATAACGGCAGTGACGTTCATCACCACAGGTAGAGAATTCCCGGAATGCAGGAAAAAAGCCCGAGGCCGAAGCCCCGGGCCTTTCAGTTTCGAGCCGGATCCGCGTTATTCGCCGGCGGCTTCCCCCACCGGCTTGGTCTGGGACACGGTCCAGTCGGGGGCGCCGACCTTGAAGCGGGCAAAGCGCCGCACGGTGATGTTCTCGCCCAGCTTCCCCACCTTCTGCGCGATCAGTTCCTTGATGCTGATGGCCTGGTCCTTGATGAAGGGCTGCTCCAGCAGGCAGACCTCTTCGTAGAATTTCGCCATCTTGCCGTCGACGATCTTTTCGATCACGGGCGCGGGCTTGCCGGTGGCGGCGGCCTGCGCGCGGTAGATCTCCTTCTCCCGCTCCAGGTCCTGAGGAGTGACGTCCTCGGGCTTGATGTAGCGCGGATCGGTGGCCGCGATGTGCATCGCGATGTCCTTCAGCAGTTCCTGGAAATCCTCGGTGCGGGCTACGAAGTCGCTCTCGCAGTTGACCTCGAGCAGCACGCCGATTTTGCCGCCGGCATGAATGTAGGTGCCCACCGCGCCTTCATTGGTGGTGCGCGCGGCCTTCTTCTGGGCTGAGGCCATACCCCGCTTTCTCAAAACAACAAATGCGTCTTCGATATTTCCTTTGGTCTCCTGCAACGCCTTCAGGCAGTCGCCCATGGGCGCGCCGGATTTCTCCCGCAGGTCTTTTACCAACTTGGCATCAATCTTCTCGCTCACAGTGCTCATCCCTTTTTTCCTATTCCTCGTTCAGGGCGGTCTTAGCCGCATTCCCTCAGGGGCTAACGCCCTGTTCAAATTTGATCATTTTGCGGCACGACTGAAGTCGTGCCCTTTCAAGACTCATGGCGCTCAGTGTTCTCAGATAAGAAAAGCGTGGCGCTTATTGACGACGGCCACGCTCTCCATGATGCGCACTCTCATGCGCAAAAACGATTAGACGCCGCCCTCGGCCGCTTCGTCGTCTTCGAGCAGTGCGGCTACCGCCGCCGGGGCCTTGCGAATGCCGCCGCCCACGGCCGCATCGAAATCGAAATCCTCGGGGGAGGAAGCTTCCAGGGCCACCGTCTCCTCGGCCGGCGCTTGGGGCAATTCTTCGACAAAGGCCTTGTCGCCCACCAGGTTCACGCCCTCCACCGCTGAATCGGCAATCTTGGAGGTGAACAGGCGAATCGCGCGCAGCGCGTCGTCGTTGCCGGGGATCACGTAATCGACCACCGTGGGATCGCAGTTGGTATCCACCACGGCCACCACCGGGATGCCCAGCTTGCGGGCTTCTTTCACCGCAATGGCCTCGTTGTTCGAGTCGATCACGAACAGGGCGTCGGGCAGGCGCTTCATGCTCTTGATGCCGGCCAGGTTGGCCTGAAGGTGCTTGCGTTCCCGCTCCAGCCGGATGACTTCCTTCTTGGTCAGCAGCTCGTAGCGGCCGTCGGTGGCCATCTCATCCAGTTCCTGAAGGCGTTTCACCGACTTCTGCACCGTCACCCAGTTGGTCAGCAGCCCGCCCAGCCAGCGCTGGTTGATGTAGGGCATACCCGCGCGGCCCGCCTCTTCGGCGACGGCGTCCTGCGCCTGACGCTTGGTGCCGACGAACAGGATGTTCTTGCCGGAACCGCACAGCTCGGTCACGAATTTCGACGCGTCTTTGAACAGCTTGAGCGTCTTCTGCAGGTCGATGATGTAAATCCCGTTGCGCTCCCCGAAGATGTATTCCTTCATCTTGGGATTCCAGCGCTTGGTCTGATGCCCGAAGTGAACACCCGCTTCGAGCAGTTCCTTCATGGTGATGGTGGCCATTGTCCTCCTTCGTGGATTGCATCCGGGTGGTCGATGCCGGCGCCCGGATTGAACCCGCTTGCGCGGGAGATTTGTAAAACCAGCTATTAGCTTTTAGCCATTAGCTTTTAGTTGCCCGTGGTGAGTTCCGCCTTTTGGCTTTCCTCTACATCGCACCGGCAAGAAAAACTAAGAGCTAAAAGCTAACGGCTAATAGCTGAGCGCTTAGCGCTTGCTGAACTGGAACCGCTTGCGGGCGCCCTTCTGGCCGTACTTCTTGCGTTCCTTTACGCGGGCGTCGCGAGTCAGCAGGCCTTCGGCCTTGAGCGTCTTGCGCAGTTCGGGGTTGAACTCAATAAGGGCGCGGGCGATGCCCATCTTGACGGCATCGGCCTGCGAAGCCACGCCGCCGCCCTTGGCATTCACAATGACGTCGAAGTTGGCGGCCATATCGGCAACCACCAGCGTCCGCTTGGCGGCTACGCGCTGCTGCTCGGTCACGAAATACTCTTCGAAGGGCTTGTCGTTCACCTTCCACTGCCCGGTGCCCGGACGCAGAAAAACGCGGACGATCGCCGACTTGCGCCGTCCCGTGCCGTAATACTGAACCAGATCTGCCATTCTTTTCCTCTAGCTGTTAGCTTTTAGCCGTTAGCTATTAGCCTGCTGCATCCTTTGAGCTCGCCTGCTTCTCTTTACCTCAGCTGCCCGCCCCCGCAAGAGCGCTAAAAGCTAATGGCTAAGAGCTAATAGCTGTTCTTACGCAATCTTCAATTCCACCGGCTGCTGCGCCTGATGGGGGTGCTTGTCGCCGCGGTAGACCTTCAGCTTCGATCCCATGGCCCGGCCCAGCTTGGTCTTGGGCAGCATGCCCTTGATGGCCTCTTCGAGGATCTTTTCCGGCTTGCGGGTCAGCAGACGGGTAAATGACTCCTCGCGCAGGCCGCCCGGGAAACCGGTGTACCGGCGATAAACCTTCTTCTGGCTCTTGAGCCCCGTGAGCCGCACCTTCTCGGCATTGATCACGATCACGTGATCGCCCATATCGAGGTAGGGCACGTACTTGGGGTTCAGTTTGCCGCTCAACACGGTGGCAGCCTTGGTGGCCAGCCGGCCCAGCGTCTGGCCGCTCGCATCCACCACGTACCATTTGCGGTCAATCGCCTTGCCGCTCGGAACAAACGTCGACATTTTTCTCCTACCCTTGGAACAGCTCTCGGGCCGAACCGATGTTCGGCCGCCAAACAATTTGCCGCGCACAGCGCGTTCGCCCATGCCAACGCACGGGCCACAATTTCCACACTGCCAAACAATTCTGTTCGGGTGAGGATTACGGGGCTTACCCTCTTCGGGATACCTGACTCTGCCGGACCGGAACCGCACTCCAGCAGAAGGGCCTGTTTCCAGCTAAACCCTGGGGCTTCAGCCGGCCGGGTCCGGTGACCTGCATTGCCCTAACCACCACATAAACAAACCTATGGGCAGGTCGACAGACCCCAGGCGCAACACCGCACAAGGATTACAGAATACGTGAATCAGGATGCCGAGTCAATGAATTGCGGTACCAATGTCGGGAGTGGAAGGGAGAAGCGGCACGGCATCAGGCGAAGAAGCTGACGCTGCCGGAAGCAGTAGGACGCGGCGAAGCTTCTGCGGGATCATCGCCTTCTTCATCCTCCAGGCCGCGGGCAGCCTTACCATCCCTGGGGGTGTATTCATCCTCTCCGGAGTGGCCGCGATTCTCGGTTTCGCCGACGCGGGAAAGATCCGGTGCGGCGGGGGAGGGCCGGACCATGGTCACGGGGCGAATGGCGGAAACCGGGCCGATATCCATCGATGCTGTCCTCTGCCGCTTCTTATCGGCTGGGTCGACCTGTAGCTTTAGAGAATTCTGAGGGCGGTTGTCCGCAAATGAAACAAAACCGGGTGCCGCGGGTCTCGTTTTTGGGACCTGGGATGGAAACCGAGTGCCCCAGGTCCCCGTTTTTGGGACCTGGGATGGAAATTCCTCACCGCTCACTCTCGACCGCGCCTCTTCCCTTCCCCTTGGCCAGCCGCGCCAGCACCGCGATCTCGCGCAGCACCTGCTTGAGCGGCCGGGCCGGCGTGCCCCACAAAACGGTGCCCGGCTTGAGGCCTTCGTTGGTAACGGTCTTGCCGCTCAGTACCCCAGCCTGCCCACCCAGGATCACGCCCTCGCCCACATGGGCGTGATCGCCGATCCCCACCTGTCCGGCAATCACCGCGCCTTTGCCCACGGAGCTCGATCCGGAAATCCCCGTCAGTGCGACCAAAATAACGTCCTCGCCGATGTCGCAGTTGTGGCCGATGTGGACCAGGTTGTCGATCTTGACGCCGCGGCGGATGCGGGTTTCAGCCAGCGCCCCGCGGTCGATGGTCGTATTGGCGCCGATCTCCACGTCGTCTTCGATGATCAGCGTGCCCTGCTGCGGGAACTGGGTGTAGGCGCCGGTGGTGGAATCGCGCACGTAGCCGAAGCCGTCGGAGCCCAGAACCGCTCCCGCGTGCACCACCACGCGCTCGCCCAGCGTGGTTCCGGGATAGATCACCACGCGCGGATAGATGTGGCAGTCGTCGCCCATGCGAACGCCCTCGCCGATGACGGCCCCGGCATCGATCTGCGTGCCGGCTCCAATGCTGGCGTTTTCCTCAATCACCGCGCACGGGCCGATGGTGATGTTTTCGTCCAGCTTCGCTGTCGCGGCCACCACGGCGGTGGGCATGATCCCCTTGGGAGGAGGCAGGGGCCGGAGCACCCGGGCGGCGCCTGAAAACCACAGCCTGGGCTGGGGTGTTTCCACGATGGCCTTTCCAGGCGAATAAGCTTTTACCAGCCCGGGGCGCAGCACCACCGCGCCGGCGTTGCTCGTAAGGGCATCGGTGGCCGAGGCTTCGTCCTGCGCGAATACCAGATCATCGGCTGCGGCCTGCACGGTCGATCGCACCGCCGCGACCGGGGTGTCCGCGCTTCCCTGCACCAGCTTGCCGCCCAGCAGATCGACCAGTTCGCCCAATCTCATGCTCGCCTCCTGCCCTCAGAGAAAGCGCGCGGGCCCGTGCTGCCGCGCTCCGGAGAGCCACAGGAAAGGATAAAGCGCGCCGGCGGGCGGCATTGCCAAAGGTCGTATGCCCCGAGATTGTGTCATCCTCCAGCGGAGGTCGCCGCGGCGACCGTAGCCGATGGATCCGCGGTTGCTCTTCCGTAACTTCCGGATTGGGGGTCACCCGCCCGGAACCCCAATCCAGCCCACTGTCATGCTGAGCGCAGCGAAGCATCTGCGGTTGCCGTTCGAAACTTTATGATAGGCGGTGATACGCCCGCTTCAAATTCAATCGCGCTGTCATCCTGACGCTGACCCTGAACGTAGTGAAGGGGAAGCGGAAGGATCTGCGGTTGTTTTCAGGAATTCATTCGGTCCAGAGCGCGACGATAGTCAGCAGGCTCGTAGTCGTACCATTCGCGACTCAAATCTACCCAGGCCGGGTTCACAGACTCAATAAGCGTAATCTTGCGCACTCGCTTCCAGCCCTTCAATTCTTTCTCCCGTGCGATGGCCTTGGAGACATCGTCGTGCCCTTCGAACCACACCAGACGATCGCAGTTGTATCGCGCCGTAAAACCGTCGTGCTCTTTCCATTTGTGCTGGAACACGCGTTTGTGCAGGTCACCTGACACTCCGATGTAGAGGGTATGGCTGCGACTAGCCATGATGTAAGTGAAATAAGAGCCTTTGTGCACCAATGCATGCTATAACGCACCTGGATTTGGGACGCAGTGACAAAGGCAACCGCAGATTCTTCGCTGCGCTCAGAATGACAGCGCGTTTTGAGTGGCCGAACGCGCGCATAACCGGATTTGTGAGCGAATTGTGGCCGAAGCGGAAATAATGCCGCTTCGCGAAGTTCCCAGAGACAACCGCAGATTCTTCGCTGGGCTCAGAATGACAGGGCGATTTGAGCGGCGAAATGTGTTGCGGACCGCGGCTCTTGGCGAGTCCTCACCATTTGGAAGTAACAGGTGATCGGGGGTTCGGAGGCAACTGCAGAATCCTTCGCCAGCGGCTCAGGATGACAGCGCTGTTAGTAGAGGGGTGCCTCGCCTGGCGGGCGGTTCTTCCAGCGGCGGTGAATCCAGAGCCACTGATCGGGATAGCGGCGGATCCAGGACTCCAGCACGTCATTGCACTGCTGCGTGGCGGTCAGGATGTCGGCTTCGTGGTCGCCAGTCTGCGTGAAGGCCAGCTCGGGGCCGAAGTGCAGCACGTATTTCCGCTCGGCGGCCTCCCAGACGAGGAATCCAGGCACCACCGCTGCGCCGGTTTTCAGGGCCACGCGCGCCAGTCCGGATGCGGTACATGCCGTGATCCCGAAGAACTTCACGAACACGCCCTGGGGCGGAGTCATATTCGTGTCCATCAAGATGCCCACCGTCTCGCCGGCGTGCATGGCGGTGAGCAGGCCGCGGGCAAAGTCGTCCTTGTGGAGGGCGCGGTTGCCGTACAGGCAGCGGATGCTGTTGACGTACTCATCCAGCAGGCGGTTGTCGAGGCGGCGGATCACCATGCCCATGGGGTGGCCCATCAGGGAGTGATAGAAGCTCGACAGCTCCCAGCCGCCCAGATGTCCGGTCAGCACCAGCACGCCTTTGCCCTTCGCCTCCGCAGACAGGTAGTGCAGCAGGCCTTCAGTGCGAATCCAGCCGCGGGTGTTTTCGGCCGTATAGCGCGGCATGCGGCAGAACTCGACCAGTTGCCAGCCGAGATTGCGAAATAGGTGGCGCAGGATTCTTTTCCTGGTTTTGGACGAGAGCTCGGGAAAGGCAAGTTCAAGATTGCGCTCGCCCACATGGCGCAGGCGAGCCAGGGCAAGGTAGCACGTCAGGGTGAGGATGCGAACCAGGAGACGGGCCAGGCCGCGCGGCAACCACCCCAGGGTGCGCGCCACGGCCAGCACCAGCCAGTACTCCATCCTTTCCTTCATGTGCGAGGGCAAAGGATAGTTTACTCGGTCGGTTTCAGGAACTGACCACTGATCACTGATCACTGTTCTTTCAGTGCTTCTTTGCTTCGACGAAGTAGTGGGCCACGTCTTTGACGAATTCCACCGAGCCGGAAGGCGGAGCGATGGTGCCCTTGAGAATGGCATCGAAGCCGTGAGGATGGCCGTAGTAGATCTCCGTATCGTCGGTGTTCTGGCTGACGACGGTGCCGTCGAGACTGATACCGGCAAAGACGCCCTTGCTGCGCGAGTAGGTCAGCAGCTCGGCGTTCATCTTCCAGTCCGTGGCTGCCTGGGTATTGCGGCCCACCGGTCCGGCGGAGGCCGCGGCATCGCCGCCGATCTTGAACTTGTTCTTGAGCAGGTCCTGGAAACCGTGGTCGTTGACGGCGATGAGCACCAGGTCAGTGGACTGGCCGCCGATCTGCAGTCCCCACGAGCCGCCGGCCATGCGAATGAAGACCGGACCGCTCCATCCGTGGCCCGTGCGGCAGGTGACCACGCCCTGTCCGTATTGCGCTCCAAATACGAATGCCCCCTTGATCATGCCGGGAACCACGCCCACGCAGTAAGCCCGCTCAAGGATGTTCATGGGAATGCTCCTGTCGCCGGCGGCCATAACCTGGTCGAGGACGGTTTTGGCCGCATCGACGCGATCCTGCAGGTCTGACTTGGAGGCCGCAAACGCGGTCGACGATAGTAAAAAGCAGAAGCCGAGGGAAGCCAGTATCTTCTTCATTCCGGAATCCTTTCCTTCGCCGCGGTCTGGTGGCCCGCGGGCTCATTAGGTCTTTGACAGAAAAATCGGCCGGGAGTTGTTGTGACTCGCCGGCAAAAAGGCCCGGAAAACGTTGGGACACGGGGAGGGCCCACGGATCAGGCTATCGCATGACGGCAACGGCGAACCTGGCGGGCGGCGGGTCCGGAACCTTCACTGGTACTAAGGGCTCTGGCGCTGACTCCCAGGTCCCAAAGCCGGGGACCTGGGGCACCCAAGTGAGGTGGTCACCTCAGGGATCCGTGCTTTGCCTGGCGCTGGCGAATGCGCTTGAGGGCGTCGGCGTAGCGCTGCGGTTTTTTCTCGCTGAGCGAATCTTCGACCCCTTTGCGGTAACCGCCCAGGTAGATGGAATAAAGGATGGCCAGCGAGCAGCCGATGCCCCACATGAAGCCGATGCAGAGTCCGATCAGGGCGGCGGGGCCAAAAGAAACCATAGAAGCAATCCTCGTCGCGCTACACGGCGACCGTGAAACTCTCTTCGGTGCGCTTGACCGCGCGGTAGAGCGTGTCGCGTTCGACGGGGATGCGGCCGGCCTCGGTGATCAGGCGGCACAGTTCCTTGCGCGTCATGCCCTGCGGCGTGGTGGCCCCGGCATCGTGGTAGATCTTTTCTTCGATGACCGTGCCATCCAGGTCATCGGCGCCGAAGCGCAGCGCGATCTGCGCGATCTTGGGCGTCAGCATCTGCCAGTACGCCTTGATGTGCGCGAAGTTGTCGAGCAGCAGGCGGCTCACCGCGATCTGGCGGATATCGGTCAGGCCGGTGGTCACGGGAAGATGATCGAGCGGCGTGTTTTCGGGATGAAACGCCAGCGGGATGAAGGTCTGGAAGCCGCCGGTCTCATCCTGCAGCGCGCGCAGTTTGAGCAGGTGATCGACGCGGTCTTCATCGTTCTCGATGTGGCCATAGAGCATGGTGGCGTTCGACTTGAAGCCCAGTTTGTGGGCCAGGCGCGCGGTCTGGAGCCACTCCTGGCCGTCGATCTTGTGATCGCAGATGATGGAGCGCACGCGCGGAGCGAAGATTTCCGCGCCGCCGCCGGGCATCGAATCCACGCCCGCATCGCGCAGTTTGATCAGCGTGTCTTCGATGCTGAGCTTGGCGCGGCGGGCCAGGTAGGCAATCTCCACCATGGTGAAGGCCTTGATGTGCACCTTGGGAAAGCGCTCTTTCAGACCCCGGATGAGATCCAGGAAATACTCAAACGGCAGATCGGGATGCAGGCCGCCGACGATGTGGAACTCCGTGACCGCTTCGGAATAGCCCGAAGCGGCGGTTTCCCACGCTTCTTCAAGAGCCATGGTGTAGCCGGCCGGGTCACCCTTCTTGCGCCCGAACGCGCACAGCTTGCAGGCCGCGACGCATACGTTGGTGGGGTTGATATGGCGGTTCACGTTGAAGTAGGTGGTGTCGCCGTGCATGCGCTCGCGCACATGATTGGCGAGCCAGCCCACGGCCAGCACGTCGGGCGAGCCGTAGAGCGCCAGGCCGTCGGCGGCATCGAGCCGGTGCTGCGCCATCACCTTGGCCGCAATGGGTTCCAGGCGCGGATCGTACGTTCTGAAGGGAGATCGCCTTGGGGACTCTTGGTTCGCTACCTGCATAGATTGATCATACCGGAGGCAGAACGTAAAGCCCGCAAAGCGGGCGCAAGGTGGTAGCCCCAGGCGTAAGCCTGGGGAATCGGATGAAGGAACTGGTCAAGCCCCCGCAGGGGGCGGAAGAAGTACATGCAGTTGCTACCAAAGGACAAAACATCATCGCCAATCTGCATGACGCATCAGAGCCAGGACAGACACCGTCACCCGGCTTTGTCGTTACTTCTGGCCGACCTCGGATTTCGGTCCTTGCGGCTCGGCCAGTACGCCGTCATCGAGCGAAGCGGCCATGAGGCGTTCACCGGCGGGACGGACCAGCACCAGCGGAAACCCGGTCTGCTGCCACTTCCAGTCGAGAGATTTTGCGTCGATGGAGTAGACAAAATCGCTGCCCTGCGAGCAGACCAGGATGCGGTTCAGGCGGGCGTCGTAATAGAGGCCGTCAACGCCTGAAAGCGGCAGCCGGTGCACCCACATCCAGGTCTTGCCCTTGTCGCGGGTGAAATAGATGCCTTCGCGGGCGCCGACCCACAGTGTGCCGTCGGTGGAGAATGCCACCTGGTGAATGCGGGTCAACGCGGTGGGAATGCCCATCGGCCACCACGTCTGCCCGGCATCGTTGGACAGGACCACGGCGGTGGGCCGCGCGGCGACCATCGTGGATCCATGCGCCGCCACGGAAAGGTAATCTACTGCACCCACGGCCGGCCCGCCTTGCCATGTCTCGCCCTTGTCTGTGCTGGTGTACAGGCCCCCGGCTGTCGATGTGAGCCAGGCGTCTCCGGAGAGGTCCAGGCTGTAGACGTGGGTGCCCAGTTCGCGCAGTGGCGCCTTTACCTTCTTCTCCACTGTTACGTGCTTTCCGTGAATCATCTGCGGAACCGCTTTGCCGAAGGTGTTGGCGATGGTGTTCTTCGGTTTCCAGGTGGACGATTGGGCATCGAACGCGAAGATGCCGCTGTTGGTGCCCGCCAGCACGATCCCGTCGGACGATTCAGCGAGGGAAAACACATCGCGGCCGTCCAGCCCCTGGGCAATGTGCTTCCACTCGTTTCCGCCGTCGTCGGAGACAAACACCCCGCCATACTGCTTATCGTTAACCACGCCGGCGTATACGCGCGATGGAATGCCGGCGTCCACCAGCAGCGCCTCCACCTTACGCGCCGAGAAGCCGTGGTTCGATTCCTTGAAGCTGACGGCCGCATCGGTGCTGGTCAAAACTCCGCTGCGATCCGTAGCCAGCAGAACGCGGTCCGGGTTCTTGGGATCGACAAACACGTCATTGACGATGACGTCGGGACCGGTCATGCGTTGAAAGGTTCTGCCCGCGTCGGTGGTTTTGTACAACCCCTCGGTGGTTCCCGCGTATACGGTATCGCGGTGCACCGGATCCTGGCGGAGCACGCGGGTGCGGCGCGCGGTGGCGGGGATCCCCTGGATCTTTTTGAACAACGCGCCGCCATTGGCGCTCTTGTAGATTCCGCTGCAGGCGCTGGCATAGACGATGTTTGGCTTGTCGGGATCGACGATGATCGAGAACACGTCGGAGTCGTCGATCACGCCCTGCTTGATGTTCTGCCAGTTCTTGCCGCCGTCGGTGGTCTTCCAAGGCAGGTGCCAGGTGCCGGCGTACACGATGCCGGGATTTTGGGGATCGACGGCCAGCGACTCGACTTCGTGGATCTCCTTGCTGCCCGAAGGGCTGATCTGTTGCCACGAACCGCCGGCGTCAGTGGAGCGGAATACGCCCTGAAGCGTTCCGGCGAACAGGATGTTGTGGTCCGACGGCGCCTGGGCAAAGGCCCGAACCGATTGCCCCTGCAGCCCCGGATTGGATTTCCAGGTTTTCCCGGCGTCGTGGCTGATCCACAGGCCGCCGTCGGGACGATCGAATTTCCACGCGGCTGCGTAGATGAGCGAAGGATCGCCCGGATCGACAACCACGTCGTCGACGACGAGGTCATCGGAGGCATCGAGCCGGGCCAGCCGATGCCAGGACGCCCCTTCATCGATGGATTCATAGATCCAACTGTTCGCCGTGCCCAGGTACAGATGATTGGGGTCTCCGTTGACGGCTTCGAGCGAACGGGCATCGCCCCCGTCCGGGCCCACCGCGTTCCATGAAGTTTGAGCCAGCGCCGGGGAAAGAATCGGAACGAGCAAAATCAGGAAGGTTGCTGTTACAAGGCGGGGAGACCCGTGGATCACATTCCAAAAGGTTCGCAAATGAAGGCACCCGAAATGAGATTCAACGCGAGGACAAACAAAGAGGCTGACCGGCGCACCGGTCAACCTCAGTGATCAGCGGTGGGTTGTATCTCGATACGCACTCAAGGTATCGCCGGCTGTTGCAGGCCTGCACCTCGACACTTCTAAGTTTAACAGCAGGCGTGCTGCTCAGTGTCGCAGCACGCCTGCCTCGGTTCACCTACTTGGTTGCCGCCTTGTGGTGCGGGTGGCGCCTTGGCGGCAGGGGCTTGCGCACCTGCGGCTTCACCGTCGTTTCGTCCACCGGCGTCGTGCCCTGCACGTCGGAGCCGAAGTTGGCTCCCGCCGGCACCAGGTAGTCTTCCACCTTCTGTCCGTCGCTGGCGCTGGTGGCGACGCTGATGCGCGAGGCATCGATGCCCTTCTCCGTCACCAGGTAGTCCTTGGTGTTCACCGCCCGCTCCGCCGCCGGATCGACCACCGGCTTGGGATGACGGCGCTTCGACTGGAGCTTCTGTTCCTTCTCCAGCGCCGCTTTCTCCTTGGCGTTTGACTCGCCCACCACCACCGCCTTGGAGTCGGCCTGGTTCTGCAGGCTCAGGGCCACCTGGTCCAGGCAGGCCTTGGCTTCGTTGTCCACCCGCGTGGGCCGCTTCTTGTCGGTCTCGAAGGTGATCGAGCACTGCGCCGACACGTGCGGCTGCGGCGGAGGCGGAGGCGCAAGAATCGTCAGGTTGGTGTTCGACGAGGCGTTGTGACCCTTGTCGTCGGCTACGTTGCAGGTGATCGACACCGCGCCCGTGGGCGCGCCGGTTGACGAATAACTCGCCGAGGCGCCCGTGCCCGTTACATTGCCTGCCGAAGCCGAATAGGTGTAGGTCAGCGGACGGTTCTGCGGGCTGGCCGCCGTGGCCGTGATGGTCGCCGAATCACCCGGCTTGATGGTCGTCGGGCTCACCGAGCAGGAGATCGTCGGCGGCTCGAATTCCTTCACCGTGAACGTGGCCGTCGATTGGGTGGCCGTCTGCCACGGCTTCAGACCTTCCTTGCCCGGCTTGCCTTCCTTGGAATCGCACTTCACCGTGTGCTGGCCGGGAGACAGCGTTCCCGTGTTCACCTGCGCCGTGGTCCCGTTCACCGGCGCCACAATCCCGTCCCCGGAAATGGTGGTGATCAGGTTCAGCTTGGGATCCTGCGATCCGGGCGTCGCGGTGGCCGTCACCGGGTCGCCGGGGAATACCGACGCCGGGTTCACCGCGCAGGCCACCGTCAACTGCGGTGGCGGCGCCAGCGAGCCCACGTGAATCACTACCCCGGCGCTCAGGCGCGCGGAATTGAGGTTGGCGCGCCCGCCAAAGATGCCCGGCCCCCAATCCTCATGGATGTACTCGTAGTCGGCCTGAAACAGCCGGATGGCCAGGTGATGATCGAAAAACGGCGTCTCGTAGTCCATGCCGCCGCCTACCGTCAGCAGCGGTCCCCACTTGTAGGGCTCATGCTCCGGACCGCCCACGCGAGCCCCGCCTACCAGCCCATGCACGAAGGGGGTGAGATCGGCGGTAGGAAACCGGGCAATCAGCCCGCCCGCAATGGTGTACGCCCCACCGTTGCTGGAGGCGTTATTCGTAAACAGGTCGTGACCGGCGGTCTCCACCTGGCCGCCCACATACTTGTTGAAAAAATAGGCTCCGCTCCCGATGACCCCCTTGTCCATAGCCTTGAATGTCTCCGGCAGAGTCGTGACTCCATCCCCTTGAAGGACGTCCACGGTCCCTTTGGGCGCCAGGTAGCTATACCCGGCGAAGATATCCCACCGCGACGGGGAATCCGATGAGTAAGCCTTGGGGGCAGGCTTGGGGGCGTCCTGGGAAACCAGAGCGACAGGGACCGATGCCAGCACGGCTAAGGCGAAAATCCGGCTCAAACGTTTCAATACGAGAGAGTGCATGCGTTTCTCCTCCGCAATCAAGCTGTGTAGCAAATTGAACTGATTTGTTATGTGAACGGCATGCGGGTTACGCCGGACGCGTAGGGCCCGCAGGAAGCCCGGCCGGAAGCCGATACAGCACTACTAAAAGTACCATATGAGAATTCCGGCAGAGCACAATTCTTCAACAAGTTGCCCCTGGTTTCCTTGCCAGTCAACTGGCTCGGGGACGCCTGGGCAACGTGTATTCCAGAGCCGCAGGAAGCCTCTTAGTGGCGCCGGCGGGCAGACTCCATCTCGCATCCTGGGAAAACTGCGAGTGCCTCACCGGATCCTCACCCCGCATTGAGCGTTCTGAGCAGACTGCGCGGCTCGCGCTGGATCTTCTCCTGCAGGAGCGTAATAGCATACATCAACTGCTCGGGCCGCGGCGGGCACCCCGGCACATACACATCCACCGGGATCACCTGGTTGACTCCCTGGACCAATGCGTAATTGTTGAAGACTCCCCCGGAGGTGGCGCACGCGCCCATGGAGATGACCCATTTCGGCTCCGTCATCTGGTCGTACAATCGGCGGATCACCGGCGCCATTTTCTGCGACACGCGGCCAGCAATGATCATCAGGTCCGATTGCCGTGGCGACGGCCGGAACACTTCGGCGCCAAACCGGGCGATGTCGAACCGCGATGCCCCCATGGACATCATTTCGATCGCGCAGCAGGCCAGCCCGAATGTCATGGGCCAGACCGAACTCTTTCGAATCCAGTTCACCGCGAAATCGAGAGTGGTAAGAAACAATCCCTCAGGCTGGTCAAAGCCGTAGCTGGCTTCCCGCACTTTCGCGCGGTTGATAGCGCTGCTCTCCAGGTTCCCGAACAGGTAGCGATCGCGATCCGCTGTTTCCGCCATGATTTCATCATACCCCCGGCAATCGTGCCCCTCACAACCTTAGATAGCTCCAGGAGAAGGTGGTTGCATCGCAATCCCGGAAGGAATAGGCGGAGTTGCGTGCATTCTGCGGGGCCGATCCTGGTGGTTCTTCATTGCGGACAGGGCGCGCTTGCAGCATCGAGTCCAGGGGCCGGTTTCCATCGCGCGGGCAGCCAGAGAGTGAGCGCAAAACGCATCCACACCAATCTTCCTTGCGGGCTCGCGTGGCCCGGCTGAACAGGCTCGATCTGATGCTCGGTCCGCGAAACAGCCATCGCCCAGCCCTGCGCGAAGGGCTGGGGATCGGCGGTTCCGGGCACAATGCGGGCATCGAGGATGCGAAGCTCTCCGCTGGAGGCCAGCTTTTCCAGTTCGAGCAGGCGCGCCATGCGATCCGCGGCGCTTCTTTTCGAAGCATCAGGCGTGTCGTTCTGCGGGGGAGCAGATCCTTCCTCGATCCATTGCCGGAACAACTTCTGGGCCTCGCGAAATTGTTGCGGATCCAGGAGGAAATGGAAGCTGCGCGGGTTCCAGCCGATGGCGTCCTGGGCGCGCAGGCCGAAGGTGGTTCCCACTTCCCGCTCGTTAAGCGAGTTATAGGGTGGGGTGGCAAGCAGAAGGGCGTCGGGATATCCGGCGGGCGGTTCGCGGTCCACAGTCAGGTCCCATCCACTGTAGGAATCCGCGGCGATGGGCAGAATACGGAAAATCCAGCCCTGGCCTAGTGAGGCCTTCCACTCCTGCCCGGCGCCGACTTCCCCTTCGAAGGCGAGGCGCACACAGGCCTTCCGGGGCGGCGCGCCCGCATGACACACCGCAACCGCGGCAGTCACGCAAGCCGCACACAGCGCATTTCTTGTTCGAATCCAGCGGTCACCCATCGATGGCGCGCTTCGCCCCTTGCACATTTTTACATTCCTCAACTCTCGCCAGGGTCTTTATGTTTCCTTTTTGTGCCTTGCATTATCATGAGGAAAGAGATCACCAGAACACTGCTGTTGTTCCATGCACGTTCTCTAGTGGAATGTCACGAACGCTTCGTCCAGATTCGCTGTGAATGCACGCCCATCGCGATTCGCACCCGCGTCGCGATCGAAGGGCACGATTTGAGCCGGGATCCTCGCCCATCCAACGTGATGAACTGGCTTTGGTCAACGATTTATATGGGAGCAGACCAGAATGTGCCGTAGTAAATGCCTCCTGCTGTTTTTTCTTCTGCCGTGTTTCTCCTCTCTTGCATTGGCCCAGTCCGCTTCAGGTTCTCAGCCGGCCACCCAGGCGCAAATCGCGGCCCTACAGCAGGCGGTGCAGAGCGCCCAGACGTCCGGGGACAACGCGTGGATGCTGGTGTCGGCGGCGCTGGTGCTGCTGATGACGGGTCCCGGCCTGGCCCTGTTCTACGGCGGCCTGGTGCGGCGCAAGAACATCCTGGGCACCATGATGCAGAGCTTCGCGATGATGGGGCTGGTGACCATCCTGTGGGCCATCGCCGGGTACTCGCTGGCGTTCGGGCACGGCAATGCGTTCGTCGGCGGGCTGCAGCACGTATTCCTGCGCGGCGTTGGCCTGGGGCCATCGGAGTACGCGCCCACCATTCCCGAGCAGACCTACATGGTCTACCAGCTCATGTTCGCCATCATCACGCCGGCGCTGATCACGGGCGCATTTGCCGAGCGCATGAAGTTCAGCGCCATGGCGGTGTTCCTGTCGCTCTGGTCGCTTTTTGTCTACTGCCCGATGGCCCACATGGTGTGGGGCGCGGGCGGTTTTCTCAATTCCAATGGAGGCCGCTTTCCCAGCCTTGATTTTGCCGGCGGCACGGTGGTCCACGTGACCTCGGGGGTGTCGGCGCTGGTGACCGCGATTTACCTGGGCAAGCGCATCGGCTATCCCAAAACGGCCATGCCGCCGCACTCCATGGTGCTGAGCTTTATCGGCGCATGCCTGCTGTGGGTGGGATGGTTCGGCTTCAATGCCGGCAGCGCGACCAACGCGGGGACACTGGCCACCAGCGCCTTCGTCAACACGCACTTTGCCGCCGCGGCTGCCGCTTTCGGGTGGACGATCGCCGAGTGGATCCATAACGGCAAGCCCACGGCGCTGGGGGCGATCTCCGGTGCGGTGGCGGGACTGGTGGCCATCACCCCCGCTTCCGGCTTCGTGCAGCCCATGGCGGCGCTGGTTATTGGCGTGGTTGCGGGCGCCTTCTGCTCATTCATGGTGTTCGAAGTCAAGAGCCGGCTGGGCTACGACGACTCGCTGGACGCCTTCGGCGTCCATGGCGCCGGCGGAACCCTCGGCGCTTTGCTGACCGGGGTCTTCGCGGTTGCAGCCATCAACCCCGCATTCGGCATGAACGCCTCCGGCAAGCAGAATCCGACCGGCGGCATCGACGGCCACTGGGCGCAGCTTGGCAACCAGGCGGCGGGCGTCGCGGTGGCCTGGGTTATTTCCCTGGTGGGCACATTCGTGTTGCTGTTCATCGTCGACAAGCTCATCGGACTGCGCCTCTCCACGGAGCACGAAATGGCCGGACTGGATCTGTCGCAGCACGGCGAAGAGGGCTACGACTTCAACGTCTACAGGAGTATGTCCCAGTAACTACTTTGGAGCCCGCGGATCGTCGCGTGCGGGTGAGGAAAACTTGCGCCGGGCTCATCCCACGGGGTCGGTCCGGCCTGATAGGCTGTCAAGCGAGGCAATTGCTCATGCTCAAGATTGAAGCGGTTCTCCAGCCCTCCAAGCTGGACGCGGTGAAGGATGCACTGCTCGAAGCAGGGATTGAAGGAATGACGATTCTGGAAGCGCGCGGCCACGGCCGGCAAAAGGGCCATACGGAGTTCTATCGCGGGCGCGAGTACACGGTCGATCTTCTGCCCAAAGTGAAAATCGAAATGGTGGTCCCCGATGAGCTGAAGGATAAGGCCATCGAGGCGATTATCGGGGCCGCGCGCACGGGCCGCATCGGCGACGGCAAGATTTTCGTCAGCCCCGTGCTGGACGCCATCCGCATCCGCAATGATGAGAGGGGCGAAACCGCGCTGTAACCGTCAGGCGAGAATCTTCAAACCGTGCTTCTCCACAATATCGAGCAGCTTGAGGGCCATGCCGCTGGGTTTCTTCGCACCGGATTCCCATTTTTCCACCGTGGATTCGCTTGTATTGAGATAGCGGGCAAAAACGGGCTGGCTCACCTTCTGGCTCTCGCGAATCCGCTTGATACGTTTGGGCTCCATCGAGGCGGGAACAGAGAGACAGGATTCATCGAACTCCCGCATGGTCGCCTTGTCGATGGTCCCGGCCCGGTACATACCGGCAGCCGCACTATGGATCGCTTCAAATGCATCGCTTTTGTATTTACGTTTGCTGGACATTACAATCCTCTGCAAGTCCCTTGAACTGGATTTCTTCGGCGGAACGCCTTGCAGAGTTCATCGTCTCCTATCAGCGCTTTTCCGGCAGCCTTTAAAGAAGGCGAATTAACGACCGGTTCGGCTGCTTCGCTCATTTTGAGCCTCTGCCCTGAAGAAGCTTGTCAATTTTGTCGATCTTTTTTTCGATTTCCTGCAGGTGCTCTTTTAGGGGGTCGGGGGTCTCAGCCGGTTCGCTTTGATGCAGGTGCACAGCATTTTTTAGCTTTTCCCGCCTAGAATTCAATTTGGGATCAATTGCTCGGATCAGCAGTGCTTCGAGCGTCGCGATCAGTTCTTCTGACGTCACAGAGAACGATTTCCTGTGGTTCTTCAGCTTCCCGCTCTTCAGAATCTCCCTGATTCCAAACTAGGAAAAGGTGTCCCACCGCGGTCCCCTTCGCTTAGATCGCCGATGCCCAGCTAAACGATTGCCGATTGATTGTCTAGCAGAGCTTCCAACATAGACAGGCTGGAATTCCTTGTACAGTACATAGACGCCAATTTGTTCGTACACATTGATGTTCCGCCCCTTTTCCCTGAATTTGTGGCCGAGGAACTCCTTGGCCTCCCATCCCACAAGATCCGGATTCCAATACTCGCCGTACGCCTTTATAAGGACCGGTGCTTCCCGCGTACTCTCTTCTTCAAACTCCAATTCGTCTTCTGGCACGATCAGTTCTCCTCGAAATTGGCCATCACTGCCGACTCTTCTTATCCGGTGCCTGGCTCAATTGCACCGCTTAGATTCGCGGGCTTGGCCCATACAGCAGTAGCGTAGCACGAGGTGCTAGACTCTTCCCTATTCCCTGCAGATTTGCCGTATTCTGGAAAAACATCCTTTCTTGCTTCGGCAAGTCATATATGCCCTTCATGAATCCAGTCGGCTCGCGGTTGGGGATCGAGACACCGGACCTTTCAGAAGGATTGGGCTTTGGTTCATGAACCGAAAGCAAAGGCGCCAACTTCAGCGCAGCACGGCCAGCCGCGGTTCCACGGCCGTACACCCCGGACCACCGGCGGTGACGGCGCCTAAGTGGCCGCTGGAACGCTCGCGCATCCTCTTCGCGGGCGGCGTTCTACTGATTGCGATTTGCACATGGATCGTCTACGGGCAAACGGTCCACGTCGCGCCCATTGACTACGACGATCATTTCTATCTGACGGTTAGCCCATACGTGGCCGTCAGTTCTCCGCTGTCGCGGTTGGGCGCCACGTGGACCGAGCCCTATTTTGCCAATTTTCATCCCGTAACCACGACCACGTGGCTGCTGGATCGCGCACTGTCGGATAAGGGCGATCCATTTGATGGAACCGTGTTTCGCATCGCGCATCTTTTTTATGCGACTTTCGCCGCGGTCCTGCTGATCCCCCTTTATCGCCGGTTGGGCATTCCCGCGGTTCTGGCTGTAGCCGGAGCTCTCGTATACGCGGTGCATCCGATCCACACCGAGGTGGTTGCGTGGCTCTCGGCGCGGAAGGACCTCCTGGCGCTCATTTTTGTGGGCCTGTCGATGCTGGCGTGGCTGTGGGCGCGCGACGCGGCGACACCCAGCCAATGGAGACTGCGCCACACCAGCGCCATCCTCATGGTGTTGCTGGCGGTCCTCTCCAAGCCGATCGCGGTGATTCTTCCGGTGCTGATCGTGGCCTATGAATTCTGCTCGGGCCCGCACGCCGGGATCCTGAAGTGGCGCTGGAGGACGCGCGGCGAAAATCCCATCCTGACGCGGACGCTGGGTCTGACCGCGATCTTCGTCCCGGTGGCCGCGATTTCGGCGTCCGTCTTTCATCGCCTGCTCGACATGGACCCAGCTCACGGAGGCTGGCTGATTCTGGTTCTTCTCGGTTGCACTGCGCTGATCCTTCCCATGGCGCCCAGGGCCGCAGATTTTCTCAGCAAAGATTCGGCTGGATTGCGGGTGTTGGGACCACCCTTCATGGTCCTGAGCCTGGTAGCCGGGGCGGGTTCTGCGTGGACGCTGTGGGCACAGGGTCAGGCGGGCGCCATTAAGGGAACGCTCTCGCTATTGCAGACCTTGAACGCCGCCTGCGAGGTGGTGCTTGCTTATGCATGGAAGGCGCTGGTTCCGCTGCGGATGAGCGCCTCCTACTCCTGGGGCGCGGTTCCTGCTTTCAGCATCCCGGGCTTGCTGGGTGCGATCCTCACCGGTGCATTTTTGTGGATCGGCTTTCGCTTTGCGGGCTCCGAGGACCGCTACCGGCGCCTGGTGGCATTCGGAATCTTCTGGTTCCTGATCGCGCTGATTCCGGTGTCGAATCTCGTGTCCACCAGTACCAAGATGGCCGACCGCTATTTGTTCCTGCCGACCATGGGAGTCATCCTGGCGATGCTCGCCATTCTCACCGGGTGGTGCGCCGGGTCGCGAGGCCGCATCGCCCTGGCCGGCGCAGGGCTGGCGGTGCTGGTTGCCGCGTTTACCGCCGGGTCGTATGGGCGCGCCGAAGTGTGGTGCGGGAAGACCGCTCTTTGGCATGGTCAGCCGGAGCCGGACCTGGCCCTATGGGCAGCGGCGGTGGCCGCCGATCCGGACGATTCCCTGGCCCGCGTCAACCTGGGCCTGGCATACCTTCGACTTGATCCTCCCGACATCGAGGGAGCGCTCACCCACCTTCATCGGGCCCAGGAACTGATTGAAACCAACCAGTCCAGGCTGTCCGGCGGCCAGAAGCTGAACTCTACGCCGGCATACGAGGGCTTGGGCGATGCCTATCTCGACCGGGCAATTCACGATACGGCTGATCGGCCTGCCGATTCCGGCTGGGCGGCGAAGAAACAGGACTACGAAGAGGCGGTAAAGAATTACCAGCTGACTTTCCTGGCTCCCTCAGGGTTTACCCGGGGCGACGCAGGCGTTCTTCGGCGGTATTCGGATGCCAGCGAGGCGCTTGCCCAAATGGATAACACCCAACTGAACGATGCGGCGGGTGAAAGCCGGGACACCCTCATCCGGGAGCGCGACAGTCTTCGAAGCGGGTCGGAGGAGGCGCTGGAACGGGCGCGGAAATTGCTGCTTGCCTCCAGCGTGGCGGCCACCGATGCCGATTACCGCACGGTCGTTCTTCAGCAGGGCACCATCCTGTTCAACCGCGAATCCGGAGCCTCCGAACAGGAAAAAAACGCCTGGTATCAGCAGGCGCTGGCACGCTATCGGCAGGCGGCAACCGCCTTCGCCGACGATCCCCGGCCCTTCCTGGATGAAGGACTGTGCTACGAGCGGCTGGCGGGACTCGCTCCATCCAATGAGGAACGGAAGCGGCAGGTCGCGCTGGGCGACACGGCGGTGCGCAAGGCACTCACCCTTTCGACGACGGCCCCCGACTATAACCCGGCAACGGCGTACCGGGTCATGGCGCTGCTTTACATGCACACGGGGGAATATGGCACGGTATTGGATTGGCTCGAGAAAGCACGCCGGGCGGCCTCCAACAGTGCCGATCTGACGGTGATCGACAAGGATATCCAGAACATCGAGCCATACGTCAAGACGGCGGATCGAACCAGGCCGTGACCCTCGCAGAACCGGATATTTCGCTCCAGCCGGAAACGCCTGCAGGGAGACGACGATATATCCGGAAACCGGCTTTTGCGGCTATTCCCTGTTCCCTACTCCCTGTTCCCGGCCTTTTTCGCTTATTCTGAAAAAACATCTTCTTGCTTCGGCAGGCCATACATACCACTCATGAATTCAGTCAGCATTGCGGTTGACGATCTACGGGAGCAGTATCTTCGGGAGATGGCGCTCGTCCGCCAGACCTACGAACGCACCGGGGACGGGACAGCGGCCATCCGCCGGCGCTCGGCCGTCGTGGATCGCATCCTGATTGAAATGTGGCGCCGGGCCTTTGCCGCCCAGCCAGGATCGAATGTCTCCCTGATCGCCCTGGGGGGCTACGGCCGCAAGGACCTGTTTCCTTACTCCGACGTCGACGTGCTTTTCGCCTTCGGCGACGAGAAAGCCGAGGAGCAGGCGCGAGAGTCGGTGCGCGCCATTATCCAGGGCATGTGGGACATAGGCCTGCGCGCCAGCCCCAGTTCCCGGACCCTCAAGGAAGCCGGCCGCTTCGATCCTGACAACCTGGAGTTCACCCTGGCCACCCTCGACCGCCGCTTCCTGGCCGGCCAGTTCCCGCTCTACCAGCAACTTCACCAGACGATTCTCCCCGGCCTGGTGCTGAGCGAGTGGAACACCATCACCCAAAAGCTGGGCGAGATCGCCCGGGCCCGCCACCAAAGTACTCGCAACACCATCTTTCACCTCGAGCCGAACCTGAAGGAATGTCCGGGCGGCCTGCGCGACTACCACCTGGCGGTCTGGTTCGCGCTGCTCTTCCATCTGAAAGAGACGAAGGAGTGGCCGCGGCAGCGGGGCGGCGTCTTCCAGAGCGCGCGCGGAGATGCCGAAGCCGCCTTCGACTTTCTCGCCGCCGCCCGATGTTTTCTCCACTTCCGCCACGGCCGCGACGACAACACGCTCGACTGGCAATCGCAGGACGAGGCGGCGGCCCGCTCGATCGGGCTGGAAACGCGCGGCACCGCCGATCCGGCCTACTGGATGCGCACCTATTACCGGCACGCGCGCGTCATCTATCGCCGTGCCGCCCTGCTGATGGAAAACCTTCCCGCCCCGGTCAGCTTCTACCGCCAGTTCCGCCGCCGCCGCACGCCCATCGCGGGCACCGATTTCATCCTCGACCAGGGCCGCATCGACATCATCGCCGGCGCCCAGTTCAGCGATACCAGCGCCATCCTGCGCGTCTTCTCGCTGATGGCCACGCATGGCTACACGCTCTCGCAGGCCGCCGAAGACCGCATCACCGACGCGCTGCCGGCGCTGGCCATCCGTATCCCCGAAGGCCCCTATCTCTGGAACGCGCTGCGCGAAGTGCTGCTCGGCCCGCACGCAGCCCACGCCCTGCGCACCATGCACGCGCTGGGCGTGCTGGAAATGCTCATTCCCGAGTTCCACGGCATCGACGCGCTGGTGATCCGCGACAGCTACCACCGCTACACCGTCGACGAGCACACCTTTCTGGTCATCGACAACATTCACAGCCTGCGCCAGCCCACCCACGACTACGAAAAGCGCCTGGCGCAGCTGCTGCCGGAGATCGACCGGCTCGACCTCTTCCTGCTGGCGCTGCTGCTGCACGACACCGGCAAGGCGCGCCGCACCGGCGAGCACACCGGGCAAAGCGTGGAACTGGCCGACAGCTTCATGGCCCGGCTCGATTTCGACGCCGAGGAACGCGAGTCGGTACTGAAGCTGATTCGCATGCACCTGGAAATGTCGAACGCCCTGCGGCGCGACATTTTCGACCAGGAGAACGTGCGCAATTTCTCCGAGAAGATCGGCAGTCCTTCGCTCTTGAAGATGCTCACGCTGCTGACCTACGCCGACATCAAGGCCGTGAACCCCGAAGCGCTGACCCCGTGGAAGGCGGAAAACCTCTGGCAGCTCTACATGGCCACCGCCAACTTCATGGACCGCAGCGTGGACGAGATTCGTTATCACGCGGCCATCGATCCCACGCTGCTCAACCGCCTGCGATCGATGGTGTCCATGGGCCAGTACCAGGCGCTGGGCCAGTTCCTCGAAGGCCTGCCGCAACGTTACCTGCAGACCCGCCTTCCCGAACACATCCGCAGCCATTTTCAGCTCGCTGCCAGCCTCGACAAGGACCCGGTACAACTCGATCTGCGGCCCGCGCGCCAGCTCTTCGACCTGACCGTGATCACCCGCGACCGTACGCGCCTGTTTGCCGATGTGGCCGGCGCGCTGGCCGCCTGGGGCATGAACATCGTCAAGGCCGGCGCCTTCTCCAACGAAACCGGTGTAATTGTCGACAGCTTCCACTTCTCCGACGTCTTTCGCACCCTGGAGTTGAACCCGAGCGAAAAAGAGCGCTTCCTCGAATACATGCACGAGGTGGTGGCGCAGAAGGTTCCGGTGGAACAGATGCTGGACGCGCGCCGCCACGCCAATCACGCCGGCAGCATCAAGGTGGAAGTGCCTACGCGGCTCAGCTTCGATACCGAGTCCTCCACCCATTCCACGCTTCTGCAGGTGATCGCGCAGGACGCCCCCGGCCTGCTGCGCCAGATTGCATTGGTGCTGAGCAATCATCAGTGCAACATCGAGATTGCGCTCATCGATACCGAGGGCGAAACGGCGATCGACGTCTTCTACCTTACCAGCGGCGGGACGAAGCTGAATGAGGACAAGCAACAGGCTCTGGCCGAAGATATGACGGTGGCGCTGGAGTCGATGAGGACGCCGGTAGCGTGAGGTTTTGCCTTAGAAGAACAGCCGAAATGGCGCATGAAACATGTTCGATCGAGAACGCTCTCACGTGGGATAAAGTCCCCGGGTGAGAACTGAATCTTCAGGCTGACTTGCTGACTCGCTACGTCGCGAAGCGACGCTGACTTGCTGCTTTTGTTCTAAAGAACACCCCATCCGATCGGACCTCGTAGCCCATTGAGGGAGCTCTCAAGCACGTCGTGCGTTTCGAATAACCGTACGTTTACAATTGCCTGCCGGACGGACCGCTACCATGGACCCAGGCCGGCGATCCAGAGAAAGCCATCGCTACTTGAGATAAGCACGCACCAGGTCGATAAGGTCTTCGGCCAGTTCGGGCGCGATCTGCTCCTTGGATCCATCGGCCAGGTGAAACCGGATATGGGTCTCCAGGACTTCCCCCATCAACGCGTTGACGCCTCCGCGGACGGCCGCGAGCAGCATCAACTGGTCTCCGCAATCGCTGTCGGTGACCAGGGAGCGCTCGATGGCATCCAACTGGCCGCGCAGCTTGCGCACTCTCTGCACCATTTTGATGGTTTCGCGCTCGTGGTGGGACATGGGACTCCTTGTGCGGTTGACAATACCCTCCCCCGGTATGGTATCTACCCAGTGGGGGTATAGTTCGCTTTCATTCTACCTCCCGCCATGGTCCCATTCCAATATGAAAGGCCCCTGATGCGTCCTGACCTCGAATCCCGTCTTCGTTCGTTCCTCCTGGCTGTCCTGTGCGCGGCCATCGGGACCGGCGCGGCGGCGTGGGCGCAAACAGGGGTCAGAGATCAGGGGTCAGGGGTCTTCGAACTGCACCAGCCTGGCGCCGGCCTCCAGCCAAAACTCGCTGCCTGCGAGCCCTCGCAGCCCCAGGCCGCCGCCGCCTCGAGCCCCGGGCAGGACAAGCCCGACGATCCGCCCACCAGCATGTTTGCCCACCCCGAGGGTGGCCGCTACTGGCTTTCCGGGCAGGCCAACATCATCTTCCAGGGCCGCATTCCGTTCCACTCGCTCTACCAGGGGCCGAACAGCTTCCGCAACTCGGCGGAATACAAGGTCTCGGAAGTGGGAACGCTCTACACGGCCATGCGGCCCACCCACTCCATCCGCTACAACACCGATCTGATCTTCGATCTCGAGACGGCCATGGGGCGCGGCCTGAGCGAGGCGCTGGGACTGGGCGGCGAGCCGAATATCGACGTGGTGCGCAACCCGTACCTCAGCGTCAATCCTTATCCCGCGCGCTACCAGATTCACCAGGTCATCGGGCTCACCGACCGAACCAGCAGCCAGGACCCGAACTTCTTCGCGCTGGCCACCAGCGTGCCGGTGCGCCGCTTCGAGTTTCGCCTGGGCAAGATGACCCTGCCGGATTTCTTCGATGCCAATGACATCGGATCCGACAGCCATTTGCAATTCATGAACTGGACCGTCGACAACAACGGCGCCTGGGATTACGCCGCCGATACGCGCGGCTACTCAGTGGGCGGGATGGCGGAATACGACGATCGGTCATGGACCATCCGTTACGGGGTTTTCGCCATGCCCATTGTGGCCAACGGCATCGACCTCGACTGGGCGTTCAGCCGCGCCCACGGCCAGAACGGCGAATTCGAGCTGCGCCACAGCCTGGTGCCGAACCGCAAGGGCACTTCGCGCGTGCTGTTCTATGCCAATCGCGCCCACATGGGAACCTATCGCGAAGCCGTTGGCGCGTTCCTGGATGGAACCGACCCCCTGCCGAAGATCACTGCACACGAGCACTTCGGGGCTCTCAAATACGGCTTCGGCTACAACGTGCAGCAGGAATTGACCGGCAATCTGCGGGTATTCGCGCGCTTCGGGTGGAACGAGGGCCAGCACGAGTCGTTCGCCTACACGGAGGTGGATCAGACGGTGGAAGCGGGCGGCGATTACTCCGGGCGCCGCTGGCATCGCGAGCAGGACAAGTACGGCATCGTCGCGGTGTCGAATGCCATCAAGCGCGATCACCAGAATTACCTGAAGTACGGCGGTCTCGGGTTTCTGCTGGGCGATGGCGGGCTCAACTACGGCCGCGAAAACATCGTGGAAAGCTACTACACCTGGCATGCCTGGCGCGGGCTCTTTTACGCCATCGACGTGCAGCACATTTCCGATCCCGGCTACAACCGCGACCGCGGGCCGGCGTGGATCGGCGCGGTGCGAACGCACATCGACTTCTAGATGCTGCGGAAAAACACCATGGAAACCGCTTTGTCACAAGGGCACGACTTCAGTCGGGCCGATAGGCCGAACAAAATGTGTCGGGCTTTAGTGTTTGCGTGAGAACTGGATCTTCGCGCTAACTTGCTAACTCGCCATGCCGCGCAGCGGCGCTGACTTGCTGTTTTTGTCATCAAAAATCGTGGGCACTATGCCCAAAACGAGTTCTCACGCACACTCTTTAGCCCCTGCTACGCTCGCCCGGGCGATTTCCCTGCTTATTCCCGTTTTTCCTCAGCCTCTTTTAGATCATCATGGTCAACCGTTCCCGTCCGATATTCTGGACTTGAGCGGCGCGAGCCGTTGGCAGGAGTCCTGAGTGCCCGGTGCGGAAAACCGCGTTCTTGTCTACGACGTGGGAGGAAGCCACATTTCGGCAGCGGT